>DAOKYW010000001.1:0-10209 GCA_035325985.1 Bacteroidales bacterium
CCATTTTGGTTACTATTCCATTCTCAAGCCGGTATTTTTCCTTGCTTTCGGGACATTCGGCCAGGCCGGAGGCATCGAAATGCAGGCGATGGCCATACTCGCTCATCCATCCGGCCTGTCGTGCAGGATTGCCCAGTACCAGTGCGTAGGCAGGAACTTCCTTCGTTACAACAGCGCCTGCCCCGATAAAAGCAAACTGTCCGATGTTGTGACCGCAAACAATGGTGGCATTGGCGCCAATGGAGGCTCCGCGCCTGACGATGGTTTGCACGTACTGCCCACGGCGGTTCACGTTGCTGCGCGGATTGACCACATTGGTAAATACCATCGAAGGACCAAGAAACACATCATCCTCGCAAATCACTCCGGTATAAATGCTCACATTGTTCTGCACTTTTACATTCCGACCAAGCTTCACCCCGGGCGATACCACTACATTCTGGCCAATGTTACAGTTTTCGCCTATCTCGCAACCCGACATAATGTGCGAAAAATGCCAGATTTTGGTGCCTTTGCCAATCACCGCGCCCTCGTCAATTACTGCGGTTTCGTGGGCATAATAGGTTTTTTCGTCGGTCATGGGTACTGGATGTTTTGGCTGGAACAGGCTGAACGCTTCCTCAAATGCTAAAAACTTGGTGTTTTGCAGTGCAAGAATACAAAAAAAGCCGCCAACTTTAGGGCGGCTTCAATCTGTCTGATTAAGGTTACCGGATATTGTTCACAAACTCCAGCACAGCATCACAAACGTACTGCAGTGTGTTGTCGTCGAATTCGGTGTGAATGGGTAGCGAGAACACGGTCTTGCTCAGATGTTCGGCCACGGGAAAATCGCCACTCTTGTAACGCGGGTCGGTATAAGCCTTTTGCATATGCAAGGGCACCGGATAGTAAATGGCGCTTGCGATGCCTTTTGCAGCCAGATGCTCCATAAGCTTTTCGCGGTTCACGCAGTGGGTGACAAGGGTGTACTGGTGGAAAACGTGCGTGGTGAAAGGCGCTGTGACGGGCGTTTTGAGTTTATCGTTTCCGGCAAAGGCATTGTTGTAGTAGCTTGCGGCGTATTGGCGGGCTTTGGCATATTCGTCGAGGTGCTTGAGCTTGATGTCGAGCACGGCAGCCTGCAGGCTATCCAGTCGGGAGTTGACGCCTACCAAATCATGGTAATAGCGCACCTTCATACCATGATTCACCACCACACGCAGTTTATCGGCAAGGGTATCATCATGGGTGAAAATGGCTCCGCCATCGCCATAGCATCCCAGATTTTTTGAAGGGAAAAACGAGGTGCAGCCAATGTGGCCTATGGTTCCGGCCTTGCTCACACGACCGTCGGCATGCCGGTAGTCAGCGCCAATGGCCTGTGCATTGTCCTCAATGACAAAGAGTCCATGACGGTTGGCGATATCCATGATGCGGTCCATATCGGCGCACTGCCCGAAAAGGTGCACAGGCACTATGGCTTTGGTTTTCGGGGTAATGGCGCGTTCGATGGCTTCGGGGTCGATGTTGAAGGTTTCGGGATCAACGTCCACCAACACAGGTGTGAGCCTGAGCAGGGCTATTACCTCGGCGGTAGCGATAAAGGTAAAAGTCGTAGTGATCACTTCGTCGCCCGGCTGCAAGTCAAGTGCCATCATGGCCACCTGAAGGGCATCGGTGCCATTTGCACAAGGTATAACATGTTTAACACCAAGGTATTGCTCAAGGTTAGCTTGAAATTTTTTCACGGCCGGACCATTGATAAAGGCCGTGGAAGTCAGAATTTCCTGAAAGGCAGCATCCACTTCTGCCTTAATTTTTTGGTATTGACCGGCCAGGTCAACCATTGGAACGTTAATCATGAATTAATGATATTTAAGGTTTGTTTAATGTCGGCAAAACTACTGATAATTTATTCACAATGTATTCCCTGAAGGCTTACCTGCTCCCGGACGATGGATTAATTTCAGTCCGCCACCCAAACAAAACGATGGACATTGCCGCTAATTGTTATACCTTTGTGAAAAAATTAACAATAGCATATCAATAAACACCAATGGATATGGAACTGCAGGATAAGATACACTTTATCAGTTCGATAGAGCTTTTCAAAGGGCTTAGCACCGAAGAAATCAAGGTGATTGCCGAAGAGGCCAGGGTGCGCGAGTACCAGTCCGGTGAGCTTTTGTTTTCGGAGAACACGCCTCGACGCGAAATATTTATCATTGCCGAGGGCAAGGTTGAGCTTTTTAAGACCACAGCCTACGGGGACGAACAGCGGATTACGTTCTTTTCGCGCTTCGATTTTCTCGGCGAAGGCTCGCTCATGGACGATGCACCCCACAGCACCTCAGCCCGTGCCGTTGAAAAAAGCCTCATACTCACCCTCGACCGCGAGCTGTTCCGCTCCTCAGGCTCCATTGCACTTGTCATCCTGTCCAACATCACCAAGGTGGTGTCGAGGCGCATGCGCTATGCCAACGCCCGACTGATGAATGCCACCAGCCAGTACGAAAGCGGCAAGACGCGTAAAGAACACGACCTGCTGGGCTATCGCGATGTGCCATACGAATATTACTACGGCATTCAAACCCTCAGGGCACTCGAAAACTTCAACATCAGCGGTGTTTCGCTCAACTTTTATCCCGACTTCATCAATGCGTTGGCTATGGTTAAGATGGCTGCTGCACGCGCCAATCACGAGCTTGGGCTGCTACCCGACGACATTGCCAAAGCTATCATTCAGGCTTGTCAGGAAATTCTCGACAACCGCTGGCACACATTCTTTGTGGTGGACATGATACAAGGCGGAGCCGGAACCAGCACCAATATGAATGCCAACGAGGTGATCGCCAACAGGGCTCTGGAAATCATGGGTTACGAAAAGGGAATGTACGAACATTGTCATCCCAACAATCATGTCAACCTGTCGCAAAGCACCAACGATGCTTATCCCACGGCTATCAAGATTGCCCTGATCAAGGCCAACGAGCGCCTTGTAAATGTGTTGCAGGACCTGATCAAGGCACTGCAGACCAAGGCGCGCGAGTTTTCATCCATCATCAAAATGGGACGTACACAGCTTCAGGATGCGGTGCCCATGACGCTCGGTCAAACTTTTTCGGCCTTTGCCGTAACCCTGGACGAAGAGGTGCACAACCTCAACAAGGCTGCGGCTTTGTTTCTGGAAGTCAATATGGGCGGAACAGCCATTGGCACCGGCATCAACGCCGAACCCAAATATCGCGAAAAAGTGGTGCCTTACCTGCGCATCATCACCGGGCTCGATATCCGGCTGGCGCGCAACCTTATCGAAGCCACACAGGATACCGGCGATTTTGTTACCTATTCGGCTGCCTTGAAGCGACTTGCGGTGAAACTTTCCAAAATGTCAAACGATCTGCGATTGCTTTCCTCAGGACCGCGGGCCGGCCTCAGCGAAATTAACCTGCCACCCATGCAGCCGGGCTCGACCATCATGCCCGGAAAAGTGAACCCTGTTATTCCGGAGGTTGTCAACCAGATTGCTTTTAAAGTGATTGGCAACGACCTCACCGTAGCATTGGCCGCCGAAGCCGGTCAGCTCGAACTCAACGTGATGGAGCCTGTGATTGTGCAAAGCCTTTTCGAATCGATGGAGATGCTGCGCAATGGAATGAAGGTGCTCAGCGAACGCTGCATCACCGGAATCACGGCCAATGCCGAACATTGCCGCAACATGGTTTACAACTCCATCGGACTGGTTACGGCACTCAATCCCTATATCGGCTATGATGCTTCAACACAGATAGCCAAGCAGGCACTCGAGACCAACCGCAGCGTTTATGAACTGGTGCTCGAAAAGGGTCTGCTTTCCGAAGAAATGCTGAACAAGATTCTGGCTCCTGAGAATATGATCTGACGGTGGGAGCGCTTGATGATACCGTTTCGATGGTTTGAAAACATTACGAAGCGGATGTCCTGAATCGGGCTGGTGATGGATTGCTGCTTGTTTTCGGGAAGATGCGGTTTCGTTGGATTTTGCAATTAAGCAAAAGCATGAAGGGCAGCCTGATTCAGGCAACATGCGCGGCTGGTCCTGAATAATTGCACTCTTTGTTGAGTAATAAACAAAAAATTACAGGCCTACGCTGACCAGACCATTTTCATGGCCCGGCCTGCATAAGCCTGTGTTCACAATCGGAATAGTCAGGTAACTAATCTTCTGTTGTTAACTTTATACCAACCCTTGCGCCAGCATGGCATCGGCTACTTTGACAAAGCCACCGATATTGGCACCATTCACATAGTTGATGAAGCCGTCCGGCTGTTTGCCATATTTTACGCAAGTCTTGTGGATATTGATCATGATTTCGTGCAGACGGGCATCAACTTCTTCGCGCGACCATGAGAGGCGGAGTGAGTTCTGGCTCATTTCGAGGCCCGAGGTGGCCACACCGCCTGCATTGGCTGCTTTGCCGGGGCCATAAAGTATCTTGGCATTCAGGAATACTTCAACGGCATCGGGTGTCGAAGGCATATTGGCGCCTTCCGAAACAACAAAGCATCCGTTTTTAACCAGGGTGCGTGCGTCTTCTTCGTTCACTTCGTTCTGTGTTGCGCTGGGCATGGCCACCTGGCAGGGCACTATCCATGGGCGCAGGCCTTCGTGGTAGGTGGCGCCGGGATACTTCTCCACATATTCCGAGATGCGTCCACGCTTTACATTTTTCAGATACATGACATAGGCCAGTTTTTCGGGATCGATGCCATCAGGATCGTGGATAAAGCCGTTGGAATCGCTAAGGGTAACAACCTTTCCGCCCATCATGGTCACTTTTTCGGTGGCATACTGGGCCACATTGCCCGAACCTGACACCGTTACCACTTTGCCTTTCAGGCTATCGCCGCGGGTTTTCAGCATTTCTTCGGCAAAATAGGTGGCGCCATAGCCTGTGGCTTCCGGTCTGATCAGCGAACCGCCCCATTCGAGGCCTTTGCCGGTAAGCACACCGGTAAATTCGTTGCGCAGACGCTTGTACTGACCAAACATATAGCCAATTTCGCGACCGCCTACACCAATATCGCCCGCCGGAACGTCGGTATTGGGGCCTATGTGACGCGACAGCTCTGTCATAAAGCTTTGGCAGAAGCGCATCACTTCGTTGTCCGACTTACCTTTGGGATCGAAATCCGATCCGCCCTTACCACCGCCCATGGGCAGCGTGGTGAGCGAATTCTTGAACACCTGCTCGAAAGCAAGAAACTTAAGGATGCCAAGGTTTACAGTGGGGTGAAACCTTATACCGCCTTTGTAAGGCCCTATGGCACTGTTCATTTCGATGCGGTAGCCGCGGTTCACCTGCACCTCTCCGCGATCGTCCACCCAGGGTACCCTGAAAATGATAACACGCTCAGGCTCCACCATGCGCTCCAGCATCTTGGTCTCGCTGTAGATCGGGTGTTCTTCGATGTAGGGAATCAACGATTCGACCACTTCGTGCACGGCCTGATGAAACTCGATTTCGCCGGGATTGCGGGCGATAACCTTAGCCATGAATTCGTTCAGTTTTTTCTCATAAAGGCTTGCCATAACAAATAGTTTTTAAGGTTTTGGTTTATGAGATCAAACTTATGAAGACAAGCATTTGAGAGGGTTTTTGCCTGTGCGATTGAGCTGCAGGGAGTGACTTTTTCAGTAAAACCCTTAGCCGACTGCCCGAAACGTGATAATTATTCTAAAGGTTAGTGAGATTGTTGCGCAGGGCAAACTTCACCATGTCAACGCTTGTGCGCAGGTTGAGCTTTCGCATGATGTTGTTTTTGTGCGTCTCCACGGTTCGGATGCTGATAAAAAGGTTTTCGGCTATTTCGCTGTTGGTCATGCTTTGCGCAAACAATTTGAGCACCTCCAGTTCGCGCGAGGAAAGGTTTTGTTCCGGTCCTTCATCGCCTTTTTCATTCAGATAATTCATGAGCACCATGTTGCTGATGGTTTTCGAAATGAAATCGTAACCGTGTCTGAGCGAGAAAATAGCCTCAATGATTTCTTCGCGAGTAGTTTCTCCGGTCAGATGACCACGCGCACCTGCACGGATGAGGCTGAAAATGAAGTTCTCCACCCTAAACAGCGAAAGGACAAGCAATGGTGATCGCAAAAAACGCTCCGTTAAAAGCTTCACTTGCTGAACATGATCGGGATCGGGCCGGTAAAGCATCATCAGTATGACATTGGCCTGCTGATGGCCAAGTTGGTGAACAGCCTGATCGAATCCTCTGGAGTGGTGAATAACCTGAATTTCAGGCACGTCTGATAGCATGGCAATGATGCCTTTGCCCACAATGGGCTGTTCGTCGATAATGGCCAGACGGATGTAGTCCATAATAGTTTGCGGTGGCTAAGTTAAGGATTAGCTCGCATTGGCCGAAGGTAATATCAGCCTTGCGCACTGGAATAAAAATGCCGCACAATCGCACCTATCTTCTTGTGCTTAATACCTAACTTTGAACATCAAACAAGGCCATCATGGCAAAGGAATTCAACATCATCGACCGTTACGAGCTGCTCAGAGCCCAAAATCTGGAGCGCCTCAAGGAGTTGGCCATACTCAATCGCACTTCGCACATCATCAGGGAAAACCGCAGCCCCGACGAAACACTCCAGCACATTGCCATGATTCTGCCTGACGGCTGGCAATATCCCGAGTTTACAGGTGCTCGCCTGATGTACGACGATAAATATTACCCCTCGCCACGTTTTGAACTGAGTCCGTGGAGGCAGAAGCAGTCGTTTGCAACCTTTGATGGTGTTGAGGGTTTTGTCGAGATTTCCTACAACAAGGAGTTTCCCGAAGCTGACGAAGGACCGTTTCTGGCTGAGGAACGCGATCTGCTTATCAACCTGGCAAACATGATTAGCGGCTACCTGAACACCTACAGGGGCCTTCAGATAATCGAACGACGCATTGGCCGCGAACAGGCTGCCACTGAGCGAGGCGAGCCCCGACAGGCTGTGCAAAGCCGAAAGCTCCTTCAGCGTTTCCTTAACAAAAACAACGCCGACCGCGATATCTATCACGACCTGATGACCTTCAAGGTGAAAGAAATACTGCTGATTTCCAACCTTTACGATGCATTCTCCATCGAACGCGAAGGCCGGTTTTCCGAACACGTTCTGGGGCATTACCACCAGCTCAACCTGTCGGCCGTACCGCGCATAACGGGCGTTACCACCGAAGACGAAGCTTTCGAAATGCTGCATGCCAAGTTTTTCGATCTGGTCATCTTCATGGTGAGTGTAGATAAGAAAACACCTGTTGACTTAAGCCGCAAAATCAAGAAGCAGTTTCCTAACCTGCCCGTGTTTTTTCTGCTCAACAGCAATGCTGATGTAGCCTGGTTTGGCCGTGTGATGCGCGAATCGCCTTCGATCGACAGGCTTTTTACATGGAACGGCGACACGAGCGTGTTTTTCAGCATGATAAAGATGGTGGAAGACCGCGTGAACGTGGTCAACGATACACGTGTGGGCATGGTGAGGGTGATTCTACTGGTAGAGGACTCGCCCATGTATTACTCACGCTATCTGCCATTGCTCTACAAAACCCTGATGGAGCAAACAAGACGCATCATTGATGATGTGAGTACGGATGAATTATATAAGGTGTTGCGCATGAGAGCCAGGCCAAAGATCCTTCTGGCCGGAAATTACGAGGAAGCCTGCCGCATTATCGAAAAATACCGCGACTATCTGCTCTGCCTGATTACCGATATCCGTTTCGAAAAGGAAGGACAATACGACGAACAGGCCGGCGAGGCGCTTGTGCAGTTTGCCAAGCAGTTGTTGCCCGATCTGCCTGTCATCATCCAGTCGTCCGAACAATCCAATGTTGCTATAGCCTACAAGCATAAAGCCACATTTATCGATAAAAACAGCGACTCGCTTTCGCAGGATTTCCAGAGCTTTATCACGCATTTTCTGGGCTTTGGCAACTTCGTTTACCGCGACCAGTTCGGCAATCAGATTACTCAGGCTCGCTCGTTAAGGGAGTTCGAAGCCAAACTGCGCACAATTCCCGAGGAGTCGTTGCTGTATCATGCTCAGCGAAACCACTTTTCGCTCTGGCTAATGGCGCGGGGCGAGATAAGGGTGGCCAAAATTCTTCACCCCAAAAAAGTATCTGACTACAACAGCCCCAACGAGCTGCGTGACGACTTGCTGCTGATGATACAGCAATTCCGTAACGAGCAGGACAGCGGCAAAGTGGTGCCCTTTGATGAAGACGCCCTCGTCAATGAGAAAAACATTGTAAGCATGGCCGAAGGTAGTTTGGGTGGCAAAGGCAGGGGACTAGCGTTTATCAGCACACTGATCAGCAACTACGATTTTAGTCAGCATGTGCCCGACATTGCCATCCGGACACCCAAGACCTCGTTGATCGGGACCGAAGAGTTCAGCCTGTTTCTTGAGCGCAACAAACTGCAGGACTATGTGCTTACCGAGCTGGATTACGAAAAAATCAAACGCGCTTTTGCAGCCGGAAAGCTGACGCCAACCCTCATGCGAAGGCTGCGCACCCTGCTCAAGGTAATCACCAAACCCCTGGCCGTGCGCTCTTCCGGCCTTTTTGAAGATAGCCTTGCACAACCCTTTGCCGGCATTTTCGAAACCTATATCCTGCCCAACAGCCATCCGGATATTGAAGTTCGCCTCGAGCAACTGGCCACGGCAATCAAGCTGGTGTTTGCCTCGGTATATTCCAATACTGCACGCGGATATGTGAATGCCATCAATTATAAAATTGAACAGGAAAAGATGGCTGTGGTCATTCAGGAACTTGTTGGTAAACAGTACGGACAATATTATTATCCCCACGTAAGCGGCGTAGCCCAGTCATACAATTACTATCCGTTTGCCCACATGAAGCCTGAGGAAGGTTTTGCAGTAGCCGCACTGGGGCTTGGCAAATATGTTGTCGAAGGCCAGAAGGCCTATCGCTTTTCGCCAAGATATCCTGCGCTGGAAATCAGTTCGCCCCGCGATCAGGTCAGGAACTCCCAGACCAGTTTTCTGGCTGTTGACCTCAACTGCACTGAGCCGGACCTGCTCGGTGGTGATATGGCCGGCCTTGTGAGCCTCGACCTGAGTGTGGCCGAACAGCATGGGTCGCTGCGCCATTGCGCTTCGGTTTACGACCCCGATAATAACACCATTTATCCCGGTATCAGCCGGCCGGGTACCCGCATTGTCAATTTTGCCAACATCCTCAAATACAACTATACCCCGCTTGCACCCACCATCGAAATTGTGCTCGATGTGGTGAAGGAAGCCCTCGGTTCGGCCGTCGAAATCGAATGGGCTCTCGACCTCGACCGTGATCCTCAGGGACGCTGTTCGTTCTACCTGCTTCAGATTAAACCCCTGCTGGGAAGTACCGACGATTATACCATCAACACGGATGAAGTTACCGGTGAAGATGTGATGCTTTACAGCGAAAAGTGCATGGGCAATGGGGTGATTCGTGATATTCAGGATGTGATTTTCGTTGACCGCGGATTGTTCGACAAACGCTTTACAGAAGAAATGGCGCGGGAAATTGACCAGCTCAACAGCCTGATGATGGCGGAAAAAAGACCCTACATCCTGATCGGGCCGGGCCGCTGGGGAACGCGTGACCGATGGATAGGTATTCCGGTGACATGGCCACAAATCAGTCAGGCCAGAGTGATTGTGGAAACCAGCCTCGACGACTTTCCGCTCGATGCCAGCTCGGGTTCTCACTTTTTTCACAACGTAACCTCCATGAATGTCGGCTACTTTACCGTTCAGCCCGAACGCTCAGGTTCCTTTATCCGCTTTGATATACTCGAAAACCAGCCATTGGTGGGCAAGACACAGTTTTTCAGGCATGTACGTTTTCCCGATTACCTCAGCGTTCGCATGGACGGCAAGAAAAACATTGCCATCATTACCCGGAAACCGGAATACTGAAAACCGCCTGACGGCGTGTAGCAATACCTATGGTGGCTGTGCGGCCTGAGCTTCATGGCGGCACACAGGCTCAGTACGATGAAGGAAAAGTCAAAGGCACCTTTGGCAAAAATCCCGGATTACAGGAGCGATAATGTCCGGCGCTTCGGCAAAACCCATATGAGCGATGCCTTCGAGCACGAGCACCTCGGCATGAGGCAACAGTGCCGCCTGTGCCATAATGCGCTCATGAGGCATGCGGCTGTCCTGCTTGCCAA
>DAOKYW010000001.1:10309-97771 GCA_035325985.1 Bacteroidales bacterium
GCCATGGCCAGCGCTACATAGCCGCCCATAGAATGACCGACTACAACATGCCTGTCAATGTTCAGGTAGCTGACCAGCGCGGCTACATCGCCGGCCATCAGTTCCATGCTGAGTTGTTCGGCCGGAACATCCGACGAGCCGAAGCCGGCCAGGTCGGGTATAATCAGCCTGAACGATGTGCTCAATCTTTCGGCAAAAGGAAACCAGATTCGGCCATCAAAGGGGAAACCATGCAGCAGCAAGATGCAAGGGCCTTCGCCTATGTCTCTGTAATACAGCCTCCTGCCTCGGTGAACAAAGTGTTGCTCATTCATCAGCAATATGCTTTAGAAAACACCGGGAACCCTTATCCAGTCGCGCAATTGCGCACATGTGGCTTCCACATCGGCAACGGTCTTTGGAATAGGCTTGCCGAGAATACGATGACCATCGGCTGTCAGCAAAACATCGTCCTCGATGCGGATACCGCCAAAGTCTTTGTATGTTTCCACCTTGTCGTAGTTGACGAAGTTGACGAATTTGCCTTCGGCCCTGAACTTGTCGATAAGTGCGGGAATGAAATAGATGCCCGGTTCGTTGGTGAGTACGTGGCCGGGTTTGAGCATTTTGCCCATGCGCAGGTAGGCTGTTCCAAACTCCTTTGCTCTTTGGGTGTGCTCGTCGTAGCCCACGTAATTTTCGCCCAGGCCTTCCATATCGTGCACATCCATCCCCAGCATATGACCAAGTCCGTGAGGGAAGAACAGGGTATGCGCACCGGCAGCAACAGCCTCATCCACATCGCCTTTCATCAGGCCGAGGTCTTTCAGGCCCTGAGCGATGATGCGTGCGGCCAGAAAGTGAACATCGCGGTAAAGCAATCCCGGCTTCATAGCCGCGATGCTTTCGGTTTCGGCCTTGAGTACGATTTCGTAAATCTCCCTCTGGCGTGTGTCGAACTTACCGCCCACAGGCACGGTGCGTGTGATGTCGCTCGAATAGAGCGAGGCCAGCTCGCATCCGGCATCGATCACCAGCATGCGGCCTTTGGCAAGGGTATTATGGTGATTATGGTTGTGCAGGGTCTGGCCGTCAACACTCAAGATGACAGGAAAGGAAACAGGTCCTGCCAGTGCCAGCGCGATACCCTCGATGGTTCCGGCTATTTCCTGCTCCACAATGCCGGGTCTGGCCATCTTCATGGCCGTGGTGTGCATCAGCCAGGCCACATCAACAGCTTTTTCAATTTCGGCAATTTCAAGATCACTCTTAATCTCTTTGAGGCTCACAACGGCTTTGATCAGGTCAACACTGGCGGCGTTGCGCACTTCATGAGCCGGAATACCGAGCAGAAGGCCCAGCTGAATCATTACTTTGGCCCGATAGGGTGGGAGGTAGTGTATCTTCCTGCCCTGGCTTCGGGCTTTGTTTACGAAATCATCGAGCTTTTCAATGGTTTGTGTTTGTCCGATGCCTGCCAGGGCAGCCAGTTCGGTCATGGCCGGCTGTGGACCCATCCAGATGATGTCATCAATATCCACGTCGTTGCCGAAGAGGATTTCTTCGCCTGAGTCGAAATCAATCCAACCGGCCAGCCCGGGTATGTTCAGCCCGAAAAAGTAGCTGAAATGGCTGTCCTGACGATAGTGGTAAGTGTTGGCCGGATAGTTGAAAGAAGCCTCCGGATTGGCCGGAAAAAGTGCTATGCCATTGAGGCCAAGTTTTTTAAGCTGCTGGCGTCGATCGGTGTAAACGCTCTCGTCAAAAGTCAATTTTTTCATTGTATGGTGTATTGTTAACGTTGCATAAAGGTTTCAATTTCTTCGGGCTCCAATGGCGCATCTTCGAGCAGGTCGATGGGCTGGTTATCGGTGATCAGCAGGTTGTTTTCGATGCGAATACCAATATTTTCCTCACGTATGTACAATCCGGGCTCAAAGGTGAGCACCATACCCGGCATCAGCGGCAATTGACGCAGTCCCGGGTCGTGTACATCAAGGCCAAGATGATGGCTCACGCCGTGCATAAGGTATTTGCGAAACAAAGGAGCATCAGCGGGTTGTCCGGCTACTTCCTTTTGGCTGAAAAGGCCAAGGTCAATCATTTCTGCTTCCATCATCGACCAAACCAGCCGATTAATTTCGTCGATGGTGATTCCGGGCACAAATAGCCTTTTCCCCTCTTTGAACACACGCAGCACGGCCTCATAGCATTGCCGCTGTCGCGGGCTGAATTTACCGCTTACGGGGATTGTGCGGCTCAGGTCGGCTGAATAGTTGCCATACTCGGCGCCAAAGTCGAGCAACAGAAGACTTCCATCTTCGAGTAAACCATTGTTGTCGTTGTAATGAAGTGTGCAGGCATTGCGTCCGCCGGCAATGATGGGTGCATAGCCCATGTCGCTGCAACCTTGCTCAGCAAGTTTATGGCGGATAAGTATCTCGAGTTGTGTTTCGGTTATGTTTGGCCTGGTTGCCCTAAGCACCTCACGGTAGGCATGGCTTGTAACCTTACAGGCATGGCGGATCAGTTCCAGTTCGCCCGCCTGCTTGACATTGCGCAGCTGAATCATCAGGGGATAAAGGCGTTCGTAACGCTGCAAGGGATAGGCACTTTTAATCTGGTTGACAAACCGGAGGTCCTGTGTTTCGTCATCTGGCTTGAAACGCGTGTACTCGTTGGTGAGCAGATATACGCTTTCGGCATAGGCCATGCACTCATGCAGCATGAGGTGAAAATCGCCGGTGTGATGCACTTTTGCGATGCCGGAAATCTCGGTGGCGCGCTCCCGTGTGAGCATATGTCCTTCCCATGTGGCTTTTACAGGGTCGTAAGGCGGAATAAAAAGCAGCTCGCGGTGGGCTTCGGAAGGGCAATCGGGAAACATGATCAGGAAGCCCGTATCGTGAGCAATTCCGGTAAGATAGAAGAAGTTCGACTCTTGCCGGAACGGATAGTACTGATCGCCATTGCGCTGCACAGGCAGGGCCGAACGCATCACCACCATGGCTTTGGGCGGTAGTAGCGTTTCAAGCCGGCGACGGTTACCGGAAAAGAGCTCAGAAGAGATTGTCGGAAAAAGTTTCATTTTATCATGCGATACCCTTGCCGGGAATTCGTAACTAATTTTTTACATTTGTTAACCCATTCAGGACAAAAATACGACTTCAGCAATTACCAAAATGCCGCCTTGTTTGTTTAACAGCAAAAACCGACACTTATGAGCAATCTCAGGCTAAAGTATGCCTCAATTACCAAAAAGATCTTAATGGGAGTGATGGGCTTGTTTCTCTCCAGTTTTCTGGTGGTTCATCTGTCCATCAATCTCCTGATACTTTTCGATGACAATCGCTTTCTATTCAATCAGGCGGCCCATTTCATGGCCACCAATCCCATTATCCAGACCTTTCAGTGGGTCCTTTTCCTGGCCTTTGTCTTACATATCATACTGGGCATTGTGCTTCAGGTGCAAAACTGGCTTGCCCGCCCGATTGGCTACAAAGTGAAAGGATACTCCGAGCAATCTTTCTTTTCCAAGTATATGATACACACCGGCTTGGTGGTTTTCATCTTCCTCATCATCCACTTTGCCAACTTCTTTATCAAAGCCAAATTTGGCATGACTGACCAGATTGTTTACGATGGCAAGGAGATGGATGATTTGGGCCTGCTGATCGTCAACCTTTTTAAGGATGGCTACTATGTGGCATTCTATATAGTTTCCATTTTACTGCTGGGTTTCCACCTTGAGCACGGCTTTCAGTCTGCTTTTCAGTCGCTCGGACTGAATCATCCCGTTTACACCCGTTGGATTAAGATTTTTGGCACAATCTTTTCGATTGTGATAACACTTGGTTTCATTGCCATACCTGTTGTGATTTACTTCTTCCGTTAAGAAATAGCTACGCCATATGACCAAACTCGACGCTAAAATTCCAAAAGGCCCCCTGTCGGAAAAGTGGACCAATTATAAAACCCATCAGCAACTTGTTAATCCGGCCAACAAACGCAGGCTCGATATCATCGTTGTGGGTACCGGACTTGCCGGCGCGGCTGCTGCCGCCAGCCTTGGCGAGCTGGGTTTCAATGTGATGTGTTTCGGCATTCACGATAGTCCGCGACGCGCCCATAGCATTGCCGCACAGGGTGGTATCAATGCCGCCAAGAATTATCCCAACGATGGCGACAGCATTTATCGCCTCTTTTACGACACCATCAAGGGTGGTGATTACCGTTCGCGCGAGGCCAACGTTTACCGGCTTGCCGAGGTAAGCAACAGCATCATCGACCAGTGTGTGGCTCAGGGTGTGCCTTTTGCGCGCGAATACGGTGGGTTGCTCGACAACCGCTCATTTGGCGGCGCTCAGGTTTCCCGAACATTTTATGCCCGCGGTCAGACCGGACAGCAGCTTTTGCTGGGTGCCTACAGCGCCCTGAGCAAGGAAGTTGGAAAAGGAACCGTAAAGATGTTCACCCGCCACGAACTCGTTGATATAGTGGTGATTGATGGAAGAGCCCGGGGTGTTATCATGCGAAATCTTGTTACGGGTGCCCTCGAGCGTTATGCTGCCCATGCCGTTGTGCTTGCAACAGGTGGCTACGGCAACGTATTTTTCCTGAGCACCAATGCCATGAACTCCAACGGCAGCGCCGCATGGAAAGCCTATCGTCGCGGAGCATTCTTCGCCAATCCTTGTTTCACGCAGATTCACCCGACATGCATACCGGTGCATGGCGAATATCAGTCGAAGCTTACCCTGATGAGCGAGAGCCTCCGCAACGACGGACGTATCTGGGTTCCCAAGGAAAAGGAGGATGCTGAAAAAATCCGTAAAGGTCAGCTCAAACCCACCGATTTGCCCGAAGAAAAACGTGATTACTTCCTCGAAAGACGCTATCCCGCCTTTGGCAATCTGGTGCCGCGTGATGTGGCTTCGCGTGCCGCCAAAGAGCGCTGCGATGCCGGCTATGGCGTAGGCAATACCGGACTGGCTGTATATCTCGACTTTGCAGAATCCATTCAGCGTTTAGGCCGCAAAGTGATTGAGGCCAGGTATGGAAACCTCTTTCAGATGTACGAAAAGATTGTGGATGAAAATCCTTACGAAACACCCATGATGATTTACCCTGCCGTGCATTACACCATGGGCGGACTCTGGGTGGATTACGAGTTGCAAACAACAATCCCCGGACTTTTTGCTGCCGGCGAAGCCAACTTCTCGGACCATGGCGCCAACAGGCTGGGCGCTTCGGCCCTTATGCAAGGACTGGCCGATGGCTATTTCGTAATTCCCTATACCATCCAAAATTATCTGGCTGACCAGATCAGGGTGCCGCGCATCAGCACAAAGTTGCCGGAATTTGACGCGGTAGAAAAAGAAGCCAGAGAACAAATTGACAAACTGCTGGCCGTTCAGGGCAAAAATACCGTGGACAGCTACCATAAAAAGCTGGGCCTCATCATGTGGGACTATGTGGGCATGGCCCGTAACCGCGAAGGTTTGCAAAAGGCTATTTCGATGATTCAGGAACTCAGGGCTGATTTCTGGAAAAACGTTAAAGTGCCCGGAACCAACGAGATGCTTAATCCCGAACTGGAAAAGGCCATGCGTGTAGCCGACTACCTCGAACTTGGCGAACTGATGGCCCGCGATGCCCTCATGCGCGAAGAATCGTGCGGCGGTCATTTCCGCGAAGAATACCAAACCCCTGATGGAGAAGCCCAGCGCGACGATGCCAACTTCTTCTTTGTGGGAGCATGGGAATTTGCAGGAACTGATAAGGAACCCGTGCTGCATAAAGAGCAGCTGAAGTATGAGTTTGCTGAAATCAAGCAAAGAAACTACAAATAACTCATGATAACTGCCATTTATTAACCTCGAAAAAGCACGCCAATGGACCTCACCCTAAAAGTTTGGAGACAAGCCAATGCCCAGGATAAGGGCAGGTTTGTGGATTATAAAGTGAAAAATATTTCGAGTGATGCCTCTTTCCTCGAAATGATGGATATCCTCAACGAACAGCTGGTAACCGATGGTCAGGACCCTGTGGCTTTCGACCACGACTGTCGCGAAGGTATTTGCGGAGCATGTTCAATGTACATCAATGGCCGGCCGCATGGCCCCGAAAAGGGTACCACCACATGTCAGCTGCACATGCGCAAATTCAAAGATGGCGACACCATCACCGTCGAACCGTGGAGGGCAAGGCCTTTTCCGGTGATTAAAGACCTGATTGTCGATCGCTCAGCATTCGATGAAATTATTCAGGCAGGTGGCTTTGTGTCAGTTTCCACAGGCGGAGTACCCGATGCCAATGCTATACCCATTCCTAAACGCGATGCAGATCTGGCCATGGATGCCGCAGCTTGCATAGGTTGTGGGGCTTGCGTGGCTGCCTGCAAAAATGCTTCGGCTATGTTGTTTGTTTCGGCAAAAGTGTCGCAGTTTGCCCTGCTGCCTCAGGGAAGGGTTGAAGCCCGCGAAAGAGTGCAGAAAATGGTAGCTAAGATGGACGACCTGGGCTTTGGCAACTGTACCAATACCTACGCCTGCGAAGCAGCATGTCCCAAGGAAATTTCGGTGTCGAATATCGCACGGATGAATAGGGAATATTTGGTTGCCAGAGTTGTTGCACCAAATGATTAAAACCCGCTGAGCAATAAGGGCCGGCTATGCATGCCGGCCTTTTTTATTGCCCGAAAGCACCTTCCCGAAAAGCGTAAAATTCAACAATCAAACCAAACTTAAGGCGGGCAAACTTGTTACCTGATCATGATCTATTTACTCTCGCACAACGACAAAAAACTGACAAACCAAATTAACCTTCTTGTCGGGAAACCTTTCAGCCTTCGCCAGCGCTGGCTGATGAACGGAATAGGTTCTGGCGGCCGGCAGGTTATCGATGGTGATGCGCGATTGCTCGGATGCTTGCCCGGTGATGGCAGTATCCGCAAGTGCAATATTGAACTCCGGCCCGCCGGAATCGTTGTTGGCTTTCATAAGGGTTTGGAGACCTATGCCTGGGTCGTTCCCTATTATATGCTAACCATTTATGGCCAGCAGGATATGCTTTCGCTGTATGCCGGGCCTCACAGGCTCCAGCTCGCTTGGCCGATGAATATCAGGTCGAACCAACGATTTCTTGACAAATTGATGAAGCTGAGGGCCGAAAGCATAGAAGCCGCCAGACTGCCTTAAATACTGAGTTTGCTGCATACTGTGCAAATTGAGCTAACTTTGTCCTCCTAAAATAGCAACTTATGGATACCCATTTGCAGCGCGATGCTGAACAGCTTTTAAGGGTTGGAATCACCCATGGTGATTTCAATGGTGTCGGATACGAAGTA
This sequence comes from Bacteroidales bacterium, assembly GCA_035325985.1. Taxonomy (GTDB): domain Bacteria; phylum Bacteroidota; class Bacteroidia; order Bacteroidales; family F082; genus JALNZU01. The sequence continues at coordinate 17,637 of DAOKYW010000001.1, forward strand.
ATGCTGAAATCGCTGGCTGATTCACGTATAACAGAGCTTTTTACACCGGTTATTTATGGTCATGCCAGAGTGGCGGCATTCTATCGCAAAAACTTAGCGCTCAACGAACTCAACTTCGTATCTGTGCGAGATGCTTCACAAATTGCTCCTCATCGGGTGAACCTTATCAATTGCACGGAAGTTGAACTCAGGGTGGAAATGGGGCTGCAGTCGGCCGAAGCCGGGCAGGTGGCCGTGTTGGCCCTCGAGATGGCCATCGAAGATTTGAAAAAAGGCTTGATTGATGTGTTGGTTACAGCCCCGGTAAACAAGGAAAATATCCAGTCCGACAGCTTCCGCTTTCCCGGTCATACAGAATTTCTTGCTGAACACTTTTCCGGAGAACCGCTGATGTTGATGGTTTGGCGCAATCTGCGCGTTGGTGTGGTAACAGGCCATGTGCCGCTTGCAGAGGTGAGCCGCAATATCACCACAGAAGGCATCCTGCGCAAGCTCAACGTGCTAAATAACAGCCTGATAAGAGATTTTGGCATACGCAGGCCACGCATAGCAGTGTTGGGCCTGAATCCGCATGCCGGCGATGGCGGTTTGCTGGGCAACGAAGAGCATGAGATTATCCTCCCGGCCATCAATCAGGCTCGCGACCAAAAAGAGATGCTGGTGTACGGGCCTTTTGGTGCCGACGGCTTTTTTGGTGCCGGCCAATGGAAGAAATACGATGGCGTGCTCGCCATGTTTCATGATCAGGGACTTGCACCATTCAAAACTATTGCCGCCGGCGAAGGCGTGAACTTTACCGCAGGGCTTCCAATTGTCCGCACCTCGCCGGCCCACGGCACTGCATATGATATTGTTGGAAAAAACCTATCCGAAGAAGATGCTTTCCGGCAAGCGCTTTATCTGGCAGTGGATATTGAACGCAACCGCAGGTCTTTACAGCAATTAGAACAAAATCAGCTCGATACCGAAAAATATAGCATCTAAGCGTGGTAAGCCACCAACCGCATTACACCTTAAGCCAGATTGCGGCCATTGTTAAAGGCACGCTGGTTGAGCAGCACGACAATGATCTGCTGATTACTGACCTGCTTATCGACAGCAGGCAGCTCTTCCAGCCGGATACAACCCTCTTTTTTGCCATACAATCCAAGCGCAACGATGGGCATAAATACATTCCCGAACTAATAAGCAAAGGGGTAAAGGCTTTTGTGGTGAGCCGAATCCCGGAGCAATTGCCTGACGAAGGCGTTTCTTTTATAGTGGTGGATCAGCCTGTAAGGGCCTTGCAGCTGCTGGCCATGGCGCATCGGCGCCGTTTCAGCATCCCGGTAATTGGTATCACGGGCAGCAATGGCAAAACAGTTGTTAAGGAATGGCTTTATCAGCTGCTTTCCGATGATTATGCCATTGTGCGAAGTCCAAAGAGTTACAATTCTCAGATTGGTGTGCCACTTTCGGTCTGGCAGATGAACCTGAGCCACCAGCTTGCCATTTTCGAAGCCGGTATTTCCGAACCCGGCGAGATGGAACGTCTGCAGGAAATCATACAACCCACCATTGGGATATTCACCAATATTGGCTCTGCACACAGCGAAAACTTTATCAACGACCAGCAAAAGGCCGGCGAAAAACTCAAACTGTTTACAAAGGTCGAAACGCTGATCTATTGCGCCGACCAATCAGAGATACAAACGGCGTTTATCCGGTCGCAGCTTCAGCAAAACCTGCGAACGTTCACCTGGAGCCGGCATCAGAAAGCTGATCTGCGCATCAGCCAGATCGATATGCAGAGCAATCAGACGCGCATTAGCGCTATTTATCAAAACCAAACATTGGAGTTGGTCATCCCTTTTACAGATGAAGCTTCCATCGAAAATAGCATCAACTGCTGGTGCCTGATGCTTTTGCTGGGATACGGCCATGAATTGGTTTCGCAGCGCTTCAGGCATCTGAGTCCGGTGGCCATGCGCCTTGAGCTCAAGGATGGTATCAACCAGTGTACGATTATCAACGACAGTTACAACAGCGATGTGCAATCGCTGGCCATTGCACTCGACTTTCTCAACCAACAGCAAAAGGATCGTCGCAAAACGGTTATCCTTTCGGATATCTTTCAAAGTGGTATGAGCGAGCCCGAACTTTATGGTTCCATAGCCCGATTGCTCGAGGCCCGCGGAATCAGTCACCTCATCGGCATCGGGCCGGCCATTAGCCGCCAAAGTCACCAGTTTGGCATGCAAAAGGATTTTTTTCTTTCCACGGGCGATTTTCTTACCAACTACCCCATAAGTAGTTTTCACAATACCATCATACTGCTCAAGGGCGCACGACTCTTCAGCTTCGAAAAAATCAGCGCAATATTGCAGCAAAAGTTGCACGAGACGGTTCTGGAGATCAACCTGAATCACCTGATTCAAAACCTCAATTACTACCGTACCCTGATTCAGCCGGGCACACGCATCATGCTCATGGTCAAAGCCTTTGGTTATGGTAGCGGAGGATACGAAATAGCAGGTGCCCTGCAGTTTCATCAGGCTGATTACCTGGCTGTGGCCTATGTGGACGAGGGTATTGAGTTGCGCAAAGCCGGCATTACCATGCCCATCATGGTGATGAGTCCGGAAGAACTTAGCTTCGATGCTTTGCTCCTCTATGGTCTGGAGCCCGAAATATACAGCTTCAGGGTGCTTGGGTTGCTCGAAGATGCCATAGCAAGGCTTGAAACACCTGGCCGGCAAGTTCGCATACACCTGAAATTCGACACCGGGATGCACCGCCTTGGGTTTAGCCCCGGCGATGCCGAAGCTTTGGGCCGACGCCTTGCTGCACATCCCAACATCAGGGTGCAGTCAATATTTTCGCACCTTGCAGCAAGCGATAAGCCCGAGCATGATGATTTCACACGCCGTCAGATTGCCGTTTTCGATAGTATTCATCAACAGCTGTCAGCATATATCCCTTATCATTACGACAGGCACATCCTCAATTCTGCCGGCATAAGTCGTTTTCCCGAAGCCCACTACGAGATGGTTCGCCTTGGCATCGGGGTTTATGGCATCCCTGTTGGCAAAACACAGCCCGAGCCGCTTAAGCATGTCGTTTCGCTTCGCTCGGTAATATCGCAGATCAGGCATGTGCCTTCGGGCGAAAGCATTGGATACAACCGCAGCAGTTTTACCTGCAGGGAAAGCGTCATTGGTGTGGTGCCCATCGGATATGCCGATGGCTTGCCCCGTTCGTTGTCCAACGGAAAGGGTCGCCTGTTTATCCATGGAAAGCCGGCGCCTATCATTGGCGATGTGTGTATGGATATGTGCATGGTCGATCTGACAGGGATTGATGCAGCAGAGGGCGACGAAGTCATCGTTTTCGACGAGTCATTTCCGGTTACTGATCTTGCAGCCGATGCCGGAACCATTCCCTATGAAATTCTTACCCGGATCTCGCGAAGGGTCAAGCGGATTTACTATCAGGAATAGCATGTCAAACGGCCACCTGAAAAGGCTAGCTATCCCGCTGCTCAAACAAAAAGTTTAGTGCAGGAGTTTTGGCGTATTGGCCGATTTTTTCCGAACTTTATGCAATCGTTCTGAAGTAGCATCCAAAACCTTTACCGATGAAAGTACAATTCATAATACACTTCCGGAGCCAGTGGGGTCAAACCATTCATGTCTGTGGTTCAGTGCCTGAAATGGGTGAATGGGATACCGGCAATGCCGTCGAGCTCACTTATCTGGGCAATGATTTTTGGAGTGCTGACATCGAGCTTCAGGAAGGTAAATATTTGGAATACAAGTACCTGCTCCGCGAAGCTAACGGCATGATGCAATGGGAAGGCGGCAACAACCGCTCGCTGATTACTTCAGGTTACGAGTTGATTACCGTAAGCGACCAGTGGCATCCTGTGCATGATCCCGACCGCGTGCTGTTTACCAAAGTGTTCACCGAGGTGATCATGAAACCGGAAAAACCGGTTGATCAACAAACCCACCCTGACCTGGGTCCGGTCGTACGTTTTACCATCTCTGCACCACGTGTAGGTCCCGGATACGGTATGGCAATCATTGGCAGCAATGCTGAACTTGGCAACTGGACAAAGCCCCGGCTGATGTCGAACAGGAATTACCCGCTCTGGACCATCGACCTGGAGGCGAAGTATTTTAATCAGGCTGTAAATTACAAATATGTCATCGTAAAACTCGATGACCATAATATTGCTACCTGGGAAGAAGGCGAAAACCGGCTGCTATCGCCCGTCGATCTTCCATTTACGGAAGCGCTGATGATTGTTAACGACGAAAAATTTCGTTATCCCGTTGGCAATTTTAAGGGCGCCGGGGTTGCAGTTCCGGTGTTCTCGCTCCGAACAAGCGAGAGTTTTGGCGTCGGCGAATTCAACGATATCCGCAAACTGGTTGATTGGTGTGTACTCACCGGACTGAAAATGATTCAGGTTTTGCCCATCAACGAAACCGTAGCCACACATTCATGGCTCGACAGTTACCCATACAAGTCCATCACAGTAATGGCCCTGCATCCCATGTACCTTCATCTGCCCGGTTTGGGTGCGCTGAACGACAGTGCGCTGATGGCTGAGTTTGAGCAGATCCGAAGCGAACTCAATGCCAGAAATCATGTGGATTATGTTGCAGTAACACGCGCCAAAGCACGTTATTTCAAGCTAATTTTCGACCAGAACTGGCCCGAGGTGATGAAGCTCGAAAGCTATCAGCAGTTTTTCGAAGCCAACAAAGCATGGCTAAAACCTTATGCCGCCTTCTGTTATTTGCGCGACCGCTACAAAACCAGCGATTTTCGCCAGTGGGAAGAATATGCCACCTATGATCCTGAACGTATCGAGCAGCTGACAGATCCTGGTCAGGATTATCACGAACACATCGCTGTTCATTATTATCAGCAATATTACCTCGACAAGCAGCTCCGCGAAGTTGTGGAGTATGCCCACGCCAAGGGTGTGGCGCTCAAGGGCGACATCCCCATTGGCATCAGTCCTAATGGCATTGAAGCATGGACCGAGCCACATTTGTTCAATCTTGAAGGTCAGGCCGGAGCCCCACCCGACGATTTTGCGATTATGGGCCAGAACTGGGGATTTCCTACATACAACTGGGATGTGATGGCCACCGATAATTACGCCTGGTGGAGAAAGCGCCTGGGCATGATGGAGAAATATTTCGATGCCTATCGTATCGATCATATTCTGGGGTTTTTCCGCATCTGGGAGATTCCGAAAGAATCCCTTCACGGCCTTCTGGGATATTTCAAGCCGGGATTACCGATGACGCCATCAGAAATTGAAGACTGGGGTCTATGGTTTGATTATGAACGCTTTACAAAACCTTATATCCGCGGTTATCTGTTAAACGATTTCTTTGGCGAATATGCCGACGAGGTGCGCAGGAAATACCTCATTGAAACTGAGTTTGATCATTTTGCGCTCAAACCGGGATTTGATACACAACGGAAAATTTATAACCATTTCTCCCCCGAAGGTTTAACCGCCGGTGTGAGCGCAAAAGACATCATTATTCGCGACGGACTGATGAGTTTGCTCAACGAGGTGCTATTTATCAAAGATCCATACAGCGAGCATCCCGCATATCATCCGCGCATTGTGCTCCATTTCACCTACAGCTATCGCGATCTGGAAGATTACAAGCGCTCCATACTCAACGAGCTCTATATCCATTATTATTATCGTCGCCACGAAGAGTTCTGGAAACAGCACGCAATGGCCAAACTGCCGGCCATTGTTGCTGCCAGCAATATGCTTGTGTGTGGCGAAGACCTTGGCATGGTGCCTGATAGTGTGCCTGATGTGATGAGTGCACTCAACATACTAAGCCTCGAGATTCAGCGTATGCCCAAGAATCCGCGCATCGAGTTTGGCCACCCGGCTGATGCGCCTTACCTTAGCGTATGCACCACCTCCACACATGATATGTCCACCATCAGAGGCTGGTGGGAGGAAGACCGCGCACGCACTGAGCGTTTTTATAAGCATATCCTCGGGCACAATGATCAGGCGCCATACTTCGCTGAGCCATGGGTATGCATGGAAATCATCAGGCAGCATCTGCACTCGCCTGCAATGTGGACAATCTTCCCTATTCAGGACCTGATTGCAATTGATGGAAGCCTGCGTTGGGATCAGACTGACAAGGAACGGATTAATGTGCCCAGCGATCCGGAACACAAATGGCAGTATCGCATGATTATCTCCCTGGAGGAACTTATCGATGCCGCCGATTTTAATGCCAAGCTGAAAGATCTGGTTCATTTGGCTGGCCGCGATTCTGCTTATTAACAGCAGCTTAGTATTCGGAAAAAAATAGAAAACCCCTTGGCGGGAGCTTTGGGGTTTTTCTGGTTAGCGGGCTGCTTGCACAAAATGTGTCCCTAGGGCTGTTAGGAACAATTAGGAAAAGGATTAAAGAAAAAAAGATCGTTTGTTGATGATGGAGTACAAACGATATGCTTGCTGGTTGTCAATAAGCTCAAAGAAATAGACTTTTTCGCCATTCAGATAAACTTTGGCGTTGATTTCACGGGCAGGATGCTCCTTCAGCCCATGCTCCTGAATCTGTGTCAGTGAATAAACCTCATTAATCTTCATACTTCTTTCATTTTCAGATTAACACCGTCTTTCAGACAAATTGGGCATTCGGAATTTCTGGCAGTAGAAATGTATCCACAACGATTGCATTTGTAGTATTTGTGATTACGCGTCTGCTTTTTTGTAATGCTGAGTCCGAACATTGTTAGATAGATAAGTTTCCAGTTTCAAATAGGCAATTAATATGCCATATCAACTAATTGTGGCGAATGTCTTTTTTAAGTTGCATATTATCAGTTATTTATATTTAATAAACTATTTTCAAAACCGTATTCCCGAAGTGAATTATCCGTTATCGGATATCCAATAACGTAATCGTATTCCAATTGCGGAGCATGACGAAGCTTTTGGCCCCCAATCAAAAAGCCTATTTTTGCATCAAACTCATCGAAATGGAATTTTCCATCTACCAACAAACACCCGAAACCATTGCCGGTCGGATTGATGCAATTGTGCGTCAGGAGTTATCGCCCGAAGCATTGATGCAGGCATGGAAAATTATTTTTTCCTGCATCGACCTCACCACCCTGGAGGCCACCGACAACAATCAACGTATTCATGCTTTATGCAGGCAGGCGCTTGATTTTGCAAGCTCGGACAAAACACAGGGCGTTGCCGCTATCTGTGTGTATATGCCATTTGTGGCATTAGGCAGCCATCTGTTGAAAAACAGCGGGATAAAGGTGGCCACGGTGTCGTGTTGCTTTCCTTCGGGGCAACTTCCCCTCCATCTGAAGCTGGCAGAAACATCCTGGGCTTCGGCTCAGGGTGCCGACGAAATCGACATGGTCATCTCGCGAGGGCTGATGCTCGAAGGTCAATACAATGCCATAGAAGAAGAAGTTAGAGCGGTTAAAGCTGCCTGTGGAAGCGCTCATCTTAAAGTTATCCTCGAGACCGGTGAACTGGCCAAACCCGAAATCATTCGCAAAGCCTCCGAGCTGGCCCTGCTGGCCGGTGCTGATTTTCTAAAAACTTCAACAGGAAAAGTTCAGCCGGCCGCAACACCCGAAGCTGCCGTGGTGATGCTCGATACCATAAAGGAATATTACGAACTCACCGGAAAGAAGGTGGGATTTAAACCGGCGGGCGGGATTGCCGAACCCGAAACAGCACTCATCTACTACAAGCTGGTGAAGAGCATTCTCGGTGAGGATTGGCTCAACCCGACGCTATTCCGCGTTGGTGCTAGCCGGCTTGCCACCAGACTATTCGATTTAATAGTCTGATAATAACGTTTCCAGGTCTGACTAATAATCGTTATCTGCTACCTCTTTAGCCTGACAACACAAATACATCTATTTTTGTAGATATTTCATGCGCTTCAGATATGTATAAGAGTTTTTCCTTGATCCTGTTTTTTACGCTGTTTGTCAAGGTTTTAATAGCTCAGACACCATTAACAACCGCGCCCAATTTCAGCGTTAAAACCGTGGATGGAGCAGTCATCGAATTGTATCCCATTTTGGATCAGGGCAAGGTGGTGGTGCTCGACTTTTTTTCAGTTTCGTGCGGACCATGCCAGCTTTATGCTCCGCATTTTCAGGGAGCATTTGAGGCTTTTGGGCGTAATATGGGAAATGTATTCTTTTTGGGGGTCAACTATAATGGTACCAACAGCGATGTCAATTTTTTCGATTCGCTCTATGGACTCACATTTCCATCGGCAAGCGGACTTGATGGTGGCGGAAATGCTGCATATCATCTTTTTCAGGTTGCAGCTTACCCTACCGTATTGGTAATCAAACCGGATAAAGTCATTTCCCATCCTTATGTCTGGCCCCCAACTACCGAAAATATTACCGAAGCTATTGTCAATGCCGGTGGAACATTGGTTGGTCTCGATAACAAGCAACGCCTGTACAATTTCAACCTTAATCCCAATCCTGTCAAAGATCAGTCGGTTGTTCATTTTACCATGTTGCAGCCGGGCATGGTTGCGCTTGAACTCTTGGATCTTTACGGGCGTCCGGTCCGACAGCTCATGAGTGCGCGGATGCATGATGCAGGCGAGCATTCAATAAAAATTTCTTCCGAAGAATTACCAAACGGCATCTTTTTTGTAACTTTAAACGTGGGGAAAGAAAGGTTTTTTCAGAAAATAGTCGTTTTAAAACATTGATAATGAAAACGATGAAGAAATATAGCGCAGCGATTTTCTGGATTGCTGCGTTTTTTTTACCCTTGTTATTCACCTCTTGTAATCTGGATGAAGATATCGGGCCTGACACCGACCCGATTGAGAAGTTTCTGGGTAGCTGGAGTGTGCGCGATAACGAGCTTAAGGTCAACTACACCGTAAATGTCCAGCGCAATCCGGGCAACTCATCGGAAGTCAATATTCAGAATTTTGCGGCCTCGGGTGGAACAGCCACTGCTCTGGTTGTCGGTAGCACGATCACATTGACAAGCTCGGTTATCGGCAACGGATGGCAGGTGTCGGGCACAGGTGTATATAAAAACGCCTCCAGACTGGAATTCACCTACAGATTGGTCGTGAGCGGCAGTTCCGAAAACCGTTTTGCATTATTTACACGTTGATAGCTGTAATTGCTGTCAGATTGGTTTGATCGGGCATGGCATTTTATTCCGCTGCCGGGCCGGAACGGTGGTCAGGATGAACGGCGAGAATTCAATTAGCGCGATGAAAAATCTTCCACACGAAGACCTGATTGCATCACCTCTAGGCTGTCGATCACATCCTGATAGATTTTTTCCATCAGTTTGGGCTGTTGGTTGAAATAAAGCATGTTTTCTTCCAGCAATTCCGGCGTCAGGGAAAATTTTGTAAAAACAGAGTCGAACAATATATTCTTTTGAATTTCAAACTCTTGTCCGTTATTCCGGCGCATATTCATGGCAGCTTCCACAAGGTGCACCTGAACAAGTATCTTGGTAAGGGTTGATTGGCTTATCAACACTTTTGGGCGGTTGGGATTGGGTGAAGTTGGCTGGCATGCCAATGGAAAAACAACAGCTAAAACAATCAGCAGTTTGATCCATTGGTTCCGGAAAAAGAAGGACAAAATTTTGAGCATAAAAGATCAGTTGCCCACTTCAGAAATAAACTTGATACGCATCAGCCGTATTTCCTCTTCGGTGTACTCGGAATCGCCGAGCGTAGCCAGAGCCAGTTCTACGGAGTCGCTTTCGGATTCACGGAAATAGTCAATGATTTCTTCCTGATGGTATTCATCCACAAACTCATCAATATAATAGCTGATATCGATTCGGGTGCCACTGGCCACGATACTTTCGATCTCGCTCAGCAATTCGTCGAAGGTGATGTTTTTGGCATATGCGATATCTTCGAGCAATATTTTTCGGTCGATATTGCGAATAATATCCACTTTTAGGCCCGATTTGTTGACCACCGATTTCACCACCATGTCATTGGGCCTGATGATTTCGTTTTCCTCGACGTATTGCCTGATAAGCTTTATAAATGGCTCACCGTATTTTGCCGCTTTACCTGTGCCAACTCCAACAATCTGTGTGAGTTCATCAACAGTAATCGGATACTGAATGGCCATATCCTCGAGCGATGGATCCTGAAAAATGACAAACGGAGGCAGGTTTTCCTTTTTCGAGATAGCTTTGCGAAGGTCTTTGAGCATCGAAAACAAGGTGGTATCGGTGCCGCTGCCTTTTGGTCCTCCGGCTTTGGCTGCTTCCAGATCATCATCTTCCTGGCTGTCGTATTTATGATCCTTGGCCAGCATGATGCTGAAGGGCTTTTTAAGGTAGTCTTTGCCCTCTTTGGTAACCTTTAGAATACCATAGTTTTCGATTTCCTTGCTCAATAGCTTGTGGATCAGGCATTGACGGATGACGGCATTCCAATATCGCTCATCTTCTTCCTCGCCGGCCCCGAAAAATTCATTGTTGTCGAGTTTAAGGTTTTTAATATCGCCGGTTTTTTTGCCTGTAATAAGTTCCACAATCTGCTTGGCCTTGAATTGCTGCTTAAGGCTGAGCACTGCTTCTATAACGAGTTTGATATCTTCCTGTCCATCGACTTTCTCTTTGGGATTCATGCAGTTGTCGCATGCTCCGCAGTTATCGGTCTCATACGATTCGCCAAAGTAGTGGAGCAGCAGTTTGTGCCTGCAAACGGTGGATTCAGCGTAATTGACCACTTCGTTGAGCAGTTCGCGGGCAATTTCCTGCTCGGCTACCGACTTGTCTTTATTGAACTTATCAAGTTTTGTGATATCATTCTCGCTGAAAAAGGCGAGGCAATTGCCTTCGCCATCGTCGCGGCCTGCTCTTCCTGTTTCCTGATAATAGCCTTCGAGGCTTTTTGGCATATCGTGATGGATCACAAAGCGGATATCCGGCTTGTCAATACCCATACCAAAAGCAATGGTTGCCACTATAACTTCGGCCTCTTCCATCAGAAACTTGTCCTGATTGATGGTGCGTGTGCTGCTATCGAGCCCTGCATGGTAGGGCAGTGCCCTGATGCCGTTTACACTGAGGGTTTCGGCAATTTCTTCCACTTTTTTGCGGCTCAGGCAATATACGATTCCCGATTTTCCGGGATTGTTTTTGATATACTTGATGATATCTTTCATCACATCATCCGTTTTGGGCTTCACTTCATAGTAAAGGTTAGGCCTGTCGAATGATGATTTGAATATTTTGGCATTGGTGATTTCCAGATTTTTCAGGATATCCTGCTGCACTTTTACAGTGGCGGTTGCCGTGAGCGCAATGACGGGCAGCTTTGGATTGATGGCGTTGATGATGGGTCGCAGCCGCCTGTATTCAGGCCTGAAGTCGTGGCCCCATTCCGAAATACAGTGTGCTTCGTCGATAGCAATAAAGGAAATGGTCAGTGATCTTAAAAACTCCAAAGTTTCGTCCTTGGTGAGCGATTCAGGGGCTACGTAAAGCAGTTTGGTTTTTCGGGCGATCAGGTCTTCGCGCACCTGATTGAGCTCGCTGCGCGAAAGTGAGGAGTTCATAACATGGGCAATACCATACTCGGTGCCGAAATTACGAATGGTATCCACCTGATTTTTCATCAGTGCTATCAGGGGCGATACCACAATTGCAGTGCCTTTGCTCATCAATGCCGGGAGCTGATAGCACAGCGATTTACCTCCGCCGGTCGGCATGACCACAAAAGTGTGGTTGCCTTCGATTACACTTTTAATAATGGCTTCCTGATTGCCTTTGAAATGGTCGAAACCGAATATCTTCTTCAGCAGTTCGTGAAGTCCGTATTCATCCTTCCTCACCATGTATCTTGCGCTTGAGTTCTCATTTATTTTTTTGCCTTCGGCCTGGGGGATTGTCGGATTCGGCTATCATCTCCAGCTCTTATACAAATATACGTAATAATGACTTTTTTACGCCACAAATAAATCTTAAAAAAATCCTGATTGTGCAATCAAATTGTTGACTACCTGCCTGATGATGGCAACAAATCGAATATCCATAACCCCTTCAGCCCTTTGTTGACGACGTGCAAACGTCGTGTTTAGGGGCGGCAAAATTACTTTCTTTTCTTATTTTATGTCATACTGCGCATATTTTTAGTTCAGGAGCCGCGTTTTGGGCGTTATCCCAACGCGGGCTATTTTACTAACTTTGCCGCGATATGCATAAAATGGAAACCGATTTAAGCAAAGCCCCCGTTCCGTCTTCTGACGAATTGCTCGCTCTGGCGCGCAATGTTATCAGGCAGGAAAGGGATGCCCTGGACGGCTTGATACCACAGCTGACACCTCATTTTGCCGGTGTTGTTGACCGTATTTTCCGGTCAACGGGCAAGGTTATCGTGAGTGGAATCGGCAAAAGTGCCATCGTAGCACAAAAAATTGTTGCCACTTTAAACAGCACCGGAACCAGTGCGGTGTTTTTGCACGCGGCCGATGCCATCCATGGCGATCTTGGATTGGTGCGGGATGAAGACGTAATAATCCTGATATCAAAAAGTGGAGAAACGCCTGAGATCAAAGTACTTATTCCTCTTCTTAAGGCCCGGCCAAACGTGCTGGTGGCCATAGTGGGTAACGCGAATTCCTACCTTGCTGTTCAGGCAGATTTTGTGTTGATGACCGTTGTGGATCACGAAGCCTGCCCAAACAATCTTGCGCCTACTTCGAGCACCACGGCTCAGATGGTCATGGGCGATGCGCTGGCTATTGCCTTGCTGCATTGCCGTGGTTTTAGTCCCGAAGATTTTGCCCGCATCCATCCCGGCGGAGCATTGGGCAAGAAACTTTATATGAGGGTGGATGATGTTTATATCCGCAACGAGGTGCCGAGCGTCGAAAGTCATGATGACCTCCGACGGGTGATCGTGGAAATCTCGACCAAGCGATTGGGCGCCACGGCTGTGATGCAGCAGGGCAAGCTCATTGGTATCATCACGGATGGTGACCTCAGGCGAATGCTCATGAACAACATCAGCTTTGACCACCTTAAAGCTGAAGACATTATGACACGTCACCCCAAAAGCATCAGTCCTGACGAATATCTGGCCAATGCACTGGCCATTATGCGGCAGCACAATATTACTCAGCTGCCGGTGGTGGACGATGGACAATATAAAGGCATGATTCATTTGCACGATATTCTGAAGGAAGGCGTTGTATAGCAGAGTTTAAATCCATATTCAGATTGAAGATGAACAAAATCGAGGAGTTTAATGCCTACAGGGCGAAGATGAACGAGCGCCTCATGGCTGCACCGAACAATAAGATAATGAAGCGTATCTACAGCCTTGATACGCTGACGTATGAAGATGGCGCACTCGATTCCAGGACCAAGGAAATGCTTGGTCTTGTGGCCTCGATGGTGCTACGCTGCGACGACTGCATTGCTTATCACCTTCAGAAGTGTTTCGAGCTTGGACTGACCACCGAGGAGATTATGGAAATTTTTGGTGTGGCTAACCTTGTGGGAGGCACTATTGTGATACCACATACACGCAGAGCACTCGAGTTTTGGGAAGGGCTCGCCGCAAACGAATGAAATTATCCGCAAAACGCACAGAAATCTTAATTGTACATTCCTTATGATGATACTGCGCACCGAGCACTTGTTCAAGAAATACAAGCAACGTACTGTGGTGAAGGACGTTTCTGTGCATGTCAGGCAGGGCGAGATTGTGGGTTTGCTGGGACCGAACGGTGCCGGCAAGACAACAACATTTTATATGATTGTTGGCCTGATTAAGCCGCTTAATGGGAAGGTGTTTCTGAATGATACGGAAATAACTACACTGCCCATGTATCGACGCGCTCAGCTTGGCATAGGATATCTTGCTCAGGAGGCCAGCGTTTTTCGTAATATGAGCGTGGAAGACAATATCCTGTCGGTAATGGAATTCAGGCGAAACATGAGTCGCGATGAGCGTTACCAACGGCTCGAACAGCTGCTAGATGAGTTTGGATTAAAGGCAATTCGAAAAAACAAGGGCATTCAGCTTTCGGGCGGAGAGCGCCGACGCACCGAGATAGCCCGTGCATTGGCGGTGAATCCGAGTTTTATTCTGCTCGACGAGCCTTTTGCCGGTGTCGACCCGATTGCAGTGGAAGATATCCAGAATATCGTCTGGAAGCTGAAGGAAAAAAACATCGGCATCTTGATTACCGACCACAATGTGCACGAAACCTTGTCAATAACCGACAGGTCGTACCTGCTTTTCGAAGGTGCAATCCTTAAATCGGGAACATCCGAAGAGCTGGCAGCCGACGAACAGGTACGTAAGGTTTACCTCGGTCAGAATTTCGAATTACGGCGCCGCGAAAGTGCGGTTTCCGGCTCAGCTCTGGATTTCGGCCAGATAGACGAAGAGGGAAAGCACGAGATAGGTGGCAATGATGGCCGGAATGGCGAGGAATTGGAGAAAACCAATTAGCAAGGCTGCCACAAGCAGAAAGAAATAGCGTATCTCATTTCCACGAATCCGGAAGTGTTTGAATTTCAGGCCAAAAAGCGGCAGATTGCTTACCATAAGCAAGCCTAGAACAATGGCAGTTCCCATCAGAAAATACGCATTTGTAAACACCATATAGGTTAAGCTCTGACTTTCGTAGAGTTGTTGACGAATAAGGGGAAGGGAAGCCACAAATAAGCCTGCTGCCGGACTGGGTAGTCCGCGGAAATAATCGGTTTGCAGCGGGTCGTTGTTAAATTTGGCCAGGCGTAATGCTGCAAAAAGCGGAAGCAAAAGGGCTGTGAGCGGCACAAGATCGAAGCTGCCGATATGCATCGCAGGCCTCCCGTGGCTGATGCTGATCAGGTGGTAAAGTATCATGCCGGGAGCCACCCCAAACGAAACAACATCAGCCAGTGAGTCGAGGTCAGCTCCTATGGCGGAATAGGCTTTAAGCAGGCGCGCTGCGAAACCATCGAGAAAATCAGCCAGAGCAGCCGCAAATACAAAAATCCCGGCCGCCTGTATCATACCCATGGAAAAACTGAGTATGGACAGCATGCCGCACAGTAAATTAACCAGCGTAATCAGATTGGGGAGGTGTCGTAAAATTGCCATAATGTGTTCGCTTTCACTGCAAAGATAGTCGGCATTGGGCGCGGTTGCAATATCATGCTGCCTTTTCTGTTTTTTCCGAAATTTGAGGCATGAAAGCATATCATATTTATTCCCTTAGTTTCCTGTTGAATCTGGCTGCAATCCCGCTGCATGCACAGTTGGAACTAAGCGCCGAGATCAGGCCTCGCTTCGAGCTTAATCATGGCTTCGGAAACGTACTTCATGTAAACGACATGGCAATGGCCTACTTTTCGCAACGTACCCGTCTTAATGTTATGCACAGGAGTCAGGGCACAGATATATATCTGAGCTTGCAGGACGTGCGGGTTTGGGGTGATGATAATCTGGCCACACGCACTGCAGCACAGCTTAATACGTCCAGTTTGGGCATCTATCAGGCCTGGATGAGCTTCAGGTTTGGTGAGGGTAGTTTCATTCGTATCGGCCGCCAGGAGTTTGCCTACGATGATCAGCGCTTGCTGTCGGCCCGCAACTGGACACAATATGCACAAACTTATGATGCTTTGCTGTTCAGCAGATCAAAAAACCGCTGGCAGGCTGATCTGGCTTTGTCTTATAACAACGATGCCACAAAAATTGGTACGGGCTTTGGCAATAACTTCTATTTGGTTGACCCCATCGAACAGAGAATCCGTACGCTTAATTTTCTGTACCTGAAGCGTTCTGTCGGAAAGGACACATACCTGAGTGGGCTGGCAATACTGAGCGGCTATCAGAAAGAAAAGCAATCGAATGTTATTTACATGATGGCCACGATTGGAGGGCATTTCAGCATGCAAAAACGTTTCTCTGATTTCAAGGCAAATTATTACATACAAAGAGGGAAAAGCCAGAAGGGCAAAGACATGCACAGCTTTATGGCCACTGCCGAAGCCGGCTTGAAACTGGCGCGTCTGAGGTCGGGTATCGGCATCGACATCATCAGTGGAAACGATGCCACGAACAGCAGTTTTGACTATACTTCCCGCGAACATGCCTTCGATCTGCTATACGGGGTTCGATTTGTGCGCTATGGCCGACTCAATCAGTATGTTTTGCCATCAAGCACTTCCGGCGGCGGCTGGGTTGACCTTTACCCATCCCTATCCCGTCAAACAAAAAAATATGGTACCATAGCTGCCGAGTGGCACTTTTTCAGGCTCCAGCGTCCGGTTGTCAATCCATTGAATGCGAACGAGATCCTCGATGGAAGTCTTGGAAGCGAGATTGACCTGATCTGGAACTACAACATCAGAAGCAACCTGAACCTGAATGCCGGTTTTGCATGGTATTGGACCAATGATAGGTTTGCCAAAGTAAAGGCTGTCTCCCCGGATCAATTGGCGCATCCATGGTATGGCTGGCTTATGCTCACCTACAAGCCGGTGTTGTTTAAGGCGGAAAAGTAGGTTGTTTGCTTATGCACGTCAAAGCCATCTTCATCGATCAGTACGATTACCCCTTGCCGGAGCATCGCATCGCTCATTATCCGCTCGCGCAGCGCGATGCTTCGAAGTTGCTTGTCATGCGTGGAAACACGATTCAGGAAGATACTTTTCGCCATATCGGCCACCATCTGCCTGAACAATCATTGCTCATTACAAACAAAACCCGTGTGGTGAATGCAAGGCTGCACTTTGTTAAGCCTGGCGGTGCACATATTGAGATTTTCTGCCTTGAGCCTGCCATGCATCAGGGCGATTTTGAAAAGGTTTTTTCCGCCGGTTCACCTGTAATCTGGAAATGCCTGGTAGGGCATTCAAAACGATGGAAGTCAGGTGCGCTCAGTCTGCGTCTCAAGGCCGATGATCGTGCGCTTACCTTGTATGCAGAGCGGTTGGAGCGCCATGATGATTATTCTGTTATCCGGTTCAGCTGGGATGATTCATCAATAAGCTTTGGCATGATACTCGAACTGGCCGGCGAGCTGCCACTGCCGCCTTACCTCAACAGAAAAGCCGAACATCTGGATTACGAGCGTTATCAGACAGTTTTTGCCGTGGCTCAAGGCTCGGTGGCGGCACCAACTGCAGGACTTCATTTCACTGAGGAGCTTTTGCACAGCCTCAGGCATCAGCATCGCTTCGGTGAAGTAACTCTGCATGTGGGAGCGGGCACATTCAAACCGGTTTCTTCGGTAACAATTGGCGAACACCAGATGCATGCCGAACGTATTGTAGTAAGCCGTGAACTCATAAAATGTTTGGCCGAACAGCAAGGACCTGTGATTGCTGTGGGTACCACAAGTTTGCGGACACTCGAGAGTTTGTTTTGGCTGGGTTTGCAGCTGAAAGAAGATGACACCTTGCGCGAGTTTTTCGTTGGTCAGTGGGAGCCTTATGAAAAGCAAAGCTCAGCCGTATCCACCCTGGAATGTCTGATGGCCATACTGGGGTTCATGGACAAGAATAAGCTCGATTCCATATCGGCTTCAACTGCTCTGATGATTGCTCCGGGGTATCAATTTAAAATTGTTAACGGCCTGATTACCAATTTTCATCAGCCAAAAAGCACACTCTTGTTGCTTGTTTCCGCTTTGGTAGGCGATAGGTGGCGCGATGCGTATAACTATGCCCTGGAACATGATTTCAGGTTTCTGAGCTATGGCGATAGCTGCCTGTTTTTACCCTAGGGCATGAAATTATACCCCAGATCAATGATATGGCTGATCATACACCGGCCTCAGGCTTGATTGTCCGGGAATATAATCAAAACTTTGGTGCCCTTGTTCAGCTCACTTTCGATGCGCAGTTGAGCATTGATCACTTTTGCAAACTCTCGCACCATCTGCAGGCCTAATCCTGTTCCTTTTTCGTTTTGCGTGCCTTTTTCCGATTCGATAAACTCATTGGAAAAAACTTTTGCAATTTTTTCTTCGCTCATGCCCTTTCCTTCGTCTGAAATTACTATGGCAAAGTGGCCATCAATATGCTCTTCTTCAATACGGATTCGCTTGCCTGCAGTACTGAACTTGATGGAATTGTAAACCAAATTGCGCAGGATGTTCCTTACTAGCTGAGGATCGCTGTTAAGACTGGTGTCATGTAATAAATCATTCTGGATGGTGATTCCTTTTTCAGCGGCACGTCCCTCAAGAAAATCAACTTCTTCGACCACGGCCTTATACAGGTTGAATTCCTCCATATTGGCGGTTATAAGGTTACGCTTACTCATTGCCCACTGCAGTAGGTTTTCGGTAGTGGCATAGGTTTGCAGGGTCTGTTTGTAGAGGTTGTCGAGCAGATCCTGTTTTTCAGTTTCTGTCATTTCTTTTCCATCCCTAATGATTATTTCGAGTATGCCAATAAGGGCATTGAAGGGCGATTTAAGATCGTGTGCGATAACAGAAAAAAGCTTGTCCTTGGTTTGGTTTGCCTGGCTCAGATCAATATTTTTGGAGTTAATCTCCCGATTTAGTACACTAAGCTGGCTGTTTAGCTTTTTTAGCTTACGTCGGTTTAGAATCTGAAAAAGAATAAAAAGCAGCGTTGTAAAAAGGGCTATGCCTACTACAAGAATGATAATATTCAATAGTCGCACTTGCTGTTGCTGAGCCTGATTTTCAATACGTAGCTGATTATTTTCCATCTGCTTTTTTTCGCTTTCATACCGGGCCTGAAGCTCATGTACCAGATTGGTGTTGGCAAGCTCTCTGAGGCTATCAGCCATTTTCTGGTGCCTTAATAAATAGGTGTAGGCTTTCTGATGTTGTTGGAGTTTATGATAGGTCTCGGCATAGGATAATAGCAGGCCGGTCTCCATTTCACCGTCACCAAGCTGCTCAATTACAGGCCCCAGTTCATCTAAATGACTTAAAGCTGCTGCATAGTTGCCTCTTGTAAATTCAATCTCATAAAGCCCTCTTCCTGTAAAATAGAGTCCGACCAGAATGTTATGCTGCTTACACAGATTCCGTCCCTCGATAAGATATTCCCGAGCCTTATCCAACTGATTCATTTTGATCAGCACATTGGCGCTGTTGGTGAGCGCTCTGGCCAAATCGCGGACAAAACCTTTTTCCCGGGCAATTTCAATTACCTTGTTATTATATAGTAACGCGCTGTCGTACAAAGCCTTCTCCTGAAAAACCAAAGCAAGGTTACCATAATTCATGGAGAGGTCATAGATTCTGTTATATTCCCGGTTTAATCTGATGGCTTCCCGAAAACGCTCTTCGGCAAGTTCCAGATTACCCGTGTTCAAGTCAATAAGTGCCAAATTATTGAGAACGATTGCTTTGTTTCGATAATCCTTCAGGCTGTCAGCATATTGCAATGAATTAAGGTGCTGATTATATGCCTGAGCTGTATAGCCGGCATCGCTCAGAATCATGGCGAGATTATTGGCCGAAGCCATCTTGAGTTTTAGGTCGTCAGTATGGATGGCGATTTGGTTGGCCAATTCGAAGTAATGCCTGGCACTGTCAAGGTTTCCCAGGTTGCGGTAGTTTCTTCCAATTTCATTGAGGTTTTTATACCATATATACTTGTCAGTAATCTGGTCTTCAAAGCTCTTGGCCTGATAAAGAAAATACAAGGCAGAATCAGATTTTTCGATGTTGAAATAGGCTGCACCCATGAGTTGAATGGCGTTGGCTATTTTATTCCAGTTACCAATGCGCTCTCCTTTTTCCACTATTTTTTTTGCGGTTTCAATAACCAGCAAAGGGTCGTGATGAACTAAGGAGTCTGCGATCTTCAGAAAATTATCATACGACTCCAGTTCGGCCGGGTCCACCTGAGCTTGCTTTCTTTGCTTATCACAACCCGAAAATTGCGACAGCATGAACAATATGATTAAGAGAATAGATAGGCTATGGGTTTGCCACGGCAGCAGGTTTTTCGGACTGCCCGTTGCGCTCTGCAATTCATCCATGGTTGTTCTATTAAATAGCGTATGCTACAAATATAGTGAACGCACGAACCGTTTTCGTCTGTTTGAGTGAAATGTGTTGTTATTTTTGCTGAAAAGTTTTTTAAAGGCAACTACATTCATCCGTAATCAACCGTTTTAGTTACATGAAAACAGTTCATATCAGGTTTTATCTGGCCGTAGCCATAGTTTTATCCACAGTGGTATTCGCGTGCACTAAAGTGCCCATAACCGGCCGCCGTCAGATTAATATGATTCCCGGTCAGCAGGTGATGACCATGAGCTTTCAACAGTATAGTCAGTTTCTGAGCGAGAACAAACTTTCGACTGATACTCAGGCGACAGCCATGGTGAAGCGTGTAGGTGAAAAGATACAACGCGCTGTCGAACAATATTTTTCGGAGAAGGGAATGTCCAAACGTCTGAATGGATACGCATGGGAGTTTAATCTGGTCGAAAGTCCCGAAGCCAATGCCTGGTGTATGCCTGGCGGGAAGGTGGTGTTTTACACCGGTATTCTGCCTATCACGGCTAACGAAACCGGTCTTGCCGTAGTGATGGGTCACGAAGTTGCGCATGCCATTGCCGAGCATGGCAACGAGCGGATGAGCCAGCAGCTGATGACACAATTTGGAGGAATGGCTCTGGCGGTGGCCATGCAGGACAAGCCGGAGCAAACCCAGTCATTGTGGATGACCGCTTTCGGTGTTGGTTCTCAGCTTGGGGTTTTATTGCCTTTCAGTCGTCTTCACGAAAGCGAGGCCGACAGGCTGGGATTGATTTTTATGGCCATGGCAGGCTATGATCCCAACGAGGCTGTCGCTTTTTGGCAACGTATGGCCACAATGAAGGGCAGCCAGTCGCCTCCCGAATTCCTGAGCACCCATCCCTCCGATGAAACCCGCATAGAACAAATCAAAAAATGGTTGCCTGAAGCCATGAAATACTACTCCAAAGATCGTTGATACATTTAATAGCGCCTTCGGGCGCTATTTTTTTTCTGTTTCGCCCAAAAGGTCTGCAGTCCTGATAACCCTCGCATAAGTGCGGTTAAGCGTCGCCAAAGTCGATGCATGAACCTGAATGGCAGACACTTCCACTCCATCGAATTGAAGCTTACGGGTGGTGCAGGCATCAGCCAGTACAGTGCAGCTAAAGCCAAGGTCTTTGGCTGCTCTCACAGCCGCCTCAAGACACATATGGGTTTGCATTCCTGCAAAATACAGCTCGGTAGCACCCAGGGAATGCAATACTTCGAGCAGATTGGTGCCGGCAAAGGCATTCACTTCCTTCTTTGTTATCACAATTTCGTCCTGAACAGGGGCAACAAGGGGATGAATATGGCCGCCCGGCCCAAACTCGTGCTGTATGTGCACTACCGGCCACCCTTGCTCTCTGAAAAGGCTTAGGGCTTGAGCAGCTTTTTCGGCAGCTGCTTCGGGTTCGTGGAGCGGCTGTGCACCACCGGGAAAGTAAAACTCCTGAATATCAATCAGTATAAGCAGTTTTTGCTCCTGCCCGAAGAGTTGAAGAGCAAGGCAAAAAACCGAAATGAAGGTCATGATCTTTCGCATAGGGCAAATTTTTTATCAAAAATACAACCGGATGGCAACCCCACGGATGAATTATTGTCAATGTACTATGAATAATATAATATATTAAATATTTATGTACTATGTAATACAAGGTACTGGAAATTGTATAATTTTGCCCCATGAATACAGAAAGCAATTTTTCACAGATGCGTCGCGGGGTGCTCGAGATGTGCATCCTGGCCATAATCCGAAGGAGGGGCGAGGCCTACGCCTCGGATATCCTCGACGAGTTAAAGCTGGCAAACCTGCTGGTGGTGGAGGGAACATTATATCCCTTGCTGTCGAGGCTAAAAAACGAGGACATGCTCACCTACCGCTGGGAGGAAAGCCGATCGGGGCCGCCCAGAAAGTATTATCAGATTACAGAAGCAGGAATTTCAGCACTTGGCGAGCTAAAGACAAGCTGGCAGCTGCTTTCCGCATCGGTAGCATCGGTTTTAAACAATAACGAAAACGAATCAAACCCACAAAGCCATGAATAAAACAGTTAGTGTCAATATCAGTGGATTGATGTTTGTCCTCGACGAGGAAGCCTTCAACCGCCTCAGCCGGTACCTTCGCGACCTGCGTTCGCATTTTGCTGGACGCCAGGGCGAAGCCGACATTATAACCGATATCGAGAGCCGTCTTGCAGAACTTTTGCAATCCCGGCTCAACGAACAAAAGCAAGTAATAGACCTTACAGATGTGGATTGGGCGGTTGGCGTGCTTGGACAGCCATGGCAGATGGATGAGGAGCAAGCCGGACAAACTATGCCCGGCGCAGAAGAACCAGAACAGGAGCAAGCCCCACGAAGACTTTACCGCGACCCGGCCAATGCCAAAATTGGTGGCGTAGCGGCAGGACTTGCACTCTATTTCCGCATCGATCCACTGGTACCGCGCATCCTGTTTATTACCCTTTTATTTCTGAGTGGTTTTGGAGTGCTACTCTATGTTTTGTTGTGGGCGTTCGTGCCGGTCATTCCCGAAAGCCTGCGTCAGGCCGACAAAATCGACAACGGGAGCAAAGCTTATCACAGGGCAGCGCGCCAGCTTTACCGGGATACGGATAACAAAAAGCTGGCCGGAGTGGCATCAGGTCTTGGACACTACTTCCGTATTGATCCATTGATACCCAGGCTACTGTTTGTGTTGTTAACCCTTGCTTCGGGAATTGGCATTGTAGCCTACATCGTGCTGTGGTTGTTAACCCCCGAGGCACAAACAACAGCTGAAAAGCTTAAGATGAAGGGCCAGCCGGTGAACGTAGAAAATATTGAGCGAAGCATTCAGGAAGAAGTCAACAGAATAGGACGGCGGATGAGCGAGATGGGTGTTGAGGCCGGTAAGGGTTTGCGCAAGGCTGGCCGCGAGGCTGGTCCTGTGTTGGGGAGTTTACTCAAAGCCATTGCAAGAATTGCCGGCATTGTTGTTGGTATTGTATTCTTCATTATTGGGTTGGCGTTGTTCACAATCCTGATGGTGTTCTTTGCCGGATTTGAGGGTTTTACTTTCTTCGAAGATTTCGAAATTCCATTGGCTTTGGCTGATGTTGTCAGCCTGTTTGTAACCGATCCGGGTATTTCGCAGCTGGCAGGCGTTTCGCTGGGCGCATTCCTTATTATACCGGTGGTCATGTTGGTTTATGTATCCATACGGCTGATCGTTGGAACCCATTTTCACCTGCCGGGGCTGGGTAATATTGCTGGTGTGCTATGGACACTTTCCGTTATTGGACTTGGATATACCGCTTATAAACTCGGATCGGATTTCAGGGAAACCGCAAAAACCGAACTCATCAGCCGTGAGCTCGAAATAGGTAATAAGCTATATATCAAGGCCATGGGAGTTAGGGCTAAAGAACGCGGGCCAATGCTAATGATCGACAATCAGCGATATCTGCTCGAAAAGTCGGGTGAGGATCAAAGCCTACTGGTGATGCCACATTTATCCATCCAAACTGTTGCTGCCAATAGTACTCCAAGGCTTAACGCAGAGGCTATAGCAAAAGGCGAGGATGAAGATCTGGCAAGAGAGCGAATCCGTAGGATCGAGTTCCCGTTAGAATATCGGAACGACACCCTTTATCTGCCGGTTTGGTTCAAATTCGATGCTGCCGATGGCTTGCGGTCGCAGCGCATCAATGTTCGCTTAGCCTTGCCTGACAGTACTTTGGTTACATTTGATCCTGCACTTGATCATTTCTTCAACCACAATCCAAGGAGTTACTGGCAATCGCGCGAATTTGCCGGTCGCAGCCTTCTGCTCACCTCCAATGGTTTTGAGAAACAACCCTGATAACTGAAATATGGATGAATAGCATCAGCAGCCTGAGCAATCAGGCTGTTTTTTTATGACTATTTGGATTTTGACTTTGGCTCCCATAATTTTACAAACTATAAATAAAACATCCATCGCATGAGCACGACCGTCAACCGAAAGCCTATTCGTTTCTACAGCGATCCCCGCAGGGTTATCGTAAGATTTTTCTTTCCTGGTCCCGAAGCCCGTGTGCAGAGCATCATCCAAAAAGTGCACGATATGCCCGAAGAAGCTGCGAAGCTTTCGCTCAACCAATCGCTTCGCGATTTCTCAGCGCGTCATCGCAACATATCCAAAATATATAAAAGGCATTTCGGGCGTGTAAAGGAGATAATGAGCGGCAGGGCAGGAGATCTTGATGCACTCAGCCAGAGCAAACAACTGCTCATTGGAGCTTATTTCACTTCGGAATACAGCATTGAGTCAGCGGCTTTCTTTAACCCTTCGATGGTCGAAGACCCTGATCAGACCGGATTGATGGAAGGTCAAAAGCGTGTGATCATCAGTTTCAGGGCAACCGGCGAAGGTCACATCAGCTCTGTTGTGTTTCGCGGCGGGGTGCTCGACAAGGATAATAACCTGTCGCTTGTCCCAACCGGACGGCTCATCGACGAAGCCGAATCGGTGAAAAACTTCATTTACCACAAAAGCGAATTCATGTCAAAGCTCAGCGAGATGCACGCCGACGACGAAATGGTTAAACACGTCATGAGCAAACTGCGCGATGAGTTCGACTACAATGAGCTGCTGAGAGCTATTGACGAAACCCGGCGCGAGTTGCGGCCAGGCGAGGCTCAGCAGAAGATTTTGCAGACCATCAGCTGGCTGGGCGACTCGCACTACGAAATTGATTTCTCGCTGGACACCGGCATTTCCGACAGGGTCATATTTCCCATCGCTGCTGCCGAGAGCAATGGTATTGAGGATGCCCGTTTCGTCAAGTTTACTGACGACGACGGTCGCGTGCGCTATTATGCCACCTATACTGCCTATAACGGTTTCAGCATCATGCCCAAGCTCATCGAAACGCGCGACTTCTACAAATTCAAAGTCATGCCTTTGCATGGCGAGAACGCGCAAAACAAGGGTATGGCGCTTTTCCCCCGCAAAATTGGAGGAAAATATGTCATGCTTGCCCGCATCGATGGGGTGAACAATTATATCATGTTTTCGGACGATATCAACCGTTGGGGCGAAGCTATCAAGCTTCAGGAACCAAAGTTTCCGTGGGAGTTTATTCAGGTTGGCAATTGCGGTTCACCTATCGAAACCGAATATGGCTGGCTGGTCATTACGCACGGCGTGGGTACTATGCGCAAATATGTCATCAGTGCCATGTTGCTCGATCTGGATGATCCTACAAAGGTGATTGGCTGCCTTTCGGAACCGCTCATTTCACCAAACGAAGAGGAGCGTGAGGGTTATGTGCCCAATGTTGTGTATTCATGCGGCAGCATCATCAACAACGATGAGCTGGTTATTCCTTATGCCATGAGCGATACGGCATCCACTTATTGCACCGTCCCTCTGAAGGAGTTGCTCAGTGCTCTTGTACCTTCGGACCTGCAGCGCGGCAGAAAGGCTGCTCAAATGGCAAAAGCCAGGGTGCTTGTGGTAGAAGATGAGGTAATCAACCAGAAGATTATCGCAGGAATACTAAAAGGCGATGGCTATGATGTGGAAATTGCGCCCGATGGCATTGTGGCGCTGATGCAAATCAGCAAAGGACGCTTCGATGTTATTCTTTCGGATATCGCAATGCCCAACTTTGATGGCTATCAGATGCTCGAGTTTATCCAGGCAAATAAGATTGATATTCCGGTTATCTTCCTGTCGGGACACACCAGCCCTGAAGACGAGGCCAAAGGGCTGAGTTTGGGTGCAGCCGATTATATTCGTAAACCGATCGATCGCAACCTGCTGTTGCTCAGGCTTCAGCGTCTGCTTGCAAAGTAGCAGCAAGCTTATTGCGCCTGACGATTATCGTCGAAAGCAGATAGGCCACCGTACTTTCGGCGCCCTGATTCCTGTTGATGTTTCGTGGTTCTATGCCATCGTTGCAACCTTTGGTTTCAGCATCGTACACACTGATATTCAGGTCGTTTTCTCCGAAAAACCAGGCATATGACTGCAACATTTTTTCCCTGAACTCCTGCCGCGCCGTGGCTAAATATGCCTGCTCATACATGGCCACCATCGAAAAAGCATCAATGGGCTGTTGTGCAAACAGTTCATAAGTGCTGTCGAAGCGCAGCCATCTGTGGTTACCGATCAGGCTCAGCCATGGGTTGATAAAACACTTGCTTTCCAGGAATTTACGCGTGGTTTCGGCCACCGAGAGATATTTTTCGTCGCGCAATAATTGATACGAAGCATACAATGCAGCCGGAATCAATCCATTGTCGTAAGTGAGTGCATCCTCGAACCAGTGCCAGAAATCGCGGCGGTGCTGCTGATAGCGCAGGCATAAGGTGTCCGACAGATTTTTGATAAGGTGAATAATGCGTTCCTGGTCGGGAAACTTCTGATGGTATTCCAGCAATCCAAATATTACATTGGCATAGCCGCGGGCATAGCGAAGCTTGTCGATGTGCGGCAACGAGCGATGAAACATCTCATGTGCGGTCTGAAACAAGGCATCGCAGGGCGCATGGCAGATAAGGTAGCCAATCAGCCACATGGCACGGCCATAGGCGTCGTCCGAAAAGTCCTTATCGTGTTTTACCCGGCTGAAAGACAAATAATTGGAAAATGAACCGTTGCTCTCCTGCATATGGGCCACAAATGCCAGATAGGTCGATAAAAGATTCATGTCCAGCCTTTCGATGCCGGCATTGTCGGCCATCAACAGGCAAAGCGCTGCTCTGGCATTGTCGTCCAGGCAATATCCATGCGCGAAGCTGGGTATTATGCCTTTTGCGTGCTCCAGCAAGCCGGTACTCGTTGTGAGCCTGCACAGGTGCTTAGTGGAATATTCTGCCTTAATGGTCTGAACAACAGGCTTGTGTTTGCGGCTTATGGCAAGTCTCAGGGTGTCGAGGTAGCGCAGTCCGGCCTTTGGCCATGTGATGGTGGTGCCGTATTCAAAAGCCTTTTTCTGCAAGGCCGAAAGCTCATCAGGCATACCCAGCAGGCGATTTACCTGATTGGCAAGCATATCGCTGCGCTGGAACTCGAACAGTATGCCCAGGCCCTGCTGCAACAATTCTTCGGCATGCCAGTAGGGCGTGCTGAAAACGGCACAACCTCCGCTCACGGCATAGCTGAGCGTGCCACTCGTGATTTGTGCCCTGTTGAGGTAGGGCGTCACATAAAGATCAGCATGATAGAGCAGCGACATCAATTCAAGCTCGTCCACATACCGGTTATCAAACACCACATGGTTTTCCAGGTGTAAATGAGCAGTCAGCTTCTCCAGCATATCCCGATATTCCTCGCCTGCAATACGGAGGACATGTGGATGTGTCTTTCCAAGTACAACGTACAGAATATCAGGATGCTCTGCTACTATGGCCGGTAATGCTCTGATCACTGTTTCGATGCCTTTGCTGCGGCCGATCAGTCCAAAAGTGAGCATTACTTTTCTTCCTTTCCAGCCTGAAGGCCGTGGTGCGAGCTTATCGAGATTTGCTTCAAAATCTGGTACCCCGTGTGGGATATGAACGATTTTTTCGGCCGGAACATCAAACACTTCTTTTAAAAAGCCTATTGCAAGGCTATTCATGATAACCACATAATCGGAATAGGCTGCAATACGCCTGAGCACCTCGCGCTGATGAAAGCTGGGTTTTTCGAGAACGGTGTGAAAGGTGCTCACCACGGGAATCCTAATATGTCTGAGCAAGTTGAGTAGCATAACCCCGCTTTCGCCGCCAAAAATGCCGTATTCGTGCTGCAGCAGAAGCAGATCGGCGCCACTTTTATTGATGAAGTGCGCAGCATCGGCATAAGCCGATGCCTCATCATCGCGAATGCAATGCACAACAATAGGCGGATAGGCATGTGTCATTCCTGCATCGTTCATAGCGATGACTCCGATGTCAACCTGACGTCTGCTCAGTATTGCTGCGTTTTTCAGCGACTCAACAAGATTGTAGGTAAAGGTGGCTATCCCGCATTGACGCGGAGGATAATTGCCCAGCACCAGTATTTTCATCCCAGGAATGGTTTTACATTGTGGAAAAGTAAGAAAATAATGCTGTTTTTCAAAAGGAAATCGTTCAGTTTACTGTCTCCAGTGCCTACTTCGATATGCTTTTTCATCGAAAGCAAATCTAATCTACTGATAGCAAACGATATAGTATTTCATGCGTCAACATTGACCACCAGATGTTTTCCATAGATTTGCGGAAAATTCCCGACGCATGAACTTTACCTATTTATTGTGGGGGCTCGTATTGTTGTTGATGGCGTTTATCATTTACCGACGCATCCGACAATTCAGGGCAATGGAGAAAGATGGCTCCATGGCTGAGCATCCTGCACTGATCATACTGAGTGATCAAAACTTTGACGAAACTGTTGCTTCAGGCCTTAGCCTTGTGGATTTTTGGGCGCCATGGTGCGGGCCATGCAGGATAGTTGGACCGATTATATCAACCTTGGCGTCGGACTATGAAGGCAGGATGAAAGTGGGAAAACTCAATGTTGACGAAAATCCGTTAACTGCGGCTAAATACGGCATCAGAAGCATTCCCACCATCATGATTTTTAAGGATGGTAAGCTTGTTGAGAAGGTGGTTGGTGCAAAGCCAAAGCCTGTACTGGAAAAAATGATTCAGAAATATTTGTCCTGAAAATCAAATATTAAGCTCCTTGCGGATTTTTTTCGGAAGGCTTTCCACAATCAGCGCATACGATCTGTCGATCCATTCGACGAGCAGTTTTTCGTTTGTCAGGTTTTCGAATCGCACAAAATGCCAGTGTCGTTTGTCGAAGTGGCGCGGAGGTCTCACTTCAGGATAATGTTCCAACCTGAATATTACCTCGTCCGGGTCGGCCTTCAGGGCCAGATTGGGCTCATCGAGCGCCAGCACGGCAAACATCTTGCCGCCCACTTTAAACACCAATGTTTGATCATCAAAGGGCAAACTCTCGGAGGTGTGCGGTTTGCTCAGGCAATATTGCCTGATTTCGTCGTGGTACATTTGAAAGGCATTTCTGCTGCAAGTAAAGAAAAATGCAGTAATTGTTGTGACGATTACTGCATTTACCTGTCAAATGAGCAAAACCTTAACAGCCGAATGCTGCCCTGATGTCGGCCACAGCATCCGTTTTTTCCCAGCCAAAGAAAGTCACCGTCCTGAAATACCGGGTTTTTCCGTTGGAGTCGGTTTCGGAGCGGTCGGCATTTTCAGCGTCATACACCTCTACTTCCTTTTCGAAGGATTCGCGGCCGAAATGACCGTAGGCTGCTGTGGCGTGAAAGATGGGATTCTTAAGCCCAAACCGTTTTACGATATGGTAGGGGCGAAGGTTAAATTTTTCGATCTGCTGGATTTTGGATGCAATTTCGCTATCGCTCAATAGCTGACCATTGGCGTCCTTCACTTTTGCGGTTCCGAAAGTGTTGACATAAAAACCAACCGGATCAGCTACGCCAATGGCATAAGCCACCTGCACCAGCACTTCGTCGGCCACACCTGCAGCTACGATGTTTTTTGCAATATGTCTTGCGGCATAAGCAGCCGAACGGTCAACCTTTGAAGCGTCTTTGCCCGAGAATGCTCCGCCTCCATGAGCACCACGACCACCATAGGTATCCACGATAATCTTACGACCGGTGAGGCCCGAGTCGCCATGTGGTCCGCCGATAACAAACTTGCCCGTTGGGTTCACAAAAAGCTTAAGTCCTTCGCTTTCGAGCAACGGACGATACTTTTCTGGAAGTTTAGCCTTAGCTCTGGGTAAGAGAATATGCTTTACGTCGTTATAGATAGTAGCCAGCATTCGTGCGTCGTCGGTATCAAATTCGTCGTGCTGTGTCGAAACCACAATGGTGTCGATACGGACAGGTTTCCATCCGTTTTCGTACTCAATGGTCACCTGCGATTTGGCATCGGGTCCCAGATAGGTCATTTGCTTGCCTTCGCGCCTGATATTGGCCAGTTCCTGAAGCAGAATATGGGCAAGCTCGCTGCTGAGCGGCATAAAGTTGTCCATTTCGTTACATGCGTAACCAAACATCATTCCCTGATCGCCTGCACCTTGATCTTCAGGATTTTGACGCTCAACGCCCTGATTGATATCCGGCGATTGCTCGTGTATGGCCGAAAGCACGCCGCACGAATTGCCATCGAAGCGATAACTGGCTTTGGTATAGCCAATATTGTTGATGGTGTCGCGAACAATGCGCTGTAAATCAACGTAACCTTTGGTTTTAACCTCACCGGCCACCACAGCCAGACCGGTCGTGACTAAAGTTTCTACAGCAACTTTCGATTCAGGATCGAAGCGAAGCATTTCATCAAGTACTGCATCCGAAATCTGGTCGGCAACTTTATCCGGATGGCCTTCGGAAACCGATTCGGAAGTGAAAAAAAATCCCATGTCAAACTCTTTTAACGATTTAACAATTAAATGTTTGCGGGAAGGAGTGATTGAAAGGCCAAACTACTGTTTTAGCATTTTTTTATGTGGTTGCAATCAATCAAATCTTTCCACATTGCCATGATTCATGCAATGAATTGGCAACGGCGGCAAAGGTAAAAAATATACCCGACCATCCGGATAAATTATCGGTTATTTTGTCCCGTAAGCTGGTGAAACGACTCTTCCATGCTTCGGGTAGTGCTTTTCATCGATAAAATGGTGATGCCTCTGTCGGCAGCCCAACGCATGAGCCCCGGCCTCACATCGGCGCCCTGTCGCGATTCCAGTTGCCAGGTATTGTGTTTAATCAGCCGGGCATGTTTCAAGCCCTCAATAGAAGCAAAGGCTTGTTTTTCAACCTTTTGAGCAAACTCTACCTCAATCATTTCAATTCCTTTGCCTTTGGTAATGTTTGCTGTTGTGTCGTCGGCTACAATCTTGCCCTTGTTGATGATGATGACCCTGTTGCACACCGCTTCCACTTCCTGCATGATGTGGGTTGACAGGATGACTGTCTTTTGCCGTCCAATTTCCTTGATCAGCTGCCTGATTTCGAGCAATTGATTGGGGTCGAGACCGGCCGTAGGCTCGTCGAGAATGAGTACTTCAGGCGAGTGCATTAGGGCTTGCGCCAGTCCCACACGTTGCCTGTAGCCTTTCGAAAGCATGCCGATTTTCTTGTGAACTTCCACTTCCAGGCCTGTCAGGTCAATTAATTCCTCAATCCTGCCTGCTGCTGCCTTCTTGCTCAGGCCGTGAAGTCCTGCCACAAACGACAGATACTCGCGGATATACAGATCGGTATATAAGGGATTGGTTTCGGGCAGATAGCCAACGATGCGCTGAACCTGAAGCGGATTGTCCTGCACATCATATCCCATCACCGAAGCTTTTCCGGTGGTGGGCGGAATGTAGCAGGTGAGTATTTTCATCAGGGTTGATTTGCCTGCGCCGTTCGGCCCAAGTAAAC
This sequence comes from Bacteroidales bacterium, assembly GCA_035325985.1. GTDB lineage: Bacteria > Bacteroidota > Bacteroidia > Bacteroidales > F082 > JALNZU01. The sequence goes on from DAOKYW010000001.1 coordinate 49,118, forward strand.
CCACAATTTCGCCCTGATTGATCGACAAACTTACCTCATCGAGCGCACGCTGTTCACCATAGAGTTTACTAACCTGATCAACAAAAACCGACATGTTCTTCTACTGTTGCAAGGCCACAAAGATAAGTAATGCTGGATTGCAGCCTCCATGGTTGATGGGCATTGCCCTTAAAGTGTTAAATTTGCATGTTTTCCAATATGCCTGAGGAGGGTTTTTTCATCTCTCGACAATAATGGCAATTGACTGAAAAACAGCATTCCCGGATGGTGACCATTCAACACAAGAAGTAACAAATACCTACGATGGAAACGAAACAGCGAATTACCATTGCACGAGGCGACGGCATCGGCCCCGAAATAATGGATGCCACTATGGAGATATTGATGGCCGCAGGTGCCCGCATCGAAGCCGATTACATCGAGATTGGCGAAAAGGTTTACCTGGCCGGAAACAGCTCCGGCATCAGCCCTGAATCGATGGAAACCCTCAGGCGAAACAAGATTTTCCTTAAAGCTCCGATCACAACGCCGCAAGGCGGAGGGTATAAGAGCCTGAATGTTAACGTAAGGAAAACCTTTGGTTTATATGCCAATGTCAGGCCATCCGTAAGTTATCATCCGTTTGTGCCTTCGGCCCACCCCAAAATGAATCTGGTCATAGTACGTGAAAACGAAGAAGACCTGTACGCGGGTATTGAGCATCAGCAAACGCCCGAAGTGGTGCAATGCCTTAAAATCCTGACCCGCCCGGGCACCGAAAAAATTGTGCGCTACGCCTTCGAATTCACACGTAGTCAGGGTCGCAAAAAGCTCACCTGCATGACCAAAGACAATATCATGAAGCTTACCGATGGTATGTTTCACAAGGTATTCGACGAAGTGGGCAAGGAATATCCTGATATTGAGCAGGAACACTGGATTATCGATATTGGCATGGCCAAGATTGCCGACAGTCCGGCCGATTTTGATGTGATAGTGATGCCCAACCTTTATGGTGATATCGCTTCGGACGTGGCTGCTCAGGTGGCAGGTTCCGTTGGACTGGCAGGGAGTGCCAACATTGGCGACGAATATGCGATGTTCGAAGCCATTCACGGCTCAGCTCCACGCAGGGCAGGGCAGAATCTGGCTAACCCATCGGGTCTGCTTCATGGCGCAATTCTCATGCTGCAGCATATCGGGCAAAACGACGTTGCCGAAAAAATTCATAACGCATGGCTCAAAACCATTGAAGACCGTGTGGTGACTTACGATCTGGCCCGAAAAATAAAGGAGAGCGGTGAAACGAGATATACTGAGGTGGGCACACGTGAGTTTGCGCAGGCAGTAATCGAAAGGTTGGGAGAAAAGCCCACTGCGCTAAAACCCGTCGAATACGGCAATGCACAATCGGTGGTGTTCGTAAAGCCTACCTATAAAAATGTACGTGACCAGAAAACCGAGCTTGTCGGCTCAGATATCTTTATTCACGATGGCGTGATTGATCCCCAGGAGCTCGGCAAGAAACTCGAAACCATTGCCGGCGATCATCTTAAGCTGGTCATGATCAGCAACCGCGGACAGCTGGTTTATCCCGGGCATCATCCCGAAACCTTCTGCACCGACCATTGGCGTTGCCGGTTTGAGCGCCGCAGTACCGATGCTCTGGCCACTCATGCCCAAATCCGCGAGCTGCTCCAACGCATAGAGGCAGCAGAACTGAAGTGGATTAAGCTGGAGAACCTCTATTATATTGATGGCCAAAGAGGTTATAGCCTGAGCGGAGGTCAATAGGTGTCCGCTGCCTGATATGCAACAAAAGTGAGGCTGTCCGAAAACTTCAGGATAGCCTCACTTTTTTTATCATCTCAATATCAATAAATTATGGCTGAAAATGAAATTATTTCAAAAGCATTAAAGCCAATACCAATTGATTACTTTTGTGACCGTTTAACCAGTACCCATTGTTGCTGTAATGTTTAGCTGGGCCACCATCATCAGGATAGTCGGGATTAATCTCATCGTAATAGCGGTTTTTTTGCTTTTAAGCATCATCGTGGCATGGATATACGGCGAAGCATGGGCATATTTGTTCTTTAGCAGCCTTATTGTTGCTTTAATAGCCTCTTTTTTGCTGTATATATCACGGAATGTGCCCGATAGAAAAATGATGGGCAAGAAGGATGCATACCTTACTGTTACTTTTTCGTGGGTGAGTATGGGCCTGGCCGGGTCATTGCCTTATATCCTGTCAGGTAGCATAGATGGGCCGGTAAATGCTGTTTTTGAATCATTATCTGGTTTTACGACAACAGGGTCGTCAATTCTGACCGATATCGAATCGCTTCCAAAAGCACTGCTGTTCTGGCGAAGTCTTACGCATTGGATTGGAGGTATCGGAATAGTATTGCTTGTGGTGGTCATTTTGCCTTCGCTGAAAATCGGAGGTTATCACCTTTTTTCTTCGGAGTCGTCATTTCATGAGCGCATTCAGCCCCGCATCCGCAAGGTAGGCTTAACGCTGGTCATTATTTATGCTTCGCTCACTTTTCTCGAGGTTGTATTTCTTGTATTGGGTGGCATGAACCTTTTCGAAAGTCTTTGTCATGCTTTTGGTACTGTAGCCACCGGAGGTTTCTCCCCAAAAAACGATAGCATTGCCGGCTATTCGCCCTACCTTCAGTATGTTATCATGTTATTTATGTTTCTGTCCGGAACCAATTATATCATTCATTATTATCTGGCAACGGGAGTGCCAAAGAAGATATTCAGCAACAGCGAGTTTTGGTTCTATTTAAAAGTTGTGCTTGGTGTTGGTGGGGTTTTAACACTCTTACTGTTTTATCAGACCGACCGCGGCCTGGAACAATCCTTTCGCGATGCCATGTTTCAGACTGTTTCAATCATCACCTGCACAGGCTTTGCTACCGACGATTACCTTGTATGGCCTGTCTATGCCTGGTATTTGATATTTCTATGCATGTTTCTTGGAGGAAGCACAGGATCAACCGCCGGCGGAATTAAAATGGTCAGACATCTGGTTTTTCTCAGGTCGCTCAGGGCTTATTTCAAACGCGTATTGCATCCGCAGGGATATGTCATGGTCAAGGTGAACGATAATGTACTTGGGGTGGAAAGCCAGAACTATATGCTTAATTTTATTGTCACTTATCTCTTCATTTTTGCCGTGGGTACCATGTCACTCGTTTTTTTTGGAAACGATGGCCTGACCTCAGCGGGCTCGGTGGCCACCTGTATGGCCGGAATCGGACCGGGCTTAGGTACTACAGGCCCTGTTTCGAATTTTGCTCACCTTTCGGATATTTCCAAGCTGACACTTATGTTGCTAATGCTACTGGGAAGACTTGAGTTTTATACCATTTTGGCCCTTATGCGCCCCGGATTCTGGAAGCCATAACCTTAGCCGCTAACCGTCAGGAATTTACAATCTCTTTATCGCAAACATTTCCCCTTACTTTTTGTGGTTCCGGATTTTGGAATAATCGTTGATTATTGGGATAAATGCAATCTCATTTCCAAGCTCAAGAAATTGATATACAATTGCTTATGAAATCAGCACGATTTTTGTTAAGAATTTGTTAATACATCTGTTTCGGTCGTATCTTTGATAGGCAGAAGACCATTAACCTGAGGTTCATTCCTGATTTTCAAACACATTTTTACCAAGACCGTGAACAACGCCAATCCCGACATAGGAACCAATGTGATATTTACCATCAGGGTGTATAACCATGGAAATCTTGTGGCAAACAATGTGGTGGTGCAGGACCAGTTGCCCGATGGATACCAGTTAGTTTCTGTATATACCGGTAATGGCACCTGGATAGCGCCAATCTGGAACATCCCGTCAATTAATCCTGGCATGATGTATCTCATGACTATTACTGCCAAAGTGCTTCCAACAGGTCATTACGACAACACTGTCACGGCCACGGCGGCTGAAACGGATCCCTATCCGCAGAACAATTCTGCAACGGCCGAAGTGCATGTAATACCATTGAATGGGCCTGTTGCCAATGATGATATAGCCACCGGAATAAAAAACCAGACGCTCAGCATTAATGTGCTGGGCAATGACGTGGCAGGCGATGCGCCCATCAATCCGGGCAGCGTGACTATCGTTGCCGGAACTGCACCAAACCCTGTCACTCAAGGCAGTATTACCATCGATCCGGTTTCGGGTATGATAAATTTTACACCGGTTCCCGACTTCATTGGCACAGTGATTACCCATTATTCGGTGCATGACGCGAATAACCTGGCAGCACAAGCCCAGCTTACCATCAACATCATCGAACCGCTCACCAATTTTTACCCGGCAACAGGCCCGGGCACTCTTGCTTTCGAGGACCTTTGGCCCGGAAAGGGCGACTACGACTTCAACGATCTTGTGATGGACTACCGTTTCGAGATGCATTCCGACATGACCAACCATGTGTTGAGCGTTACAGGAACCTTTACCATTAAGGCTTTTGGAGCAGCACTCGAAAACGGTTTTGGATTCCAGTTGCCATCAACCGTTGACCAGACCAAACTATCAGTAACAGGCTCCCGTCTGACTGACGGATATATCGAGCTGAACAGCAGTGGAATAGAAACTGGACAGGACAAGGCAACGATCATCGTATTCGACAATACTTTTACCCAAATGCAGCATCCGGGCATTGGCACAGGGGTGAATACCGATCCTGATGCACCTTATGTTGAGCCGGTTACCATATTGATAAACATGCAGTTCGAGCCCGGCAGCACTACACTGAACGACCTGAATATCGGCGCGTTCAATCCTTTTCTTATCGTGAACAAGGTACGCGGACATGAGGTGCATCTGCCCAATTATCTCCCTACTACAAAAGCCGATGCTTCTCTTTTCGGCAAATGGGAGGATGCCAGCCGCCCGCAACAGGGCAAATATTATGTGACGGCAAACAACCTGCCCTGGGCCATCAACCTCTACGAAAGCTTCGACTATCCTAAGGAAAAGCGGGATATTACCATGGCTTACCATAAGTTTGTCCCCTGGGCAGTCAGTGGAGGAAACTTGTTTCCCGACTGGTACCGTAATTTGCCCGGCTACAGAAATGAACAACATATTTACAAAAGAGGAATTAATTGATTTTATCAGGAAATAATTCCTAATATTGGAAACTATTGACATTGATTCATTTATATATATCTGATAATTAGGCTTATATGTATATGGCACGATAATTGACCCGAAAAATTTAACAAACACTCTGGGATATGAAAAAGATTGCATTTTTTTTGATGGTAGCAGTTCTGGGCACACTATATTCTTGCAGAAAAGACCGCTTTGAGCCTAATCAGCCAAAGAATATGGAAGAATTGCAGGTGCCTGCCGGTTTTGACTGGAAGACCACAAAAGATTACGCCTTAACAATCACTGCCAATAACGATGGTATGGTTGAGGTGACCAACAGCAATGACGTCGCTTATCAGCGCGCGTTTTTGACTTCAGGAACGCCCTACACCATGAAACTTACCTTGCCTTCGTTTGAGAAAACGGTGAAGCTGAAGTTTCAGGGAATGACAACCAATCTGGCCCTCAGTGGCCAGAATCTGAACTATCAGTTCAATTAAGGCAATTCAAGAAAATAACCAATAAGACATAATATAATGAAAAAGTATTACATCTCCTTTTCATTTTTCCTGATGATGCTGGTCGCCACGACAGTACACGCCCAGCAATCGTTCATCCTGAACATTCAGGGACACACCATGAGTTATACCAATGCGCAACGAACAGTAATCGTTAACACTGGTAATAGCGGTACAAATGCAGGCAGTAAGCACAAGTATTCCAACGTAATCACCAAAGACGGGATAGTGGTTTATGCCATTATGACCATCGTGGAACGGAATAATGCAACGATTACCAATTTCGATGATGATGCAATCACAGGTGAGGAAACAAGATTTCAGCCTAGGATAGGGGCAGGATTTGGCGGAGGTTATGTGGTGTATGAGCTGCAATTCTTCAACACGGCCAACGATGCCCCGGTTTTTCTCTACAACTATAATATTACCGGTATTGATATCGATGGAAACGGTTCAAACAACAGGGAATACGTTGAAGTGGGCGGATATACAAGCTATATGGTGAATAACCCCACAGGTCTGACCATTTCGACGAACAATAATACAGGGAGAACGCGATTTTTGGGTATCACAACCAGTCTGCCCGGAGTGACATTCGACAACAGTGCTGCTTTCATTGCAAACTATGTGAATCCAAACAACAAGATTTCTTTCGCATTGGGCCAGACCGGTCAAAACAGCGAAAGATTTTATTCGGTGCAAATCGGTGTGGCAGGAGGAGTGTTTTCTAACCCGGTGAACAACCCAAACCCACTTCCCCTGGCAGTTGACGACGTGGGTACTCCTTTACCTAGTAATACCGGTGGTGTTGCAGTGCAGAACGTGCTCTCAAACGACATTTTTAATGGCAATCCGATCACCATTTCACAGGTCAACCTGTCTGTTGCAACACCACCATCGCATCCCGGCATTACCCTGAATACCAGTACGGGTCAGGTGAATGTTGCCCCCGGAACACCAGGTGGCACATATACGTTTATTTATCAGATTTGTATGAAAAATGCGCCAAATAATTGCGATATCGCCACCGTAACGGTTAAAGTGCTATCTGCTGATTTGGCTGTAACTAAAACCGCCAATCCGAATCAGATAAGTTCCGGACAACAGGTCACCTTCACGGTAACAGTAACAAACAATGGACCTACCGAGGCAAGTAATGTGTTGGTGACAGATGTGCTCCATAGCGCCCTTACTGTTCAGAATATTAACCCATCTGTTGGAACCTGGACTGCACCCACATGGAATGTTGGTACGCTGAATAGTGGTGCAAATGCCACGCTGACAATCACGGGCACGGTAAGCAGTTCGTTTTATGGCAATTTGCCCAATACAGCCACAGTAAGCTCGTCAACCTATGACCCTGTTTCATCAAACAATAGCGCCACAGTAAACCTAGCTGTCAGTGCTGTGCCTCCCACAGCCAATCCTGACAATGCCACAACACCATTCCGTACTCCTGTCACTATTAATGTACTGACAAACGACGTGGCTGGGACAAATCCATTTGTGCTTTCATCATTAGCGCTTGTTCCCGGCACAGTACCTCCGGCTTCTGAGGGTGTTTTTACGGTAAACAACAATACAGGTCAGATAACTTTTACACCTTCAGCCACATTTAGTGGAACGAGCACAGTGCAGTACAAAATATGTGACCAACTCAACCTTTGTTCCAATGCATTGGTAACAGTAGTTGTTTCTCCGCCTGTAGGCCCCACAGCAGTGGCTGATAATGCCAGCACACCTTACAATACTCCATTAACCCTCAACGTTTTATCCAACGATCAGGCAGGAAGCACACCACTGGTTCCTTCGTCGGTCACGCTGGTTGCAGGTACTACCCCGCCGGCCTCACAAGGTGTTTTCAGTGTCAATAGTTCTACAGGGCAGATTACATTTACACCTGCTGTAGGATTCAGCGGATCTTCGACAGTGCAGTATCAGGTTTGTGATGAAGTCGGGCTTTGTTCACAAGCTTTGGTTACAGTAACCGTGGGTAATGCCACCGGGCCAACTGCTGTAAACGACCATGCAACTACCCCATTCAACACACCTGTAACCCTGAATATTCTGGCCAATGATATTGCCGGCAACTCGTCGCTCGTACCCTCTTCGGTGGTCTTTATGGCCGGGACCATACCTCCGGCTTCTCAAGGTGTTTTCACCGTTAATAATGCCGGTCAGGTGACCTTTACTCCGGCTAATGGTTTCAGTGGAACAAGTACGGTTGAATACAAGGTTTGCGATGAGATCAATCTTTGTTCACAGGCTGTGATTACCGTAGTTGTTGGCAACCCGACCGGTCCTACAGCCAACAATGATCAGGCAAATACTTCTTACAATACGCCAGTAACCGTTAACGTATTAGCAAATGACACTCCTGGCGACAGCCCATTGGTTCCCTCATCAGTTCAGCTTGTGGCAGGAACTACACCTCCGCCATCAACCGGTGTGTTCAGTGTTGACCCTGTCACAGGCCATATCACCTTTACCCCGGCTCAGGGATTCAGCGGCCCTGCTACTGTTACATATATGGTTTGCGACCAATTAAATATCTGCGCTCAGGCTACACTTACCGTTGTTGTTGGTTCGGCCACCGGCCCAACGGCAAACAACGACAATGCTTCGACAGATTATGGTACTCCTGTTACAATAGACGTGCTGGCCAATGATGTGCCGGGAAGTACGCCCATCGTGCCTACTACCCTCACGCTGGTTGCCGGTACTACTCCACCTGCATCACAAGGTGTTTTCACTGTGAATGGTTCAACCGGTAGCATTACCTTCACTCCTGCTTCGGGCTTTACCGGAACCAGTACCGTTAAGTATCAGATCTGCGACCAGAATAACCTTTGTGATGACGCTCTCGTAACGGTGGTTGTTGGAGCACCATCCGGTCCTACTGCCATAGATGATTTTGCGACTACCCTTGCTAACAATCCAATTACCATAAACGTAGTTGCCAACGACTTGCAGGGTAGTGAGCCGCTCATTCCTACCACCGTCACCCTGATCTCCGGAACCGGACCCAACCCAACAACGGAAGGCGTTTTCTCGGTGCATCCGGCCAGCGGTTTAGTCACTTTTGTTCCTGTTCAGAATTTCATCGGACAGGTTAGTGTGAATTATCAGGTGTGCGATGCCAATAACCTTTGCAGTATTGCGACGATCACCGTAAATGTATATCAGGGAGCAGCTAACCTGTTTCCTGCTACCGGCCCTGGTACTCTGGCATTCGAAGACTTATGGCCGGGCAAGGGCGACTACGATTTCAACGATATGGTAATTGACTATCAGTTCGAAATCGTGGGTAACGTCAATAACAATGTGGAGCAACTCATCGGGACATTTACCCTGAAAGCCTTCGGTGCCTCGTATGAAAATGGCTTTGGATTCCAGCTCACCGGAGATTTATCACCCTCGGACATTCTTTCGGTGAATGGCTATACGCTCACTGAAAACATTGTGAATCTGAACAGCAATGGCACTGAAGCCGGACAATCATTGCCAACTTTCATTTTGTTCGACAATGCTTTTGCTCATATGCAGCATCCGGGCATTGGCATCGGTGTAAATACCACCCCTGATGCACCTTACGTAGCCCCAAAAACTTTTGTTCTGACCATCAATTTCAAACCCAATGAGGTTGCAGTCAACGATCTAAATATCGGTAACTTTAATCCTTTCATCATCGTGAACAGGGTGCGCAGCCACGAGGTGCATCTGCCATACTACCCACCTACCGATCTTGTTGATATGAGCCTGTTTGGTCAGTGGGAAGACAACAGCAATCCCGGTACCGGAAGATGGTATGTTACAGACAAAAACCACCCCTGGGCCATCAATATCTATGAGTCATTCGCTTATCCCATTGAAAAGCAGGATATTCTTACTGTGCACCTCAAGTTTGCCGAATGGGCCATGAGCGGCGGTGTTCAGTTCCCTGATTGGTTTAAAAACCTGCCGGGATACAGGAACAGTTCGCTGATTTATCAGGTGCCCTCAGGCAAATAATATATTGCCTAAACCAAAGAAAAACCGGGTAAGCATTGGCTATCCGGTTTTTTTTATGGCTAAAATGGATGTTTTGTTGAATTCTGAGTAAGACCTCTATATAGATTTGGAGGATTTTTTCAAGGCCTTCGGCTTATCTGCTCAAACAAATATTTCATCTCCATGGCCATCTGCAGGCTGCGTTGGGCATACACCTCATCCATATGCGGAGTATTGTCCGAAACTTTTGGGTCATGATATACTAATGCAAAACGCGCCCCGGCACCATATACCACCGGACAAGCCTCATTGGCCGAATCACAGGTCATCACCGCCACAAATCCTGTCGCAGGATTGAAAGGGTGGTTGTAAGCCTTCGAAAATGCTGTCAGAGGAAGGTGATGCTTGCTGTAGCGAATAGCGTAAACGGGGTTGGTGCCCTCAGAAAGACGAACCACCTGAAAGCCTTGTTTTTCCAAAGTTTCTGAAACCTTATAAAACAATGCCGTTGCTTCGGTGCCTCCACTGTAACAATCGATGCCTTCCAATCGGTAAAACGCTGCCATGGTCTGTGCCCAAACCTGCGAAAGGTGGCTGCGGCGCGAATTGTGGGTGCAGATGAAATTGAGGGCTACCCTGTCGTGCTTCAATTCATCACCGATATGCAAAGCTATTTGATTCAGAAGCGCTTTCCTTTTGGGGTCAATCTTGGTGATATCGAGGCTCCTGATGAGTTTATCAAGTTCGTCAAGCATGAGGGTAGAGTTTTTTCTTCAGGAAAAGACTGAGTTTCACAAGCAGAATCAGCACAGGAACTTCTACCAATGGACCGATAACCCCGGCAAATGCCTGAGCTGAGTATATGCCGAATACGGCAATAGCCACCGCAATGGCCAGCTCAAAGTTGTTGCCCGTGGCGGTGAAAGCAACCGAAGCATTGGTTTCGTAGGGAATCTTCATGGCCTTTCCCGCCAGGAAGCTGAACAAAAACATGATGATAAAATAAAGCACCAGTGGTATCGCCACCCGTAACACATCAAAAGGCAATTCGACAATCTTCTCGCCCTTGAGGCTAAACATCACCACTATGGTAAACAGCAAGGCGTATAGAGTGATGGGAGAAATGATGGGCACATATTTGCGATTGAACCAATCTTTGCCTTTCCATTTGATCAGGTAGCGCCTGCTCAAAAAACCCGCTGCAAATGGGATGCCTAGGTAAATGGACACGCTTTTGGCCACTTCGCTCATGGGTACGTGAATGTCGAAATCGCCAATGCCCAGGGCTTTGGGCAGCACATTGATAAACAACCAGGCATAAAAGCTATAGGTAATCACCTGAAACACGCTGTTGAGTGCCACCAGTATGGCGCCATATTCGCGACTACCTCCGGCCAGATCGTTCCAGACAATCACCATGGCAATGCAGCGCGCCAGACCAATAAGAATCACTCCGCTCATATAACCCGGGTGGTCGCGCAGAAATATCACAGCCAGCGCAAACATCAGTATGGGTCCGACTATCCAGTTCAGCAGCAACGAAAACGACATCACCTTTACATTGCGGAACGCAAGTGGCAAAAGTGAATAATCGACCTTGGCCAGCGGGGGATACATCATCAGAATCAGACCAATAGCCAGCGGTATATTGGTTGTACCTACCGAAAGCGAATCGGTGAAGTGCGCAATACCGGGAAAGAGTTTTCCCAGCAGCACACCGGCGGCCATGGCCAGAAATATCCATAATGTCAGGTAACGATCGAGCAGTTTGAGGCGAACTTTCATAATATTTTCTGTGATTTCCTTGAATAATTCCCAATTATCAATTTATCGGCCCAAAACCATTTGAAGTCAAAGTTAGGATAATTAAAGTCATTCAATTAACGGCATTGATAATTCCTGACCAATGCAACAAATAATTATGCTGTCCTTGTCTTATCTTTAAGCAGATAATTGAAAGATATCGCTCGATTGGTATCGATTGGGAAGATGCAGCATCAAAGTCAGGTTGTTTGTCGATTATTGCTCTTCCGGAACAATCAGGAATGATGCATGGTTTAATAACGAACCCGGGCAATGGTGCATACAGGCTGATGATGCTTGTGGAAAAATGTTTCGGGTTGTCGTAGTGGGTTTTATGGGGATAACTCATTTAATATTCGTTATCTTTACATAGCCTGATAAAACATCATATCCTTACAGAAAAGATGAGCAATCAAGCCGCAATCCACCTTCGTGAATAACCCAATCCAAATAACACACCTTTATGAGTAAGCTTTCCCTCAAAGTCTTGATGATCGATGCCTCCAATGGTTTTTACCGGCTGAACCGCTACCGTCTTGGCGATTTTTTCGGGCCTGTCGATCTGGGCATACATCTTGCCTTCAAGCACAACAGCCTGAATATCGGCGCCGGATTGCTGGCTGGTTCAATATTTCCCGGCTCCAACCGGCTAATTTTTACAGGCATATCCCCGTCATGGCATGGTTTCTTCATCTCTTCCATGGGTGGCGCAGCGCTGGTGTTTGATAATCTGGGTATCAATATGCTGAGCATTATAGGTAAAGCCACACAGCCATCCTTGCTTTACCTGAACCGTAACCATGGCGAGGAGGTCGAAGTTGAGCTTCATCCCGTCGATCCTGGCGAAGTTTGGTCGCACGGCAGGGGAGGAGTGTATGGTGTGATGCAGTATGCTCTGGATAAATTTGGAAACCGTTACGAAACAGAGCCACGTGTGCTGGCTACCGGACCGGCTTCGCTCCGCACCGATTTTGGCGCTATTGCTTCGGCACCCGTTAAAAAGGGAAACGAACTGACCTACGTTGACTGTTGGGCCGGCAGGGGAGGCTTTGGAAGCAAACTCCTTCAGCAACATGGAATTGTTGGGGTTATTTATGGCGGCACCGTTGTGGACGACGACTTTCGCGACCGCAAAGTGGCCGATGAATGGTTTCAGGCAAAATATGACCAAAAACTCGCAGCAAAAGACCTTGAAGCTACCACCAAATACCGCTACGACCCCAATTTCAACACCGGCGGAACCTTCGGCGTCAACTTTGCTACCATCGACGAGCGGATTATTGCCTTCAACTACCGGACGCTTTATATGACCAAGGAGCAGCGTCTGGCCATTCATAAAAATTTCGTGCTCGATCATTACCTCAAACAATTCAACGAGGAAACCATAGCCACAAAACAGCAAAAGAATTGCGGAGAACCTTGTGTGGCAGTATGCAAGAAGATGTACAACCACTTCAAGAAAGATTACGAGCCCTATCAAACAATGGGGCCACTTTGCGGAGTTTTTGACCAACGTGCTGCCGAACTCCTCAACCTCAAAGCAGATACGCTAGGGTTCGATGCTATTTCGGTTGGAGGCGTATTGGCATGGCTCATGGATTGCATGCACGATGGCCTGATACCTCCCGAGACCTTCGGCCTTGATGAAGTGCCCGATTTCGATCCCCAAAACTTCGATGTGGTGCACCACTCCATGCACAATGCCCGCATTGGGGCTGCCCTTCTTGACCAAATGGTAAGCGAAAACAGCCAAATTAACCTTTCCGCCGGAGCCCGAAAACTGGCACGACGGCTAGCCCGCGAAAAAGGTCACGAGGTGATGGACCGCTTTGTGCACATCGGCTTTGCCCGACAGGGATGGATTGTGCCTAATCAGTACTGGAGCCCTGGTGTACTATCGCCTATGGCCATCATGGGGAAATATTATATGAATTATGGCAAGGACTTCTATTCGCCCCGCCAGCTGGGACGCGAAAACGCACGCAGGATGATAGCCGAGCTATTGATGGACAACCTTGGTATTTGCCGCTTTCATCGCGGATGGGCCGAAGATATTATGCCAGAGGTGGTAGAAAAATTATTCGGCATGAAAGAGGCCTTCAACCGCAACCTCCAGCTGACAGCCTCGCGCATCAACAGCCGGAATGCTGCAATTTTCTGGGAATCGCACCGGAATATCGACTTCGTGTTTCAGTTCCTGCGTAAGAAGAAATACGAGGATAATGTTGAAAATGAGGAGCTAAACAGCTGGATAGACAAATTTAGCACCAACGCACACGAAGCCGCCCTGAACTTTTGGTATGAGGTTCACAAAGGCATACACGAAATGTTTCGCGAGTTTCAATAGTCGGCAATAAGCCGCCAGCCTGGTTTTTGGCAGCCATGATGCCATTTTTCGGCTTTGGTATATCTTTGGCCCATACACCAACCAAAGATGAAAACTTCAGTGAGCTTATCACTTCTTCTGGCCACGATGCTGAAACTTTTCGCCGGAGGATGTGCAAACTACCGGTTCAGGTCATCATACCGCTCGTCCAATGCCCTGCTGCACGACACAAAGAGGCTTAATGAGCAACCTTTCCTTAAGCCACATCATGCTCAATAGTAACCATACCCCTCAACCTCATAGCTACCAGTTCCATTTTAGCAGGAAGTTATCAGGCTACGGGCTATACACAGGTGGATATCAGCAAGAGTGATTTCTGGAAATTTGGGCGTTACCCGCAGGGATTGCCACCGGGCACCGACCTCGCAACCATAAAATAAAACAGCATTTCTGATTGTACCGGCAAACCATTCATCGCACAACAAATTGCTATTGTTTTTTTCTGCCATAAGTCAAGTTGCTGACACAAGCTTTTCAACAAAATGTTGTGAGCAAAATTGTTGTATTAAAAAATACTTTCTATCTTTGCACCCCCTTTTGGGATAAATACGTGCAAACAATAGGTTGAAACACATTATTCGATGAATACCCTGAGTTACAGAACGGTCAGCGTTAGCAAAGAGCAGGCCAATAAAGAATGGGTGGTGGTTGATGCCGAAGGCATGGTGCTTGGTCGCCTTGCTTCGGAAGTAGCCAAAATCCTGCGTGGCAAGCACAAGCCATCATTTACTCCCCACAGCGATTGTGGCGATAACGTCATTGTGGTGAATGCCGAGAAGATTAAACTAACCGGCAATAAACTTGATGATAAAGTTTATGTTTGGCACACCGGATATCCGGGTGGCCAGCGTTTCCGCACGGTTCGCGAGCAGCTAAAGCACAAGCCCGTTGCCGTTGTTGAACACGCAGTTAAGGGCATGCTTCCCAAGAATAAACTTGGAGCAGAGCTCTTCCGCAACCTGCACGTGTACACCGGCCCCAATCACAAGCATGAGGCCCAGCAACCCAAGACCATTACATTTTAAAACAGCATACACCACATGGAAGTAGTGAACGCTTTAGGCAGGAGAAAAACAGCCGTAGCACGCGTATATGTGAAACCCGGTAACGGTAGCATCACGGTCAACAAAAGAGATTTCAAGGAGTATTTTCCGACCCAGATGCTGCACTACAAAGTCGAGCAGCCTCTGGCGCTTACCGATAACCTTGGTAAGTACGATATCAAAGTGAACCTCGATGGTGGCGGATTCAACGGTCAGGCCGAAGCCCTCAGCCTCGGACTCAGCCGCGCACTTTGTGCCATCAATCCCGAGTTTCGCCCTGTTCTTAAGGCTAAAGGCCTCCTGCGCCGCGACCCGAGAATGGTCGAACGCAAGAAGCCCGGACGCCCCAAAGCACGTAAGAGGTTCCAGTTCAGCAAACGCTAATGCTGCAGCTTCTCAAAAGAGTTTAGTATCCAAATTGGTGAGACATCTTTCAAAGATCTACTCACCAATTGTTTTTAGTGAATGTAAACATCAATAATCAATTTATGTCAAGAGTATCTTTCGACGAATTACTGGATGCAGGCGTACATTTTGGCCACCTGCGCCGCAAGTGGAATCCTAATATGGCACCATATATTTTTATGGAGCGCAACGGTATCCACATTATCGACCTTTACAAAACCCAGGCAAAGATTGAAGAGGCTGCAAATGCACTTCGTCAGTTAGCACGTTCAGGAAAGAAAGTGCTGTTTGTTGCTACCAAGAAGCAGGCAAAAGCCATTGTTTCCGACGAGGTAAGCAAGATTGGAATGCCTTTCGTTACCGAGCGCTGGCCGGGCGGTATGCTCACCAATTTTGCCACCATCCGTAAGGCAGTGCGCAAGATGGCCAACATCGACAAACTGATGGCCAGCGATTCTTATCAGAACCTGTCGAAGCGCGAGCGCCTTCAGCTGGAACGTGAACGTGCCAAGCTCGAAAAGAACCTTGGTTCTATTGCCGACATGAGCCGTCTGCCTTCAGCGCTTTTTATCGTTGATATCCTGAAAGAGCATATTGCCGTTGCCGAAGCACGTCGCCTTGGTATTCCCACTTTTGCTATTGTGGATACCAACTGCAATCCTAACCTCATCGATTTTCCCATTCCTGGAAATGATGATGCTACCAAGTCTATCGCACTCATTGTCAAAACAATGGTTCATGCCATTGAAGAAGGGCTTAACGAGCGCAAGTTGAATAAAGACAAGGGCGCCGAAGATCACGATGAGGAGGAAGCTGAAGAAGCAGCAGCCCGTCGCATAGAGGCTGAAGAAGAAGAAGTAAAGGAAAGTGGAGAGGCAAAAGCTGACAAGCCAAAGCGCCCACGCAGACCAATAGCTAAGAAGTAAATCTTAATAAACTTATATCATGAGCATTACTGCTGCACAAGTGAACGAGCTGCGCAAGATAACCGGCGCCGGAATGATGGATTGTAAGAACGCCCTTGTAGAAAGCAATGGCGATATGGAACAAGCCATAGACATCCTCCGCAAGAAGGGTCAGAAAGTTGCTGCCAAACGCGCTGACCGCGAAGCCAACGAAGGCGTTGTTGTTTCGAAAACTTCTGAAGATTTTGGTTATGCCGGCCTGGTGATGATCAATTGCGAAACCGATTTTGTTGCTAAAAATCAGGACTTTGTAAAGTATGCCCACAGCATCCTCGATCTGGCAATTGCTAATAAAAGCCAGGATATCGACAGTGTGAGGGAACTCGAACTCAATGGTCGTAAAGTTTCCGATACGCTGACTGACCAAACAGGTATCATTGGCGAAAAAATTGATATGGGTGCCTTTTTCAAGATCGAAGCCCCATTCACATCGGCTTACATTCATCCCGGAAACAGGCTGGCTACCATCGTTGGATTCAACAAAAAGGTTGCTGGTCTCGAGCAGATTGGCCGCGAAATTGCCATGCAGATTGCTGCCATGGATCCGGTGGCCATCGATGAGGCTGATGTTCCCCAGACTATTATCCAGCGTGAGATTGAAATCGGCATGGAACAGGCCCGCAACGAAGGCAAACCCGAAGCCATGCTCGAAAAAATTGCCCGCGGTAAGCTGAGTAAATTCTACCGTGAGAGCACCCTGCTGAATCAGGACTTTATCCGCGATAATAAAAAGACTGTACGCCAGTATCTTGCTGAAGCTGATAAGGATCTTACGGTTGTAGCCTTTAAGCGTGTTATGCTTGGCTCATAACCTTTGACAATCACTTTGAAAAGCCCGATGAGTGCCATCGGGCTTTTTTTTGCCTCACAGCCAGCAAATGGTTGCCCCGTTCGGCGCAAACAGGCATAAAAAATGCCGGAACTACTCAGTTCCGGCAAAAGGAATATCCACCCCCGGGATATTCTAAACCAAACAAATTGGTTACTTAGTTAATTGTTCTTTTATGATGCCTGCAATCAGGCTGTTGTCGGCCCGGCCTGCTGCTTTTTTGCTCACCAGGCCCATAACCTTTCCCATATCCTTAATTCCAGAAGCTCCTGTGGCGGCAATGGCATCTGACACCATTGCACGAACTTCATCGTCGGATAGTCTGGCAGGAAGATATGCCTCGATGATGGCAGCCTGATAGGATTCCTCGTCGGCCAGATCCGGCCGCTGTTGCTGAACGTATATAGCCGCTGCTTCGCGTCGTTGCTTGACAAGTTTCTGCAGCATCTTCACTTCAACTTCGTCGGGTATAATACCGGCGGTGGTGTCCTTGCCTGTTTTTTCAAGCAGAAGCGCAGCTTTTATTGCCCTGAGGGCAGCAAGTTTCCTGCTGTCCTTGTTCAACATGGCCTGCTTAATGTCGTCGTTAATTTTAATCTCCAATTCCATAGTGCAATGGCTTAATCCACATTATCGTGCAAAAACGGATTGTCGGGTCTGAGGCTGATTTTTCCATCTTCGCTGTTTATGCTGTATCGCGAGAGGTTCTCATTCTCAGAGCTCATTGCAATATTGATTCCTTTACGCATAAAAGCGGGTTGTTTTTCGAGCTGCTCTATCCCCTCGGTTGTGCGCAAAAGGGTTGATCGGGCTTTTAATTTGGCTTGCCTATCCAGGGATTTACGCGCAATATCCATGTCTTCCGATTCAGGATTGGCCTGCCTGAAGGCTACTACTTCCTGAGGCTGAGATTCGCGAATAGTTATTGCATTCTCGTTGTTCGTGACTTCGAGCGGCAGTTCGCTGGCATCTTTGATTCTGAAAGTGATGGGTTCCTCGTTCTGTGCCTCAGGTTCCGAAAGTGCAAGTGGTTCGCTGTCAGCAATCTTACCTTCTGAAGGCTGCGTTTCAATGACGTCCTCAAAAAGCTTATGCACAATTATTTCGGGGTTTGCTGGCTTCGGTGCGTCTGTCGTCCTGAAGGTTTCCGGTTTTACCTTTTCGGTAACGGCATTATCCGGTTCAAGCAAATGACGCAGAGGAGTGCGGGCTTCCGGTTGCGGAGTTACAAAAGTATTTTGTGGTTTGCTCTGGCTCGAGATTTCAACCCCGTTGATGTCAACAACTCTTGTCGGTCTTTTTTGCTCCGGCAGAATGGGTTCGCCACTATCAAAACCTGTTGCAATGATGGTTATGGCAATACTGTTGCCAAGGTTCTCGTCATCACCATTGCCCCAAATCACTTCGGCGGCATCACCGCAGATGCTTTGGATGTAGTCAGTGATTTCGTGCACCTCATCGAGTGTAACCTCTTCTTTTCCGGATGTAATATACAGTAGAATGTTTTTGGCGCCGGCAATATTGGAGTCGTTGAGCAGTGGCGAGCGCATGGCTTCTTCGATGGCTTTGATGGCACGGTTTTCGCCCTCGGCCCTTGCCGAGCCCATGATGGCTTTGCCGCTGTTCTTCATGACGGTTTTAACATCTTCGAAGTCAACGTTGATGTAGCCGGTCACGGTAATGATCTCTGCAATACTTTTCGAGGCGATGGTCAGCACATCATCAGCCTTTTTGAAAGCATCGGTGAGCTTCATATCGCCGTATTCTTCGCGCAGTTTATCATTGCTGATAATAAGCAGAGTATCAACGTATTTACGAAGCTCATCTATGCCTTCGAGGGCTTGCTGGCGACGCTTGCGACCTTCGAAGCTAAACGGCAGCGTGACAATGCCTACCGTAAGTATATCCAATTCGTTGGCTACGGAAGCAACAACAGGCGCAGCACCTGTTCCTGTTCCGCCTCCCATCCCTGCGGTAATGAAGAGCATCTTGGTGTGGGGTTCAAGAAGCTCACGAATCTCGGTGATGGTTTCGATGGCAGCTTCCCTGCCCACCGAAGGAATGTTTCCTGCGCCCAGCTGACGTTTTCCAAGGTGTATCTTGTTTGGTACCGGGCTTACCTCAAGCGCTTGAGCATCAGTATTACAGAGCACAAAATCCACGCCCTTTATGCCTTGTCGGTACATATGGGTGACGGCATTGCTTCCACCACCGCCAACGCCAATCACTTTTATGATGTTCGATTGTTCCTTGGGGTGTTCAAATTTTAGCATTTCTGGCATGATTTCACGTTTTAAAATTAGTTTCTTGGTTGATTTGGCAATGTTTTTCTGTTTAATGAATTGCTAACAGTTTATGGTTGATAACTGGCGTTATTCCTGTGCTTCGCGTTCAAATAGACGGATGATTCTTTCCAGATACGAGTCCCTGCGGGGTGGTGCAGGCTTTGCTTCATCGGAGGGAGTAACTTCCGCTGGTTGCTGAGCTTCATTTTTCCTGGGTTTCTGAAAGTTTTTCATCTCTTCTTCGTAATCGTAACGAATGATGCCTTCGATGACCAGGCCGATGCCGGTAGCGTACATGGGACTGGCTAATTCTTCGTAAGTTGTCGAAGCAAGATGCTCGTTAGGGTAGCCTATTTTCACTTCCATGCCGGTAATAAAAGATGCGAGCTGGTCGATATGCTTAAGTTGTGCTCCTCCACCCGTAAGCACGATGCCGGCAATCAGTTTTCGCTCGAGTCCCGAATTCTTTATTTCGTAATAAACGTGCTCAAATATTTCTTCCATACGAGCCTGAATGATGGAGGCCAGATTGCGGAATGATATCTCGCGTGGCTGCCGACCCCTGATGCCCGGTATGGACACCACCTCGTCATCGCGGGTGAAACTGGCCATAGCCGAGCCAAATTTCACTTTCACTTCCTCGGCGTGCCTTTTGATGATGGAGCAGCCCTCGCGGATGTCTTCGGTAATGATATCGCCGCCAAAGGGGATGACGGCAGTATGCCGGATGATATTGTCATGGAATATGGCAATGTCGGTTGTTCCGCCTCCGATATCGACCAAAACGACACCGGCCTCTTTTTCCTCCTGGCTGAGCACAGCTTCGGCCGAAGCAATGGGTTCGAGTACCAGATCAGCCATGTGAAGCCCTGCGCGCTCGACACATTTTAAAATGTTCTTGGCAGCAGCGGTTTGTCCGATGATTACGTGAAAGTTGGCCTCCAGCTTGCTTCCCGTCATTCCCACAGGTTGCTTGATACCTTGCTCACCATCGACGATGAATTCTTGTGGAATAACATCAATAATTTCTTCACCTGCTGCCATATTCAGCCGATACATATCATTGATCAGCTTATCCACCTCGGCGCGACTGATGTCCTCTTCGGGTTTTTCCCGAATTAGGCTGCCTTTGTGCTGAAGGCTTTTAATATGTTGGCCCGCAATACCGACGATTACGTTTCGGATATTCACCTTGGAGCGTTGCGATGCCTCCTCCACGGCATGGTTGATGGAGCGAACCGTATCTTCGATGTTCGACACCATGCCGCGTTTTACTCCAAGCGATTCTGATCGCCCATGCCCAAGAACTTCAATTTTGCCGTATTCGTTGCGCCTTCCCACGATACAGGCTATCTTGGTTGTTCCAATGTCGAGGCCGACAATAATTTCGGATGCTTTCATATGCTGTCTCTTTTAATTGTACATACTATCTGGTTTTCGAAACTTGCATTAATGTGCGAAAAAAGGCCAAAGGATGCTGTTGTACTTATGTTTTTGTAAAAGGCACCTACATTTGCCACTTTTTCAGGCAGATGATCCGCCTGTCCCAAAAAAACTTCCGCCTGGCCAATCATTGGAATGAGCTCGAAGTTTTGCTGGTCGTCAACATAAATATAATCGACCAGCAAGCGCATGAACTCGTCACGGAGGATCAGTTTTCCCAGCTGGTGGATCTTGCTGTAAGTTTTATTGTGAAGGGTGTCGGTTGCCATGGCCACAGCATGTTCCGGAAGTTTTACCGGGGCTTCGATATTGCCGATTGCCGGCAATAAGCGGAACAGACGCTCCGGATGAACAGGAAATATTGCTCCGGCCGAATCAATGTAGTGCCATTGTCCAAGCACATCAACCACACGCATCATAGGCACCCTTTCAGTAAGATTCACCACAAGCCGGCGGTCGAGCGTTGTATAGGCCTTCGCATGGCTTACATAGGGATTTAATAAGATTGAATGCTCTATATGTCTGTTGTTCAGCGTATGGAGTGTCATATCAGCTGATCCATGACGGCGTATTTCGGTGATAATTTCTTCGGCTGTAACAAAATCGGCCTGATGTTTATTGAGGGGCCTCACCTCGATCTGACTGACTGGCCGCTGATAATGAACCGTGCGGGCGAACCCCATCAGCAAGGGAATTCCTGCTGCAGTGACTAACCAGACACCAATCGAAAGGATGTTCAGTATCAGTTTTATCATCTTTCGAACATTGATTTTAGGGGTAAAACCATCCGGTCAATATCGCCTGCTCCCAGCGTCATCAGCACCTCTGTAGGGTTATTTTTCAAAAAGATGACGGCTTCGTCCATTGTCAGCAGTATTTTATCGTTAAGCCTGACTTTTTCCAGCAGGCCAGCCGAGCTTATGCCATCGATGGGCAACTCCCGCGCCGGATATATGTCGAGCAATATGAGCCGATCCAGCATTGACAGACTTTCTGCAAAGCCATCCATAAAGTCGCGGGTGCGGCTGTAGAGGTGAGGCTGAAAAATCCCGGTGAGGTGTTTCCCGGGCCTGATGCTTCGGGCTGTCCCAATAGCCGCTTTCAGCTCTTCCGGATGATGGGCATAATCATCAATATAGAGGAAATCGGGGTAGTTTATGATGATGTCGAAACGCCTCCGGACTCCTTTATAGGTTGTGAGTGCCGCCGCAATGGTTGAAGCCTCGATGCCGGCTGCCATGCAAGCGGCTGCTGCGGCCAGCGCATTAAGCACATTGTGCTGTCCCGGACTGCTGAGGCTGGCAGGATATGTGCCTGCCGGTGTGTGCATGGTAAAGCGGTACCTGTCGTTTTCGATCTGAATATCCTCTGCGGTAAAATCAGCTTCCTTACCTATCGCAAAGAATTGACACCTTGCCTTATCATGGGTAATCTGAAGGCCATGCCGGAGGATCAGATGGCCATTGCCTATGACATTTCCTGCAAAGCTGCGGTAGTTTGCTACCATATTTTCATGATTGCCATATATATCAAGATGGTCAGGGTCCATCGAGGTCACAACGGCAATGTGTGGACGAAGGTGCAGGAAGCTGCGGTCGTACTCATCGGCTTCAACAACGAGCCACCGGCTATGGGGATGAAGCACCAGATTGCTATGGAAATTATTGGCGATGCCTCCGATAAATGCCGTGAACGGAACGCCGGCCTGATGGAGGATATGGGCAATCATCGATGAAACGCTCGTCTTGCCGTGAGTTCCGGCAACGGCGATCGTGGGCATGATACGGCTGATTGAGCCAAGAACTTCAGCACGTTTCATCATGGGCTTACCTGAGGCCGAGAGCACCTGAAATTCTTTCAGCGTTTTTGGCACCGCCGGTGTGTAAACAATCAGGCTTGTTTTGGCCGGAATCAGGTCGGGCCGATCGTCGAAGTGTATCTGCATGCCTTCGCTTTGCAGACTATCAGTAAGTGCAGTAGCGGTTTTATCGTAGCCATGTATCTCAGCACCAAAGCATTGGAAATATCTCGCCAGAGCGCTCATGCCTATGCCACCTATTCCGAGGAAATACACGATATCACCTTTACCGATGTTCATAGTTTCAAAAGTTTCATGGCTTCGTCAACAATATGGCGGGTTGCATCCAAGCGGGCAAACCTTTTGATGTTTTCGCTCAGCGTTTTGCGCTGTTCACTGTTTTTGGTTAGCTGCAGAATCTCTGCAACAAGTTGGTTTCCTGCGGCACTGTTGGCTACCATTAGCGCTGCACCGGCCTCCACCAGCTTGCGTGCGTTGCTTGTTTGATGGTCTTCGGCAGCTGTTGGCAGCGGTACAAAGATGGCCGGCCTGCCTGTTGCTGCCAGTTCGGCCAGTGTCATGGCGCCGGCACGGGCCACCACCAAATCGGCAGCAGCGTAAGCCAGATCCATGCGCTTGATGAAGGGCATCAGGCTAACTCCTGAAAGACTTTGGTTATCAATGGCTTGTCTTGCAATCGGATAAAAACTTTCACCACATTGCCAGATGAGCTGCAGGTTGGCCTGAACAAGCTCGTTCAAGCCCGCGAGTATGGCTTCGTTGATCGATCGCGCGCCCTGACTTCCGCCGGTAACAAGCACAACCGGCTTGCTTTCGTCCAGACCAAAAAATGTCAGCGCCTCCGATTTTTTACCTTCTATATCGATGGCCTGTGGCCTGAGCGGATTACCTGTCAGCACGATCTTTTCGGGCGCAAACCACCTCTCCATGCCTTCGAAAGCCACGCAGATGCGCTGAACTCGTTTTGCCAGCAGACGATTGGTGATGCCGGGATAGGAGTTTTGCTCCTGGATAAGGGATGGAACTCCTGCCTGACATGCGGCCCACAATAGCGGTCCGCTGGCATAACCACCAACGCCTACTGCCAGATCAGGCT
The DNA here is from genome assembly GCA_035325985.1 of Bacteroidales bacterium. Lineage (GTDB taxonomy): Bacteria > Bacteroidota > Bacteroidia > Bacteroidales > F082 > JALNZU01. Next base: position 72,801 of record DAOKYW010000001.1, read on the forward strand.
TGAATTTCCTAATGATGCGTTTGGCATTGAACAGACTGGAGGCCAATTTGACAGGAAAGGCAAGGTTGCTCAGACTGAGTGATCGCTGAATGCCGCTTATCCATAAGCCCTCGATAGGGTAGCCGGCTTCAGGGACGCGATGCATCTCCATTCTGCCTTTTGCTCCTACGAATAGGATGAGGGCATCGGGAATCCTTTCGCGCAAGCCATCGGCAATGGCAAGAGCTGGAAAGATATGGCCACCTGTGCCACCTCCGCTAATCAGTATGTGCTTCGGGCGCTTGTTCATCCGAGGATACCTCTTTAGTTTCCAGTTGCAGTTTCTCTTTTTCCTTTTTTTCAACTTCTTTGCTTACGCTCAGGATAATCCCTATCGAAAGGCTTGTAAACCAGATTGATGTGCCTCCCATACTAACCAAAGGCAGTGGCTGTCCGGTTACAGGAACCACCTCAACATTCACAGCCATATTGATCATGGCTTGCAAAACAAGGCTGAATGCTACCCCAATGGTCAGAAATGCTCCGAAAGTCTGGGGTATTTTCGTAACAATCACCACAGCCCTGTGCAGCAAAATGATGTACAACAACAGCACGAACACTCCACCAACAAAACCATACTCTTCGATGATGATGGCATATATAAAGTCGGAATAGGGATGAGGCAAGAAGTTGCGCTGGGTGCTGTTTCCTGGCCCTTTGCCAAACAAACCGCCGGTTGCAACGGCTATCCTGGCCTGCTCAATCTGATAATTGTCGCCTTCGCCTTTCACATGGTTTTCGATACGATTCTTCCATGTTTCCAATCTTCCTTGCTGGTCAGCAGGAAGTTGCATAACGATGAGCGTGAAGATGGTAAACACCACAATGCCCGAAAGCACCAGTGCAGCAATATATTTGAAGTCAACACCGCCGATAAAGAGTAGCACCAGGCTGGTGGTGAAAAGCATGAGCGCTGTTGAAAGGTTGGCAGGCATGATAAGGAATACAACGGCAAGTACAGGGAGGATAAGCGGGACAAATGCTGTCCGAAAGTCTTTTATCTGATCCTGTTTTTTTGTTAGAAGTCGCGCCAGGTAAATGATGAGTGTGAGCTTGGCCAAATCGCTCGTCTGAAAAGTTAGGTTGAACGGCAGTGGCAACACGCGCTTCGCATCGTTCAGGTCGAGACCGAATACCAGCGTAATTGCGAGCAGGGGTATGCTTATCCATAGCGCTGCGGCAAAGAGAGGAGAGTAGTAAACGTATTTGATTTTATGCGCCAGGTACATCAACCCCAAACCTACAAGGAGAATAATCAAATGTTTCATCATATAATATTCGGTATTCCCGCCCTGCGTCTTATAGGCAAGCGTACCGGTAGAGCTGTAAACGGCGAGCAGCGAAAACACCGAGAGCAGCACCACAACGGCCCAAATAACCTTATCTCCTTTTAAACCTCTGGCAATCATTTTATGATACTTATTAAAGGGATTTTACGGCTGCTTTGAACCGATTACCCCGTTCTTCGTAATTCTGATAACGGTCGAAGCTTGCACAGGCAGGCGACAACAGCACCACATCGTTTTTTTCGGCCAGGAGAGAAGCCATTGTTATGGCCTGCTCAATGGTATCGGCAGTAAGTATCCTGGGCACGATTTCGCCAAACGCCTTGATCAGACTGGTGTTATCTGCACCAATGCAGATGAGCGCTTTTACACGCTGACGCACCAGCGACTCCAGTTGACTGTAATCATTACCCTTATCTTGTCCGCCGGCAATCCATACCACCGGACGCTGGAAACTCTCCAAAGCATACCAGGTCGAATTGACATTGGTAGCCTTCGAGTCGTTGATATACGATACGCCATGCACATTGGCCACAAATTCAAGCCGGTGCGGAACGTTCTGGTAATTGGCCAGACTTTGTTTCAGGCTTTCTTTTCTAATCTGGATAAGCCTGGCAGCGATTCCGGCAGCCAGCGAATTGGCAGCGTTGTGTTTTCCCTGTAGGGCAAGTTCTTCGATGGTCATGGTAAACGATTCTTGTTGGGTATTAATGACAAACTGATTTCCGTATAAATAGCCTCCTTCGGCAAATTGCGTTCCGTCGGTTGCAAATGCCATGCGTCTTGCTTTCGTGCCTGAGCGTTCAACCCTTTGCCTGGTTTCAGGGTCGTCGTAATAGTAAATGAGGTGATCGCCTTCTTTCTGGTTCATGGTTATGCGCAGCTTCGATTGCGCATACTTCTCGAAACGGTAGTCATAGCGGTCCAGATGATCAGGGGTGATATTGAGCAGGATGGCAATGTCGGGTCTGAAATTTTTGATGCCATCGAGCTGAAAGCTGCTGACCTCTAAAACAATATGTGCATGATCGCTTTCGGAGAGGATGCGTGAAAAACTTGTGCCCACATTACCGCACACTACAGCATCAAGACCTGCCGATTGCAGAATATGGCCGGTGAGCATGGTGGTCGTGGTTTTACCATTGCTTCCGGTGATGGCGGTGATATGTGCTTTGGTGTACCAGCTGGCGAATTCAATTTCCGAAATCACTGGCATCTGCTCCGAAACCGCTTTCACAACAGGAGCATTATCAGGAATGCCCGGGCTTTTTATCACCAGATCAGCACCAAAAAGACCATCCGGCTTGTGACCCTGCTCTTCGAATGGAATTCCTGCTGCTTCAAGTTCCTGCTTGTACGCAGGCTTAATCATGTTTGCATCCGAAACCATGACATCCAGGCCTTGCCGACGGGCAAGCAGGGCAGCCCCGATGCCGCTTTCGCCTGCTCCGAGGATTACCACTTTTTTATATGTCATGGGTTTAATGCACATAACTATCTCAACTTCAATGTAATAATTGAGAGGACGGCGAGAAAAATTCCCACAATCTGAAACCTCAGGACGATTTTAGGCTCGGGGTATCCTGCTTTTTGATAGTGATGGTGAAGAGGCGACATTTTAAATATCCGGCGCCCGACGCCGTATTTACGTTTGGTATATTTGAACCAGCTCACCTGAAGCAGTACCGAAAGACTCTCGGCAACGAAAATGCCGCAGAGGATGGGAATCAGCAGCTCCTTGCGAATCAGTATGGCAAAAACTGCAATAATTCCCCCAAGCGTTAGGCTGCCTGTATCGCCCATAAACACCTGAGCGGGGTAGGAGTTGTACCAAAGAAAGCCAATATTGGCCCCGACAAAAGCACTTATAAATATTGTAAGCTCACCGGTATCAGGCAGATACATAATATTTAAATAGTCGGCGAAAATGATATTGCCCGAAACCCAGGCCAATATACCCAGTGTAGCGCCGATGATGGCCGAGGTTCCTACCGCCAGACCATCCATACCGTCAGTCAGGTTGGCACCGTTGGATACTGCAGTGATAATGAAAATGACCGCTGGAATAAAAATCAGAAAAGCCCAGTTGCGGTAGTCAGGTCCCATCCATTTCAGCAAAACCGCATAGTCGAACTCATTGTTTTTTACAAAAGGAATCGTGGTTTTTGTGCTTCGTGTTTCGGTGGTACTGAATCGGCTCATGGGGCCGGTTTCATCCATGCTTTTCACCACAACGCTTGCCGGTACATTTTTTTCGCGCACCTGTACTGATGGATCGAAGTACATGGTGAGGGCCACTATAGCACCTAAAATTATCTGTCCGGTAATCTTCGTTTTTCCGGGCAGCCCGCGTTTATCCTTTTTGAAAACTTTGATATAATCGTCAGCAAATCCCAATCCACCTAGCCAAAGTGTGGTGAAGAGCATCAGCAGAATATAGGTGTTGGCGAGTTCGGTGAATAACAGCGTGGGGATAAGTATAGCCGCCAGGATAATCAGTCCTCCCATCGTGGGCGTGCCTTGCTTTTCGATCTGTCCTTCGAGTCCCAGATCCCTGATGGTTTCGCCCACTTGCTTGCGGTTGAGGTAGTTAATCCACCTTTTGCCAAACACAAGGCTGATAAACAGCGAAGTGAGCACTGCTGCAGCTGCCCTGAAGGAAATGTACTGAAACACCTGAGCTCCTGGTATATCAAAAGTCCGGTCTAAGTATTGAAATAGGTAGTACAACATAACTTCAAGCGTTTAGCAATCGTCCGAATAGTTCTTCTTTATCATCAAAATGGAATTTCTTCCCTTGTATTTCTTGATAATCTTCATGTCCCTTGCCGGCCAGCAGGATGATATCACCTTTGGCAGCCACATTCACTGCAGCTTGTATGGCTTCGCGGCGGTCAGGGATTACGATGGTCTTTTTGTAATGCTCGGCGGGAACTCCGGCCCGCATCTCATTCAGTATTTCGTTGGGATCTTCCCAACGGGGATTGTCGGAGGTGAGGATGACCACATCGCTCAGCATACAGCTGATGCGTGCCATTTCCGGGCGTTTAGTCCTGTCGCGGTTGCCCCCGGCACCAACGATTGTGATGAGTTTTTCGTTGTGTGTCCTGATCTCGTTGATGGTGCTTAACACATTCTCCAGCGCATCCGGAGTGTGGGCATAGTCCACAATGCCGGTGATGCCGGCTCCTGACCTCACATACTCGAACCGTCCCGATGCGCTTTGGAGTTTGCTAATGCCTGTTAGCGCTTCCTCTTCGGGCATACCGAGCAAACGAGCAGCTCCGTAAATGGCCAGAAGGTTATAGGCATTAAAGCGTCCGATGAGTCTGGTCATCACTTCTTTGCCCATAATATTCAGCAGCAAACCTTCGAATTGGTTTTCCAGCACACGTGCCTTGAAATCGGCATCCGACCTGATAGCGTAGCTAAATATTTGTGCGCGGGTATTTTGCGTCATATAGCGACCATTGCGGTCGTCGGTGTTCACCAGTGCAAATGCTTCCTGAGGCAGCAAATCGAAGAACAGTTTTTTGGCATCGCGGTAAGCGGCAAAGCTGCCATGATAGTCAAGGTGGTCGTGCGTGAGATTAGTGAAAATGCCGCCGCTGAAATGCAGTCCGAAGGTGCGCATCTGTGCCATGGCGTGCGAACTCACCTCCATGAAGGCATGCGAACAGCCTAAATCCACCATCTCGGCAAGCATCTTGTTAATCGTCAGCGGATCTGGCGTGGTGTGCGTGGCCGGATATGCCTTTTTGTCAACAAGATATTGGATGGTTGATATCAGCCCCGAAGGAAAGCCGGCTTGCGAAAACAGGGCATAAAGCAAAGTAGCGATAGTCGTTTTGCCATTGGTACCAGTTACACCGACAAGTTTAAGCTTTCTTGAAGGGTGATCATAGAATGCTGAAGCGGCCTGCGCAAGACAGTAAGCACTGCTTTCCACCTGTACCCAGGTAATGCCATCGGCAGGATGTTCGGGCATTCTTTCGCACACTACAGCCACCGAACCCTGTTGCAAGGCTTTGCCGATGAAGTCGTGCCCATCGGACTGTGTGCCGCTCAGGGCAAAAAACACGCTTCCGCTCTGCGCCTGACGGGAATCGAAAACCAGTGTCTCTATGCTGATGTCCGCATTCCCGATAAGTTGCTTCACCGGACAGTTGGTCAACAGGGCCGATAATGTGCGGTTCATCATAATCCGGATAGTTGTAGTTCGACCATCTGACCTTCTCTTATGGTATCACCGGCAGGTACTGATTGCGCCCGCACTATGCCTTTACCTATTACTTTTGGCTGAAGACCGCGTTTTTCTGCCAAATACAACGCGTCACGCAGATGCATGCCTGACAGATCAGGCATGCGGTTTTGCAATATGGTATCCGAAACAGGAGTCATTTCTATAAGTTTACCGTTAGGTGCCATGCTTACCCATTCGGTAGTTGCTGATGGTCTGACAACCGGCACCCTCAGCATTTCCAATAGCCTGGCGGCTTCTTCATGATAAAATTTTCTTCCGGACGGAACCACGGCTGCCATGGTAATTTCTTCCTCTGACAGGCTGCTCGCATCATGCAGATTTGGCCTTGTGGCGTAAACTTTGTCGGCAATCTCCCTGAAAACAGGGGCCGCTACAGCGCCACCATAGATTTTTCCGGCTTTTGGGCGGCTTACCACAACAATGCATGAATATTTGGGGTCATCTGCCGGAAAAAAGCCAACAAATGAGGCATTGTAGTTTTGCTTGTCGTATCCCTTGTTTTTATCTGCTATCTGGGCTGTGCCTGTTTTACCGGCCACCTTGTATGCGTTGTTGTTCAGTGCCTTACCTGTTCCGCGTTCCACAACCCCTTCGAGCAACCTTCGCAGCGTATCGATGGTGGCTTGCGATGCAATACGTTCCTTAATAACCACCGGATCGTGCTTCTCGATGACTGTGTTTCCTTGCCTGATTTCCTTGACAAACAGCGGTTTCACCATACGGCCGTTATTGGCCACAGCATTGTAAAGGGTGAGCACCTGAAGCGGGGTCATCTGCAATTCATAGCCTATGGACATCCAGGCCAGCGAGGTGCCATACCAGTATTGCTTATTCGAAGGGTGTTTTATTTTAGGCTTTCCTTCGCCCATAATCTCAATGCCGAGTGGTGCGTTTATACCCAGATCGTAAAGCCTGTCAATATATCGCTCGGGTTTGCTACTGTAGTTGTTCCAAATGAGTTTTGCAATGCCAACGTTCGACGACTTTTCAAAGATTTCGCGCACATTGGTGTGTCCGTCGCGGATGGGATGCACGTCTTTCATTATTCTGTTATGAAATTGCATCTGACCATTCCCGATATATACAGGGTCGGAAGGTTTAACCTTATTGTCATCCAACAATACGAGCATCGAGGCCAGTTTAAACGTTGAGCCGGGCTCCACACTTTCGGCAATAGCCAAATTGATACGCTCCTCGTATTTGCCCGTTTTAGTGTTCAACGACAGATTGGCAATGGCAATAATGTGCCCGGTTTGCACTTCCATCAAAATGGCGCAACCCTGACTGGCCTGATTTTCTTCCAGGTTTCGCCTTAGCGCCTGTTGGGCAACATCCTGAATATTAACATCAATGGTGCACACTACATCCTTTCCGTTCTGCGGCTCTACCATGTTTTCATCGAAGAGCGGCATCCAGTCGCCATTGTTGATGCGTCGTTTCACCTGTTTGCCATCATAACCCTTTAAGTAATTGTGATAGGCGCCTTCAATCCCTACGAATAAGTTTTCCCTTTCCAGCTCGTAGCCTATTGTTCTCAGAGCCAGGTCTTTGTATGGCCGCTCGCGTCGTGTTTCCGGAATCAGGATAAGCCCTCCTTTGAATTTGCCCATGTTCAGAAGGGGTAGCTTGCGTAATGCCTTGACTTCGGAATAGGTAACACGATTCTTCAACAGCAGATAGCGATTTCCCTTGGCTCGGGCCTGACTGAGCTCGTTGTAATACTGAGTTTTCGATTTATCGCCCAGAACCTGAGCAAGTCCTGTGGCCAACGAATCGAGTGCATTATAGAAGCGCTGATCGGTGATGTGTGGAGTGGCAACATCCATGCGGACTTCGAATACCGGTACAGTTGTTGCCAACAGCGTACCGTCGGTGGCCAGAATATTACCCCGCAAAGCCTCGATTCGGAATACCCTTATCTCCTGTTGTTCGGCTTTCGATTTCAATTCATCGCCAAACACCAGTTGTATCCTGCCGATTTTATAAACTACAATCATTGCAAACAGCAGGACTGCCGCATAAACCAGGTAAACCCTGACCAGTATCATTTTCTTCGGATCGGTCATGGCTTATCCGTGCTTTTCACAACAATTTTTTGCACCGGCTCGATCGACTCGGTGATGCCTGTTTTTTTCAGCTTACGCGCCAATTCCGACTGGCGGCTCTCGAACATTACCTGCGACTTTAGCGAAACATATTCAAAATGAAGCTCTTTCATTTCGCGGTTTAGCTTGTCATTCTCGCGTGCTAGTTTCTCGATGTAGTAGCTGTTGCCTATGTAGAAAAAGGCGATGCCAACAAGGAATAATAGAAATTTGGTTTGTTCCCAGCTGAAATAGCGGGCAAGAAAGCCTCCACCAAGAATTTCGTAGAAGAATCGCCTGAAAGGGTTGAAAACCACCCTGCGCTTCTTCGTCTTTCTTTCCGTATGTTGGTCAGTTGCTGCTTTCATTGCTGCACTTTTTCTGCCACGCGCATACGGGCGCTTCGGGCACGGTTGTTCGTGGCCAACTCCTGATCCGAAGGCGATAATGCCTTTCGGGTAATTGGCCGTAATGGGCTTGTTACATTCCCGAAAAAGTCCTTTTCGGCTATGCCGCTGGCATTGCCGGACCTCATGTAATTCTTGACCATGCGGTCTTCGAGCGAATGATATGCGATAACCACGAGCCTGCTGCCCTCGCTGAGCATTTCGATACTTTGCTGAAGAAAGGATTCGAGCGCTTCGATCTCCTGATTGACTTCGATGCGCAAAGCCTGAAAAAGCTGAGCCAGTGGTTTGTTTTCCTTTCCTTTGGGAAGCAATCTTTCAACAGCTTTCCGAAGCTCGGTTGTCGTTTGGATTGGTCGCGCATTGACTACTGCCTCTGCAAACTTTTTGGCCTGAGGCAGTTCGCCATACTGAGTCAGGATACGCGTTAGTTCATCAATGCTGTAAGTGTTGACAACCGTGGCAGCATCCAAAGAATTGCTGCGATCCATGCGCATATCGAGCAAGCCCTCAAAGCGTGTTGAAAAGCCTCTTTGCGGAGCATCCAGCTGAAACGAAGAAACACCCAGATCAGCCAGAATTCCATCAACACGATCAAAACCATAGTAACGCACGAAATTCTTCAGATACCGGAAATTGTTCGGCACAAAGATGAAACGCTCGTCTGCAGGCACATTGGCAGCCGCATCCTCATCCTGATCAAAAGCTATAAGTTTGCCACTCCCGAGCCTTTCGAGTATTGCCCGGCTATGCCCGCCGCCCCCAAAGGTGGCATCAACATAAATGCCGTCTGGCTTTATGTTGAGCGCTTCCACACTTTCGTGCAGCATAATAGGCGTGTGGTACATATATTGCAGCTTTCGGATTATTTTTCTCCAAATTTTTCTTCCAGCAACTGCTCCAGGGTAAGCTGATCCATTTCGTCGTTGGTCCGACGGAATGCCTCTCTGTCCCATATCTCCTTGAATCCCGGCAGTGCGATGATCACTACATCCTTGCTAAGCCCGCTTTGCTCAAGCAAAGGCTTGGGAATGAGCAATCTTCCGGTACTGTCGAGCTTAACAAGTCTGGCTCCGGCATTGTACTTGCGCATCAAATCCACGTTAACCTTCACAAACGGACTCAGCTTGGTAAGCATTTCCTGCTTCTGCTGCCATCCCTTCATGGTGTACATTTCGATGCACTTGCGAAACAATCCCGGACGCAATACAAAACCCTCATCAGCCTGATCGCCCATCTGTTCCTGAAAATCTGCAGGAAACATGAGGCGGCCCTTACTGTCGAGCTTGCATTGGTAATCGCCAACGTGATATGTTGCTTTGTTTTCCAGAGTAGTTGTTGTTACATGCGTAAAAGTACTGCAATTTTTACCACTTCTTACCATTTTTTACCACATATATGATCAATTGGTTACATTTTGCCCTAAAATCTCCATAGAGCATAATTTAACACATTGAAAATCAGTAGAATATTATTACTGAAAAGTTATCAACAACATTCCCTTGCTGTGTTAACCGAGGTAATAGTGCAAGCGACACAAATTCAATATGTTGTATGCAAAGTGGTGATCTTTGGTTGATCACTGGGTGGTATGCGCAATAAATGGCTAATTTTGTATGGGTAAAGGGAATAAAAATGGAAAACAACGACCTGACCGGGCCTAGCCAGCCTGCTATGCTTATTGACATACAAAAGGTATTTTCCGATAAAAATCCAGCCCTTGCCAGGGTGATACCTGGTTTTTTGATTCGATACCTCAAGCGCATCATTCATCAGGACGAGATTAACGCCTTCCTGCAACAGCATGGTCATTTAATGGGTCTCGATTTTGTCGATGAGGCCGTGAACATGTTTAGACCCAGAGTGACGCTCAGAGGTTTGTCAAATATTAACGCCAATGGCCGCTATATCGTTGCAAGCAATCATCCGCTTGGCGGCCTTGATGGCATTGTGCTTATGCAGGCTATTGGTAAGGTGCATCCCCACATTCAGTTTCCGGTTAATGATATACTATTGAATATCAAGAATCTGCAGCCTTTGTTTGTGCCAATCAATAAGCATGGAAGCAATGCGGAGAATATCCGCATACTCAACGAAACTTTTGAAAGCGAAGCCATAGTTTGTTATTTCCCTTTTGGGCTTGTATCACGGAAGCGCAAAGGCATTATTCGCGACCTCGATTGGAAGAAAACCTTTATTTCTAAAGCCATACGTTATAAACGTGATGTAGTGCCTACTCATATCAGCGGACGCAATTCCGACTTCTTTTACCGGTTGGCCAACTTCCGGAAATTTTTAGGTATCAAAGCTAACATCGAGATGCTTTATCTTGTGGATGAGTTTTTCAAACAAATGGATCAGGATATTTGCATCACTTTTGGAAAGCCTATACCCTGGCATTATTTCGACAAGCGCTTTAACGAAAGTCAATGGGCCGAAAAACTCAGGGGTTTTGTTTACTATCTTGCCAAACATCCTGAAGCAGAGTTTGAGGCTGAAAAGGATTATTTTTCAATGATTTAGAAATGTAAGTGATATGCATGCAGAACCAATTATCGATGCCATCCCCAGGGAAGCCCTGATGGACGAATTGACCAAGGAGCACTTCATACGCAAAACAAACTTTGGTAATAACGAGCTGTATGTTGTGCATGCATCCGAGGCTCCGGCTGTCATGCAGGAAATCGGCCGGCTTCGTGAGCTTTCTTTTCGCGATTCCGGGGGTGGAACGGGCTGCGCTGTGGATATTGACGAATTCGATCTGTCAGCGGATGGGTTCAATCAGCTAATTGTCTGGAGTCCCGAAGACAAGGAAATCGTTGGCGGATACCGTTTCATGGATTGCAGACTGCTCAAACCCGGCAAAGATGGCCTGATTCATACGCCCACAGCTCATCTTTTTCATTACACCCCTTTGTTTATTTCCAAATTTTTGCCGTTTACCATCGAACTCGGAAGGTCGTTTGTTCAGCCGGCCTTTCAACCTTCGAAAAACCTCAGGAAGGGTATGTATTCACTTGATAATCTGTGGGATGGATTAGGCGCACTGATTATCGACTATCCGCATATCCGATATTTTTTCGGTAAAGTAACCACGTACAATCATTTCAATCCGTTTGCACGTGATCTTATCCTGCATTTTATGCTAACGTACTTTCCCGATCCTGATCAATTGGTTTACCCTCACAAACCCTTACCATTCAAAACGGATCCAAAAAAGCTAAAAGAGATCATTCGGGGAAATAACTATGCCGAAGACTACAAGACATTGGTTCACGAAGTGCGACTTCACGGTGAAAACGTTCCTCCTCTGGTGAATGCCTATATGAATCTTTCGCCCACCATGCGCACCTTTGGTACTGCCCTGAATGCAGAGTTTGGTGATGTGGAAGAAACAGGTATCCTGGTGACTATCAATGATATCTTTGCTGAAAAAAAGGACAGGCACACCAATACTTACGTTAAGGGCGACTTACCTTTTCATCTGACATGAGTATAAGAAAGGCAGTTTTTGTTTCGAGTGTTGCGAGCCTTGAAAAATTGCCCCAAACCCAGCAACCGGAATATGCTTTTATCGGCCGTTCGAATGTTGGTAAATCTTCGCTTATCAATGCGCTAACCGGCATCAGGGGCCTGGCAAAGATTTCCTCAAAGCCTGGTAAAACAATCACTATCAACCATTTTCTGATTGACGACGCCTGGTATCTTGTCGATTTACCCGGCTACGGATATGCCAAACGGTCGCAGACCGACCGACTGAAATGGCGCAAACTCATGCATCATTATCTGGCCAAAAGGCAAAACCTTCGATATGTCTTTATATTGATTGATAGCCGGATACCGCCACAGCAAAGCGATCTGGAAATGATCAACTGGATGGGAGCAGAAGGAATTCCTTTTATTATCTTGTTCACCAAAGCCGACAAACTCACTGAAAATCAATTACAGGCAAATATTTCGGCATTCACCAAAGCGCTTGCCCAATCATGGGAGATACTGCCAACACTTCTGATTACTTCGGCAGTAAAAAGAAGGGGAATCGATGAAGTTGTTGCATTGATTGAAGAAGAGAACCAATCAATAGGGCATTAAATCAGCTCGATTAATGATTGATTTTTCGTGACCTTATCTCCTTTCTGCACCATTACTGACTTCACCGTACCATCGAAAGGGGACCTGATTTCGTTCAACATTTTCATGGCTTCGAGTGTGACTAATTTGTCTCCCTTTTGAACCTGTTGATTTTCAGTTACAAAAACTTCAGTTATAATCCCAGGGATAAAGGCTGTCATCAGGCCCGGAGGAGGAGGTGCATAAGGTTTGCGCGCAGAATACTTTCTGGTAATGCGGGTCAGGTAAGCAAAGTTGTCAATATTCAGGTCTTCCAATTCTGAAGATTGACTTTCCTTATTGGCTTTATCTTTTTTATTGCTCATAAATTTCCTTTAAAAGGTTAAGTCAGGGTGAACAAATCACTGATTCGACGTGCACTAACCAATCAGAAAGGTGGAATTCCGTGCTTTTTCATCGGAACTTCGACAATCTTGTCTTTTGAAATTTCGAGCGAGTGCATCAACATGCGGCGCGTTTCACCTGGTTCGATAACGGCATCTATATAGCCATAAGCAGCAGCTACATAAGGGTTAGCAAACTTGGTTTTGTACTCCTCAACTTTCTGACGGCGCATCTCATCCGGATTATCAGCCGATATGATTTCTTTACGGAAAATGATATTGGCAGCACCTTCAGGTCCCATCACAGCAATCTCGGCTGTTGGCCACGCAAATACAAAGTCGGCACGGAGATGATGCGAACACATGGCTATATAGCCTCCTCCGTAGGCCTTCCGCATGATGACCGTGATTTTTGGTACCGTTGCCTCCGAATAGGCATAAAGCACCTTTGCACCATGCCTGATAACGCCGGCATGTTCCTGATCAATGCCCGGTAAATACCCGGGAAGGTCAACAAGAGTTACCAGTGGAATATTGAATGAGTCACAATAACGTATAAAACGTGCGGCCTTGTCGGATGAATCAACATCGAGCACACCGGCCAGCACAAGTGGTTGGTTGGCAACAAACCCTACAGTGTCGCCATTAATGCGGCCAAAACCAATCACGATATTGGCGGCAAACAATTCCTGAACCTCCAGAAATTCTGAGTTGTCGGCAATGGCCCGGATAACATGTCGCACATCGTAAGGCAGCCGGGGATCGGCAGGCAGCAGGTTTTCGATTTTGTATTCTTTGGTCTTGGGAGCTTTTTTGGGGAAACGCTCTGCCTTTTTCATGTTGTTCCAGGGAATGTAGGAGCAAAGCTGTTTGATCTGTTCAAAACACTCTTCCTCGCTTTGGGCATAAAAGTGTGCATTGCCGGTTATCTCGGCATGCACCCTGGCTCCACCAAGCTCTTCCATGGAAATTTCCTCCCCAAGTACAGTTTTAATCACCTCAGGACCAGTGATAAACATTTTAGAGATGTTTTCCACTACAAATACAAAATCGGTGAGCGCAGGTGAATAAACAGCCCCACCGGCGCAAGGCCCTAAAATGACGGATATCTGGGGAATTACGCCTGAGGCCTGAGTATTGCGGTAAAAGATCTCACCATAGCCGGCCAGGGAGTTGACGCCTTCCTGAATACGGGCACCACCAGAGTCGTTGATGCCAATAATGGGCACCTTGAGCTTCATGGCATGGTCCATAATTTTGGTAATCTTCTTGGCATGCATCCAGCCAAGCGAGCCACCGGCAACGGTAAAGTCCTGTGCATAAATACACACAGGATGACCGCTAAGTGTTCCGGTACCCGTGATGACACCATCACCAGGAAGATATTTCTTGTCCATATCAAAATCTTTGGCAGCGTGCTCAACGAAAAGGTCGTATTCGTGAAAAGACTTTGGGTCGAGCAAGGCAATAATGCGCTCTCTTGCAGTGAGCTTGCCTGTGGCTTTCTGGCGTTCGATGGCTTGCTGACCTCCGCCCATTAAGGCATCGCGCATGCGACGTTGAAGGTCGGAGGTCTTTTGTTTAATACTCATAGGTTGCCTATTTAGTAATGGTTCTTCAAAAATAATTCTGCCCGTGCAATTAACTAGTTTTCAGTAATTTACCGCTAAAGCACATATATTGAAAGCTAATCCCCCCAATGCAAAAATAAGCGAATTGTTTTGCAATGCAACTGATAATTCTGTTCAAAAAAAAACCCTATGGGCTTAAAGCACACAGGGTGAATAGGATAAAGCTATTGCCGGCCTAACGGCGAACCACCAGCTTTCGGGTGCTGCTCACCTGACTATCGATGACCAGGCTATAGAAATATATACCCTCCTGCAGACCGGTCAGCGGAAGCTGAATAGTTCCGGAGATCGTATTCAATGGCTGTTCGAGAACAGTCTGACCCATCAGGTTTGATATCCTGATGCTGGCTTTAACAGCTGATGGATGCAGCTGATAATCAATTCTTACAGATTCGCGAGCGGGATTTGGAGCGGCATTGCCCAGCCGGTTATTATTTTCGAAGATGGATGAGGGTTGAACGAAAAACTCAACAGTAAAAAACGCCTTGTCTTCCGGCGATCCGTCAACCCAGAATTCATATTTAATAATCGATTTTCCTGTTCGGCTTTTCGGAACATAGTGTCCGCCGAATACATCATTTGCGGTGGTGTCGAAAGCTCCTATGGTATGCACCTGCTGCGAAACATCGACATCTGGGGGAAAACACTGCACCCAGCACAAATAGTTTTCAGTGCCTGTCACAGTATCGATAATGATACGCCTGGCACGAACATCTACCGATCTGTTGGTCAGATTAAGTACACGTGCATGAGCAACAATTTCATAAAAAGGGTCACTGTTAAGCTCTCCGGTCAGCAGAACGACAGTGCCATTGTTGATACGTTCATTGTTATAGATGAGTGCGAGACTTTGGCTTCGTGCATCAACAAGCGATACAGCTGCAATAATCAGAAGAAGTATAAGTCGTTTCATAGCTGACAATTTATAGTGCAAATATCTGCAAAAATCGTGCAAGAATTTTCATTTATTCTATGGTCAGTCGTTTGGCGAACAAAAGTACTGCCCGATGAGGGCTTCGTCAGTGAGTTCGGGCATGGTAACGCACAAAAGGGGTTCTTTTTCCATTGCTCTTTGTATGGCAAACATGGCTTCCTTGTTTCGTGCCCAGCTTCGCCGCGCAATACCATTGTTAACATCCCAGTGCAGCATGCTGCGAAGCTTGCGGTCAGCGTCGTAACTGCCATCAAGCAACATGCCGAAGCCTCCGTTGATGACTTCGCCCCAGCCTACTCCACCACCATTGTGTATGGATACCCAGGTGGCTCCCCGAAACGAATCGCCAATGACATTCTGAATCGCCATATCAGCTGTAAAGCGCGATCCGTCGTAAATATTTGAAGTCTCACGCCAGGGCGAGTCGGTGCCGCTGACATCGTGGTGATCGCGCCCAAGCACTACGGGTCCGCGGAGCTTTCCTTCGCGAATGGCTTTGTTGAACGCAGCAGCAATCCTGATACGTCCTTCGGCATCGGCATACAAGATGCGCGCCTGTGAGCCAACCACCAATCGGTTCGGCCCGGCATGCCTGATCCAAAGAATATTATCCGCAAGCTGCTGGCTGATTTCTTCAGGTGCATGTTTTTCCATCTCCTGAAGCATATCCAGTGCTATCTGATCAGTAGTTTCCAGGTCGGAGGGATCGGAAGATGCACATACCCACCTGAATGGGCCAAACCCGTAGTCGAAGCACATCGGACCCATGATATCCTGCACATACGAAGGATAAATAAAACTGCCGTCGGGGGCAAGTATGTCTGCTCCGGCCCGGCTGCTTTCGAGCAGAAAAGCATTGCCATAGTCGAAGAAATACATGCCTCTTGCGGTCAGTTTGTTGATGGCCTCAACCTGTCTTCTGAGCGATTCCTGCACTTTAAGTTTGAACAGTTCAGGCTGACTGGCCATCATCAGATTGGCTTCTTCGAAGCTGATTCCTGCCGGATAATATCCTCCGGCCCAGGGGTTGTGCAGCGAGGTCTGATCCGATCCAAGGTCAACACTGATATTTCGTTCGGCCAAACGTTCCCATAGGTCAACAATATTTCCCAGATAGGCGATGCTTCTGGCTTTGCCCGATTGTTGCCATTGGAGGGCAGCATCAATGGCCTGGTCGATATCCTGAATGATTTCGTCAACCCAGCCCTGACTGTGTCTTTTAAAAGCAGCCTTGGGGTTGACTTCGGCGGTGATGCTGACCACGCCGGCAATATTGGCTGCCTTGGGTTGTGCGCCACTCATACCGCCCAACCCCGAAGTCACAAACAGCTTGATGCCATTGGGATTGGACGGATGGGATTTCATGCGTGCGGCATTAAGCACGGTTATAGTGGTTCCGTGAACAATACCTTGAGGGCCGATATACATGAAAGAACCGGCAGTCATTTGCCCGTATTGCGACACGCCCAGGGCATTAAACCGCTCCCAATCATCGGGTTTTGAATAGTTTGGAATAACCATTCCATTGGTAACAACAACACGTGGGGCATCCTTATGCGAAGGAAACAATCCTAATGGATGGCCTGAATAAATCACCAAGGTCTGCTCATCCGTCATGGTAGCCAGATATTTCATAGTGAGCAGGTATTGTGCCCAGTTTTGAAACACAGCGCCATTGCCTCCGTAGGTAATCAACTCGTGCGGGTGTTGGGCCACAGCATCGTCCAGATTGTTGCTAAGCATGAGCATGATAGCGGCTGCCTGCTTCGAGCGATGGGGAAATGCATCGATGGATCGGGCGAAAATTTTATAATCAGGGCGGTAACGATACATGTATATACGGCCGTAGTTCCGCAGTTCTTCAGCAAATTCGGGTGCCAAGGTGCTATGATGCCTGGCAGGAAAATACCTTAATGCATTTTTAAGGGCGAGCCGCTTTTCGTCAGCGGTTAATATGTCCTTTCTTTTTGGGGCATGGTTTATGCCGGGATCGTAAGGTTTTGGGCGCGGGAGTTCTTCAGGAATACCCTGCAATATAGCTTGTTGAAAGGCATTTAAGGCGTTATGCATAATGGTAACTTTTCTAATGCAAAGTTAAAATTTTAGCAGGCCTTTTCAGGAGTTTTGTCGGCGCGACAAGGCAATAATCAGGCATTAATAGTTGCCAATCGAATCGCGCATGATGTGGATAAGAAATTCCCGCGCCCTGAAAAGCTGTGCTTTAACGGTTCCCAGTGGAAGGTTCAGACGCTGGGCAATTTCTTCGTACGACAGCTCATCAAAATAGCGTAGCTCAATGAGGTTGCGGTAGCGTGGCCTCAATTTTGCCACCAATTGACGCATCAGCTTCACCTGCTGATCAAGAATGAGTTTGTTTTCGGGATCGGGTTCACTGTCGGCCATTTGTTTCAAGGCGACGGGACTGGTCTCAGTCCCGGCTTCGATACTCACTTGCTTGATACGGGTACGCCGCTTAAAATCAATGGCATTGTTGGCAGCTATCCGAAAAAGCCAGGTGCTGAAACCGTAATCGGGCGAATATTGATGCAGCTTGCTGAAGGCCTTGCCGAATGCCTCAATGGTCAGGTCTTCGGCATCGTCGTGGTTGCCACACATACGGAGCATCAAAAAATAAACGGCATCGCGATAATGGTTGAGCAGGCATTCGTATGCCAGCTGGTCGTTATGATGCAACGCCCTTTGAATATATTGATAATCACGCTTACCCTTTGGTGTAAGGTTCTGAGCTACATCCATTTATTTGGTTTTACAAACCGGTTGACAACAAGCAGCAAGGGTATAAAGATAGTCAAAAACAATTCAATAAATGGTAGCAGGAGGAGTGGATAAGGGTCGCTAAGTCGTTTGGATGCGCGTGCAAAAACGATGAATTGGCTAATAAGACGGATAGCAAGTGCTGCTGTGGCAAAATAATAGGGAAGAGCCCAAAATGCTGCAGCTACGGCAAGGTAGAACAGTAATATGGTGGCAGAATATGTGCCCAGAAAAAACTTAACGCCTGTCTTATAGTACTGACCGGCGCCCAGGTGACGTCGTTTCTGACGCACCCACTGGCTGAAAGTAGTTTTGGGTTTCGAGATTACCTGTGCAGCTGAACCAAACTCTACAACGGAGTTCTGACGTGTCGCTACCTGACTGATAAACAAGTCATCGTCGCCCGAAGGCACGGTATAGTGCGAGGTGAAGCCCTTATTGCGCATAAAAACCGTGCGCAGGTACGACAAATTACGGCCAACACCCATATAGGGTTTTCCGGCGAGCGCTCTCGAAATATACAACATGCCACTTTGAAGCGTATCAAAGCGAATCAGCAGGTTAAGAAAAGTGTTGTGGCGTTCGTAGGGTGAGTAGCCGATCACTATTTCCACTCCCGGAACATAACGCCTGATGATGGTGCTAATCCATTGATTTCCTGCAGGCCTGCAATCGGCATCAGTAAGAAGCAGATGCTCATAGTGGGCTGATTTAATCCCAACACTGAGCGGAAATTTCTTGCCCTGAAAAAAGTTGAGGTTTTGCGTCAGGTTTATCACCTTAAGGCGGTTGTCGGTCCTTGCCATATCCATCAACAACTCATCCGAGCCGTCGTCGCTGCAATCGTTTACCACAACAACCTCGAAATGGGGATAATCCTGCCCTAATATTTCCGGCAGATTTTTCTCAAGATTAAGGTATTCGTTGTGGGCGCATATCACAACGGAAACAGGTGGAAGCTCGGGATTGCCGTTGAGTTGCATCTTATGCTTTCGAAAGGCTAACCGGCCAAAAATTACCCACAAATAATACAATTGTATGACGAGCAACAGGCTTAGTGTTGCCAAAATGCTGATTGTAAGTATGTTGAATTCGGGTAGGTTGAACACGTCTTGCTTTTTGGAAGCGCAAAATTACCCAAATGCACCGCAGAACCCTTTATCTTTGCCAAAATTTGGCAGATGAAATTTGTGATCGAGGGGATCGACGCCAGCAGTTCGGCCCGTGCCGGACTTATAAGCACAGCTCACGGGGAAATAGAAACACCTATTTTTATGCCTGTCGGTACGGCCGGAACGGTGAAGGCCGTCCATTTCAGGGAGTTGAAGCAGGACGTGGGTGCGCAGATAATCCTCGGAAACACCTATCATCTTTACCTCAGGCCTGGTATCGAAGTGCTGAAAGCAGCCGGCGGATTGCACAAGTTCAACAGCTGGGACAGACCAATATTAACGGATAGTGGTGGTTATCAGGTTTATTCACTTACCCACCGACGAAAACTGAAGAGCGAGGGTGTAACCTTTCAATCGCATATCGACGGTAGCAGGCATTTTTTTTCGCCCGAAGGCGTAATCGACATCCAAAGGGCCATTGGGGCCGACATTGTCATGGCTTTTGATGAGTGCACGCCCTGGCCATGCGAATACCGATATGCCAGCCAGTCGATGGAGCTCACCCATCAATGGCTGAGCCGTTGTATTGGCCGCATGGCTGAAACAGAACCGCTCTACGGTTATGAGCAGACCCTCTTCCCGATTGTGCAGGGGAGCACTTTTCCGGAACTGCGCAAAATATCGGCCGAAACTATCGCCGCAGCCGGTGCCGGCGGCAATGCCATCGGAGGATTATCGGTGGGCGAACCTGCCGAGCTTATGTACGAAATGACACAGCTGGTTTGTTCCATTCTTCCTGCCGACAAGCCACGATACCTCATGGGCGTGGGCACACCTGCCAATATTCTCGAGAGCATTGCCCTTGGCGTGGATATGTTCGATTGTGTAATGCCCACACGAAACGGTCGGAATGGCATGTTGTTTACATCGAACGGTATTATCAATATTAAAAACGAAAAGTGGAAAAGCGATTTCAGCCCCATTGATGCTGAAGGCACTATTTTTGCTGATATGCAATATTCAAAAGCTTACCTTCGTCATTTGTTTGTTGCCGGCGAGATGCTCGGAAGCATGATCGCCAGCCTGCACAATCTGGCCTTTTACCTCTGGCTGGTTAAGGAGGCCAGACAGCATATTCTGGCAGGCGACTTTGCCTCCTGGAAGAACACTATGACAGCCAGAATCACCCAGCGCCTCTGAGCACATGAAGAAGATCGACTGGTATATCTTCCTGAAATACATCGGCACATTTTTTTATGCCATAAGTCTCCTCATTGTGGTTGTCATTGTGTTCGATATCAGCGAAAATATCGACAATTTCCTCAAGAAGAATGCACCTCTTAATGAGATAATCTTCGACTATTACCTCAACTTCATACCATTTTTCATTAATTTATTCATCTACCTGTTCACTTTTATTTCGGTGGTGTTTTTTACCAGCAAAATGGCCGGAAACACCGAGATCATTGCAATTTTAAGCAGTGGTGTCAGTTTCGCACGGATGATGCGTCCGTATCTGATTGCATCTTTATTGCTGGGTGTGATGTCGCTTTACCTTGGCAATATCCTGATACCTCATACCAATATCAGCCGGCGCGAATTCAAGAACAAATACATGGAAGACCTTTACAAGGATCGCGACCGAAACATCCACCTTCAGATCGAGAAAGGCACTTTCGTATATGTGGAGAGCTACAACAGCGGCCTTGGATTTGGTTACCGTTTTTCGATGGAACGCTTCGAAGGGCCTCTGCTCACCTACAAACTCATGTCCGACAGGGTTGAATATGACTCAGTGAACCAGAAATGGGTGTTATACAGCTATGTCGAGCGCAGCATTGACAGTTTGAGCGAGCATCTGCGGCTGGGAGAAAAGATGGATACTGTCATCAACCTTGTCCCGACCGACCTTTATCAGATCAAGGAAGATTTCGAGGTGATGAATTTTTGGGAACTGCGAAACCACATCAGGTCGGAAAAGCTCAAGGGCAATCCTGCGGTTATTTACTATGAGGTAGAAATGCAAAAAAGAATGGCCTCGCCTGTGGCTATACTCATACTCACATTCATTGGCGTTTCGCTGTCGAGCCGTAAAGTTCGCGGTGGAACAGGGATGCATCTGGGAGCTGGTATAGCTATCGCTTTCTCGCATATTATGCTCATGCAGGTATCCACTGTGTTTGCAACCTATGGCAACCTTCCGCCCTGGCTTTCAGCCTGGATTCCCAATATAATCTTTGCTTCGCTTGGCATCATACTCTACATCAAGGCACCTAAATAATTATTTAACCAAACCCCCAAATGGCACTCATCAATACACTGCTCACCTGGCTGATGAAAAAGCGTATGCATCAGATTGAGCTTTTTATGAAATATCCCATAGAGGTGCAGGAAGAGTGGTTCCGGCGGCTTATCGAAACGGCTTCAGAGACCGAATGGGGCAAAAAGTATCACTACAGGTCCATTACCACTCGTGAGCAATTTGCTGAGCGTGTGCCAATTAGCGCCTACGAGCAGTTGCAGCCCTACATTGAACGGATGCAACTGGGCGAACAAAACCTTTTGTGGCCCGAAGAGATTCGGTGGTTTGCAAAATCATCCGGAACAACGGCAAGCAAGAGCAAATTTATCCCGGTTAGTCAGTCGGCGCTCGAGGAATGCCATTTTAAAGGCGGAAAGGATATGCTGGCCCTTTTTGTAAACAATTTTCCTGAAACGGAGATTTTTGAGGGCAGGGGTCTGGTGATGGGTGGCAGCCATAGCATTACAGAGGTTAACAACGATTCCTATTACGTAGGCGATTTGTCAGCGATTTTGATTCAGAACCTGCCATTCTGGGTGCAGCTGCTCAAAACGCCTCATATCAGTATAGCGCTGATGGATGAATGGGAATCGAAGATCGACCTGATGGCACGCGAGACGCTTACGCATGACGTAAGGAGCATTTCAGGCGTGCCTTCTTGGACGCTGGTACTCCTGCGTAAGGTGCTGGAATTGACCGGAAAGAACAATATCAGCGAAGTTTGGCCCAATCTGGAAGTGTTTTTTCATGGCGGAGTCAGTTTTGAACCATATCGCTCAAAATTTTCACAACTCATACCTGCTGACGGCATGCATTATATGGAAACCTACAATGCATCCGAAGGCTTTTTCGGCATTCAGGACAGTCGCACGGGCAACGATCTTCTGCTGATGCTGGATTACGGAATCTATTATGAATTTATTCCGGTTGACCAGCTCGATAGCGATCATCCTAAAACCCTTGATATCAGTCAGGTGGAAATTGATAAAAATTATGCCCTGGTGATTTCGACCAATTCAGGCCTTTGGCGATACCTGATAGGCGATACCATAAAGTTTACCAGTCTTCATCCGTTCCGAATCCGTATTACCGGCCGCACACGCAGTTTTATCAACACCTTTGGCGAAGAACTGATGGTGGACAACGCCGATCGTGCCCTGGCCATTGCCTGCAGCAAATGCCATGCGCAAATTACAGACTACACAGCGGCACCAAGGTTTTCGGAAGATGGAAAGTCGGCTGCGCACGAATGGCTCATCGAATTCGATACACCACCTGCTAATCTCAGCTTTTTTGCGGAGGCGTTCGACAATGCCCTAAAAAGCCTGAATTCGGATTACGAAGCCAAAAGATACAAGAATATGATTTTGCAACCTCCTTTGATTCAAGCGCTTGACAAGGGAACGTTTTACAACTGGATGAGAATGAAGGGTAAGCTCGGCGGTCAGCACAAAGTGCCCCGCCTATCCAATCATCGCGATATTGTTGAAGAAATACTGTTGCATACCAAAGGAAAAGGACAAGCAAACGTATAAATTTGCCAAAAATGCCACCTATGCATATTGCCATTGCAGGAAACATCGGTTCGGGCAAAACGACCCTGACCCGGTTATTGGCCAAACAATTTGGCTGGACGCCTCATTACGAAGACGTCGAAAACAACCCGTATCTGCATAGTTTTTATGAAGACATGCAGAGATGGTCATTCAATCTGCAGGTATATTTCCTCAACAGTAGGTTTCGGCAGGTGATTGACATACGCAACAGTGGCAAATCGGTTGTGCAGGACCGCACTATTTACGAAGATGCCCATATCTTCGCCCCAAACCTGCATGCCATGAACCTTATGTCCACAAGAGATTTTGAAAATTACAGCTCGCTCTTCGAGCTGATGAGCAAATTCATTCAGCCACCTGATCTGTTAATATACCTTCGGGCAGATGTGTCCACTCTGGTAAAACAGATTCAGAAGCGCGGTCGCGAATACGAAGCCTCTATTCGGCTGGACTACCTTAAGCATCTCAACGACAGGTATGAAGCATGGATAAGCAAATATACCTTGGGCAGGCTGCTAATTGTGGATGTCGATAATATCGACCTCGAAAATCCGGAAGATCTTGCCATCGTTATTGAGCGTATAAACACTTCATTGCACGGATTATTTTAGCTGTAATCCACATGAAAATCGCAGGCATCATACCCGCGCGCTGGGCTTCTACCCGTTTTCCGGGTAAACCGCTGGCCGTAATCAATGGCAAATCCATGATCCGAAGGGTTTGCGAGCAAGCCATGCAATGCTCCGGCCTGGATAGTGTGATGGTAGCAACCGACGATAAACGCATTGCGGATGAGGTGATGAGATTCGGCGGTAAGGCCATTATGACCGGTCAGCACCATCCAAGCGGAACTGACCGGTGCCTCGAAGCGCTGGAAAAATGTGGAGAAAGTTATGATGCAGTAATTAACATTCAGGGCGATGAGCCTTATGTGAATCCGGAACACATTCAGCTGCTTGTCAATACTATCTCGAAGCCGGGAAGCCAGCTGGCAACTTTAGCATGTCGTCTGGACAATAGTTCCGACCTTTTTGACCCCAATGTCGTTAAGGTGGCCATTGCGCAAAACGGCAATGCATTGTATTTCAGCCGTCAACCGATACCCTACCTGCGTGGAATTCCACAACAGCAATGGCACTTGCAGCAAAACTACTACCGTCATATCGGCATGTACGCCTATGCTTCGCATGTGCTTCGTGCCATAGCGCTGCTTGGTGTTTCGCCGCTCGAAAAAGCCGAATCGCTTGAGCAGCTTCGCTGGCTTGAAAACGGTTACACGATTGCGGTAGCCATAACCGAAGGAGCTGCCATGGGCGTGGACACACCTGAGGATGTGCACAAATTGTCGAACCTTTTTGAAAATATGCCGTAAAAGCATTAAATTCGCGTTCCTTCTTCGGAAGAGTTGTTTAACCGCAAGAGGATGGTGAACCTTTGATTGTTGGAGATGAAGATTGCAGTTTACATCGGTGATTTGCTTTACGAGTACGAGTGTGTGGTCATTCCCGGGCTGGGTGGATTTCTTACGCGCGACTTTCCGGCATCTATTCACCCTGTCAAGCATTACTTCAGTCCACCCCATCGCGAAATTGTTTTCAATCCATGGCTCAGGGCCAACGATGGGCTTCTGCTCAATCATGTGGCGCTCAACGAAAAGTTGCCATATCACGAAGCCAAGTCAAAGCTCGACAGGTTTGTACTCAAATGCCTCTCCGCCCTGGGCGAAGGCAAGCGAATCAATTTCCGCAATGTTGGCACACTGTATTATGACAAGGATCAGCAGCTTGTTTTTGAACCCGACAGCCATCAGAATTATCTGCCTGATGCCTTTGGGTTGGCGGGCTTTGTTTCTCCACCCATAAAGCGCGAAGAAGGCTCCATGCTTCGTGAGCCTGTATTCGGAAAGCCTGCCAGAAAGCAGGCCGAAGCACCGGCGCCTGCACCGCAGCCCCTGCCAAAAGCGCCACCAAAGCGCCCAATGGTAGCATCGGAACGCCCTTCGAAGCTGCGCCGTCAATTGCTGGTCATCGGTACGGCTGCTGCTGCATTGCTTATAGGAGCAGCGTATATGAACAAAAACATTGTTAGTTCCTATTATCAGCAATATGCAAGCCAGGCTTCAGCTGT
>DAOKYW010000001.1:97871-138856 GCA_035325985.1 Bacteroidales bacterium
GTCAATACCGTCGAGATGGGATACACCTCGTCGCTTACAGGTTTTAGATCGGGCAACACACCGGCCGAACAAGCCCCGAAACCCCATCAGCAACCCGAAACAATACTTCCTGACGAAACGCCAAAGGCCGTCATGCAAGCTGCCGAAACATCGGCCTTGTCTGCCGAACCACTCAGGGGTTTCTACATTGTGGCAGGTGCTTTTCGCGAGAGAGCCAATGCCGAAAAGCTGGTTAACGAGCTTCGTGCCAGACGGTTTGATGCAGCAATTACCGGACGCACCAACAGCGGTTTGTGGAGGGTAACCTATGAGCGCCTCGACAACCGGGAAGCAGCATTGAACAAGCTGGGTCAAATCAAGCAAACAATTGATAATCAGGCCTGGTTGCTGGTTATCTGAATTTCCAATTTTTACTTAACGTGAGTTCTAAAAATAAACTGCAGCGTTTCGCCGAAAACGAAACCTTTCCAAACCTCTTTCAATCCGGTTACGAACAATTGCAGCATGAGCCCTTTCCGCTGAAAGGCCGTTGGAGCCCGGATTTCTTTAAAAACGACAATCCGATAGTTGTTGAATTGGGTTGCGGCAAGGGCGAATACACCATTGGTCTGGCACAACAATATCCCGAACGTAATTTTATTGGCATGGATATCAAGGGCGCCAGACTTTGGCGTGGTCTTAAAAATTCAGCCGAAATGCAACTGGGTAATGTGGCATTTGTGCGTTCGCGCATCGAGCTGATCAGCCATTATTTTGGTGAGGGCGAGGTTTCTGAGGTTTGGATAACCTTTCCCGATCCGCAGCCAAGAAAATCGCGTCGGCTCAAGCGCCTCACCTCACCTCGCTTTCTTACCTTATATCATGGATTTTTAAAGCCTGACGGACTGATTCATCTGAAGACCGACAGTCAGCTTTTATACGATTATACCTTAGAAGTAATAGCTGAAGGGCAGCACAAACTGCATTATGCAACCGATGATCTTTATGCTACGCACGAAGACATGGATGTCAAGCGAATACGTACTTTTTATGAGCAAATCTGGCTTTCGCAAGGACTTCGTATTAAATACCTGGTGTTCTCGCTAAACCATGAAAACAAATGAATCGTTTTTCGAGGCTGTTTATGCTGTAGTGGAAAAGGTGCCCTATGGCAGGGTGACAAGCTATGGCGCCATTGCCTCCTATCTCGGGACAAAGTCATCATCGCGCATGGTGGGTTGGGCAATGAACCATTCCCATCACAGCAGGAATAACATTCCGGCGCACCGGGTTGTCAATCGCGTTGGGCTTTTAACGGGAAAAAATCATTTCGGTTGGCCTGGCCTGATGCAGCAGCTGCTTGAACAGGAAGGTATCGAGGTGAAAGACGATAAGGTTGTGAGGTTTGCTGAACTGTTTTGGGACCCGGCCACAGAGTTGACGATGTGATGATTTAGGTTGAGCTCCGAACCACAAGTTTTGTCTTAATTACTTTCTTGACCGGTCGGAAAGGCTCATCGTTGTTCTCATCTTTAAGTCTTCGCAGGAGCACCTGACAGGCCTCGCGCCCAAGCTCGAAACCAAACTGATCTACTGTGGTAAGCTCCGGGTCGGAGAACATGGCTGATTTGCTGTTTTCGAATCCCACCACCCTTACGTCGTCTGGTACTCGTTTGCCCAATTCTTTGGCTGCTTTGATGATGGCTATGGCCGACATATCATTGACTGCAAAGAAACCATCAGGGGCGTTGGGCTTGCGCAGGATGTCGTGTGCCGCTTTTTTGGCCATTTCGTAAGTGTCGGCCAGGAGCACAAGGTTATGATCGAAAGGAATGTTGTGTTTCAACAAAGCGTCATGGTAACCCGAAAGGCGCTGCTTGCCAATTTGCAGGTTTTGAGGTGCGGCAAAATGTGCAATACGACGGCAGCCCTTTTCAATCAGGTGATTAACGGCCAGAAATGCTCCCTGATAATCATCAGCCAACACCTGATCGGCTTGAACGAGGTCGGTCACCCGGTCGAAAAAAACCACCGGAATTTCATTGTCCACCAGTTTTTGGAAGTGCGAGAAGTCGCTTGTCTCCTTACTGTACGATACCAGCACCCCATCCACGCGATTAGTGAGCACTGCCTGACTGTTAAGTACTTCACGCTTGTACGACTCATTCGATTGGAACACCATGACACTGTAGTCGTTTTTGTAGGCAATTTCCTCTATCCCATTGATGATAGCCGAAAAGAAGTAATGCTCAATCTCAGGTATTATCAGCCCTATGGTTCGTGTGGAGTTGTTCCGAAGGTTAAGCGCAATGCGATTGGGCCTGTAGCCCAACAGGGCAGCCAGTTCCTTGACTGCAGTGCGCGTTTTCGGACTAATATCAGGGTGATCCTTGAGCGCCCTTGATACCGTTGAAGTGGACAGGCCGAGCTTTTGTGCGATATCTTTGATTGTAATCTGGCGCTTCATAGCTTAATCATTTGATTTACAACGAGAAGTAAAAACAGCTCCTTTGTTTTGCGGCTATAAAGTTAACACATTTCTATTCAGGATTTTGTTCTCTAATTTATAAACAATAAAATTTCAATCGTTTGCAGCGATTTTAACTTCTTGTAAAGGATTTCGGTAAGTAAAAGTTTAAAGAAACGTTATTTTTGTATTGCTGATTTTCAATCTGTCTATTGTTATCAGCTGAACAATATGGGGTCAACTCTAAATCATTGTTAAACTTCAATTCACTAACACAAAAATTCAATTTTATGAACAACTCCAAACGATTCCTGCCTTTGCTGCTGGGTTTATTGATCTCGGCTGCAGTTTTCGGGCAAACAGGAAGCGTAAAGGGTATTGTCAAGGACAAGTCGACGGGCGAAACCATGCCTGGCGCTAACGTCATTGTCAAAGGCACTCTTACAGGCGCTTCCACGGATTTTAGCGGAGCCTACACCCTGTCAAATGTACCGGTTGGCGAAATCACCATCGAGGCAAGCTTCGTTGGTTATGCAGTCAGTGCACGTACGGTCAGGGTGGTCGCCAACCAAACATTAACGGTCAACTTTGATCTTACTCCTGACGCACTGAGTCTGGAAGAATTCGTCGTGATCGGCTATGGTGTGCAGAAAAAGAGCGATCGTACCGGGGCAGTAGCCAGCATCAGCGCTTCGGAGATGAATGCCGGCGTTCTGCAGGACCCTGTCCAGGGTATTCAGGGAAAGATTGCCGGTGTTACAGTAACCAAGCGAGGCGGCGACCCCAATGCCGGATTCGATGTCAAAATCAGGGGTGCCTCGGCACTGGCCACCGGCACTTCGCCACTTTTTGTTGTCGATGGTGTCCCCGGTGTAGATCCTACCACCATTGCTCCTGAGGATATTGAATCATGGAACGTTCTTAAAGACGCTTCGGCTGCTGCTATCTATGGATCAAGAGGGGCCAATGGCGTAATCATCATCACAACAAAGCGCGGAAGTCAGGGTGCTGAAACCAGCAGCATCGACTTCAATACTTTCGTTTCGGCCGATATGGTAGCCCGTCGTCTCGACCTTCTCAGTGCAGACGAAATACGCCAGTATGTAAAGGATAACAACCTGAACTTTCAGGATGGTGGCGCCAATGTGGACTGGCAGGACGAAATTTACCGCACCGGCCTGACGCAGAATTACAACCTGAGTTTTACAGGAGGTAACAAAAACAGTGCTTACCGTACTTCACTATCTCATCAGGACTTTAGCGGTGTGGTAAAAGGAACACAAAAAACGCGCACCATCGGACGTATCAACCTGGATCAGAAGCTGCTTGACGACAAACTGACCATTTCGGCAGGTTTATCAGGTACCTTCGAGCGCAACGATTACATTAGCTACAGCGGTAACGGACCCAACGATATCTTCTATCAGACGTTTCAGCGCAACCCCACCGATCCGGTGCGCGACAATACCGGCAAATACTACGATACTCAGCGCAGTTTCAATTACTGGAACCCGCTTGCCCTTATCGATAATATCCAGAATGAGCGTGATGCAAAACGCTTTTTTGGATTTATGAAAGCCGAACTTGATGTATATAAAGGCATCATGATCGGAGCCAACCTTGGTTACACCCGCAACGATGACGAAGCCTTTTACTTTGAACCTTCGACCATCCGGCTTGGCACTACCACCGGCTACGGACGCAGGGCCTATAATAACTTCGAATCAAAACTTCTGGAGACCACTGTGCGTTACCAGAAGGATTTTGGTAAACACAATCTTAATCTTGTGGGCGGTCATTCCTTCCAGCAGGATATGTCCACAGGATTTTCGGCTCAAGGCAACAAGCCTTTTATCAACTATACCCGTTCGCACGACCTCTCCATGCTGCAAACCGTTAACCCCGGCGACATCAGATCATGGAAAGGTACCAACAGACTCATATCTTTCTTCGGACGCGGTATCTATAATTACGATTCGAAATATTTCCTTACTGCAACCCTGCGCCGCGATGGCTCGTCAAAGTTTGGAGAGAACAATAAGTGGGGATGGTTCCCATCGGCTTCTGCAATGTGGAATATCACCTCCGAAGATTTTATGAGCAATCTCGATTTTATTAACAATCTTCGACTGCGTGTTGGATACGGTATCACCGGAAATCAAGAGTTTGGCAACTATAATGCCATTGCCTATTATATTTCAGCAGGCAACTCCATCAACTTTGAAACCGGTGAGGAAACCATTCTCTTCCGATTTGCCCATAATGCAAATCCAAACCTGAAATGGGAGGAAAATGCCGAGCTTAACATCGGACTTGACTGGGGTATTCTCAATGATAAGGTTTCAGGAACATTCGACTATTTCCGGAAGAACACCTATGACCTGTTGGGCAACTATTCCGTGCCGGTGCCCCCGTATCCGGTTGATCGCATCTGGGCTAATGTCGGAAACTTTGAGGTAAACGGTTTCGAAGCTTTCGTGCAGTATTATCCGGTGCGCACTAAAAATCTTGATTGGAAAACTACTCTGGTATTTACCACCTATAAACAGATGGTCAAATCGCTCTCCAACGACGAGTTTAACTGGTCGGAGCTGCGCGAAGGATGGTTGTCGGGCCGCGGTTTGGTGGGCGACCTGAACTGGACTCAAATTGTTGAGCCGGGCAAGCCACTGGGCACCTGGTATATGCCTGAATACGCCGGTTTGTCGCAGGACGGAAAATTCCTGTTCTACACCGCAGCCGGTGGAGTAACCCGCGAACTTTCTCTGGCCGAACGTCGCGACGTTGGCAGTGCACAGCCAGATTTTGAGATTGGCTGGTCCAATTATTTCACAATTGCCAAGAATTTCGACTTAGGATTCTCATTCCGCGGTGTTTATGGTTATAAAATCTTCAACACCACAAAACTGATCTTCGGCAATCCTATCTGGCTTCCAGATATTAACGTGTTGCGCTCAGCCCTCGATGAAAAGGCACGAGGCCTCAACGATAACCCCAAACTCAGCAGCTACTACCTTGAAGATGGATCGTTCCTCCGCCTGGACAACCTGACACTGGGCTATAACCTCAAAAATGTTGGTCAGATCAAGAACATCCGTGTTTATTTCGCTTCAAACAACCTGTTTACCATCACTAACTACTCTGGTATCGATCCCGAGATAACCTTCTCAGGCACCTCGTTTGGTCTCGACCAGTACAACATTTATCCTAAAACCCGCACTTTCACGTTTGGAGTTAATGTAAACCTATAAACTTGTCTTAATCATGAAAAAGATATTTTTCGTTTTATTGTTTCTGGCCGCTATTCAGCTGGGTTGTACCAAGCTGGATGATGTGCTTTACGACAGGGTGCCCCCTACGGAATATGTGGCCGATCCTGTGCTGAAAATGAGTCCGATTTATGCTCCAATGCGCGATTTCTGCGATTGGGGTGGCTGGTGGTTCGCCAACGAAATTCCCGGTGACGGTACTGTTGCGCCCACCCGCGCAAGCGACTGGGACGATGGTGGTAAATGGCGTGTATTGCACCAGCATACCTGGGACAACAATACCGAAGCTGTAAATAGCATGTGGAGCAGGTATTACAATGGTGTTATCGAAGCCAATAAGTTTATAGAGGAAATGCAATCGCTTGGCGATGCCCAACCCATAAAGGTTGCTGTTGCGAAAGCTAAAGTCCTCAGGGCCTACTATTATTACCTGCTTATCGATAATTACAAGGATGTGCCTTATGTAACCAAATATCTTGATGCACCACTGAATCCCAATCGCAACTTCCGTCAGGATATTTTTGCAAAGATTACAGCCGACATTGAGCGTGAAGCTCCGATTATTCCTCAGAGTAATACCAAGACCGGTGTTACCAAAGGTTTCGCCTATTCTTTGCTGGCCCGACTTTATCTTAATGCTCAGGTTTATACTGGCACTCCGCAATGGGCAAAAGCTGTTCAATATGCCGATAGCGTGATAAACCTTGGACAATACAGCCTCGAAGATGATCCGATGAAACCTTTTGTAACTAATAATTCCAATTCGCCAGAGCTCATCTTTGTCATTCCTTATGATGAAGACAAGTATCAGGGATTTAATCTGCACATGCGTACGCTTCACTACAACAGCAACCTTACGTTCAATATGACTGCCGGTCCCTGGAACGGGTTTGCTGCCATGTACGATCATTATAACAGCTATGCTGACAACGACAAGCGCAAGCAAGGCTATTTCCTTGTTGGACAACAATATACTGCTGATGGACAGCCTATTAAAGACCAGGGTGCAGGTGGTGCTGACCTGATTTTTGATCCTGTGATCCCTGCTCTTAATATGGATGCATCTTTCACGCCAATTCAGATCAGGATGTCGGGCGCCAGGGTGAAGAAGTTCGAAATCAAGATGGGTGCAAAGGATAACCTGAGCAACGACTTTCCGCTGTTCCGCTACGCTGATGTGCTGATGATGAAAGGTGAAGCCTTAGTCAGGCAGGGTCAGAATGGCGATGCATTTATCAACCCGATTCGTCAGCGTGCCGGATTGGCACCTCTCACCAATGCCACGCTTGACGATTTTCTTGCCGAGCGCGGACGTGAGTTCTTCTGGGAAGCGCATCGCCGCGGCGACCTTATTCGTTTTGGCAAATTCAATCAGGCTTGGTGGGAAAAGAGTGTTTCCTCACCCGATCGCAATACCTTCCCAATTCCGCAGTGGGCCATCGATGCCAACCCGAAGCTTGCCGAACCGCCTGTTCCTATCGCTGAATGATATTCATTAAATGTTAATAACTTAACCTTAATTCACTAATTCTAATTTAAATGCTATGAAAAAAATCAGTGTTTCAAAAATGCTACAACTGCTCGGCATCATGCTGGTTGCAGCTGTTGTATTTACCTCGTGCAAAAAGGACTCAGATCCAGAGCCGGAACCACAGGTTGAAGACGGTCTCTACATCAAAGGTGGCGGAACCGCACTCACTACATTCGACATCAAAGGTCTCTTCAAAGTTACTCGCAATGAAGTTAACCAGGAGGAGCGCAGCACGCTCATGGAATTGTTTGTTGCTGTGAAAGCCGGTGCCGAAGGTTTCCAGATTGTTGAAGTTGCCGGTGCAACCCGCAAAACCTACGGACCGGGTGCAGATTTTGCTGTTGTTCCTGAAGCAGCACGTATCGGAGATGAGCCTAAGCTCGATTTCTGGCGCGGTTCCTATGCGGAAAACAACAACAAATTCACCGTTCCTCAGGATGGTCTTTACCATGTAATAATCGAAACTTCCTTAAAGAAAGTTGCCATTGTTCCCGTTCAATATTGGGGACTGATTGGTGCAGCTACACCGGGTGGTTGGAGCGATGATACGCAGATTCCTGCAGGCGCTTTCAATCTTGAAGAAATTACCTTCGAAAAGACCAACATTACGATGACCCGTGCCGACTTCAAATTCCGTTACAGCGGCGGCTGGAAAGTTGTTATTGATGATGAAGTTGATCTTGGCGGTGGTCTGAAAGGCGTTCGCGTCAATACCAATTTTGGTGGATCAGTAGCAAACCTTGTTCCTGGTGGTGCCAACATCAACAACGAGCAGGGCGGAAAGTACACAGCCAAAATGGTTTGGAAGCTTGGAGTAGGTTACACTGCAACCCTTACCCGCACAGGCGACCTTGACCTGTTCAACTATACCAATACCGAATTTGGCCTTGTAGGTGCAGGTCTTGTTGTTGGCGGTGCTCCTCATAACTGGGATGTTACCATTCAATTGCACAAACCTGTGGTAACCAACGAAACCAACTATACCTGGACATGGAACAACATTGAGGTATCCACTGAAGGCGGAGGCTTCAAGATTCGTGAAGGACAAACCTGGAGCGGCAGGGTAATTGGTTATCCGCAGGTAACTATGGCCGGTGCTGCAGCTGCAAACTTCACTACCAATAACGATGGCAACTTTGTGCCTACTGTTGCCGGTAACTATGACATGCAGCTGAAAATCAATGCTGTTACAGAACAATATACCTTCACTGTCAATCCGGCCGGTGCTGCACCTGAGATGTTTATCCTTGGTGATGGTACGACAGCTGGATGGAACAACGCCAATCCGCTTCCAATGACCGGAACAGGAGGTGTTTACAGCATTACGCTCCCGCTCACCGGTGGAAAGAATATCAAATTCATCACAGTTCCCGGACAGTGGGCACCGCAATATGGTACTGACAATACCGGAACAAGCACCGGAGGACCGCTGGTTTATCGTCCTGACGAAAACACGCCCGACCCGGCTGCAATACCTACACCCGCACAGGATGGTATTTACACCGTTACGATGAACACGAATACCATGACCTATGTGATTGCTGCTCCGCTTTATCTGCTTGGCGACGGCTCGGCAGCCGGCTGGAATAACCAGGAAGCGATCCCGATGTTTGCTGCTGCCAACGGTGTTTATTTCCTCAATACAAACCTCGAAGCCAGCAAGAACATCAAGTTCATCCGTGTTCGTGGTCAGTGGGCACCTCAATATGGCACTGACAATACCGGAACAAGCACCGCCGGTCCGCTCGTGCTTCGCCCTGACGAAAGCGCACCCGATCCGGCCCCTATTCCCACGCCAGCCACTTCCGGTGCATACCTCATCACTGCCAATACAACAGAACTGAATTATACGATTGCTCCGGCAACCAGAAAATAGCTTCAGGCTGACACATCATAGCCGCTCCCGCCTTAAGGGGGCGGCTTTTTTTGTTTACATCATGAGCCGATAAAGCGCAATTATTCAAAATGTACTCATTTGAGCCAAATGGCGTATATTTGCAGCTCATTTCCGAAAACCGGATTTTGCGGATGTGGCGTAATTGGTAGCCGCGCCAGACTTAGGATCTGGTGCCGAAAGGCGTGGGGGTTCGAGTCCCTTCATCCGCACTGACAAGCCTACGGGCAAAAATTCATCAAGCAAAATCAAATTATAAAAAATGCAGGTTCAGATTGAGCAGAACGGCGCACTCGAAGCCACCATCGAGGTTCGCCTTTCTAAAAGTGAAGTGGATACAGAGGTGAATAAGGCAATTAAAGATTATCAGCGCAAGGCAGCCATGCCCGGCTTTCGGGCTGGAAAAGTGCCTCTGGGATTGGTGAAAAAGATGTATGGCAGCGCTATTTCAGCCGAACAGATCAACAAGAAAGTTTCGGATGGACTAAATAATTATCTGGAGGAAAACAAGATACAGTTTCTGGGCTATCCCATAGCCGATTATGATCGCACGGGTCGGATCGACTTTGATACAGCAAGTGAGTTTAACTTCTATTTCCTTCTTGGCCTGAAACCTGTGCTTAACATCGATCTGTCTTCGCTGAGCATGGAATATCCCAAAGTGAATGTGGACGATGCCGAGGTGACCAGAACCATCGATAAAATGCTTGTCGACTATCCGATGACTATTCACCCCGAACATGTAGGGACATCAGATAAGGTTGTGCTCAAAGCTACTCAGGCCGACGACAATGGAAGAGAAGTTGAAAACGGACATGCCGCTCAGTTTACCCTTGATCTCGCCTCCGAAGCCTATGCTGTCATGGGCAAAGTTTTTGACGGCCGACCCGAAGGCGATGAGTTTTTACTCAATTTAAGCGAATACCTGACTCAGGATCAGGCGGTCCAATTGCTTAAACTCGGTGAGGACAACGCGCATTTAGCCACTCAACCATTCAATGTGGTTATTGACGAGATTGTGCGCACTGTGCCCTCAGAGCTCAACGAAGAGTTTTTCGGACGAATGTTTCCAGGTCAGGAAATCAATACGGAAGAAGCCTTCAGGGCGAAGGTGGCCGAAGAGATTCAGAAGCATTTCGACAGCCAGTCAGATTATCTGGTGTATGTTCAGCTGTTGAAACAACTGCTCACCGAAGAACAGATACCATTGCCCGACAATTTTCTCAAGCGTTGGTTGCTGGAGAATGCAGACAATGAAAACAAGGTCAGTGATATTGAGAAAAACTTTGAAATGTACAAGCGCACTTTCCGTTTTCAGGTATTCACGGATTACCTGCAGCGGGAGTTTCCTGAGCTGATTGTTACCAGGGACGAGGTTCGTGCTTATGCATTCAACCACTACTACGGCCCCTACATGTCGGCCCTGGGCAATGATGAAGCCTTTGTTAAAAAGCTGATGGACGGAATGGACGATATGCTTAATAAGCATGGCGAGGGCGACCGCATTCATAACCAGCTCGAAGAACAGAAGATGATCAAGCTTTTCAAGGAAAAAGTTTCATTGGTCAACAAGCCCATGACCCTTGATGAATTCAATCAATTCGCAAAAACTTTTGACGACAATTCAAATGAACTAACCGATGAGCAATAACGAGTTTCGCAAATACGCCACAAGGCACCTGGGCATCAGCAGCCTTACACTCGATCGTTACAGTAAGCTGGCAACTGGATATATTTCGCCGACTATCATTGAGGAGCGTCAGCTGAATATAGCCACAATGGACGTTTTCTCCAGATTGATGATGGATCGCATCATTTTTTTGGGCGTACCTATTGATGATTATGTGGCCAATATCATTCAGGCCCAGCTGCTTTTTCTGGAATCTGTTGACGCCAAACGCGACATTCAGATTTACCTGAACACTCCCGGAGGTTCGGTTTATGCCGGATTGGGTATCTACGACACCATGCAGTATATCCGACCTGATGTGGCCACTATATGCACCGGAATGGCCGCCTCGATGGGCGCGGTATTGCTTTGTGCCGGAACCAAAGGAAAACGTACTGCCTTGAAACACTCGCGCATACTGATTCATCAGCCAATGGGCGGAGCTCAGGGCCAGGCGTCGGATATTGAGATAACAGCCCGTGAAATCCAAAAGCTCAAAAAAGAGCTCTACGACATTATTGCAATGCACAGCGGGCAACCCTTCAAAAAGATCTGGAAAGATTCTGATCGCGATTACTGGATGACCTCGCAGGAAGCCAAGGAATACGGAATGATTGATGAAGTATTGGTGCGCAACCCTTAATCATCATGGCACGGAAAAAGGACGAATGCTCTTTTTGTGGTAGTCCGCGCGCCGAAGTCAAGCTGTTGATCAGCGGCTTCGATGCTCAGATTTGCGAACGCTGCGTGGAGCAGGCCAATGTCATTCTTGCCGAAGAACTCTCCACCCGCAAACCACGCACGGCCAAAGCTGGTTTTAAAGTGCTCAGGCCGGCAGAAATCAAAAATTTTCTCGACCAGTATGTGATTGGCCAGGACGAAGCTAAGCGCATTTTATCAGTGGCTGTGTATAACCACTACAAGCGCATCGATCAGGTTCCGGCCAAGGATGAAGTTGAGATAGAGAAATCGAATATCATTCTGGTTGGCGAAACCGGTACCGGCAAAACACTGCTGGCTCGCACCATAGCTAAAATGCTTCACGTACCTTTTGCCATTGCCGATGCAACAGTGCTTACCGAGGCCGGCTATGTGGGCGAGGATGTGGAAAGCATACTTACCCGTCTGCTCCAGGCAGCCGATTATGATGTGGAAGCGGCCGAACGAGGGATTGTATTCATTGACGAAATTGATAAGATTGCCCGTAAGAGCGATAACCCCAGCATAACGCGCGATGTATCGGGCGAAGGCGTGCAACAGGCCTTGCTTAAACTGCTCGAGGGCAGTATCGTCAATGTGCCTCCGCAAGGCGGAAGAAAACACCCGGAGCAGAAAATGATACAGGTGGATACCCGAAACATTCTCTTTATTGCCGGCGGGGCCTTCGATGGTATAGAGCGCATCATTGCGGCCAGATACCATACCAATGTGGTTGGATACGGGCGCGACCAGGATGAGTTTATCGACAAGGATAACCTCTTGCAGTATATCTCGCCTGCCGATTTGAAGAAGTTTGGCATGATTCCCGAAATCGTGGGTCGTCTGCCCATTGTCACTTATCTCCATCCACTAACAGGCGAAACCCTCAAGCGCATCATCGTTGAGCCTAAAAACGCCCTGGTCAAACAGTTCGTCAGATTGTTCGAGATCGATGGCATTAAGCTCATTTTTGAAGATAATGTTTTCGATTATATTGTTGAAAAATCAATCGAACTCAAACTGGGCGCCAGAGGATTAAGGTCGATATTTGAGGCTATACTCATCGACGATATGTTTGAGCTTCCTTCGCGAAAGGGAGTAAAAGAACTTCGGATCAGCCGTGATTATGCAGAATCGAAGTTCAGAAAATCCGGACTGGCCAAACTGAAAGTTGCCTGAGGCGGCCTCAATCTGGCATGTTTCTTGAATGTGTCTGCCTGATGGTAGAATTGTCAAACATTTGCTGCACCACATCCCACATTCTGAAAGTTTTCAGGAATGCCATGTATTTGTGTGTATTTCTGGCATTTTTTATACCTTCAGGTCGCGCTCTTTCGCAGCAACCGCATGAAGTAATTGTTGTTGGCGCTACTTTGATTAACCACGATACCGTTCCTCTTATTCAACTTCCTGAAGTAATCATCTGGGGTTTTCAAAACGAGCGCGATTTGCGCAAGTTCCAACGCCTGATCTACAATGTGAAAAAGGTTTACCCTTATGCCAGACTGGCCGGAATTAAATTGCAGGAATACGAATCGCAGCTGGCTGCCGCAAGTACAGAGCGCGAACGACGCCAGATCATGCGCAAGGCAGAGGATGAGATCAAGAAGCAATATAGTGCTGAATTGAGTGAACTGACGTTTACCCAAGGTAAGATACTGATAAAGCTCATCGACAGGCAGACGAGCGAGACATCATTCGCGCTGCTTCAGGAGCTAAGGGGAAATGTAGTAGCATTTTTTTATCAGGGTTTTGCCCGAATCTGGGGATACAACCTCAAGACCCGATACGATCCTCTGGGTGAAGATGCAGCTATTGAAATGATTGTAAAAATGATTGAAAGCGGGCAGATTTGATGCTATTTGCCACGTCCCTGTAAAACAATGAGCGCCGTATAGATAAGGATTTTTATATCCATTGCAATGCTCATGTTTTCAATGTAAAGGATGTCGTATTTAAGCCGTTCAACCATTTCGTCCAATGTTGAAGCATAGCCAAATTTCACCTGACCCCAGCTTGTTATACCGGGTTTAACCCTCAACAGGAGCCGATAATGCGGTGCACGTTTTACGATTTGATCAATATAGAATTGGCGTTCGGGCCTGGGGCCAACAAGCGACATATCGCCCTTGAGCACCGTATAAAACTGAGGTATTTCATCAAGACGTACTTTGCGGATAAACCGACCAAAAGGCGTGATTCGGGGATCGTTCTCCGAGCTGAGCTGTGGTCCGTTCGACTCGGCATTGACATACATGCTCCTGAATTTGAGCATCTTGAATGGTTTACCATATCGTCCGATACGTTCCTGAGAGTAAAGCACAGGCCCACGGGATGATAGTTTGACACCAATTGCCGTAAATACATAGAGCGGAATCAGCAATATCATGGCCACCAACGAAATAACCACATCCATGATGCGCTTGATTGATTGTTGCCAGGCCGGCATCAGATCAGGCGAAATCTGAATGAGCGGTGCATGCCAGATGGCACTCATTTTGACGGTACCAAACAAGAAGTCCTGCATTATGGGGATAATCTTGATGACCACGGTGGTTTCTTCCAGCAAGGCAATGATATTGTCGATGGTATCGGTTTCCTTGCGTTCGATGGCAATGATCACTTCCTCAACCTTCAGTTCCTCAACAAGTCTTTTTAGTTCAGTAAAATGCCCGAGATGCGGCAGGTATTGTCCGATTTTGAAGTCTTCGGTGTCGTAAACACTTACAAAGCCCAAAAAGATATTGCCCGACGATACTTCTTGATTTTCAATATCCTGATAAATTTTTGTTGCGTTACCGTTTGATCCGACAATGATGGTATTGAAGCCTAATACCTTGTTGTGAATCTTTTTAACTGTAGCCGTAGTCAATGCAAGCCTGGCTGCATACGTAAGCGTAAAGTGAAGGATAAAAAGTACCAGAAACGACTGATAATACGTCTTATAAGTTAAAATTATATCGTCCAGAATGGCAACAAAAAAGATAATCGTTACACCGATCAGGGTGACTACCAGCGTTTGACCAAGCTCGCGCAGACGGGCCTTCCGGTAGATTTGCCTGTAGGCTCCTACCATAACGTAAAGCAACAGCCATGCGGTCGGTATGAGGGTTATGCCATACCAGAAGTTAGGGTCGCCGAAGATTAGCTGAAAATTTTCGTGAAATGCAGGGTTTTCGGTTTGTTTTCTGTAGAAATAGAATAATGTCCAGGCCAGCAATGCGGTCAGCCAGTCGAGTATTACATATTTTGCTACTTGTAACCTTCGGTTCATTGGCTCTGGATGCGGTGAATCAGTTTAATATTGTCGAAGTAATAGCGGGCCTCGGAATCTGTTCCAAGTTCCGATTCGAAGTAAATCTTCACATATTCGGCCCTGTTGTAGGCTGAAACAACAGGAGTGAGGTTGATATAGATTTTATTCCATTTCTGACTTTTGTTTACCACAACGAGTGGAAAGGTTTCTAGGGTATTGTCAATCCGCACCAGCAATCCCACACCGAATGCGCGGTCGCATTTGTAATCGAGTTCAAGGAATATTGGAGAACCATCGCCGGGAAGATTGAAGCCCTGAAATGTCATGATTCTGAAAAGTTTGCGGCTGCCTTGCAGGTGAATAACCCCCGAATGTGCAGAATTGGCCGAAAGCCAGGCATCAGGATGATTGGCGGGCTCGGTTCGAAAAATAGAAGTATCGCTCTGGTTGGTTTTTTCGAGGGTTAGGCTGATTTGCTCAAAATCTTCCTTCCAGGCAAAGCGCAGGTTGTCGTAATAAGTGGTTTGCGGGTTGATGCGTACAATAG
The DNA here is from genome assembly GCA_035325985.1 of Bacteroidales bacterium. GTDB lineage: Bacteria > Bacteroidota > Bacteroidia > Bacteroidales > F082 > JALNZU01. Next base: position 113,183 of record DAOKYW010000001.1, read on the forward strand.
AATCTTCGAAAAACCCGAATTCTTCAACAACGATGGGTTTCATAAAAGGATAGGGGACTCTGGTGGCCGCAATGCCGTTGAGCTTGATGCCGGGCCTGATTTCAAGGCGTTGTTTGCCCCGGGCAAGTACAGGAAAAGTTGCCGGAAGCTCAAACGCACCAATGAGTTGTCCGTTGACATAGACCCATGCATCGGTGATGTTGTGGGTATTGCTGCCTTGTGTGGCATAGTAGGTGGAAAAGCGGATGGTATCGATGCGCAGATAAGCCGGCACAGTCTGATCACCTTCGAATTTGTAGCAACCGGTCAGCACTTGCTGGGCCACAAAAACGTAAAGCATTATCCGGAAGGCAGCACGTAAACTTACCCTCATGTAGCTTGTTGGTTAAGGTTTTCAGGATTTAAAAACGCATGAAATCGTTTGCATATTGCAGGAAAAGGCAGAATTATTTGGTGTCCTGCCTATGATTCACGGCTTCAAGTATTTGGTAAGCAATCTGCAACACCTGATAACCGTCTTCGATGGTCACCATTGGTGTTTTGTTGTAAACCACGGCTTCGTAAAAGCTTTCCAGTTCGGCCTGAATGGCATTGAGTGGTGCAATCTCGGGCCGCTCGAAGGTGATATGCCGGTAGCCTTTGCCGTTGCCAAGGTCAATCACCATAGCCATAGGATCGTCCGGCTCCTTGTCGAGACTGGCCATGCGCACGATTTCGGACTTTTTGTCGAGGAAATCCACGGTGATATAAGCGTCTTTCTGAAAGAAACGTGACTTCCGCATATTTTTCAGCGAAATCCTGCTGGCCGTAAGGTTGGCTACGCAGCCGTTTTCAAAAGCAATGCGGGCATTGGCGATGTCGGGGCTGCTGCTAATCACGGTAACTCCGCTGGCGCTAATGCTGGCAACAGGTGATTTGACTACACTCAGCAGGATATCAATGTCGTGTACCATAAGGTCGAGTACTACAGGTACATCTGTTCCACGGGGGTTGAATTGCGCCAGACGATGCGTCTCGATGAACATAGGATTGCTGATGGCCTGCTTAACTGAAAGAAAAGCAGGATTAAAACGCTCGACATGCCCTACCTGCACCTTGACACCAGCATTTTTTGCCAGCTGCATAAGTTCAGATGCTTCATCCGGTGTGGCCACAATGGGCTTCTCGATAAATACATGTCTCTTTTGGCCCAACGCCAGACTGGCGCAAACGAAATGCTCAACGGTTGGCGTAACGATATCAACCACATCGCAGGCTTCAACCAGCTGTTTCACACTGCCAAAACGCCTGATGCCGAACTCATTCTCAACTTTATTTGACGTGGACTCGTCAGGGTCGAAAAATCCAACCAGTTCATATTGTGGAATCTGCCTGATGCAGCGGATATGAATCTTGCCAAGGTGTCCGGCACCTAATACGCCAATTCGTAGCATTGTAGGGATGTTTGCGCAAAGGTACCAATTTCGGGCGGCTTATAATTGCTAACTTCGCAAGCTGATAAATAAACTTGAGCAGGATTTTCCCTGCCATAGGCGCTTCAGCACTATGATTGATACTTATAGGCACAAAGGATTACGAAAAAAGTTAGTGGATGCCATCCGCGAAAAGGGAATTACTGACACGCGGGTACTGCAGGCCCTTGAAGCAGTGCCTCGTCATTTTTTCATGGATTCTTCATTTGTGGAGTTTGCTTATCAGGATAAGCCTTTTCCTATCGGCTCGGGTCAGACCATTTCGCAGCCCTACACTGTAGCTTTTCAATCGGAGCTGCTTCAAATCCGCCCTGGACTCAAGGTGCTCGAAATCGGCACGGGTTCGGGCTATCAGGCTTGCGTGCTGGCGCATATGGGGGCTAAGGTATTTTCGGTTGAACGTCAGCGGAAGCTCTATCTTAAAACCAAGGCTTTTCTGGATGAACAGGGGTGGAAGGTGAAAACTTTTCTTGGCGACGGTAATCTCGGACTGCCAACCTTTGCGCCTTTCGATCGAATACTGATTACGGCTGCCGCCCCGGAAATCCCTCAAGCGCTGATTGATCAGCTCAAACCCGGTGGAATCATCGTGCTTCCGCTGGGAGCAGGCGAGGATCAGGTTATGCTTCGCTTAATTAAAAATCCTGATGGCAGCCTGCATCGCGAACAACATGGTAATTTTCGTTTTGTTCCTTTGCTTGGCGAACTTGGTGATGATTAGTGATTTAGGTTTATTGCACTAATCAATTGATTGACATTAAGTTGTCATTTTTAGGTTTTTTATAACAATCGTTTTCGGTAAAAAGGCTATTTTCGGCACATCGTTACTTAATTAATCCAAACAAACGCCGGAATATGAGCCAAAATGAGGTGCTTTCAAAGCTTCCGCGCCATTTGATGCAATTGGTTATTGACCAGCAATATGATCGTTATTCCTGGCAGGACCATAGCATTTGGCGATATGTGATGCGTCAGAATCTGGCCTTTCTGAAAGATAAGGCACATTCATCCTACCTTGATGGTTTAACCAAGACAGGCATCGAACTGGAGCGCATCCCCGACATCCATGAAATGAACAGGGTTCTTGCAAGAATAGGCTGGGCGGCAGTGACTGTTGATGGTTTTATCCCGCCGGCCGCTTTCATGGAATTTCAGGCCTATCAGGTGTTAGTGATCGCTGCTGATATCCGTCCGATTGATCAGGTGGAATACACTCCTGCTCCCGACATCATTCACGAAGCGGCCGGTCATGCGCCCATCATTGCCGATCCTGACTATTCGGCCTACCTGAAGTATTTTGGTGAAGTCGGGTCAAAAGCCTTCTCCTCGGCAGCTGACTATGAGCTTTATGAAGCCATACGTTATCTTTCAATTCTTAAGGCTGATCCTTTTACACCGGCTGACGCCATTGCGAAGGCAGAGTACGATCTGGCAGTTAAAGAAAAGAGTTTGGGCATACCTTCCGAAATGGCCCTCATTCGCAATCTGCATTGGTGGACAGTGGAATATGGTCTCATAGGTCCGATTGACGCGCCAAAAATTTACGGTGCAGGACTGCTTTCTTCTATAGGCGAAAGCGCAAGTGCAATGAGTAATAGTGTGCTGAAGTTGCCTTACAATGTGGACGCGGTTTACTACAACTTTGACATCACAAAGCCGCAGCCTCAATTATTTGTAACGCCCGACTTTGCCCACCTGACGACTGTATTGGATGAGTTCGCTCTACGGATGGCCCTGCGTAAGGGAGGCATCGAAGGCATTCTCAAAGCAATTGAATCGGGCTCAACGGCCACTTGTGTCTATAGCTCAGGCTTGCAGGTTTCAGGCACTTTTACCGAATATCTTCTTCATCAGAATCAGCCGATTTACGTAAAAACCAAAGGGCCAACAATGCTGAGCTTCAACAATGTGCAACTGGATGGTCACTCAAAAGCAGCGCATGCCCACGGCTTTGGTTCGCCTATCGGACGCATAAAAAACACTTTCAAACCACCTCGTTATCTCGACGATACCGATCTGGCCGCAATAGGTATTGTTAAAGACTCTGCTACCACGCTTGAATTTGAATCGGGGCTCAAGGTAAGCGGAAGGTTTTTGGGTGCAACAAGGTGTCAGGGTCTGCTGGTTCTGATGCATTTCGATAATTGTCATGTCGTGTATAATGGTCATACCTTGTTCGCCCCGGAATGGGGACGTTACGACATGGCCGTTGGCGAACAAATAGTCTCGGTTTACAGTGGCCCGGCCGACCCTGATGCATTCGGACTGGAGTTTCCCATTCCTAAAGAAAAGACACATCGGTTTGAGCACACCGAAAATCAGAAAGCGCTTTTCCGGCTGTATAAACAAGTGCGCGACATCCGTGAACGAAATGCCCCTGCATCAGCCCTGATTCCAATCTGGAAACAACTCAGGTCTTCCTGGCCGGACGAGTGGCTCGTGCCCCTTGAAATGGCAGAATACTGCCATCAGACTGGTGATCAGCCTGAACTGCTGAAATCGCTCCGCACCAGCCTCCTTGATTTAGCTGAAAGCAACGAAGCTGTACGGAATGTAATTCACAGGGGTTTAAACCTGCTGACATAAAAAAAGCGCCGAAGAGGCGCTTTTTTTATAAGGAATAATTCCTTGGTCTTATTTCTGAATATTAATCCTCTTACTGATGGTGTGCTTGTCGCTTTCGGCCTGCAGGAAATACAAGCCCGAAGGCAGATGGTTGATTCTCAGGTTAGCACGGTTGCTCTGGCCATCAATGTTTATCAATTCGCTGTGAACCACTTCGCCAACCAGGTTGAGCACACGGATACGCGTGCTGCCCTGTCCGAAGCCACCAAAAACAAGGGTGATATTACCATTGCTCGGGTTAGGGAAAACAGACAGCGAAAGATTATTCAGCTCATCTATGCCGATGGTGCTCTTCACAACAACATTGGCTGCTGTTGACCAGTCGCCCTGACCGCAGTCGTTCGTGCCTGCAATGGCTATATTGGCAGTACCGATAAACTGAGCGTTCCAGCTTATGGTTGCACTAAGTCCATTTCCGGTGATGGTTCCGGCGGTGGTTGGTTCAAGTTTCCATACATAATCTGCGGCGGTTGGTACGCCGGTAGCAGTTATATTGCTGCTGGTTACAAAAGCGTGGTCAACCTCGGCGGGTGCAACCGGTGCTGCCGGTGCAGCCGGAACATAATTTACGTTAACCGTTGCCTCGGCATTTATTTCTTTGTGGCAGCTGTTGGCATCGGTGAGTGCTAAGAGCAGGTATGATGTTGTTTCACCCGGTGTAACTTGCATGTCCCAGGGCGAACTGGGTATGGTGTGGTTGCCCATTCCATTGCCCATTTCTACGACCCATGGTGCTGCTCCGGTGAGCTCGAAGGTGATGGTGGCGGCTGTTCCAAGGCAAACGGCATTGGTTGCAGCAATGCTTGCTGTCGGGAGCGCATGGAAGGCCAGGGTTTTCTGGCTCGTAACTGAGGCACAGCTGCCGATTCCGTTGGCTGTGAGCGTCAGCACAACCTGACCGGCAGCATAATCTTCGGTGCTGGGTGTGTAAACCGGAAGCAGCGATGTACTGTCGCTAAATGCGCCTGTACCGGAACTTGTCCAGAGCAGACTGCTGTAATTTGCAGCAGTTGCATCGGTAATTTCAAGTTCGGCTCCGCGACAAACAGCTGCTTCGATTCCGGCGTCGGCTTGAGCCAGCGGATTGATGTAGAGTGTTTTCGAGCTGTGAACGGTATTGGTTGGACCATTAACAGTCAGTTTCAGGCTGACATTACCTGCAGCAATATCGGTCTCGCTGGGCGTGTAGATCGGGTTGAGAATTGTGGCATTGCTGAATGTTCCGGTTCCGGTAGTAGTCCACAACAGTGAATTGTAATGGGTAGCGGTGCCATCGAGCTGATGCGTTTCGCCTGCACATATGGTTGCATCGAGACCGGCCCATGAACTGGTAACAGGTGTAGGCGGAAAGACTATATAATCAATCCATGCACAGTCTTCGCCGGACGATACAATGTAGTCCTTCATGTATTCCCACTTAAATGTACGATTTCCAGCCTGTACCGGAAAACTGACACGACCCCACGGAACTGTACCGGCCCATTCACCAACTTTAACATTGTCGATATAGAACCTCAGAAAATCATAACCCGATTCGGAGGATACCTTACGGTAGAATGAAATGGAATCAGCAGCACTTACCGTATATTGGAGAATCATCTGTGTGGACTGGCTGTGCGTAATTCCACCCGATTTGGCCGAGAAGCTGCCTTCGAAGGGATTGACCAAGGTTACGGTCCAAGGAAGATTGCCGGCAAAGGTCCATGGGTAAGTGTTTAAATTGCCTGATTCGAAGTCTTCAAGAATAAGGCCAACTTTGGTTGTAAACGATTTAGTGGCATTGTATGCACCTGATTCCACGTTAAAATTGAATTCGACGGCCTGCCCGACAGGTGCAGCTCCGGTTACCGTGATATTGAATTCAGACATTGCCGACTGGCCTGCACCAACAGATTCAACAGTATGAGTGCCCGAATTGACAATCACAAAAGGACTGTTGAAAGTGATCGTGCCGGTGGTCTGATTGGCAGCGCTCAAGCCACTATTGGTATAGCTAATGCCAATCAATGCAGTTTCGCCCGGATCAAGACGTCCGTTGCCATTGCCCTGAAGTTCGGTTACCGTAAAGTTTCCAACAGTGAAAGCAGGCGCCAGTGCATTCAGGTTAAAATTGCTCGACCAGTTGCCATCCGGACTGGTCATAGTCACCGTAAACTGCATCGGTGTGTTATTGGGTACGCTATTGCTCACCGTGAAGCTGAATGCATCAGCAATGGTAACAGCCTGATTGGGTAGTAATGTCCCAAATTCGTGTGTGGCATTGGTGATGGTTACATGAGGCGATGAGGAAGTAAGTGTCGCAACGATATTGTTGGCAGGTTCGACACCCAGATTTTTGAGCTGTATTCCAAGCTGAATATTCTGACCGTAGTGCACCTGTCCGCCCGCAACACCATTCACCATATTAGACATATAGGCAACAAACGGGCCGGAAGCCGGAATAATGTCAATATCCTGAAGATAAGTGACTTTGTTAAATCCAAAAACTGCCACTTTCATTGTTCCGACATTGTTTAAGGCCGGGAATGTAACCGTAGTTTGTCCTCCGTTGATTACACCTGTTCCGATGATTTCGCCATTGATGGTAAGCGCCACGGTTGCACCTTCGGCATCCGCTGAAACCGTCAGCTCCGACATTCCCAGGAAAATCGCCGGCATATGCTGAACATTCATCGGTGTTGGTGCAGCTGTCCGAAGTGTTAAGCTGGGGTCGCCAAAGAGGATCCATGTGTCGTGTGTGCTGCGGCCGGATGAGCCATGCAGGTCAATCATTCTCATGCTTCCATTGATAGAAGTGCCTCCAAATGTGCGTTTTATGTTATTTTGATAGCCTTCTGCAAGTATGGTTACCATTTCGTCCTGCCCCGTCATGGGTGGCTGCCATGGCTGAGAAATCCACGACATCATGGTGCCAAGTGCTCCCGTAGGTTGACCGTTATTCGAGGCGCGCATCCATGTTTCGGCAAAGCAGGTGCCATTGGTAAAGCGGCCGTTATCGCAGGCTACCGCCCAGACGATTGGCCAACGGTCTGTGTTGTTCAGCGCTTCAACATGCGAGGTGGAATACCCTGCAACACTCCATGAGTTTTGTGAACCGTGATTGCAATAGTTAATGATACTGGTTCCGGCATTAATGCGGCTCGAAATCTGCGCAGCTGTAGTATTAGGTAATCCCGGTACCCCTCCGTCATATTCCCTGTAAACTGTCTGGTAGGTGAAATTGAGCAGGGTGTCGCGGATAAAATCCATATGTATATAATCAGCTTCTCCACCATTATGGCCATTTCCGGCACCTTCGTTACGTGCAACCCCAACGCCAATGTTGAGCCAGGTTGCATCCTGATTCAGGTCGCGTTCGTAGGTAATGACCTTAGCAACCATAGTCTCCACGTGGGCGGGACTTTCGGCAGAGAAACGTCCGACAAATAACTCGTTGTATGAATCATTACCGACCAGATAACCGAAATAGTTATCGGAATAGCCTCCGGCAGTAGTATTATTGTAGCTGGGCACATGCTGATGGTCGCCTACGAGCAAAAGGTGGGTCAAACCATTGGTATTGTAATAATTCTGAACAAATGTCTTAATAGCTTCAGGCGTTGATCCAATGGTGCTTACATTGACCATTTCGGTAGGGCGGCCAATGGTTTTTTTCCAGGCCACGAAGGGTTGCATGGCTTCCATATATGGGCCGTGGCTGATAATGAGCAGCTTGCCGTTTTCCTGAAGAATAGGATAGCGCTGCCTGACCTGCTTGAAGTTGACAAAATGACTGGCATAAATATGTTCAAATTCAGCATCTTCGGTTAAAGCCCTGTTTCGTGTAAACTGATTTGCCCCGCCGGAACCGTTACGGTAAATCTCAACGGTTATATCGTAATATACACGAAGGGTTTTCGTCACAGGATTGTAAACAAAGGGCATCAGTGTGAGCGCCTGCCCTCTGAAATTTCTCAGGATATAGGGCTCCTGAAGTGCCGTGTTGGTAACAGGATAAAAAGCATCCTGCTGATACATTTCGCCATAGGTGTAAGGCACCGTAGCCGGATCAATCTTGCGTGAGAAATCGCCTTTTGACGGCGCAACCTCAATATTAGGAAAGTCCATGAAACGTGACGCGACAACCCGAACGTCCGTTTGTGCATCATCGCCTATGATGGCCGATATGGCATATTTGGGCACATCGGGGGCGCCTTTTTCGGCAAGCGATACCATTTTTGGAACGCTGATAATGGCTGCTTTGCCCTTTGGTGTTTGAACATATTGGGTAAAGAAACCGTCAATGCTGAATTGAATAGTCGTTTGATCCTGATCAGCGTGGATCAGCCTGTAACCAATGGGTGCAGGCCTTTCTGACTGAATGGGTGTCCAGTCCGAAGCAAAGGCCGGTAAAGCAAATACAACGGCCAATAAAAGAACGTAAAGATTTCTCATAATGAATGATTTAAAAACAAAGCTGCCTCAAAAGTAATAACAATTTACTCCTGAGGCAGCTTAAATGGACTAATAATTATTGAATGACAACTTTTTTAACAGTGGTTGCGGTACCTGATTGCAAACGGATGTAGTAAACACCCCTGGCCAGATGCTTAAGGTCTATCTGGTTGCTATACAAGCCATTAACAACAATCTGTTCTTTTGAATACACTTTCTGACCCTGATAGTTTAGCAGGTAATACGACACCTTGTCGGCCTGTCCTGTAAGCTGAATATTCAGGACATTAACAGCTGGATTGGGGTGAATGACGACTTTCAACGCATTATCATTCTCGCCGATATAGGAGCAAATATCGAAGGTAACATTGACGCTGTCGGTTGTTGTACAGCCGTTTGCATCGGTAACTGTTACGCTGATATTATGTGTTCCTGTGCCCATTACACTACCCTCACATATCATTGTTGGTGTAGTGATTCCACCGGGCATCCATAAATAGGATACAGCGTTTGGAATTGTTGCATTAAAAGTGATGGATTCCCAAATGCAAAGCGTCGTATCCTGACCTAATTCGACCGGTTGTATTTCGTTTACATTTACTGTAACCTGCCCTGTTGTTTGGGCAGTACCATCTGAAACGGTAACCGTGTAGGTTGTCGTTATCACAGGTGTGGCCACCGGGTTGGCAATATTCGGATCGCTAAGTCCTGTAGCCGGGCTCCATGAATAGGTGTAGGTTCCGCTTCCACCTGCCGCGTGAGCGTTGAGCAATGCTGCATCACCTTTACAAATTTGAGGAGGATAAGCTGCTGGATTGGCGCCAAGTGGTCCCATGGTCAAAAAGTTGGCGGCCCAGCCGGCACGCGTAATTGAATTGTCCGATACAAATCGGAAAGTGATGGCTCCTGTGGCGTGTGTGGAGGTGATAGTTCCGGGGCTGGTGGTTCCCATGAATGGACTACCGGGGAATTGCGGGGCGTTCACATCAGGCCCATCGTATATCCAGAGTTTGTCATAGTTATTCTCGGTGTCAAAGGCAGTGAAGGTGAATTTGAGCGGAGCGCCTGATAGTGATGGCATAAAGGTCATGGTCAGGCTTTCGTTATTCTGATACAGGCCTGTCGGACCACCGGAGTCGTAGAAAGTACCATTGGAAACGGTAACTGTGGCATTGGTCATCAGGTACTCGGGTCCGCCTGTCGTGAATGTCCATTCCTGACATCCTGTGGCAGGTCCGATCTGGTTTTTAGGAACAACCTTCCAGAAGTATGTTGTATTTGTTTGCAAACTGGCTTGATATTGATTCACCGTAACATTAGCCACGAAAGGCGGGTTAGGCGTGATTCCGAAATAAACATCAAACGAAGTGGCATCGGCAGCACTCCAGCTCAGCACGCTGGCAACACTCACGTTGGTGGCATTGTTTGCCGGTGTGGGATTGGTTGCGCAGTTGGGTGGAGTGTTGGGCACGTAGCACGAAATATCAGCATACCAGCCACTTTTGGTTACTGAGCCATCCGATGTGAACTTGAATGTGAGTGAACCGCTGGCATTCTGAGCCGTCACGATTCCTGGACTCACCGTACCTGTAAAAGGACTGCCGGGCAGCTGGGGTGCACTTTCATTAGGACCATTGTAAATGAATAACTTATCGTAATTATTCTCAAGGTCGAAAGTGTTGAAAGTTGCCCTGATCATGGCGCCAGGAGTAAAGGGGTTGAAAGTGAAAACAAAGCTTTCGTTGTTGCTATACTGGCCATTGGGGCCACCGGAATCGTAGAACTTACCTATGCAAGTCGTGGCCGAGCCATTGCTCATATTGTATTCAGGTATGAGACCAATAACCACCACGCTGGTTTGTGTGGCAGTATAAAGGTTCTGCGGGCCGCCTTCTGCTGTGAGCGTCAGGTTGGCCGGATTGCCAATTGGAGAAGCAGGGTTGGCGCTTACGGCAAACTCCAATATCGCCTGTGACTGTGCAGCAATCGAAGGATGGTTGACAACAGGGGTTGTAATTTCGAGCATTGGATTGGCTGAAACCATTGACACGCTGATATTCTGAATGGCGCTATTGCCGGTGTTTTTGACGGTTACTTTCAAAATGCCTGATTCGCCCGGATCGAGGATGCCGTTGCCATTACCACCGGTATCGAGCACTTCGATAGCCTGATTGATGGCCAAAACAGGAGCCTGAAGCGTTATGCGGAGATTGGATGTCCAGGTGGCCGAGCCGTCGGTAATAACGAGCTGGAATGTAGCCATGTGTTGGTTAGGCACAAACTGGGCAATGCTGAAGCCGAATGCATTGTCTACCGTAGCGGTTGAGCCGCTCGGAACAGCTGGAAAATTCTGAGTAGCAGCACTGACAAGGCTTATGTATTGATTTGTTCCGGTGACGGTGACCGTGAGAGGTCCTGATGGGTCTGCTCCAACATTCTTAAGGGTAACATGTAACGAAATGTTTTCACCATAGTCAGCCAGGCCGTTATTGTTACCTGAAGCATCGTTGATGACATAGGAATCGAGTACCAGGTATGGGCCGACAAGGGCTGCTGCCGGTACCTGAACCATGTATGGAAGGTGTTGCGGTTTAGTGACCACAATGTCCACATTTCCTCCGGACAAAACGGGCTCAATTGGCACATCAACCACACCAGCTGCACCAACAAGTGCCGATCCGTGCAACACACCATCCTTGCTTATGGCCACATACGAACCGGGGAGGGCAGTCACTTCATAGGTTGTCAATCCAATAGGTAGTATTGGCAGATGCGAAACGGTATTTTGTGAGCCTTCGGTATGATAGATTACAACAGATGGATCGCCAAGAACATTGTAGGCCTGCCAGTAATATAAGGGGCTTGAGTGGCTTGGGTAGCCCTGAATGTGTACGGTGGTTACGGCCAGATTTCCTACCAGTACCGTGCCGCCGGCGCTTACATAGTCGCTGACAAAAGGTGCATCGTAAGCGCCCCAGGTGGTTTCGGCATATGTTGGCACATAACCGTTGTTAGTGCCAACGATTGGGAAGGCGCCGACTGCCCAGTAAAAATCTTCGAACCAATAGGAGCTGGGCGATGAGCCGATATAAACCACTGAGCCCTTATTGGGCGCACGCATCCAGGTTTCGCCAATGCATTCGGCATACCCAAAGTCGGCTGCAAGGCAGCAGTTGCCGATAGCCAGCGGGTATTTGTCCTGGTTGGTGAAATTGTTTACCATGGTCTGTGTGAGCGATGGGTCTCCCCACGAGGTTTCGGAGCAGTGTGCAGTGTAGTTGATAAATCCTACGGCAATACGCGATGGATCGTAGCAACCGGCATATGTGGTAAGATATGTATATACATCGGTATATCCGTGCGCTGTGTTGAAATAGTTCTGTGTTCCATAATGGATGGTGGGCTGGCCCACACGCGGATTCCATGTGCCGTCGGCACCGGCGATGAGCGTAGTTTTATTCAGGTAAGTCGGATCACTAAATTGGTATTGTTCGTAATATAGTGTCTTCTCAATTTGTGGAATAAGCTGGGCTGAATTGCGTGCCGAGAAACGTCCGTAATACATCTCGGGAAACATATCGCCGTCCACACTGGCATAGTAAAGGTCAGTCATTTTTTGTGAAGACGAGCCCATAGTAGCAGGAATCTGCGGTGTATCGCCAACAAAAAGCACAAAAGATGGTGCCGGATCTGTTGGTGTGCCGGCATTGTACTGCGCGTGCACATAGCTCTGAATCTGGGCGTAGGTAGTTCCGATTACATCGGTATAGGCAACAATAACATTGAAACCCTTTTTCCTCTTCCATTGGATGAATGGTTGAAGATCGTTCTCGAACATACGATCCGAAACGATCAGGTATTTGACGGGATACTTGGTGAGGTCGGGATAGTTGGGGTAGTTCTGGCGGTTGTTGCCATTGAGCAGGCTTTGCTTTAGGATTTCGAAATATGGTGAATAAGATGAGGCTTTTACATATTCAGTAAGTGATTGGTCAGCACCGGTGTAAATAACTTCCAGCTCGATGTCGTTGACCACACGAATGGTTCCCTGTACAGGGTTATAGCTCACAGGCGAAACGGTGAGCCGGGCAATGCGATAGCTGCGTAACACGCCCAGTACCTCGATAGTGGCCAACTCAGGACTGACAAAAGCATCTTTTTTGTAAGTGACCTGATCAAACTCGAATGGCACATCTTCGGGCGATTGGTCCTTACGCAGCGATGGCTGGTTGGGTATGAGCTGATTAGTGATGCCATAATCAGAAAGTTTATACTCGCTTACGGTGTAGTTGAGCACCTTAACATCCACCTCAGCACCAAAAGGCACCTCAATGAGATACTTGGAAGCCGGAAGCTTAGGCATGCCCAAAGCGCCTGTCCAGTAAGCTCCGGGAATAACGAGCTCGGTGAAACTGCCTTTTTCGGTCTGCACATCAAAGCTTGCCGCACCAGCATACGAAATGTTAATGCGGGTTTTTAATGCATTATCCTCAAGCACTTGCACCTTGTTTTCTGCACGGCCAAAATCAATAGCCAGATTCTGCGCATAAGTGCTGCGGACAGCAAAGGCTGCAAATGCAACCATCATCCAGATCACGCCGGTTTTGCGTGCTGGAAGAAATCGAAATAAACTTTTCATTTTGAGTAAATTAATAACAACAAGCTTTTTGGTTCGGTTAACTTAACACGATTTAGCCGCCAAATTTAAATTTTTTTAACAAGCCAACTAACCCATTTTTCTTTTCCGGTGAAATAACAAGGCAGAAATTGGTTGCAGGATACTTTAAATCAATCTGTTGCGGGAAAAACTATTAAATTTCTTCTAAAGAAGAATTTTAATTCACGTCTAAATTATAATCTAAGCAATTGAAATACAAATTAATATAATTTCATCACGCATAAAGAGACAATAAACAAGCCAGGGCCTCTTTTACTTTTCCTTCCTTAAGAAGCAGTTTGGCATGCTGCATGGGATCAACGGATTTACTCATCATATGCTGAATTTCGGTGCGGTAGGCATTGATCAGTTCTTCAGGAGGAAATTCGCTCAGATTACCCATTAGGCCCAATTCGTTGCCGCTTAGCAATGGGCTAAACCGAATTGCTTCGGGCAGGGCATCAATGCCAATGCCGTTGTTGGCATTGGGCTTGGGGACAATAAAGCGCGAATGCTCATCAACCTTAACATAATAGTCTCCACCCAGCCTACCAACATGATTGATGCCGGCCGGATCCACTTCGCCATTTGGCAATAAAATCTGCTCATCCAGATGAATCAGCAAAATATCGCATACAACAAGGTTGCCGGCGCCAGGACCATCACCGGTCGGGATAATCTGACGAACCTTACACTCATAGTGCACCGGCGATTCCTTCACCCTGAATGGCTTCACGCGCTCCGATGGCAATGCAGTAAAACCGGCCTTGACAAATTCGTTTACTCCCTTCGGAAACTCGCAGCTGGCAAGGCTCATTTGTTGCACCATGTCGTAGGTAACAATGTTAATCACCACTTCGGGTACTTCCAGCAGGTTTTCGTAAGTGTGCTTGGTGGTGTTGTCGCGTCCGCGTCGCGATGGAGAGAAAATGAGTGTGCCGGGGTTAACACCAAAGGCATTGAAAAAGCTGAAAGGCGAAAGGTTAGGATTGCCCTGAGCATCTACCGTACTGGCAAAGGCGATAGGTCGCGGGGCGATTGTGGCCAGCATGATGCGATGAAGGTATTGCTGCGCAATGGCAGCCGATTCTAAAGTTTTCATGCCTGCATCAGTTTTTTGCCGGTAAAATGGTGGTTACACACTCGCCAAAGCCAATGCGGATGCCATCCTTTTCGGCAAAAGCTTTCATGGTAATGGTGTCGTTGTCGTGTACAAAAACGCGACTGCTTCCGTCAGCCATAACGATGGGTTTTGTTCCCTTCCAGCAGAGTTCGAGCAACGAACCAAACGATTCGGGCTCTGGCCCGCTAATAGTTCCTGATGCATACAGATCGCCAACACGGATATTGCATCCTGCCACCGTTTGATGCGATAGTTGCTGAGCCATGCTCCAGTAAAGGTGTCGCAGATTCGATCGGCAAATCAGTTGGCCTGTCTGGCCTTGAGGTTGGAGGTAAACTTCGAGTTGCACATCGAAATGATTTTTTCCGCTATGCTTCAGGTAGTTGAATGGAGCTGGGTCCTGGATGGGCGAATCGATGCGAAAAGGTTCCAGAGCATCGAGCGTGACAATCCATGGCGAAATAACCGAGCCGAAGCTTTTTGACAGGAAAGGGCCGAGAGGCACATATTCCCACCTCTGGATGTCGCGGGCCGACAGATCGTTGAAAAGGACAAGACCGAAAATGTAGTCTTCGCTCTGTTCCACCGGAACCGATTCGCCAAGCGAGGTCTCTGCACAGGTAATAAATGCCATTTCCAGCTCAAAGTCAACCTGACGGCTCGGCCCGAATACCGGCGGAAGTGCATCGTCGGGTCGTGTCTGGCCTTTCGGCCTGTAGATGGACGTGCCGGAAACCACAATGGATGAGCTTCGCCCATGATAGCCTACCGGTAGATGTCGCCAGTTGGGGAGTAAGGCATTGGCCGGGTCGCGAAACATTTTGCCTACGTTGGTGGCATGGTCGATACTCGAGTAGAAATCGGTGTAGTCACCAATGCTAACGGGCATAAGGTTTTCAATGGCAGAAGCAGGGCGCAAAGCCAGACGGCATATTTCCTCCTGATCTCTGAGCAAAGCACAGTCATGTGAAAACAGCTCCTGAAGCCTTAACCTGACCTTGGCGGTTTTTTTTCTGCCCAATGCGATAAATTCGTTGAGCACGGGCTGATAAAACACATTCAGGTCTGGAATGTCAAGATCGTCGAAGAACCCGAAATCAGCCAATATCGAAAGGTCAGCAACGGTATCGCCTATGCGCGTGGCGGGCGAAACCTGTTCGCCATAACGGACGATGCCAAAGGGAATATTATCCAGCGTGAAATCGTTTCCGCCGGGTATCTCAATCCAGGATTTTTTCATAATTCAATCAATCAGAGGGTGCCGCGGTGCGATTGTTCCAGTTCGATTGCTTCGAACAAGGCCTTGAAATTGCCCTTGCCAAACGACTTGGCGCCTTTTCGTTGGATGATTTCGAAAAACACTGTAGGCCGGTCTTCAACAGGTTTGGTAAAAAGCTGCAACAGATAGCCTTCTTCATCCCGATCGACGAGGATACGCAGTTTTTTAAGGGTTTCGAGGTCTTCGTCGATTTCCTTAACTCTTTCGAGCACCGTCTCGTAATAGGAATCCGGTACATGCAAAAACTCAACGCCGCGACTGCGCAACTGCGTGATGGTTTCGACGATATTGTTGGTGGCCATAGCCACATGCTGCGCACCGGCGCCTCTGTAAAACTCAATGTATTCCTCTATCTGCGATTTCTTTTTTCCTTCGGCCGGTTCGTTGATGGGAAATTTGATGCGCATATTATCGTTGGCCATCACCTTGCTCATCAGGGCAGTATATTCGGTCGAGATGTCCTTGTCGTCGAACGAAACGAGTTGTTCGAATCCCATCACATCCTGATAGAACTTCACCCATCGGTTCATCTCGCCCCAGCCCACATTTCCGACGATATGGTCCACATACAATAGGCCCACATCGGATGGCCGGTATTCGGGTTCCCATTTCCGGAATCCGGGCATAAAAGGTCCGAAGTAGTTTTTGCGCTCAACAAAAACGTGTACAGTTTCGCCATAAGTGTGAATTCCGCTCATGACTACTTCGCCCCATTCATCAACCACTACATGGGGTTCCTGATAGGATCTTGCACCGCGTGAGGTGGTTTCTTTCCAGGCTTTTCGGGCATCGTCAACCCAAAGAGCAATCACTTTGATGCCATCGCCATGCATGCGCTGATGCTCGGCGATTGGCGAATCGGGTGTGAGAGCGGTTGTGAGCACAAAAGTTATCTTGCCCTGCCTGAGCACATACGAGGCGCGATCTTTTAATCCGGTTTCGAGTCCGGCATAAGCCAGAGGCTGAAAACCAAAAGCAGTTTGATAATAATGCGCTGCCTGCTTGGCATTGCCGACATAAAACTCAACAAAGTCGGTGCCGTTGATGGGTAAAAAATCATTGTGGTGCATAGGGTGTTTTGATTTCGGTTTACGAATGTTATTGCCAGCTTTTATGATAATCGGGGCTTTCGATCTGCAGGGCTTCTTCGGTGAGCATCAGCGGCCTGAAGGTATCGACCATCACGGCAAGTTCTTCCGTTTTAGTCTGGCCAATGCTTCTCTCTACAGCGCCTGGATGAGGCCCATGAGGAATGCCTATGGGGTGTAGGGTAATCATGCCATGTTCAATATGGTTGCGGCTCATAAATTCGCCGTCAACGTAATACAGCACTTCGTCGGAGTCCACATTGCTGTGGTTGTAGGGTGCCGGAATAGCCTGCGGGTGGTAGTCGTAGAGCCTTGGCACAAAGGCACAGGTGACAAAGGCAGCTGTTTCAAAGGTTTGATGCACCGGCGGCGGCTGGTGCACTCTCCCCGTAATAGGCTCGAACTGATGAATAGAGAAAGCAAAAGGGTAATGATTGCCGTCCCAGCCTATGGCATCGAATGGATGTGTAGCGTATGTGTAGGGGAATATGGTGTCGCTGCGCTTGATTTTCACCAGAAATTCGCCCTTTTCATCATGTGTTTCAAGCCGTTGAGGCGCCCTGATATCGCGTTCGTGATACGGAGCATGCTCCAGCAGCTGTCCGTATTTGTTGACGTAACGTTTGGGATAACGCAGCGGATGAAACGATTCGAGTATGAAAAGCCTGTTGTCTTGGTTGTCGAATTCGATCTGATAAATCGTGCCTCGGGGGATAATCAGGTGGTCGCCATAGGCAAAATCCAGCACACCATAAATAGTTTTTAACCTGCCACTGCCCCTGTGAACGAAGATCATCTCGTCGGCCTGGCTGTTTTTATAAAAATAATCGCTCATCGACCTGCGTGGTGCAGCAAGCACGATGTACACATCGTTGTTGACCAAGACGGGTTTTCGGCTTTCGAGAAAATCATCGGCCGGAGCAATGTCAAAACCCTTTAAGGCCCTGTGCTGCATGTTTTTAGATATGGCAACACGAGGTGCAACGTCGATAGGCTCGCCAATGCTTTTGACTATCGTTGGCGGATAGACATGGTAGATTAAGGAATACACATCCGAAAAGCCTTCGGTGGAAACCAGTTCTTCGGCATAAAGCCCACCATCGGGTCGGCGGAATATGGTGTGTCGCTTTGGGGGCACACTTCCCCGTAGTTGATAATGAGGCATCTTATTTAGAATTGTTTTAAACAACAACTAAACAAAATTAAGCAGAAATTTGATGCCTGAAAGTTAATTTCACTTCAATTTTCAATAACTTGACATACAATAAGATACTTTTAAGTCCATGGGAAAGCGAATGCCTGAGGCTGGCCAATCGTTTTGTCATGGCACCGCTCACCAGGCAACGTGCCGGAGCCGGTGGTGTGCCTACCGCACTCAATGCGCTGTATTATGCCCAGCGGGCTTCAGCAGGGCTAATCATCAGCGAAGCCAGCCAGATTTCTCCCAAAGGAAAGGGCTATTCGGACACTCCCGGTATATACAACAAGGCTCAGGTGGAGGGTTGGCGAGGTGTTACGGAGGCCGTGCATAGTAAAGGCGGCCGCATCTTTATCCAACTATGGCATGTGGGCCGGCATTCTCATCCCTTGCTGCAGGAGGATGGGTGGCTGCCTTTTGCGCCTTCTGCTGTTGCCGAAAATGTGCCCATAACCACGCCTGCCGGAAAAATGGAAGCAGTCGTTCCTCATGCCATGACCACAGACGAAATCTCCGGAACGGTTGACGACTACCGAAGAGCGGCCTTGCTGGCTATGGAAGCCGGGTTTGATGGTGTGGAGATTCATGCCGCCAATGGCTATCTGATTGACCAGTTTCTGAACGACAGCAGCAATATCCGCAATGATGCCTATGGAGGTAGTATTGCTGCCAAGTGCCGTTTTGCACTGGAGGTTACTGAAGCAGTAAGTTCAGCTATAGGAGCTTGCCGCACCGGCATCAGACTTTCGCCCAGCGGAACTAACTTTGGTGTGCTTAACCACCGGCCCGTGGAAACTTTTGAACATCTGATCAGCGAGCTCAACCGTTTTGGGCTTGCCTACATTCACCTCATCGAGCCTGACCCTGCACGTCTTCAGGGTTTACCGCAATACCTTCATCGGGTGACGGGGCATTTCCGACCGCTGATTAGCACTACCCTGATTACCAGTGCCGGATACGATTTCAGCCGTGCCGAGGCTGCCCTGGAGGAAGACCTGGCTGATTTGGTGGCATTTGGAAAATTATTTATCTCGAATCCTGATCTGGTGGAACGCTATCGCCTTAATGCCCCTTTGAACAATTGGGACCAATCTACGTTTTATGGTGGAGGTTCCCATGGTTATACCGACTATCCTTTCAATTTAACTCATTGATATGCATCATCACCACGAAGACAGCTTTACCACGCTCTTCAGGCTTGTCGAAGGCTGGTTCAATCAGCGCCTCCCCGACGGAGGACCGCGCTATGCCGAATATCACCCCGACCTGATTATCGTTGAGCCCTGGAATGCCATCAGCTCGATATTCATGATGGTGCCGGCCATCATCTTTTTTATCAATTACCGCAACCAATTGAATCAGTTGAGGTTTCTTTCCTTTGCCATTGCGATGGTATTTCTTGGAGGGCTGGGCAGCACCTTGTTTCACGCCTTCCGCATGAGCACGGTATTTTTGATGCTCGATGTGGTGCCTTCGGCATTGCTTACGCTGGCTATTGCAATATATTTTTGGGTCAGGATACTGCCAAAGTGGTGGATGGTATTGATTGTTTTCGTGCCTGTTTTTCTTCTTAGGCTATTGATATACAGGGAACTGCCTCAACACCTTTCCATTAATTTTTCTTACGCCATATCGGGTCTGTTGGTGATTGTTCCTTTGTTGATCATACTTTACAATACCGGATTAAAACATTGGCCCTGGGTTGTAGTCATGATTGCCGCTTTTGGCATTGCGTTGCTATTCAGGCAACTGGATGCACATCCCTGGCCGTGGCTCCCGCAGGGAACGCATTTCCTCTGGCATCTTTTCACTTCGGTAGGATCGTGGTTTGTTCTGAGTTACCTGCATTTTTTGGGCACGATGAAGCCGGTCGCCCCTGTAAGCGGCGAACTTGCGCGTGAGCAATAGACAGATTATTCGATTCCGCTGAAGTGGCGCATAAATTGCACCCTTTCCCATGCAGCAGGATTTTCGAGCTGTTTGATGCTCATCTTTCCGATAAACTGATCGGTAGTGGCATAGTTGTGCTGATCCATCCACTGCTGAAGTTCATCAAGCATCACCTGAATCTCGCGGAATCCTTTCTTATACAATACTGATGCGATCTGAACAGCCCTGGCGCCTGCCAGCAGCTGTTTGATTACTGCTTTACCATCGTGAATTCCGGTGGATGCGGCTATGTCGCATTGCACCTTGTTGCTGAGCATGGCCACCCAACGCAGCGATACTGACAGTTCGGCCGGTGAGCTGAAAACGTTGGAGGCTCGCACTTCCATGCGGTCGATATCGATGTCGGGCGAAAAGAAACGATTGAACATGACCAGGCCTTTGATGCCTGTCCAGGATAATTTGAGGGCCATTTTCGAAAGGCTCGAGAAATAGTAGCTGATTTTTGCCGCAACCGGGATTTGCACCGAACGGGTGATCTTGTCGAGAATTTCAAAATATACTGCTTCGTTTTGTTCGCCCGAACGCAGCGGATCCGAAGGCAATACAAAAATGTTGAGCTCAATGGCGTCAGCGCCGGCTTCGGCAATTTTTACGGCAAAGTCAGTCCACTCAGACGATGAAACGCAGTTAATGCTGCCGATGATAGGTATATCAACCGCTTTTTTAGCTTCTCTGATCAGCTTGAGGTAATTTTCCACATCGTTGGCACGCGTGTATTGCCTGATGTAATCTTCGGCCTCAGGGTAAAGATTAGTATTGCTGTCTTGCAAAAGGGTGTGATGTGCCATATGTTGAATCTGCTCTTCGAACAGCGATTTCAATACCACTGCTGCGGCACCGTTGACTGCGGCCTCCTTGATGTTCTCCACAGAATTTGTCAGACCAGAACTGCCCACAATAATGGGATTTTTCAGCCGAAGGCCCATATAGCTTGTACTAAGGTTGGCCATGATTACCAGGGTTTTGGAACAACTTCAATTTGCAGGGCTAAGGTAAAATATTTTGAGGCATTTTATGCCCGGGTTTTCTTATTCAAATGGATTCTAAATAATGATATCATAGAAATTTATCATCGTGACCACTTTTTTGAAGTGGTTAAGATTCACTTAATCAATCTTATACATGCCCAATTTGAGAGCTCATATTGATGAGACAGCATGTTGCTCCGAAGATCAAAATCATCGACCATCGGATGGGTAAGTATCAGGCCTGCAGAAAAAGGCTGCTTCTTAACATTATACTGTTGATAACTTAACAAGTCGCTTGCAGAGGTGCCGGAGAGGTGTGGCTACTTTTGATATTGGAAATTCGTGTTTGGGATCAACCAATTTATGAAAATCATTCAAAGCATTTGGGTGTAAGAGTCTTGATTATTATCCTTTTGGTGCATCTGAATTGAAAGATGATTTCGGCAGTTATTGCGCTCTTGAATGAAAAAAAATAGCAATGAAAAAATGTTGATCCGGCGATTGAAAGGTTTATTGCAGCTGCTCTTTTTAGGCTTCTTGCTTTTTCAAAGCGAGAGCTTAAATGCTCAGGCCATTGTGATCGGTCATCCCTCGGACACTGCAGTTTGTGTTGGTGGTCAGGCGCGGTTCAGTGTGCTTGCACTCAATGCTGTTTCGTTTCAGTGGCAGGAAAACGATGGGGTGGGCTGGTACAACATTACTGCAGCTATGACCTACGCCAGCGGTTTTTTGACTCCTCTGCTCACCATAACCGATGCTAACCTCGGCCTGAACGGCTACAAATACCGTTGTGTGGTTGCCGATGGATCAGGATTGAGCGACAACAGCCAGGCAGCAAATCTGGGTGTAAATGACCCGCCGATTATCACTCAACAGCCATCGGACAGAGTGGTGTGCAAGAGTGATGTTGCAGAGTTCACGGTATCAAGCGTTTATGGGCAAACCTATCAGTGGCAGGAAAGTGTAGGGCAGGGGTGGATTGATCTGACAGATAATGCATTCTATCAGGGAACCAAAACACCTCAACTCAGCATTTTTACCACCACCGGCATGAATGGCTTCAGGTATCGATGCCGTATTCTGAACGGCAACTGTCCGGAAATCAGCAATGCGGCTTTCCTGTTCGTCAATCCAACACCTGTGTTGTTCAATGTTACAGGCGGCGGATCGTTTTGCGAAGGAAGCCCGGGAGTCAGTGTAGGCCTTTCGGGTTCGGAAGTGGGCATCTCCTATCACTTATATCGTAATGGTGTGGGTACCGGTATTGTTGTAGCGGGAACCTCATCGGCCATCACCTTTGGTGTGTTCAATCAGCCCGGTACATATTCAGTCAAAGGTATCAACGGTGGAACCGGTTGCGGAATTTTCATGCTCAACGAGGTACAGATTATCAGTAATCCCTTGCCGCTCAGCTTTAATGTTATCGGGGGAGGCAGCTATTGCTCCGGAGCTTCGCCACCCGAGATATTGCTCAGCAGTTCGGAACAGGGCGTGGTTTATGAGCTCTTCAGAAATGGTGCACCAACCGGAATTTTGCACACCGGCACCGGATTTACGCTGACATTTGGGACTATACCCGAAACCGGCTTTTATACCGTGAGGGCTACCCATCAGGCCACGGGCTGCAACAGGCAAATGACAGGAAATGCACAAATCATACAACAACCTGTCCCTCAGGTGTTTGCCGGAAATGATATCACTATTACAACAGGTGAAACGGCACAGCTGACTGCTACGGCTGTTGGTGGTTCAGGCGCTTATGGATTTCAGTGGCAGCCGGCTTCGTTTGTGGTAAATCCCACACAGGCAAACACTTCAACCATTCCGCTCTACCAGTCAAGGTTGTTCACTGTTGTTGCACACGATCTGAGCTCGCAGTGCCAGAGTTTGTCCGACAGCCTCAGGGTTGTTGTTGCCGGGGGTGCTATCAATGTTTCGATTACCGTATCGGCCAACAACATCTGTGCCGGTGAGCAGGTATTGTTGCAGACTGCTGCAAGCGGCGGTACCGGCATTTACACCTACAGCTGGACCTCAACGCCGGCCGGTTTTACCTCTTCAGCACCACAGATAAGTGTAAATCCAACAATAACAACCACATACCATGTGCTGGTCAGCGATGGTAGCCAAAGCATCACCAGCAGCAGCACCATTACCGTAAATCCTTTGCCAACAGCCTTTTCCATCACAGGTGGTGGCGCTTATTGTCAGGGCGGCGAAGGTCGCATACTTGGACTCAACGGATCGCAAACGGGCGTTAGTTACGACCTGCTGCGCAACGGACTCTTCCTTGCTTCGGTGCAGGGCACGGGCAATAGCATTTCGTTCGGGGCACAAGCACAAGCGGGCGTTTATACTGCGCGGGCGACCAATATGACTAATCAATGCCAACGGAACATGTCGGGCGAAGCGTTGGTGGCGGTTACTCCCTTGCCTGTGGCGAATGCCGGTGGAAACCAGAGCATACAGAGCGGACAGACAGCGCTGCTGAATGGTTCAGCATCAGGAGGATCGGGAAATTATTTTTTTCAGTGGACTCCCGAGAATTTTTTAATTAATCCCAATTCGTCGCAGGCAGCCACCGTGCCGCTCACTTCAACCCGCTTGTTCAAGCTGAGGGTTACTGATCAGCAAACCACCTGCCAGAGCAATGAAAGCGAGGCTATTGTGTTCGTCACCGGCGGCAATCAGCTAAGCGCACAGCTCTCAGCATCATCCTATTCGGTTTGTCCCGGGCAGGCGGTTCAGCTAACCGTGTTAGCATCGGGTGGATCGGGCAACTACACCTACAGCTGGACATCGAATCCGCCCGGCTTTGTTTCCCAATCGTTTAACCCTGAGTTTAGTCCGCAGGTTACTACCCTTTTCAGGGTGAGTGTCATGGACGGGTTTGCGGTATTCACTGATTCCTTGCTCGTTACGGTGCGTCCATCGCCCCAGATCTTTCAACTTAGCGGTGGTGGGTCATATTGTACAGGTTCAGCAGCTCCCGAAATTGGCCTTTCCGGCTCTCAGGCCAATGTGTTGTACAGCCTCTTCCGCAATGGTATTGCCACCGGGCTGGTGCGTCAGGGCACAGGCACCGCACTGAGTTTCGGGCAACAGTCAGAAAGTGGTGTGTATAGTGTTCAGGCCTTTGATATTCAGCAGCTTTGCGGACTAAATCTGCCGGGTCAGGTTGCGGTAGAAGCACGACCACTGCCTGTTGCCCATGCAGGCAACGACAAAACGATTTCGTTTGGCACCAGCACTGTGCTCCAAGGTTCGGCCAGCGGTGGTTCGGGGCTTTTTGCCTATGCCTGGACGCCGACCGCGCTTGTGGTCCAGCCTGCTGCTCAGCAAACGGCCACCAAACCTCTGACCCAGACAAGCACTTTCAGTCTGGTTGTGACGGATCAAACCACATCTTGTGCCAGCCTGCCCGATGAGGTAACAATCTTTGTCACCGGAAGCCCGCTTCAGGCACAAGTCGTTAGTTCACAAAACCAGGTATGTCAGGGAGCAATAGTGCAGTTGAATGCCTACGCAACCGGAGGAAATGGTAATTACACCTATCAGTGGACCTCCATACCGCCGGGTTTTTACTCCTGGGAGCAAAATATCCAGCTGCTCGCCTACCAGTCTTCGAACTACGTGCTCACCGTTTCGGATGGTGTGAATGTAGCACGCGATACTGTAGCTATCATGGTGTTGCCTGTTCCTCAGGTTTTTACGGTACAAGGAGGAGGGCTTTTTTGTCCCGGATCTGGCGCTCCTGAGATAAAGCTGAGCGGTTCACAGCCTTCGACCAATTATACCCTGCTGCGCGATGGCGCCATTGTGGCCAACCTCACCGGCAATGGCTCGCCCCTGGTGTTTGGTCAGTTCGTTCAGCCGGGCAATTATACTGTGACCGCAAAATCGATTCCGGGAGGCTGCGAGATGAATATGACCGGAACCGCTACAGTTAGTGTGGGGAGTTCGCTGATCGTTAACGCCGGTCCGGATAAAACCATTACGGCCGGCCAACAGGTCACCCTGGAAGGACAAGTGGTTTCGGGTGGCAGCAACTGGCAGGTGCTTTGGGAGCCGGCATCGCAACTTATTAACCCTCAGGCTTTGCAGCCTACCACTGTGCCGCTTGGGCAGACAACGCTGTTCAGGATGACCGCTGTGGCACAAAGCGGCGGTTGTGGAACGGCGGAAGATTTTACCGTGGTCTTTGTCGAAAACAGTGCCTCTAACTTAACCTTAAGTGTGGCAGCAAGCGAGACATCGGTATGTCCGGGCACCGCGATCAGTTTGTTTGCGTTGGCCTCGGGAGGCAACGGTGCTTTCACCTACACCTGGCGCTCAATTCCTGCAGGATTAAATTATTTCGGGCCTCAGCTTAATGTAACTCCTTTACAAACCACACGATACATTGTTACCGTTAATGACGGGTTAACAATGATTTCCGATTCCATTGATGTGGTGGTCCGCCCGGCTCCTCAGCTTTTTGGCCTGAGCGGTGGCGGATATGTATGTGAAGGCAGTGAGGGACTACCGCTCACGCTTGCCAACTCGGAAAGCGGAGTTGTTTACGAGCTGCTACGGTATGGTGTGGCTACTGGTCAATCGCTCCCCGGAACAGGCCAGCCTTTGATATTCAACAACATAAGTTTACAGGGTGAATATACTGTCAGGGCCGTCAGTGCAGCCGGATGCAGCAATATGATGACCGGTACTGCCATAGTACAAACGGCGCTTCGACCGCTGGCGCTGGTAAATCCCCTTATACAGGTTCAAGCCGGCCAGCCTGCTTCGCTTGCGGCAAGTGTTTCCGGAAACCCATTGCGGCTGAAATACCTCTGGACTCCGTCGAATCTGGTTCAGGAACCCGGCAATCTGATTACTTCCAC
>DAOKYW010000001.1:138956-314805 GCA_035325985.1 Bacteroidales bacterium
GGTACCTCGCAACAGCTTGATTATGTTGCAGCTCAGTCGGATATGATCACCCTGAACATTTCCGATGGACAGCAGCAGGCCAGCGCTCAGCAGGCTATTGAAGTTAGCCCTCTGCCACAGGTTTTCAGCATCATGGGCGGCGGTAGCTTTTGCCAACAATCCACCGGAGCGGTCATATCACTTTCGGGTTCAGAGTCGGGTGTATTATATGCGCTCTACCGAAACCACACGCAGTTATTAATGCAGGTAAACGGCACAGGCCAACCTCTTGTTTTTGGTGAGTTCAGCCTGTCCGGAGTGTACACTGCTATAGCCCAACGAATCGGAAAACCCTGCCAGGCCATGATGGCCGGATCAGCCTCCATCACAATCCTTCCGGCTATTCAGATTCAGCTTGCCCCTTCTTTTACTGTTCCGTTCAACGGTAGCATACTGCTCAATGCGTCGGTGAGTGGTGGTTCGGGTAATTTTGCTTTTCAATGGCACCCATCCAACAAGGTAGTAAGCCCTAACCAACTGCAAACCATGACGGTGGCTCTGGATGCAAGTATTGTTTTCACCCTTACGGTGACTGACCTTTCTAGTGCCTGCACCTCGAGCATACAAACTGTTGTTTATGTATCGGGTGGTCCATTGTATTCGCAGATTTTCGCCAATGCTTCACAGATTTGCCCCGGCCAGGGCGTTCGACTGACAGCTATGCCGCAAGGCGGAAGCGGACAATATAGCTTCTTGTGGTGGTCGGTTCCGGCAGGTTTGCAAAGCGCTCAGCCCAATATTGAAGTTTTTCCCTCGGTCAGCACATGGTATTACCTGCGTGTCAACGACGGCACTCAGCAGCGCACCGACTCGGTGCAGGTCACGGTGTTCCCGTTGCCTTCACTATTTTCTGTTACGGGTGGCGGCTCGATATGCGCCGGAAGTTCCGGGCTGCTCATCGGACTGAACGGATCGCAAAATGGTGTCACATACACCCTGATGCGCAATGGATTCCATACCGGGCTTAGCCTTGCAGGCAACGGTGCTGCATTGAGTTTTAGCGGTATTCAATCGGCCGGCACCTATACTATTGTGGCATCGAACCTTAACGGATGCAGCAGGAACATGGAAGGATCGGCTACTATAAACGTCGCAAGCCCTCCGCAGGCATTTGTGCTTTTCGGAGGCGGAACAGCCTGCGCCAACGACAACAACATAGCCCTTTATCTGTCAGGATCAGAAGCCGGAGTGGTTTACCGGTTGATACACAACGGCCAGCAAATTGTGCAGGAAAGGCCCGGGACAGGAATGCCCATCACATTTTCTATTCCCATAGTGGGTGGTACCTACACTGTCGAAGCCGGCCGGACATCGACAAACTGTAACAGCCTTATGTCCGGTTCGGCACAAGTGTTGCTCTATCCGGTGCCACAAGCTTCAATTTCGGCTCCTGCTTCGGTGTGCGAAGGCGGGCAGGTTACGCTGACTGCCTCAGGCGGAGTGGATTACCAGTGGCAAACACAGCCACCGCTTTCAGGTGCCGTGATACAGGTGGTTCCTTTGCAAACGACAAATTACACAGTCCATGTTACCAATGGATTTGGCTGTACGAATTCAGCCACTGCAACGGTGCAGGTGAATCCTCTGCCCGTGTTCGGGATAGTTGATGATAAGCCGGCGAGTACCATTCGACTGACGCAAATCCAGGCCGGAGCCACCTTCACTTTCCTCAACCGCTCCACTATTTTACAACAGGGCTCTTCAACAAATTTCTATTACGGCGGCCTTTCGCTTCCGAGCGATACGATTGTTGCAGAGGCTATCTCTGTGCATGATTGCCGCTGGAGTGGTTTTGTCGTGTTGAGCCCTATGGAGGAAGAAATTAGCATCAATGCTTTTTCACCAAACGGCGATCAGGTGAACGAACGTTTTATGGCAGGAAGTCAGATAAGGGTATTTAACCGTTGGGGCGTTCAAATTTATTCGGGCTCTGATGGATGGAACGGCCAATACAACGGAATGCCGGTTTCGCCGGGTACATATTATTATGTGCACGAAATCAAAGATTTGTCAGGTGCAATTGTTCGTATTGTCAAAGGATCTGTAACCCTTGTGCGAGAATGATGAGATGGATGTGGATTATGCTGGTTATTGCGGGGCTTTCGGCTAAGCCGACTGAGTTGCGTGCCCAATCCAGCCTTGAGCGACAGGCTGATAAGGCATTTGTCCAACATAATTTTGCCCGCTCCAGCAGATTGTATGCCGCTGCCTTTAACAAAACCAATGATGTGCAAAAGCGGATGGATCTGGCTTACAGTACAGCCCTTTCCTATTACCGGATGAACCAGTTTTCCAAGGCCTTGCAGTGGTTTGAAGATGCACTCGGCGAGGATCGTAGCAATGCCGATGTGCTCGCCGATGCTGCCGAAGCAGCACTTCGTAATGGTGAGCCGGGAAAGGCGGAAGCTTATCTGCAGCGGGCATTAACGGTTAATCCCTTACACAAAAAGGCGCTAAGGCTAAGCGAGGCTGTGGAACTTTGGAAGAACCACAGCAGCATACCCATTACATCCGGATATTTTTCCAAAGCTCCCGATGGCATCAACTCCAGCTTCAGCGATTATGCCCCGGGATGGCTGGGTAATGATCTGGTAATCACATCATCCAGACCAACAGATGGCATTGTGCCAAGCTTCGATGGGCGTACGATGCAGGATTATTCACGACTGTATCTGTTCATTTCCAGGGCTGATGGCAGCTTTAGCGATGCCATCTTGCTACCCGTGACCAAAAACCGAAATGCCGGAATCTTTGCCTGGGATGCCATGCATAAGCGGGCTTTCTTCACCTCGTGCAACAACCGCAAACAACGTTGTGTGATTCTTCAGTCGGAGTTCGATCCCGTAACCTTCAGATTCTCAAGGCCACGGATACCTGAGTTCGTCAATAAAAAGTACAGTTACGGGCATCCTTCGGTTTCCGCCGATGGTAAATTGTTGTATTTCAGCGCAAAACTTCCGGGTGGTTATGGCGGGAATGATATCTACAGCCTGAGCCTGAAACCCGATGGCAGCTTTGGGCTTCCAACCAATGCCGGACCACTCGTAAACACTGCCGGTGAAGAGCTTTTTCCGGCATTGGCCGGTGACAGTCTGCTCTTTTTCAGCAGCAATGGTCATAAGGGATATGGAGGCCTGGACATTTTTGCCAGCAAGATTTCGGGTGGAGGGCATGGTAAACCCTATTTACTGCCACCTCCTTTCAATTCCCCATCCGACGATTTTGGCTACAGCCTGGGCAATTCGGCCACGGTGTCGGGCGCGCTGAGCTCGAACCGCGAAGGTACCGGCGCTGACAATGTTTATTTCTTCGAGCGATGCCTGCTCCCGGTTTTGGTCGAAGGAAGAGTCGAAGAATATGCCACAGGCGCAGCCATCAGCGGAGCCGAAATTACCATCAGCGGCAGGAGCGATATGCCTGCCTTGAAAACCGGTTCGGATGGCCGCTTCAGATTTTTCTGCTGTGCACCCGCATCATTAATCATCGAAGCCCTGGCACAGGGCTATCGCCCGGCAACACTTGGCCTGACACTTCAACCACTTGACGAAACCAAACCCTTATTGCTTCGCCTGAACAAAATGGCCTGGCCGGCAGCTCTTTCAGGTACAGTAGTGCATCGCGAAACAGGTCGTCCTATTGCCAATCAGCCGGTCAAACTCACCAGACCCGGCATGCCGGAGCGCGTCGCCATCACAAATAATCAGGGAATCTACAGGTTTGATACTGTGCCTGTCAACCGTATCTATACACTTAAAGTGGAGCGAACAGGTTTCTTCAACGAGTCGAGAGTGGTCAATGTTCCGGAAACAGAGCGTGAAATGCTCCTCAACCGGCAAAGTGGCTATGACCTTGACTTCGAGCTGACGCCTATTGTCCTTAAAAGGGAAATCGTAATCAATAATATCTATTACGACTTCGATAAGGCCACCCTGCGCGAATCGTCGAAAATGGAGCTGGGCAAGCTGGTGAGCCTGATGAGGGACAATCCGGCCATACGCATTCAAATCAGTGCGCACACTGATGAGAGAGGAAGAGCCGAGTACAACGAACGTCTTTCGGCCATGCGTGCCCAATCGGTCGTTGATTACCTTGTGCAAAGCGGTATATCCCGCTCACGTCTGACGGCTCAGGGCTTTGGGAAACGTTTTCCTGTTGTCAGAAACGCCCGCACCGAAGAGGAACATCAGGCCAACCGAAGAACCACATTTCAGGTAACCGACCTCAATGCTCCTGTTCAGCAAAATCTGATAACAAATCCACCGGCTTCACACCAAAATGCCAGGTTGATTTACAGGGTGCAGTTTCTCATTACCTCCACCAAACGCAATCCGGATACTGATTTTGCTGCTATCACCAATCTGGCCGGAGGCGTCAGGATTATCGAAGAAGAATCCGGATTGCTTTACCGCTATGAGGCCGGCGACCGCATTACGCTTCCCGAAGCCGAAGCACTACGTAACCAGATCAGGGCTGCGGGATTCAGCGACAGCTTTGTGGTTCCATATATTGACAATCAGCGTGTTACAATGCAACAAGCAAGGGAGTTCAAGCCATGAAAAAAATAGTTTTCGCATTTATATTATGGATGGTCAGCACAGTGGTATTGGCCCAGACCGATGCGCTGTTCAGCAATCATGGAATGAATATACAGACCTTCAATCCGGCTACGATTGACGATAATGGCCGTATCAATCTTACGCTTGGCGGACGACAGCAATGGGTAGGTTTTCCTGATGCGCCTGAGATTCAGGCGCTTGGCATTGAGCATTTTCTTGATGATTACCATATGGGCTTCAGGCTGACTGCCCTCAATCAGAAGTTTGGAAAGGAAGTGTTTCGCCGGCTTAATCTGGTTTATGCCTACAAGGTAAGGCTGTCGGAAGAATCCACGCTGCAGTTTGGTCTGGGTGCCGGATTTTATCAGCGTCTTGTGTTGTTCAGCCAATTGGTCTATCTGGAGAATAATGAACCGCTCATTCGGCCTGACGAACATTATTTTAAGCCCGACTTTGAATTTGGGTTTCATGCCAACTTCCGTAAATTAGGCTTTGGCTATGCCTCGAATCACATCAGTACGCCGGCGCGCGATGCCTCATTATCCAAAGTAGCGATTCACCACCATGCGTATGCTACATATCTTTTTCAACCCGCTCACGATGTGTTGGTGAATAGCATGCTTTCGTTTCACCGGCAGGGCAGGATATCTTATCTGCAGGCTTCGGCACTGCTGGAGACCGGTGTCCTGTCAGCTGGCATAGGCTGGCGTCATCTGGATGCGCTTATTTTGCAGACCGGATTGAAACTGACTGACAGGGCAAGGATTGCCTACAGCTACGATTTCGCTATCGGTCAGATGGCGGGCCTGAGCAGCGGAACACACGAGGTGGTGCTGCACCTGAGCTTCGATAAAAAAAGCGGAGCTTACCTGTCGCCCCGCTTCATGGATTACGAAAGATAGATCCCTTATTTTTTCAGCAACGAGAAGAAATTTTCGGATCGTAAGATTTCGAGTGCTTTCTGTACGGTCTCATCGGTTTGAGAAGTAATCTCCCAATAAGCACTCATATCCCATATATTCCTGGCTATCAGAGCTTTAATTTGTTCTCTGATAAGGCTTTGCGACAATTTATACTGTTCCTCGTTCCATTCCACTTTTTCGTTGCGTGCCATGGCCAGAAAATCGTTCATCATGGCATCCGAAACCTCGAAGCCTGTTTTGAACTGTTCGAAGCGGGGATATGTTTTCTTGAGTCTGTTTCGCTCCCTGTTGGCATACTCAAGCGTGAAACGGTTGAACACGCCGCGACGTATGAGGTTGGAGTAGTAATCGGTGTATTGGGTAGAATCGAAAGGAATAAAAATGTCGGGCATTATACCTCCACCACCGTAAACAATCCGGCCATTGGGCGTAAAATATTTCAGCGAGTCGGGAAAATGTATGCTGTCGGCATGCATATGTTCGCCACGGCGCACACGATCCTGCATATCCCTGAAATAGCTTTCGTTTCCATCCTCATACGGCCGTTGAATACTTCGCCCGGTTGGTGTGTGGTAGCGCGCAGTGGTCAGCCTGATAACTGAGCCGTCAGGCAACTGAAAAGGCCTCTGTACCAGGCCCTTGCCAAATGATCGACGTCCTATTACCAGACCGCGGTCAGAGTCCTGAACGGCGCCCGAAACAATTTCGCTGGCCGATGCCGAGGCTTCGTTGATAAGTACTACCAATCTGCCTTTTTCGAAATCACCTCTGGCCGTGGCAAAGAAATCCTGACGCGGACTATTACGGCCTTCTGTATATACCACCAGGCTGCCGGCCGGAAGGAACTCGTCCGAAAGCTCAACGGCAGTGTTCAGAAATCCGCCCGAATTGTTACGCAGGTCAAGAATAAGGTTCTCCATTCCTTGCTTTCGCAGTTGCTGCATCGAAGCCGAAAACTCCTCCATGGTGGTTTTTGAAAAACGATTCAGCTTGATGAAGCCCGTTTTGTCCGACAGCATGAAAGTTGCGTCGATGCTGTTAATGGGAATTTTATCGCGGGTGATGGTGTATTCTATAAGGTCTTTTCGCCCCTGCCGGAGGATACTCACGTTGACGGTCGTACCTCGTTTTCCCCGCAGGCGTTCCATAACGAAATTGTTATTCACCTTTGAACCAAAAGCATCCTCGCCATTGATCCTGATGATTTTGTCGCCGGCCTGAATACCCAGTTTATCCGATGGGCCGCCAGGTACCGGAGAAACAATCAGTATGGTGTCGTTAAAAAGCTGGAAGGTAACACCAATGCCCTCAAAGCTGCCTTCGAGAGGTTCGTTGGCGGCATCCACCTCTTTCTTCGATAAGTACGACGAGTGCGGATCGAGCTCCTTGAGCATCCCAATGATGGCTTGCTCGGTCAGACGCGGCGTGTTAACGGTGTCGAGGTAAAAGTTTTCGATGAAAAATAAGGTGGCAGCTATTTTCTGCGAAGTTTCCTTTGGATCCGAACGATTGGTCTGTTGCGGGAAAGCTACGACAGGTATCAGAAAAAGGTAAGCAAGGAATATAAGCAACGATTTACGCATCGGGAATAAGATTTTAAAGATGAATAACACCGCAATGACAGCAATTGTTGTGCCAGTCAGCAAAAGTAACACTTCTCGGAAGGGCAGTGCATCTTTAGTAGCGAAGGATTTTGGCTTAACAAATTTTGGGCAAAAAAACAGCCGGACTTGAAATGCCCGGCTGATAAACATTTATAAGACGAAAATGCTTAGAAATCAATTGTTTCAATAGCCGCCGCGTAAATCTTATCGGCATTGGGGAGAATAGCTTTTTCGAGTATCCTGTTAAATCCGACAGGGGTAAAAGTTGAGCCAACACGCTTAACAGGTGCATCGAGCCACTGGAAGGCTTTTTCGGTGATGATGGAGGTTATTTCGCCTCCGAAACCGCCAAACACCTTGTCTTCGTGTACCACCAGAGCTCTGGAAGTTTTCTTTACCGAGGCCAGAATGGCTTCCTCGTCGAGCGGAATCAGCGAGCGTAAATCGATAACTTCCACTTCGAGGTTTCGTTCCTTCCTGATGCGTTCGGCTACCTGCAGCGCCATGTGGGTAGTATTGCCATAGGTGATGATGCTCAGGTGTTTGCCCTGACGACGCGTGCGGGCTTTGCCGAACGGCACTTCAAAGTCGTCGGGCACTATGGTTTCGGCCAGTGGATCGTTGTAAAGTGCTTTAGGTTCGAGGAAAAGGGTTGGCCCTTTCGAGCGGATTGATGTGCGGAGCAATCCTGCAGCATCGTCAGCAAACGAAGGATAAACAATCCTTATGCCGGGCAGATTCACCAGCGCACCTTCGATGGTTTGTGAGTGATAAAGACCTCCGCCGATATATCCGCCCGAAGCCAGACGAATGGTCACATTGGGTGCAAAGGCACCATGGCTGCGCCAGTAATCATGCGATGTTTCGAGATATTGCTCCATGGCCGGCCAGAAATAGTCGGCAAACTCGGCGCCTTCAATCACAATGCGGATTTTCTCGCTAAATCGGCTCATGCCATTGGCCGTGCCCATAATGAAGTCTTCGGCAATCGGGGCATTGAAAACCCTTTCTTTGCCAAACTCCTGCTGCATGCCTTTGGTGACGTTGAAGATGCCGCCCTTGTCCTTGTTGGCCACATCCTGACCCCAAATATAGGTGTCAGGGTTTTTGCGGAACTCGTCCTTGAGGGTTTCGTTGAGGGCCTGAATCAATTTGAGTTTGGTACCTTTTGAGCCGTCGTGTGTACCGTCGGGATACTTTACAGGCTGATAAGCTTCTGCAAAAACAAAGTTGTAGATACTTGCCGGGTCGGGGTCCGGAGCCATGATAGCCTTCTTGTGGGCAACCGAAATGATTTTCTTGGCTTCTTCGTCCAGCCCGTCGAGCTCCTGCGGGGTAAATTTACCTGAATGCACCAGCTGGATACGGAAGCGTTCCAGAGGATCGCTCAGTTTCACGCAGTGACGCTCGTTGTCGTCGCGGTAAAGCTCGTGACGGTCCGAATTGGAGTGCGAGTGGATTCGCACGCAATTGGCGTGAACGATCACAGGTCCGCCATATTTTTGGATATGTTCCTTGGCAGCAAACATGGTGTTCATGCTATCGAACACATTTTTGCCATCGCAGTACATGATTTTCAGGTTTTTCAGTCCTGAGTAGTTGGCTGCAGCGCGCCGGTTGGCACTCTGGTCGCGTTGCGGAACCGAGATGCCATAACCATTGTCCTGAAAAACAAAGATTACCGGAAGTTTTTCGTTGGAGGCTCCGTTGATGGCTTCAAAAACATAGCCTTCGCTGGTCGAAGACTCGCCCTGCGAACTGATGGCCACACCGCCGGAGTTGTATCGCTTGATGGCTCTGGCCACGCCGGTGGCATGCAGGGTATGGTTGCCCGTGGCCGACGAAACATTGTGTATGTTCCACTCAGGCTTGGCAAAGTGGTTCGACATATGACGTCCGCCGCTGGCGATATCGGTGGCTTTGGATAAACCGTTGAGAATGATTTCTTCGGCAGTAAGACCTGCCGAGATAGCTGTCAGCATATCGCGGTAATAGGGAAAAAGGTGGTCCTTTTGCCTGTCGAACACCTGTCCTATAGCCAGTTGAATGCCGTCGTGGCCTGCGTATGGAGCGTGATACGACCATCCCAGTGCCTGCTTGAGGTAGTTAGGCGCCTTGTCGTCAATCTGACGGCCAAGCGTCATCAGGCTGTACCACTTTTTTAGCGTTTCCTTGTCTGTGTTTTCGAGCGAAAATTTCTTGTGTGTCATCGTGCTTCCTTGTTTGGAGGATTTCTCCTTTTCGGTCGGCAAAAGTAGCTAAAAATCCCTTAGTTTAAACTTATTCTAAATAGTGTTTGCGCCGCAAACGACTGCGCTGCGCACTTGTATCTAAACAAGTTCATTGCATAAAAGTTAATTTGAGGCCATTTTTTTGCACTAGGGCCGTACAATAGTGAAGCTTCCGTTTTTTTCGATGCGGATAATCGTGCTGGCCTTGGGGGTGCTGATTACATCCTGATAGAGGTTTACGACATGGTCCGTGCTTTTGATAAGCTCTTTCGAAATCTGACCAAAATAGAGTGGTGTGGATTCGCCGGCAAAATTGGCCGATGTGGAGGCAATAGGGCGACCAAAGGCCTGAACAAGCGATTTGCAGAAGCTGCTGTTGGTAACACGGATACATACCGAACCGTCGGGTCCGTAGGCATTTCGTGCAAGGTTTTGTCCGGCAGGAAAAATGATACTCAACGGATTGGCCGAGTTTTGCAAAAGGTCGTAAGCCACAGCCGGAACCTCTTTGACATATTTTGTCAGGTTCACCACATCATCAATGAGTGTGATAAGGCTTTTGCTGTCGGTGCGACGCTTTATCCTGAGCAGCCTGTTGATGGCCCGGCGATTTGTGGCATCGCATCCAAGCCCCCAGATGGTATCGGTAGGGTAGAGGATTACCAGTCCCTTTCGCAGGGCCGATGCGGCTTTTTCAATTTCTTCCTGATAGTGATTCATAGCACTTTGGTCAGTTGAGCGGTTTGAATGCCGTAAGCGCAGCTGAAATGACCTTCGGGACAGGTTTTCCGGCCGTGAAGGCCACATGGTCTGCAACTGAGGGTTTCGGCTGTTTGCACAACAAAGGCCATATCCGAAAGCGGCCCGAATCCGAATTCCGGCACCGTAGAGCAAAAAATGGCCGCAACCGGCGCGTTCACGGCACTTGCAAGGTGCATGGGTGCCGAGTCGTTCGTATAGTTCATGCGGGCATGTTTCATCAGCGCCGCCGACTGCAGCAGGCTCAGCTTGCCCGAAAGATTTTGCGCAAAAGGATGTCCTGATGTTTTGATAATGCGGTTGCAAAGAGCATTATCTGCTTTAGAACCCAGAAGATAAATATTGTGGCCCCGCGGAAGATTGCCAATGAGTTCTACCCATTTTTCTTCCGGATATTGTTTTGTAAACCAGAGTGATGCAGGCGATACAGTAAAGTAAGGCAGGTTTTTGTAAACACCGGTACTCTTAAAGTCAGTTTCCGAAGGGTAAAGTGCCGGACGCGAGGGCAAAATGTTGTCAAGAAACCCCAGCAGTGTATGGTTGCGTTCCACCTCGTGCGGCGAGCCTTCGGCAACTTCAATACGGTGAGGATAGGCATGGGTGAAGAAACGACTGAGTGGATTTTTTGTGAAACCACTGGTGACCCGGGCTCCGCTCAGGACAGTAATGAGGCCGCTGCTTGCAAAACGCTGCACATTGACGACAAGGTCATATTTTTCGGCCTTAACCTGACCAATAAGCCTAAATAACGAACGGTATTTATGCCTTCGTTTTTCCCAGACCCACACCTTGCTGATATACGGATGCCCGGCGAAAAGACTTTCGTATCCTGACCTTACCAGATAGTGCATGATGGCTTGTGGAAAACGCTGATGCAAACTTTCAGCAAGGGCAGTGGACAACACTACATCGCCAATGGATGCAGTCTGGATAACAAGGATTTTTGCGGGCTGAGGATACATAAAAAACCAGCAACAAAGGTAATCAACGGCTTTTGATCAAGCTGATATAACTTCATGATTTGATGATTGTTTTTTGCAATCGTTTGCGGTGACTTTTTTGGGCTTGCCTCAGGCTTTATCAGGCCGTCCGATGGTTTTTACGATGCATTTTTTCTGCCGGTTTTCCTTTAATTTTAAGCCCAAATGAATTCCAAATGAATCCTCTGTTATCCGTTTTACGGCGAATAGTGCTTTTCGCTGTTCTCATGGCTTCTGTTGTTAATGGGCTCAAGGCTCAGACAATCAGGAAGCTCGGTCAGCCTGAAGAAGGCTTTGCAAACAACAAACCGTTGAAGGAGGTTTTGATGCAGCGTATGTCGTCAAGGCAGTTTGATACAGCTGCTGTTGACGAGGCCGTTATTTCGGCATTGCTATGGTCAGCCAACGGTATCAACAGGCCTGAGTCAGGCCGGCGCACTGCCCCTTCGGCTTTGAATGCCCAGGATATCGATGTTTATTTGATAGATAAACAGGGTATATGGATTTATGAACCTAAGACACACAGCTTGAAGATTGTTGTCGAAGGGGATCAGCGGTTAGTGGTTGCCGGCAGTCAGGCCGAATTTGCCCAAGCGCCTTTGTTCCTGCTTCTGGTGTCGGATATCAGCCGGTTTCGCACGGGCGAGCGCGAACAGCGATTGGAATGGGCAGCCCTCGATGCCGGCCTGGTGGCCCAGAACGTCCTGTTGTTTTGCGCTTCGGAGCAGCTCGCCTGTCGTCCGCGATCTTGGATGGAAAAGGATAAGTTGCACAAGCTGCTTAACCTGAACGAAGTTCAGCTTTTGTTGCTCAATATTCCCATTGCACCGCTGCGCTGATACTGTCTGTTGATTTGTTCTCAGGTAATTGACTGCAGGAAGAATCGAACTACCGGAGCTTAAGCCTCACAGGAGTGATTAGTTGAATTGCATGCGTTTTCGATCTCAAACCGACAGGTCATATTCCCTCAAGGCTTCATTCAGCGAGGTCTTAAGGTCGGTAGAAGGTTTGCGCCGGCCAATGATGAGCGCACAGGCCACCTGATAATCGCCTGCAGGAAAACGCTTTTGGATGGTTCCCGGTATAACTACGGATCTGGCAGGCACAAAGCCTTTGTATTCAATAGGTTCGGGGCCACTGACATCAATGATGCGGGTACTTTGGGTGAGCACCACATTGGCGCCCAGCACGGCTTCGCGCTCCACCCTGACGCCTTCGACCACTATGCACCGTGAGCCGATAAAACAGTCGTCCTCAATAATTACCGGAGCAGCCTGCACCGGCTCAAGCACTCCGCCAATGCCCACTCCACCACTCAGGTGCACATTTTGGCCAATTTGTGCACACGAACCCACTGTGGCCCATGTGTCCACCATTGTTCCCTTGCCCACCCGGGCACCAATATTCACATACGAGGGCATCAAAATCACTCCGCTGTCAATAAAGCTTCCATACCGGGCAATAGCGTGCGGCACCACCCTTACGCCTTGCGCGGCGTAGTTTTTTTTGAGCGGTATTTTATCGTGAAACTCGAATGGCCCCACTTCAAAAGTTTCCATCTGCCTGATGGGGAAGTACAGAATGACAGCCTTTTTCACCCATTCATTTACCTTCCAGCCTTCCGCAGTCGGTTCGGCCACGCGTATCAAGCCACTATCGAGCTGCGAAACCACCGTATGAATAGCCGAGCGTATCTCGTCAGACAGCAGCAGGCTGCGGTCATTCCAGGCTTTTTCGGTCAGCACCTGCAGTTGTGTTGAATCCATGATTTGACATTTGGAAGCGCTAAAATACGACATTGCAGGTCTTTGAAACACGTATGACGAAGCCGCGCTTTGCTATTCTTGCTAATTTTGCAGCCTGTTTACCTAACATATACCAAGGTGGGACGCATAATGGCTATCGACTTCGGACAGAAACGTACCGGCATTGCTGTTACCGATCCTTTGCGCATTATTGCCAGCGGCCTTGCCACCATACCAAGTAACGAGGTGATATCCTATCTCAATCACTATTTTCAGCACGAGCAGGTTGACCTGTTGGTTGTGGGCGAACCGCGCGATATGATGAACCGTCCTTCGGATGCCTCGCGTTTTACCGAGCCGTTTGCCAAACGCCTTGCCAGGGCTTTTCCTCAAATACCGTTGGTTAGGTACGATGAGCGGTTCACCTCGCGTATGGCATTTCAAACCATGATTGATGCAGGCCTTGGTAAAAAGAAACGACAGGATAAAGCCCTTGTGGATACCATTTCGGCCACACTGATTCTCCAAAGCTATCTCGAACATCAAAAAAACCAGCAATAAAGCATCTCAGATGATTTTGCCCATTGTTGCATACGGACATCCAACCCTGAAAAAAGTTGCCGAAGACATCAGCCCCGATTATCCGGGTTTACACACACTGATCAGCGATATGTGGGAAACCATGTATGCCGCTCACGGCTTAGGCCTGGCTGCCCCACAGGTAAACAAGCCTATCCGTTTGTTTTTGATCGATGCCACACCCTATGCTGAAGAACACCCTGAGCTTAAAGACTTTAAGAAAGTGTTCATCAATGCCCATATCACAAGCCTGAGCGGCGACGATGTAATCATGAGCGAAGGATGCCTGAGCATTCCGGGCTTAAACGAGGATGTGAACCGCAAGAACAGCCTCACCATAACCTATGTGGACGAAAACTTTGTGGAGCACACCGAGGATTATTCCGGTTTTATTGCCAGGGTCATTCAGCATGAGTACGACCATATCGAAGGCATGCTGTATGTTGACCGCCTGAGTGCCATGCGTAAGATGCTGCTGAAAAATAAACTGAAAGATATCTCCGAAGGAAGGATTGATGTGGATTACAAAATGATTTTTCCCGGAATGTACAGGAGGAAGAAATAAATTGACGCGACATGATAGTTATCAGACGATTTCTACTTATGGCCTTTATCCTTGTTATCTTGGTGTCCTCCTGCGGGCCGTCAAAGACGAAGGATAATGATTCCGTATCAAAGATTGAGCAATTCGAAAATGCATTGTTCGCTGAGGGCGGCGCTTACAGTCAGGATACTGCACGTATGCTGATGGACCTGTACGTGCGCTATGCCGACTCTTTGCCTCAGGACGAAAAATCGCCGGACTATTTATTTAATGCAGCTGACCTGAGCATGTATTTTTCCGATCCCGGCCGCACCATATGGCTGCTCGACCGGCTGATGATGCGTTATCCAACCCATGAGAAGGCTTCGATGAGTTTGTTTCTCAAAGCTTTTGTTTACGATACCCGTCTCGACGATACTGCATCGGCCCGACATT
The DNA here is from genome assembly GCA_035325985.1 of Bacteroidales bacterium. Taxonomy (GTDB): domain Bacteria; phylum Bacteroidota; class Bacteroidia; order Bacteroidales; family F082; genus JALNZU01. Next base: position 153,352 of record DAOKYW010000001.1, read on the forward strand.
TCTACAGCAAGTTCATCGAGCAGTATCCCACGCATGCTTTCGCGAGCGAAGCCGAAGCTGCTATCCGAAATCTGGGTAAAAGCCCTGAAGACCTTATCCGGGAGTTCGAGCAGCTGAATAGCAGGTAATTTTCAGCCAATAGTCACTGATTCGCCTTTATCGGGGACGGTGATTTTTTGAAAAGACTTCTCCTTCAGCCAGTTGGCGTAATGATTGGCTGCCTTTGGCTCGCCATGAACCACAAAAATATGTTGCAGCTTTTCCTTGCTCTGGCATTCCAGATAATCAGCCATCTCCTGATAGTCGGCGTGACCACTGAAAGCATCGATGCGGAAGATTTCGGCCATTACTTTGTGTGGCATACCGAATATGGAGATAAGGTCGGGTTTTTCCTGAATCCTGGCGCCGAGGGTGGAAGGTGCACAATACCCTACAAAGAGTATGCTGTTTTTCGGATCATCAATGGTGTTGGCCAGATGATGCTTCACACGCCCGGCTTCAGCCATTCCCGATGCCGAGATGATGATGGCAGGTTCGTTGAGGTTATTGAGCCGCTTTGATTCTTCCACATTATTAATATAGTGCAAATCGTTGAAGCCAAATGGATCAGGATCGGTTTCGAGCACTTCGGCCACGTGGCTGTTCATCTCGTCGAGGTACATTCTGAAAATATTGGTTGCATTAACCGCCAATGGGCTGTCCACATAAACAGGGATTTCCGGAAGTAATCCCTTGTTGTGGAAATTGTTAAGCAAAAACACTATCTCCTGAGCCCTTCCGATGGCAAAAGATGGAATGATCAGTTTTCCTTTTTTTTCCACGCAGGTGTGTTCAACCACTTCGAGCAGCCTATGCTCTGCGGCCTGCTGCGCTTCGTGAAGGCGGTCGCCATAGGTGCTTTCGGTGATGAGTATATCGCAGTGCGGAAAAGGTTTTGGTGCCTGAAGCAGATAGTTGCCCGCACGGCCGATATCGCCTGTGTAGCCGATACGTGTCATGGTGCCAAATTCGTCGATTTCGATAGTGGCCACACCACTGCCAAGCATGTGTCCGCTATTGGTAAATTTTACCCTGATATTGTTGTCGATATAAAACTTCCGGTTGTAGGCTACACCGATAAACAACTCCAGGCAGCTTCGCGCATCATTTTGGTTATAGAGCGGTGCCACCGGTGGCAGGCCCTGACGCATGCGTTTTTTGTTGAACCAGATAGTATCCTGTTCCTGAATGTGTGCACTGTCGGGCAACATGATGGAGCAAAGGCTGCGTGTGGCATGCGTGCAAATGACAGAACCGCGAAACCCGTTTTTGTAAAAGTAGGGTATCAGTCCCGAGTGGTCGATGTGTGCGTGGGTAAGGATGATGTGATCGATGCTGGAAGGGTCAATTCCCGGGTTGCGGTTCAGGGCATCGGTTTCGAGTCCTTTACCCTGAAACATTCCACAATCCAGCAAAAGTCGTTTACCATGCTTTGTCTCAATCAGGTGCTTGCTGCCAGTAACTTCCTGTACAGCACCCAGAAAAGTAATTTTCATGACACTATTGTTTCTTTTCTCAAAGTTAAGCCATTCAAATAGCTCATGCCAAGTTTTTCCGAACCTTTACCTTTACCGGCATAACACCAGACACAAATCTTACTCCGACAGCCTTATCTTATGCTTATATTTGTAACTAGTCGGCCAGTCAGAAATCGATTCAATCGTTTTCCGGCTGTTTTACCTACTTAATTACCTTCAACATGAAAAAACACATCCTTCTGATCGTTCTGGCAGTATTATCCCTTTCGAGGCTTGCTGCCCAGTATGCTACGCCAGGCAATAGCCTGACACTCACGCCTGAAAATCTTGTAGCCATGTCGGGCGGTGTGGTGACGAACATTGGCGGAGTGTATTACATCAACAATACGCTGACCATCTCCCCGACCGATACCTTAAAGATCACCAGCCCTGTTGTCATTCGTGTGGCTCAGAACATTCGCATTGAGGTGGGCGGAACCATTAAATCTGACCCAGATAATGGAAAAGTTATTTTCACGGCTCAGGATACCACCACAGCTGCCACCAATTTCAGGGGCTTCCGCTTCGATAATGCTCAGGGCAATATTTTCCGCAATACGGTGATAAGTTATGGCGGAGGCATTCAGCTCATCAGCTCCGGCGCCCTTTTCGAATACTGTACGTTTCGACGCAACGGTTCATCGAATGTTTCGGGTGCAATCAGCTATAGCTCGTGCAGCCCAATCATCCGCTATTGTCTATTCGAGGAGAATGCGCGTTCTGCCATCAATTCGGGCGCCAACATCACCGGCTCGCCACAAATCATGTACAACGTGATGATCCGCAACACCACCGACAACAGCAACCGGCCACAAATCAACATAGGTCCGGGCGCTGCCGACACTATCTATATCGTTGGCAATTACATCGAAGGTTTTTATGAAATGGCCGGAGGAATCGGTGTGAGCAATCTGTTGGGTTCAGGGAGCGCCAAAGTTGTAGTGCGTGATAATTTTGTGGTGAACAACCGCTATGGTTACGCGCAGATTGGCAACAATATCAGTAGCCTTATCGAGGATAATTATTTTATAGACAATAACATACAGGGTCTGCCGGCTTCAGGAGGGAGTGGAATTAATTTTCAGGCCAGCGGTGGCGGCAATACGGCCATCGTCAGGCGCAACCTGATTTACGGTAACCTGTGGGGTGTCACCATACAGGGAACGGCCAACCCGAATTTTGGCACCATTCAGGCAGGCGGTGGTAATGTGTTTTTCGGCAACGGCAACGATGGCCAGGTTTTCGCCTTGTACAACAATACCGCACTTCCTGTTCAGGCCGTTGGCAATTACTGGGGTACCAATGACCCTGCCATCGCCGAACAATACATTTTTCATCAACCTGATCAGGCATCGCTGGGTTTAGTTACCTACCTGCCGCTGATGCAGCTGAATCCTGTAATCGAGTCGTTTGCATTCCTGCAGGCCGACAATCCGGCGCTGGGCATGGATTATTACGGGGTGATTGATCAGAATGCCAAAACAATAGTGGTTACTTTGCCAGCAGGATCGCCACTCTTGCTTGTGCCACAGATCGGAATTCCTTTTGGTACAACCACAGTGCCTGCGGGAGGCGAATTGTACCATTTTAGCGAACCTTTCGTCTTTCAGGTGCTCACGCCACATGGAGACCTTGCAGATTATACCGTTTTCGTTAACCTTGAAGCCAGCACCTATACGGTGAGTTTCAATGTACTTGACCAGAACGGACAACCCATCACCGATGCTGTGCTCGATTTCGACGGCAATATCTTTCCTCCCGGTGTGTATGTGGTTGAAAATGTGTTGCCCGGCACTTACAATTTTTCGTTCACCAGAACTGGTTTTACCACCTATTACGGAACTGTAGTAGTGGTCGAAAATAATCTGATGGTCAATGTTACCATGCAATGGACGACAGTCGATGTTACTTTTTTGGTACACGGCATCGCTATGCCACTCCAAGGCGCCGTGGTTCAGGTGGTTGGTCAGCCGCCGGTCACTACGAACGAACTGGGTATAGCCATCGTTCCCGGTTTGCCCTATGGCCAATACACTTACACGGTTTTTCATAACCATTATTTTCCCTTTGAAGGAAGTTTTACAGTGAACGAAAGCTCGCCGACGCTTATTGAGGTGACGATGATACTCACCGGATCCGTTGAGCATACGCAAACAGTTCAGCTTTTTCCGAACCCCTTCACCGAAACCATTTGTATTCAGGGCCTGAAAGCGCGAATTTCGAAGGCTGAGATACTCGATCTAAGAGGAAATAAGCTCATTGAACTGACACCTGATTCAAACGGCAGTTGCTTGTCTGTCAGTGGATTGTCGAAGGGAACATATTTGGTTCGCATCCTGGCAGACGGTCAGTTGGTGACCAGGCTTATGGTAAAACAGTAGCATTGCTGTAGTTGGTGCGGGCTTCTACTCATGATGGTAAGGCTCGTTGCGCATGATGGTGCAGGCGCGGTAGAGTTGTTCCAGAAAGATGATACGCACCAGCTGATGAGGAAAAGTCATCAGCGAAAGCGATAGTTTATGATTTGCCCTTTGCATAATTTCAGGGGCAAAACCATAAGGACCGCCCACCACAAATACCAGTCTTTTAGCCGATTGCAGCTGTATCTTTTCTATGAATGCCGCAAACTCGCGCGAGCGCATCTGCCTGCCCGTTTCATCAAGCAGCACCAATTCGTCGCCCGCTTGCAGCTGCTGAAGGATAAGCTGAGCTTCCTGTCGTTTCTGTTCGTCCTCGCTCAGGGTTTTACGGTTCCTGATGTCAGTGATGATCTTGATTTCAAAGGGAAAATACTTGCGGATGCGCTGCTCGTAATGTGCTATGCCTTCGAGGAGCCAGGCCTCATCCGTTTTTCCGATAAGCAGAAATAAGGTCTTCATGGACTTTTGCGGGATTTCTTGAATTGGTTGAGCGACCGGCTGCCGAAATTCAGCGCTTCGACGGGAATACGACCTGAAGTAACAAATGAAACGGTTTTTTCTTCGCCGGGCGTCAGGTGGAAGAAATTGTCGGAAAACCTTCCGTGGCCGTCATTACAAGTCAGCTGCACTGCATAGTGAAACACATCGGACTTCAGCTTTAGCTGCATGGTGTGGCCTTCGAAACGTTTTTCAATCCTGATGGGCAGATCGACAAGGTTCAGCTCCTTTGGCCTGACGAGCAGGTGCGTATTTTCGGCCGGAATATCACCTTCGTGCCTTAACACCGCCCGGATGACCAGATCCGAAGGTTGGTGCTTTTCAATTAGCTTGCTCCCGGAAAGGCCGAGCACCTTGGATGAGTTGCCTGATTTAACCCAAACCTCTTTCGGATGTCTTTCGATAAGCGTTCCACTTGTATTGATGACCGAAATCTCCAGATTTCCATGCAGATCAGCCGGTCCGTTATTTACGACATATAGGTCAACGGTTGCGCCATCGCTTTTGAAAAACAATCCCAGAGGGCTGTAGAGCTGTCTGAGCCGGTAGTGCAGCGCTTTCCATTTCCCGTAATAATCAATGGATGACCAGCTGGTTACAGGCCAGCTGTCGTTGAGTTGCCAATATAAGGTGCCCATGGTTATCGGCTGGTTGATGCGATGGGCTTCGATGGCCATGCCAAGGCCGTAGGCTTGCGTCAGCTGACTCATATAAATATAATCGTCAAGTTGAGAAGGCACCGGAAAATCCCGGCTCATATAATCGTTGATCAATCGGGTTCCGCGCGGGTGTTTCTGGTGGGCTTCGAACCCGGCTGAGCCAATAAATAGCTCATTTTCAGGTAAAAATTCTGTTATGCTATGCATGGCAGGCATGGCCTGAAAGCCGTATTCCGAATTGAAGCGCCCAACTTTCAGCCGATAAACTTCAAAAGGCTCTTCGCCCCACCATACGCCCCAGTAATGCACATCGCCGCGTTTGAGCGATTCGGTAAGTCCCCAGCCCAAAGATGGAGAACTGGGCCAGTAAGGTGTGTAAGGATCATGGGCCGATACCACCTTTGGCAAGATATCTTCGAACAATGCAAGGTAGCCCTGCCACACCGCAACACTATCGGCCGGAGACCAATTCAGGCTTTTTTGCCAGCCCCAGTTGTGAAATCCCTCCGAGACCTCATTGTTGCCACACCACATCACCAGCGAAGGATGACCACGCATCCGCTGCACCTGATGCATGGCTTCGGCCCGGACGTTTTCCAGAAAACCGCTGTCCCAGGGATACACGGTGCAGGCAAACATGAAGTCTTGCCACACCATCAGGCCAAGGCTGTCGCAGATCTCATAAAATTCTTCGGATGGATATATGCCGCCACCCCACACGCGGATCATGTTCATATTCACGGCAGCAGCATCAAGCAGCAGCTGACGTGTCTTTTGGCGGGACATCCGTGTAACGAAATGATCTTCAGGGATATAATTGGCTCCTTTGGCAAAAACATTCCTGTGGTTTATGTTAAATACAAAGCTTTCGCCAATACTGTCGGGTTCCCTGACCAGCGCAATGTTCCGGATTCCGGTAATGATGGTCTTCTGATGTTTGCCTCCACCGGCATCCGTGATTTGGAGTTCGAAGCGGCTGAGGTTCTGCGGGCCGGTTCCATTCGGCCACCAAAGGTTTGGTTTTTGTATCTGGAATGGTAAACGAAGGTGATTCATACCTTCTTTCAGATCGACCTGTACATTCAGCAGCGTTCGCTGATCCAAAGTCAACCGCACACCGGCTTTACCGGCCAGAGCTGATTGTACAGCTGCAACAAGCTCAAGATCAGCCTTCAGACTGTCGGCATATTGAGTCAGGACTGCAGCATTGTCCAGCTTTGCATGATCCCATGCCAACAGTTTTACGGGCTTCCAGATACCCATGGTGTGATAAACCGGTCCCCAATCCCAGCCGGCCTGAAATGGCGCCTTGCGCGTGAAGGCACGAACATCGGGCAGGACAATGCCATAGGAACCTGCTTTCATTTTGCTGATACTGTCCGGTGGAAAGAACAGCAGCTCCAGTCGGTTCGAACCTTCCCGCAGGTGGTTTTTTACCTCAGTCGTCCACTGCCTGAACATATTATCGGCACGGATTATTTCCTTCCCGTTGAGCATTACTTGTGCATAAGTATCGAGGCCTTCGAACACCAGCTGCACATGCTGTTTGGTTATAACAGACCTATCTACTTCGAAATCAAGTGTGTAGAGCCAGGGCCTTTCGCCAATCCATTGCAGCGAATCTTCGTTGAACCCATAGAATGGGTCGGGGATGAGCCCGGCCTGAAACAATTGCGTGTGCACCAAACCCGGAACCTCGACCGGAATGCTTTGGCCGTTGGGCAGATGAAGCATCCAGTGTTGGTCAAGTGGCTGAATAACAGTTGGTTGATATGGACGGCAAGCTGCCAGAAACCCCATGATAATCATGGAAAATGTCAGCAAGTGAAGCGAAAAAGGTCGTTTCATCATCATGGCTGAGGTGGATTTGGGGCCGACAACTCATCCAGCATTGACCTGATTTTATGAATCTCTTGTTCATCAATGCCGTAGTGCCACCACTCATGCGAAGGCTCTGACGGCTGAAGATATTGATGCTGAACAGGTTGTAGCAAAGTTTTGGCCGAGGTGTGAATTTCACGAACGCCTGTTTTTTTGATAATTTCAAGCGCATTGCCATTGTTGATTCCGCTGCCGGCCATTATTGCAATATGCTGCCCGAAGCTTTGCTGCCAGGCTGCAATGCGCGAAATCCCTTCATAAGCGGTGGGCGCGCCGCCTGAGGTGAGCAGGCGTGGGATGCCAAGCCGAATGAGACTTTCGATGGCTTTTTCCGGAGCCATGCACACATCAATGGCGCGGTGAAAAGTAACGGAGAGTTCGCCTGCAGCTTCTTTCAGGACTTTGAGGGTTTCGAGGTCGATGCTGCCATTGTGATCAAGTGCGCCGATAACCACACCGGCAAGCCCAAGCCTTCTGACCAGGTCAATGTCGCGCAACATCAGCTCGCGCTCGGTCTTGTCGTAAACGTAATTGCCCCGCCGCGGACGAATCAGCACATGTGTCGGTATCTTAATCCTTTCGGCGGCCATTTCCAGCGTTCCGAACGAAGGCGTCAGGCCGCCGGACTCCAGATTCTCGCAAAGCTCAATGCGGTGTGCACCGCATTGTTCAGCGGTCAGGGCATTAAGGAGGCCGTTGGCACATATTTCGAGCCGATACATGGAATATATGGGTAATATCTCCGGCGAATTTAATCTTTCGCTCGCAATTGATTTCGCTGAAACGCTCAAACCTGTCAAACTTGAACAGACCCTTTCGTATGGCTCACCATATTCGATTCGAGCTGCTTAACTTTGTCGCCTAATTCGTAGGTGTGATTTACCCCGTAACATTTGAAGAGAAATCTGGCTTTCTGGCCATCAGGAAAATACTTCGCGGCCTGTGCGTCAGTCAGATGGGTCTCGAGCTGGCTGATGAGATCAGCTTTATGACTTCGCTCGATGCGATAAGCCGGCAACTCGAACGTGTTGCTGATTTTCATCGGCTAATGCAGTCAGGTATGCCCTTTGCGGTGAAAGACTTTGTGGATGTGCGTTCCGAGCTGCACCGTCTGCGTCCCGAGGGCACGGTCATCGAACAGGAAGCCATGTTTGCCTTGCGGCTTGGCCTTCATCAGGCCCGCCAAGCATTGAGTTTTTTGAGCTCCGATCAGGCAGCAGGATATCCGGCAATTGCAGAACTGGCCAACGGCCTGCAGGTGAACCCTAAACTGTCTGCAGAGCTTGGGCGTTTGATGGACGACAGGGGTGATATACCTGACAATGCTTCTCCTGTGCTTGCCGAAATCAGGGCTGATATCCGTCGTAAACAAGGTGCAATGGAACGCAAAATCAGGCAGATGCTGGGCGAAGCCAAACAGGCCGGATATACCGATTACGACGCAGAAATTACCATCCGCAGCGGACGAATGGTTATTCCCGTCAAGGCTGCCGACAAACGCAAGATCAGGGGTTTTGTTCACGATGCTTCAGCCACCGGCCAGACCGTGTTCATCGAGCCGGCCGAAGTATTCGACACCAATAACGAAATCCGTGAACTGGAATATGCCGAGCGAAGGGAAATTCACCGCATTCTGCTGGCTTTTACTCAGATGCTTCGTCCGGAGCTGCTCATGATGCATCTGATCTGGCATTTTATGGGTGAGATTGACCTTGTACACGCCAAAACATTGCTTTTAGAACGCATACAGGCGGTGATACCGCGGGTAGTGAACAAGCCCTTAATCCGGTGGAAACAGGCTGTTCATCCGCTGCTTCAGCTCAGCCTCAGGGAACAGGGCCGGCAAGCCGTTCCACTTGACCTTGAGCTCAATGATGAACAGCGCATCTTAGTGATTTCGGGTCCTAATGCCGGCGGTAAGTCGGTTTGCCTGAAAACTGTAGCCCTGCTCCAGTATATGCTGCAATGCGGCTTGCCGGTGCCCATGCACCAGGACTCGGTCTGCGGCATATTCGACAAGATGTTTATTGACATCGGCGATGAACAATCGCTCGAGAACGACCTGAGTACCTACAGCTCGCACCTCAGGCATATGAGGACTTTTCTCGAAAATGCCGGCGAAAATAGCCTGTTTCTGATTGATGAGCTTGGTACAGGCACTGAGCCTCAGGCCGGTGGTGCCATTGCCGAAGCGGTGCTGAGTGCACTCAACCGGAATGGTGCTTTTGGCATCGTCACCACCCACTATGCCAATCTCAAGCTGTTGGCTGATCGTGAAACCGGCATGATGAACGGCGCCATGCTTTTCGATACCAGACGCATGCAGCCCCTATTCATCTTACAAACCGGAAAGCCGGGCAGCTCGTTTGCTTTCGAAATAGCCGGCAAAACAGGACTTCCGGCCGAAGTTATCGAGCACGCCGCGAGTATTACCGGTGTTTCGCAACTCAACTTCGAGCAACAGTTGCAGCAGCTCGAAGCCGACAAGCTTGCTGTTGCACAAAAGGAGAAAGAGTTGCGCATGGCCGATGAGATGCTCAACGAGGTGATTACCAAATACAAACGCCTGCTCCGACAGCTCGAAGACCGCAAAAAGGCCATGATCAGCGAGGCCGGCCGCGAAGCCCGCGAACTGATTGATAAGGCCAACCGGCAGATTGAGCAGACCATCAAGGAAATTCGTGAGCATCAGGCCGAGAAGGAAAAGACCAGGCAATTGCGCGAGCAGTTGCAGGCCCTGAAGCCCGTAATTGAGCAGGAAGCCGAGCAAAAGGCAGAAGCAGTGCGTGTGGAAGCAGAAGATGTTGCGCCTGCGTTTGCCGACCTTAAGGCCGGCGATATGGTAAGGATTGATGAAATGGAGATAACAGGCGAACTCCTCCATATTGACCATGATACTGCCCTTGTGGCTTTTGGCGGTATCAAGTTGCGCACCTCACCCGAAAAACTCACACCCGTTTCGCAACGCGAAGCCCGGAAAACCTCGCAACCCCGTCGGCTGAAAAGCACCCCGGGCATTGCCGACGATATCAACGAAAAAGCCGCCGCCTTCAACCTGACCATCGATGTTCGTGGAAAACGTGCCGAAGAGGCTGTAGAACTGGTGGAAAAATACCTCGACGAAGCTATGCTGCTCAGTATTAAAGACGTGAGTATATTGCATGGCAAAGGCAATGGTATTTTACGCAGGGTGGTGCGCGAACTCCTAAGCAGGACCAAACATGTGGCTTCGTTCGAGGATGCTACACTCGAAACCGGCGGACACGGTATTACGCGGGTTAAATTGAAATAAACTGCGGGAATACAGGCATACTACATGCCCGTCTGGCCAAGTGCTGATGGCAAAACTACATGGTTTCAGTTTCGGTGTACCAGTCAGGACGTCCTGTCAGGAAGCCTGATGCCAGCAGATAAAACTGTTCAGGAGCCTCGGCATGCACCCAGTGTGAAGCGCCTTCGATGGTAATAATTTCGGCAAAGGGGAAGTTTTTCCTGATCAGCGGATAATCCGAAGGCAGGATATAGTCCGAGTTGCCGCCGCGGATAAAAAGGCACGGTTTCAGAAACTCCAGATCGGTTTCCACAGTATCAAACATCTGGTGCAGGTTGTCGCGAATCCCATTCAGGTTTAGTTTCCACTCCAATTGATCTTTGTCGCGCCAGTGCAGGTTTTTCATGATAAACTGACGAATGCGGATGTCGCTGATACGTTGATCGAGAATTTGCTCGACAGCCGACCTGCTTTTAACCTGATGAAAATTCACTGATTGCATGGCTTCGATGATGGCCACGTGTTGCGGGCGGCTGCCATACGAACGCGGGCTGATGTCGGCTATGAGCAGCTTTTTCACCTTTTCGGGCTTTTCCATGGCATAGCGCATTGCCACCTTGCCGCCCATGCTGTGTCCGAGCAATGCCGGTTGCTCAAAACCGAGATCTTCGACGAGTTCGTCCAGATCCTCCGTCAGGGCAATGTAGTTGAATGCATCGCTGTGGGGCGAGTTGCCGTGGTTGCGCTGATCGGGAATAATTACGTCGAAACCTTCGTCGGCAATGCGCCGCCCAAAAGTGACCCAATTATCCGAAAGGCCATAAAGGCCATGAAGAATGATCAGCGGTTGTGCGCCTGCCTGACCATAACGTCGGAAAAACAGTTTCATGAGGAAAAATTATGGCAGCAAAATTAGCCTAAGCTGAGCTATTCATCCAGATTAAGTTCGGCCCCATGACCACTGATGCCAAAAAACCTGCGCAAGCCATACACACCCAGATAGGCAAAAGGCGTATCGAGCAAGGCAATAATCACCTTGAATAAGAACCCGTTACCCAGCAGCTTTGAAAACAGTGCCCATTCGATGACCCCAAAAGAGCACAACAGAAACAGCACAGTAAAGGTATCGATGAACTGACTGGTAAAGGTGCTCAGATTGTTGCGCAACCAAAGGTGCTTACCTTTGGTGATGCCTTTCCAAAAGTGAAACACCTGAACGTCAATAAACTGTGCTGCAAGGTATGCGGCAAGTGAGGCTGCAACAGCCAGGAAAGTGAACCCGAAGGCCTTTTTGAACTCGACGTCGCTCAGCGGAGACCAATCGGTTGCGGGCGCATAGGTTGAAACGATAACTATAAGCAGCGCAAATGCTGAGGCAAAGATGCCTGCAATAACCAGAAAATTGGCTCTTCGCTTGCCGTAAACTTCCGACACAATATCCGTAACGAGAAAAGTAACCGGATAGGCGATGATGCCAACACTCAGCTCAAACCGGAAGAGGCCGAGGGGATTCCAATAGAAAAACTTCTGAAAAATAAGGTTGCTTGTAACCAATGCCGTGATAAACAATGCTCCAAGAATCAGGTAAAGCATCTCGGCCTGGCTGCGCAGCTTAGGGTTGAGTACAGGTGTTTGTTGTGTATTCATCGTAATGAAGTATTGAAACACCTTTTAGAGCCGGAACTTTCAAAGGTGTTTCGATGGCTTGCATTCGGTTATTTATAAGCCGCTATGCCTGTAATATCCTGACCGGTGATAAGGAGGTGCACGTCGTGTGTGCCTTCGTAAGTAATAACCGATTCGAGGTTCATCATATGGCGCATCATCGGAAAGTCGTTGGTGATGCCCATGGCACCCAATATTTGTCGTGTTTCGCGGGCTATGTTGAGCGCCATGGCCACATTGTTGCGCTTGGCCATAGAAATTTGTGCCGGAGTGGCTTTGCCTTCGTTGCGCAAGGTGCCTAATCGCCAGGCCAGCAGCTGCGCCTTGGTAATCTCGGTAATGGCTTCGGCCAGTTTTTTTTGTTGAAGCTGAAAGCTCGCTATAGGTTTTCCAAATTGCTGACGTTCAAGGCTATATTGCAAGGCTGTGTCGTAGCAGTCCATGGCAGCGCCTATCACACCCCAGGCAATGCCATAACGCGCCGAGCTCAGGCAGCTGAGCGGACCACGCAGGCCTTTTACCCCGGGCAACAGGTTTTCTTTGGGCACACGCACATTGTCGAATACCAGCTCGCCGGTTACTGAGGCACGCAGCGACCATTTCCCGTGGGTTTCGGGCGCAGTGAATCCGGGCATTCCTTTTTCCACAATCAGGCCATGGACCACGCCTTCTTCATCCTTTGCCCAAACTACTGCCACATCAGCAATAGAGCTGTTGGTGATCCACATTTTAGCGCCGTTGAGCAGGTAATGATCACCTTTGTCCACAAAACGGGTGAGCATACTGCCGGGGTCGGAGCCGTGGTTAGGCTCGGTGAGGCCAAAGCAGCCTATCATTTCGCCGGTTGCAAGGGCCGGCAGAAACTTGCGGCGCTGTTCCTCAGTGCCGTACGACCATATCGGATACATCACCAATGATGTTTGAACCGAAGCCATCGAGCGCACGCCAGAGTCGCCTCGCTCGAGTTCCTGCATGATCAGGCCATAGGCAATATAATCCATGCCTGCACCACCGTATTGCTCGGGAATGAATGGCCCGAAAGCGCCAATCTCGCCCAGCTCGCGGATAAGGTGAGGAGGAAACACTGCTTTTTCATAGTTGTCCTCAATGATGGGCTTTACGGCACGATCAACCCAGTCGCGCACAGCCTGCCGGACAATTTTATGTTCATCGGTCAGAAGGTCATCAACATTGAAATAGTCGGGGGCATTGAAAGTTTTTTCCATTGGATAAGTTTTTGGTTTATGCTTTTCGATTGTATTTTTCAAAAATAAGGCAAGTGCAGCCATTATTGTCTCTGTTGGCCAATTGCATCCGGCCCCCATGGGCATCGACGATAAGTTTGACCGCAGCCAATGATAATCCACTGCTTTCATTCGTAATAATCTGACCTGTAAGAATATAGTCGTTGATTGACTGCAACAGCTCCTCGCTGAAGGTGTAATTTTCGGCTATCAGGCTAATGAAGGCTTCGTTGTTGTTTTCGTGCAGCTTGAGTTCCATTTTTGCATTCATGGGAAGGTTCATTACTGCGTTTTCGATGAGGATGGTCAGGCATCGGCGGATCATCTCCGAGTCTATTAACAGTACCACCTCTGGTTCTGGCAAATGCACACTCAGGCTGATGTTTTTTTCCACAAGAAGGTGCCTTGATTCTTTGGCAGCCATCTCGATGGGAATATGGGCTAAGGTGGGCATCGTCTGCATTTTGCCGTCGCTCGATTTCAGGTTGGTGATGAGCATGGCCATCTCGGCAAAGCGGGCAAGGCGCTGTGCGCTATCGTTGAGCATTTCCAGCTGCCTGGCTTGATCATTATCGGGCAGACTTGTTTTGATCAGTTGCGCCAATCCGATGATGCCGCTCAATGGTCCCCTGAGCTCATGGCTTATAATCGAAAGAAATTCGCTTTTCGATTTTTCAAGCCTGCTAAGCTGCCGCAATGCTGCTTCCAGCTCTTGCGTACGTTCGCTCACCAGGTTCTCCAGCGTAAGGTTGATGTTGCGAAGCTCTGTCTTTTGCCTGTATAGGTCGAGATGGGTTTGCACCCTTGCTTTAAGCTCAGCACTGTTGAAAGGTTTGGTCACATAATCGTTGGCTCCGGCCTCAAAGCCCAGCAGGATGCTGGATGGGTCGTTGCGTGCGGTAAGAAAAATCACCGGCGTTTCAGCATTATGTCCATCAACCCGCAATTGCCGGCACACGGTGAAGCCATCCATGCCGGGCATCATAATATCGAGCAGCACCAGGTCGAATTTACTTTCGGCAGCCAGTTCCAGCGCTCTCTGGCCATTTGTGGCATAGGCAATGTCGATGCTTTCGTGCATGAGGATATTGCCTACTACCTGAATATTTCTGGGGTTATCATCAACGATGAGTATGCGCGATCGGGTGTTGTGCATGGTTGGTATAGCTGTTTTCAGACGCTTTCTTGTTGTGGCCGGAGCCGTTTGCCAAATTCGGCCATCAAGGTATTCATCATTTCAATATCAATAGTCTGGGCTGTCTGTTCGAGCTTTCTGCCCATATCACGAAGCTGTTCTTCTTTCTCGTTTTCGCCATAGTTTGTCAGCAAACGGGCAAATTCCATAACGTCCTGAACCAACTGGCTCCTGAGCGCCTTGTTGTAGGCCTCGAGTAATGCTGCTTTATCATGGCCCATCTGATCGAGTGTTAGCGCCTCGGTTGCCGGCGCAACATGTTGCAATGGGTTACCAAACAGACTATTGGCAATGAGTTCTTTTAGTGTCTGCAAATCATCGGGCAAGGCGATAATTTTATGGAATCCGGTGGCTTGTACGGATTCGTTAATACCTGAAGTGAGCAGGATGTGCATGCATTCGAATGAATCGTCCGGCGCAAAATTTTGCAATGATTCTTCTGTTAAAGCGATGTCCCAAAGGGCAACACGATATGCCGGAGTTGAACGATATTTTTGCATTTCATTAATATCCTCAAACAGGTCGCATGTAAGGCCCAATTCGCTCAACAATGCGTCTATCATCGCCAGAATAGTATTGTCTTTACTGAGCAGAGCGACAGGTGACAACTGGCGGTCATGATTTGCCAGCCGGAATGCTGTGCGCAGGGCAATCGATTTTACTTCTTTGAACACAATGGTGAAGGTAGTGCCTTCGCCGGGAGTACTTTCGACAGATATCGAACCATTGAGCAATTCCACAAGCCTGCGGGTAATTGTCAGCCCAAGACCTGTACCTTTCTGAAAACCAGAATGTACCTGCGACTGATAGAATGCATCGAAGATATGGTTGAGGTCTTCAGCTGCGATTCCCCTGCCGGTATCACTTATGCTAATCTGGAGGTCGTAATAACCATTGTCGCTGCGCAGCACCGAAGCCTCCACAATAATCCTCCCGCTGTTTGTGAATTTCAGGGCGTTTCCCAGCAGGTTGACCAAAATTTGTCGCAGGCTGCCTTCATGCATTACGATGATATCCGGAAAATCGGCCGATGTGATGAATTGCAGGGCAATATTCTTTTGATAAGCCTGCAGCTCAAATATCCTGCGCAATTCCAGAAACAGGTTATTCAGGCTCATCGAGTGCAGCTCAGGTGTTAGTTTGCCGGCTTCAATTTTCGATAAGTCCAGGATGTCGTCGATAAGCAATAGCAGGCTGCGACTGCTCGATCGGATGTTCTCGAGATACGAAAGTTTTTGCGGGTCGGTAATTTTTTCTGAGAGGATGTCGGCAAATCCAATCACGGTATTGAGTGGAGTGCGTATTTCGTGGCTCACATTGGCCAGAAACTGACTTTTCAGCTTGTTGTTGAGCTCTGCTTCCTGCTTGGAAATCAGCAACTGCTGGTTGTAGTTGGCCAGTTGGAGGCGGGCTTGTTCAACATCCCTGTTTGTCATTTTCAGGGCATTAACAGCCCGGTTCTTGCTAATGACCAGATATAAGAGCAATCCAAGCCCGACGAGCATGATAACCAATCCGGCAATAACCAGCAGATTGTAGTCCTTTTGCCTTTTCAAGCGAAGCTCGGTAAGCGTTTTTTCGTTTTGGAGAAGGGCAATATGGTTTTCCGATCGCTCGCGGTTAAAAGTGGCCTGCATCTGCAATAGCTTTCGCTGCATGTTTTCGTTGAGAATACTGTCATTGAGCTTCCAGGCCTTTTCGAGATACAGGATGGCCGAATTGATGTTGCCACGCATGTGCTCGGTTTCGTACTTCATCCTGTAGCTTTTCATCAGATTCGACCGGTTGTTGGTGAGTTTAGAAAGCCGGATGGCTTCGTCCAGGTGGACTCCAAGTTCAGAAAAGTTTTGCCGCTTAAATAAGATTTCAGCCAATTTAAGGTGATTAACGCCCAGATAATACAGGTCGCCAATCAATTGATTGATTTCGAGACTCATACGAAAATATTTCAGAGCCGTATCCTCGTCGCCCTGTAAATTGTAAATCTCACCAATGTCGTTGTAACAAATAGCAATTCCCCTTTGAGACGGGATTTCCTGGTTAACCTCGAGCGAAAGCAGAAAGTATTCCATTGCTCGTTTAAGGTCGTTCAATTCCCTGTAAACATGGCCGATATTGTTCAGGTTGATGGCAATGCCCGTCAGATTATTTATGGCTTGCTCCTGATAAAGGCAATCCCTGAAGTATATCATGGCCTGATCCAGATTGCCTAGCTCAAGGTGTATATTACCCAGTCCGTTTAGGGCAAACACCACTCCCCGCGAATCACCGGTCGATTCGGCCAGCAAAATGGCGCGCTGATAGGCATCGATGGCCTTCTCATACTTGTCAGTTCTGCGGTAAATCAGTCCCAGATTGTTCAACGACTGGATCATCATGCTGCTGCGATTTCCAATGGCGGCAGCATCATACGCAAGTTGGTACCAGAAAATAGCCTCTGGCATACGAAACTCGTTGCGGCATTTTAGCCCAAGGTTGCTTGCCTTGCTTACTATAAAATCTATGGCTTGTGGATTGTTGGTTTCATTCACGAGCTCCCGCCTGAGGGTTTCAATCCATGCATTATTTTCGGCCGTGCCCTCCATTGCCCCAGCCTCCTCAAGGCGGCTGAAAAGCTCATTCAGCCGCAGGGTGTCCACTAACTGCATGTTTACGCCTATGGCGGGCTGAGCCTCAAGTGTAATTACCCCAAAGGAAAAAATTAGCCATAGCAAAAGGGTTACCTTAATCCCTGCCTTGGGCATAGTGCTGATTTTCGGTTGTTAAAGGGACAAATATACGAAAAGCCCATACTTGTTTTTCTGCACTTTCAAGGAGGAGAAAACCTGGCCCTATGCTGAACAACAGGCTGATTGAATTTGTTAGTTGCACGATGAATAACGTTATGAACAATGTAATTTTATCAGGGTTATTCCTGTTATTGCTGGTTGCCTGCAACCGCGGACTTAGCCCATCGACTTCTGATAATGCGCCGCAGAATGTAACGCAAGTAAATACTGATATGATCAAACGCATCGAAAAAACAGAGGCACAATGGCTTGCCGAACTGGGTCCGGAGCGCTATGCGATTTTGCGCCAATGCAGCACCGAACCGCCATTTACCGGCAAATACTGGAACCACCACGAAAAGGGAAGTTATCACTGTGCCGGATGTGGTGCTCAGCTTTTCAGCTCCGATACCAAATACGATTCTGGTTCCGGATGGCCAAGTTTTTTTGCCGCAGTGGATAAAAAGCAAATCAAGGAGCTGCCTGATACCAGCTATGGTATGTATCGTACCGAAATCAAATGTGCCGGCTGCGATGGTCATCTGGGCCATGTGTTTACTGATGGTCCGCGGCCAACCGGCTTGCGCTACTGCGTCAATTCGGCAAGTATTGAATTTCGTGCGGCGCCCTGATGTGCGCTAAGCATTGTGGAGCTTTCCTTGTTTAAGCTTATTCAGATAAGCGAGTAAATCTGCCTTTACCTCCGGAGCTAACAGGTAAAGTCCCAGCAGATTGGGCAGCGCCATGCATAAAATCATCATGTCGGAGAAGTCCATCACAGGACCAAGATCGCTGCTGGTACCCACAACAATGCAAAAGAGAAAGAACAGGTTGAAAGCCTGACCGGCTACCTGCCGTGTTCCGAAAATTTTCTGGCTCAGGCTGCCAAACAGAAAGTCGAAGCCTTTCAAGCCATAGTATGACCAGGAGATCATTGTGCTGAATGCAAAAAGTGTTACGGCAATGAGCAGCACATAAGGAAACCACCAGATCACTGAGCCATAGGCAGCTGTGGTGAGCTGTACACCCTGAAGGCTACCGGATGCATCAACGCCCGAAAAAATGATAACCAATGCTGTCATGGTGCAGATTATTACGGTATCGACAAAGGGTTCAAGCAGGGCAACGATGCCTTCGCTCACCGGTTCGTTGGTGCGGGCAGCCGAGTGGGCAATGCTGGCCGATCCAATGCCGGCTTCGTTCGAAAAAGCTCCCCGCTGATAACCATAAATCAGCACTCCAAGAAATCCTCCTTTCAGGGCTTCGGCATTAAAGGCGCCATTCCATATCAAACGCAAGGCATCGGGCACGAAATCAAGGTGCAGGGCAATGATGACCAACGACGCCATAACATAAAGTGCAGCCATGAAAGGTACTATCTTGGAAGTGACCCGTGCAATGCTTCGGATACCGCCAACGATGACCAATCCTACCAAAAAAGCCATGATCAGGCCGTACCAGAATCCGTTGCCCTGCAGATCGGGAAAAAAGATAGCTGTTTGCTGGAAAGCCTGATTGGCCTGAAGCATATTGCCGCCGCCTACCGCGCCGCCAACAACCATGACCGAAAACATCAAAGCGAGCACGTATCCTGTAGTTTTTAAGCCCTTGGCTGCCAGGCCATCGCGCAGATAATACATGGCGCCACCCGAAACCCGACCCTCACTGTCGATCTTTCGGTATTTCAGGCCGAGCGTGCATTCGGCAAACTTGAGCGACATGCCCAGCAAGCCGGCCATAATCATCCAAACCGTGGCTCCGGGACCGCCAATGGAAACGGCTATTGCCACCCCGGCAATATTTCCCAAGCCTACGGTTGCTGATAATGCTGTGGTAAGCGCCTGAAAATGTGTTACCTCGCCCTGATCATTCTTGCCGGCGAATCGGCCCCGCAACAGGCTGAATGCATGCCCTAATGCCCTGAAGTTGATAAACCGAAGAAACAACGTAAAAAATAATCCTCCGGCCATCAGCCAGATTACAATAAGTCTGAGCGGGGCTTTGACGATTCGTCCGTCTTTGTCTGTCAACGGGCTACCGTCGGGGTTATATTGCACCGGATCATAAATACCCAGAGCCTCGAAAGGATCCCAGAACAAAATCTTTGTAAGTCCTTCCACAAGAGGTGTGAAAGCTTTGTTTATGACTGTGCCCGGGCTCTCACGTTTTACTGCCAGGGTATCGGCCGAGGCCTTTAACTCAACAGAAAGAGCGAGCAACAAAGCTGTAATCAGGCAGGGCAGCAGCTTTCGGAGCATTTGTGCCTCCTTACTTTTTGCTTTTAAGTGTTTTCATGGCCTCAAAGTAGGTGCTGGTTTCGCGCACCACCACGCCCGACAGCAAAAGCAGGGCTATCAGGTTAGGTATAGTCATAAAGGTGATCACCATGTCCACAAAATGCCAGACAATATCAAGACTCCATACCGCTCCGAAAAATACAAACATGGCATAAATGTAAAGGAATGGTTTCACCGCATGTTCGCCTACAAGATAGATGGCCGCCCTTGACCCATAATATGACCAGCTGATGATGGTCGAGAAAGCAAACAGCAGGATACCTAAAGTGATGATATGACCACCCATGCCATCGATGCCAAAGCGATGCAGGCCGGTATTCATAGCCTGCACTGTCATGCCAACACCTTTGATTCCGCTCTGCCACGAGTCGGTGACAATAATCATCAAAGCTGTCATGGTGCAGATGATAACGGTGTCAATCATAGGTTCGAGCAGGGCAACAACGCCTTCGCGTGCAGGGTATTTGGTTTTGGCTGCAGCATGCGCAATCGGGGCCGATCCCTGTCCGGCTTCGTTGCTAAACAACCCGCGCCTTACACCCCAGATCATCGTCATGATAAAGGTGCTGCCTACAAAACCTCCGGTTGCACCGGTGCCTGTAAATGCTCCTTCAAATATCATGGCAAAAGCACGTGGAATCTGGTCATATTCGGCGATGATAACCACCATTGCAGCAGTTACATATATGATGGCCATGAATGGTACAAGCCTTGAGGTAACCTCGCCGAGCCTTTTGATACCACCAACAATAACCAGCAGCACAAACAGTGTAATGACGCCGCCTGAGAGCCAAACCGGTATGCTGTAGCTGGTTTGCAGCGCATCGGCTATGGAATTTGACTGAGCCATGTTGCCGGTACCCAGAGAGCAAAGCACGGTAGCCGAGGCAAAAATGAGTGCCAACACCTTGGCCCAACGCCCCAGCTTTTGCCTGAGACCAAATTCCATGTAGTACATCGGGCCGCCTGAAACCGTGCCGTCGCTGTTGAATTTGCGGTACTTCTGAGCCAGCGTAACCTCTGAGTATTTCAACATCATGCCCAGTAATCCGGTCACCCACATCCAAAAAACAGCTCCCGGACCTCCGAGGTAAATGGCCAGTGCAACGCCCACAATATTTCCTGTTCCCACGGTAGCCGACAGGGCAGTGGTGAGTGCTTTGAAATGGTTCACATCGCCCTCAGCTCCTTTCATATCAAATTTTCCCTGAACCACCTTTACGGCATGCCCGATTTTGGTCAGGTTGATAAAGCGCAGCTTTACCATGAACCACACGCCTGTGGGAATAAGCATGGCCAGAATCAGGTAGCCGCCGATATAATCGTTGTACCATTGAATTGCACTGTCGATAACATCAAGAAAGGTTTGCATGCCGTTGGTTTTAAATGAATTCTAGCTTTGGTTCGTGTGCAGCCATGACTTCACAGACAGCAAATTTGACAAAAATGTTCGGGCTTACCAAAAGCAATGCCCGGGCATAGATGAAATTTTATCCGGCCAAATGAAATTGTTTGCGCGAACAGGCTGATTATCAGAGCTGAATTTCATCCTGTCGGCTGCGAATGAGCAGGCTTCCGATGCGGCATTCCAGACATTTCCTGGGCGTACAATAATTGCGATGAAGATGCAGCAACGCCTGCGAATGCAGGGCGTTTACCGCGTTGATTCCGGAAAGGGCAAAGCGACGTGTTAGCTGGTTGTTTTCGGCCGGAAGGGCTTCCAGCAGCATCAGTGCCTTGTCTTTCCTGTGCTGATCGTGATGTGCATGTCCCCAGGCAAACAGCAACACCGCTACACTGTTGATCATAACAAGATTCACGGTATCCGGACCCATTTTTTTTGGTCTTTCACCCGATGGTTCGCCTGGCCTGTAATGGGTATTCCAGTATTCGCCGGCAGTAAGGCTGAAAAGTTCGGGCAGGCTACCGGCGGTTTCGTTGAGTACTTTCGAAAGGAGTCTGCCATGGGTGTGTACCAGCATGGCCACTTGTGCCATTCGCACAGTCGGGAAATTGGCAGGGCGCATGCGCATAAATTTCCAGCTTCCGGGCGGCATGGTGTTAAGCTTGTATTTCTTTTTCAGAAAAGCGTATTCGCTCTGGAGTTTAAGCGGATAATCCTCCTGATAGGCACCATCGAGCAGGCCGGCCGTGCCCAAAAGCAAGGCCTCGAGCTGCATAAGCTGGTCGGCATGACGCAACATAAGTGTGAATGGCAGAGCCCTGGCCAACCGCCCGAAAGCTTCCTGATTGACCTTGAATCCCATAGCAGCCATCAGCAAATGCCAGAAAACCTCATCCCAGTCGAAGTTTAATTGTGCTGCCAGCGATAGGACTTTATCTGTTTTTTCCTCCATGCGTTCGGTAGCCATACGATCGAGCCACGATAGCCAGGTAAATCTTTGAACATTTCCGGCAAGCTTTCCGCAGGGAAGCCACTGCCTGCTATCAGCAAAACGTCTGTAATTGAGCAGCAGATAATCATCGAAATGACCTTTCACTTCGAGTGTCGGAAGAACATTCCGCGCCTTGTCGTAAACTTTCTTGTCTTCATGGAACACCACATGCAGCACAACGTTTTCGTAGGCCGGATTGCTGTCATGGTGATGCTTGTACCAATCGGTGGCATTGATGTGCATTTCCACGCTTCCTGCCCAAAGTGTGGGGCCAATACGTATGCGTGCCTGAGAGAAGTCGGGACCCGCATCCTCGTTGCGAATGCCCGGAAAGAGCACTTCTACGGGTTGACCATCAGTAGTTTGAAGCGGAAGACGCAGCAGCCGCTGCTCCCATAAGTAAATCAGAAATAATTCGTTCATGGCGTTATCATTAAGCTGGGTGACTACTGGCTGGCCGGAGTCAGTTTCAAAGCTAAACCGTTTTTTTTGAACCCTTTCAATCTGAATAAAAAAATGCATCTATCGGCATAATGAATTAAAATGCGCTTTAAAATCTATTGAAAATCAATTATATGCAGATTTACTTGCGAATCCAGCACGTCTTGTGTACATTTGCATTTGGTATCGATTTAAGTTTTTTGCACCATGTCGCAAACCGGCCTTCTCCTTGCAGGCATCGAGCTGAAGCTTCGGAAGCTCTTGCAGGCCCACGGACAGCTGTTAGCCGAAAAGGCCGCAATGGAAGTCGAACTTGAGGCGCTAAGGCAGGAAAACAATCGGTTAGTATCGGAAGTAGAACAATTAAAAGCAAAAGTCAACATAAAAGTCATGGCCGATGCGTTTGGCTCTGACAAAGAAATTGAAGAAGGAAGAAAGAAGATTCAATTATTGATGCGGGATATCGAACAATGTATAGCATTGATTAATAGTTAGATAAAGTAAAATAGTGGATGAACTCTCAATAAATATCAATATTGCCGACCGGCCTTACCGCCTTTCGATCAGCCGCAAGGATGAAGAAACGGTTCGTCGTGCAGCAAATGCCATCAACGACAGTGTTCGCACCTATGCAAGTCAGGTTGCTTACAAGGACAGGCAGGACCTGCTCGCCATGGCCGCTTTGCAGTTTGCTGTTTCGGCTATACAGAACGAATCGGAGTTGAAATTCAGAGATCATCACCTCACCGACAGACTGACGCAGATTGACCATCTGCTGAGCGAGCAGGTAAAATAATCAGTTTGCTGCATTGTTTGGCCGTTCTTTGAAAAAGCATGCACCCGCCTCAATCGATGTGATTGTAAACTCAACATTACAACCTTACCGGGAACGCTCTGGCGAACAAAAACAGGCCATCACCCTCCGGGATGTCTGCCTACGGGCAGACCAGTGGAAGTTTGCGTGCCCAGGCACCCAAAACCTGTCGTAAAGGAGTTTACCAACTCCTGAATTGAGCGGGTGCTTTTTTCTTTCCTTCTTCCATATATTCAATCATTTAATAACAAATCTGAAAATGGAAGCAGGTATTATTATCAACATTGTGCTATTTGTCGCCGGAGGCGGCCTGGGAGTGGCGCTCACATCCACAGTGCTGCGCAAAGCGCTCCTGCGCAAAAGCGAAGCGCTGCTTGAAGAAGCACGGGAAAAGGGCGAAGTAATTAAAAAGGAAAAGATTCTTCAGGCCAAGGAAAAGTTTCTTCAGCTCAAGTCAGAACACGACAAGCTGATTTCCGAGAAAAACAAGGAAATGCAGCGTAGCGAAAACCGCCTTCAGCAGCGTGAGCAGGCTATGAATCAGAAGCAGGAAGAGTTTAACCGGAAGCAACGCGAGGTGCAGCTGCAGAAGCAACAGCTCGACCAGCAGGCCGAACACCTGCAACGCCGAAACGAAGAGATTGACCGCCTTAAGGAAGAGCTCACGAAAGTGCAGGAACAGCATACCCGGCAGCTGGAGCTTATATCGGGCCTTTCGGCCGCCGAAGCCAAAGAGCAGCTGGTGGAACAGATGAAGGAAGAGGCCAAGTCGGAAGCCATGGTTTACATCAAGGAAATTACCGAGGAGGCCAAACTCACCGCTGCCATGGAAGCCAAAAAAATCGTTGTCGAAACTATTCAGCGCACTGCGGCAGAGCACACCATCGAAAACACTGTTACGGTGTTTAATATCGAAAACGAAGAGATCAAGGGCCGCATCATTGGCCGCGAAGGGCGCAACATTCGTGCGCTGGAAGCTTTGACGGGCGTCGAAATTATCATCGACGACAGCCCTGATGCTATCCTGCTCTCGGGTTTCGACCCTGTGCGCCGCGAAATTGCCCGACTCTCGCTGCACAAGCTCATCACCGACGGCCGCATCCATCCGGCCCGAATCGAAGAAGTGGTGCAGAAAACCGAAAAGCAGATCGAGCAGGAAATCATCGAAACCGGTAAACGTACAGTGATCGACCTTGGCATACACAATATGCCCAGCGAACTTATCCGCATGGTGGGCCGGATGAAGTACCGCTCCTCCTATGGCCAGAACTTATTGGCCCACTCCATCGAAGTAGCTCGTCTGAGTGCCACAATGGCCGCCGAGCTGGGACTGAACGTAAAAACAGCCAAGCGTGCGGGCCTCCTTCATGATATTGGCAAGATTGCCGAAAGCAATGAGGCTGAGCTGCCACATGCCATCCTGGGCATGAAAATAGCTGAGAAATACAAGGAAAAGCCCGAGGTTTGCAATGCCATCGGAGCCCACCACGACGAAATTGAAATGGAAACCCTCATCGCGCCCATCGTACAGGTGTGCGATGCCATCTCAGGTGCACGTCCCGGCGCACGGCGCGAAGTTGTAGAAGCCTACATTCAACGCCTCAAGCGCCTCGAAGAAATGGCCCTTTCTTACGATGGCGTGGTGAAAACCTATGCCATTCAGGCCGGACGTGAGCTGCGTGTTATCGTTGGAGCCGACCGCATCAGCGATGCCGATGCCGATAAACTGGCCTTCGAGCTTTCGAAACGCATCCAAACCGAGATGACTTATCCCGGACAGATCAAAATCACTGTCATCCGCGAGACACGTGCTGTCAGCTATGCCAAGTAAACCCATTTATTGATTAAATAACCAAAACAAAGTTTATGCGATTGAAATCATTTTTGCTGATTATGCTGAGCCTCATGCTGCTCACTGCACAAGCTCAGAATCCTGTTGGTAAGGGTGGCCGACAGGCTAACTTCGGAACAGGTATTTCGAGCTGGGGCATACCGCTTTATTTTGGTATGGACTTCGGTGTGCATGAGGACATCACCGCAGGTTTTGTTGTCTCAGCCCGTTCGCATCCTGATGTGTTTGTGCTTGGTTTTACGGGCGTGGGCAACTACCACTTTAACCGTATTCTCGAAATTCCGAGCGAATGGGATTTCTATGCCGGCCTAAGCCTGGGTTTATTTGTCTGGAATTGGGACAGCGAATACCTTGGCTCGAAAAACTCGCCTCTGGGGCTTGACCTTCAGGTGGGAGGCCGCTATTTCTGGTCCGACCAATGGGGCGTCAACCTTGAACTGGGCGGCGGAAGCGCCATGTCGGGCGGACGCATCGGACTTACACGAAAGCTGTAAGTAAATTTGCCATAAGCGAAAGCCGCCCTGAACTGATGTCCGGGGCGGCTTTCTTTATGCTGATCATCGCTATACGCTTAAAAAGGTTTCCACAGGTACTTTTGCTGCCAGTTTACCCTTGTTGTATTCGTCAATCAGGGATTGGCCATCGAGCAGGTTGCTTATTTCGGCCCACCGGAAAACACTCAGCAGTGCGGCATTACGCACACCGGCAGCATTGCGCAGTGGCAGCTGCACAAGGTTTGCCTGAGTTTCAGGCAGGGGAAGGCTTTCGTCAATGAGCACCGTTGATGACCTATCGGCGCCTGCCAGTTGCGGTTTGGCATAATCGAGGCCGTCGGCCGAGGTAATCAGCATGAAATCGGGTCGGGTGCCTCCGGAATAATAGATCGGTTCGGTCGAAAGAATCACTTCGGCAGCCGAAAATCCCACACCGACAGTCACAGGATAATGCCCTTTCTTGCTCACGTGAAGGCCATTGCACATGCTCACCCTTGCCAGAAATTCAGCAGCCGACTGCGTGCCTTCGCCTGCCGATCCGGCCAGTAGCAGACGGATGGTGTTTTTCGTCATCTTATGCTCAAAGCCTTTGTGCACCAGCAGTTTGTCGGATATCAGCGATGCTGTGTAGCCTTCATAAATTGCTGCGTGACGGGGATTTTGGGGTTTCACCTTTTTGGTGCTTACATAACCGGTTTCGTCCATCAGCTGGCGTAGTTTCATTCCCGGATTGGATTTCACACCATAGCTGGGGCATATCTCCATTACTTCCACCAGCGAGAAGCCCTCGTAGGCAAAGGCTTCGGCTAACTCGGCCGAGAAGTCGCCGATTCCGGCAATACGGCTTACATATCCTGCACCCGCAGCCTCGGCCAGCTGCACAATGTCGAGAGCCCCGGCCGATGAACGGTTGGGCGAGGTCGGTGTATTGAAACTTCCGGGCGTGTATTCGCTGGGCTGGCCGCCTGTCATGCCATAAAGCATGTTGTTGTGCACCACCACAGTCATCGAAAAGTCGTGATGTGCTGCAATAAGAATGTGCTGCAACCCAATGGTGGCGCCGCCATCGCCAAGAAAGACAATGACTTTTTTGCCGGAATTCTTCCCAAGCCCATGGGCAATACCTCCGGCAATAGCCACCGAGCGACCATGAAGCCCGTGTACGGTATGGGTGCGCAAGCTTTTATCGATGATGCCATGGCAGCCGATATCTGTCACCATGATGACATCTAACGGGTTAAATCCCAGGCTTGCAAGTGCTTTTTCGGTCATCTGTGCCACCGAGCTGTGTCCGCAACCTTTGCAGAATGGTAGTTCGCGGCTGTCGATAAGAAATGTATTATCCATGTTTTTCCACTGCCTCCATAATTTCTTCGGGTTTAATCATGCGCCCGATGGTGTTCACTCCAACGATCCTGCTGTCGTGATAAGGCCCAAAAAGCAGGCGCCTGTATTGTCCGTCGAGGTTTTCCTCGGCCACTACCACTTTTTGGTAAGCCGAAGCAATCTGAAAATACGCTGCCGGTATGGGGAACAAGGTTTTGGCTACAAGCAGCGAAACCTTTTTTCCGCTTGCCCTCATGCGCTTGACGGCTTCGCGCGAGGCCTGTGCGGTGATGTCGAAGGCTATTACGAGGCTTGTGGCTCCGGGCTGGCGATCATACTCGTATAACGATTCGATGTGCAGGTCTATCTTGTCTTTGAGCCTGCGGGTGTTGTTGAGGGCCTCAGCTGTGGTATTCTGCAAAATACCGGCCTGATTATGGGTGGAGGCTGTGATGCGCACCTGATGCTTGTTCTGGCTGACGGGCAAAAAATCTGGTATAAGATTGTCGGTTGCCTTGTAGGATAAGTATGTGTCACCTTCGAATAGTGTCATTTCAGCGCGATCAATATTACCCAGTCTGGACAGGTCGTAGCTCATCTGTGTCATCACCATCTCTTTCGAGGTGAGAAGCACTACAGGCGTCCGAAGTTTTGCAGCCGTCTGCACTGCCTTGGCACTCAGCTCCCAGCAATCGTCGAAATTGCTGATGCAGAAGGTAGGTATCTGAAATCCGCCTGAGATGGTACCGTGAATCACATTGAGGTCGCCCTGAGCGCCTGCAGTGGCAGTGCCTGTTGCAGGACCAAGCCGTTGCACAAGGATAATCACCATGGGCAGCTCCATCATCTGCGCCATATTAATGGACTCCACCATCAGGGCATAGCCCGGAAACGAAGTGGCCGTAACGGGTATCATGCCGAGCGTGGCGTAACCCGACATCCACTGAAGGGTGGTGATTTCGTCGGGTGCGGCCATCATCACCGGATAGCGCTTATTGGCGTAGGAATAGAGCAGGTTGGCCGGAGTGATGGGATAGCCCACAAACACCGATGCACCGGCCTGAATACAAGCTTCGGTAATCAGCCGTGAGCCATCAATAAAGGCCGGTTTAGCTGTTGTTTCGGTCATATATGACTTTTTTTTGAATCATCGTGTCAATGCGTTCCTTGCTGTAATTCAGCAGATTTTCAAGTACTTCGCGTGTATGCTCCCCAAAATGGGGCGGTGCCGCCGGAGTTCCAAAGTTAAGTTCTTTCATCCTGAAGGCAATATTTCGCACGCCTTTCAGCTGCCGATCTTCGTCTATCCTGCTTTCTATCAGCATCTCCTGCGACTCAGGCAATTCAAAAACTTCCTTCATGTCGAACACACCACCGGCCGGTACTTTCAACCCGTTCAGGCCCTCAAGCAGCTGCTTACGTTCCATCTTGGCTATCAGCTCGGTGAGCATTTTGGTGAGGATCTCGCGGTGCCTGACACGCTGCTGGTTTGTTGCAAAACGCTGATCATGGGCCATTTCCGGCACTTCGAGCACCCTGCACAAATCCACAAACTGCTTATCGCTACCTACGGCAAGCACTACGGGTTTTTTGTCGCAGGTGAAGAATATTGTACCATAAGGCACAATGTTCGGGTGATCGGAGCCCATGGCTTGCGGAATACGACCACCCACGAGCCAGTTAGTGGCCTGATTGGCCAGCGAGCTGATGCCACTGCGGAAAAGCGAAACATCGATGTAGGTTCCCTGTCCGGTGCGTTCGCGATTGAGCAGAGCCAGCAATATGGCCTCTTTCATATGATGTGCAGCCAGAATATCCATCAGCGCAACAGGCATTTTCACGGGCTTTCTTCCTGCCTCACCATTAATTAAGGTAAAGCCTGTTTCGGCCTGAATGATGGCATCGTAGCCTGCCCGGTCGTTGTTGGGTCCGTAGCCTGTCAGGTGTGCATAAATTAATCGTGGATTACGCCTGCTCAGGGTGGTATAATCAACCTTGAGCTTTTCGGCATCCCCGGGCTTGTAGCTGGCAATCACGATGTCGGCTTTGGCAGCCAGAGCATGCACAATTTCCATACCTTCGGATGTGAGCAAGTCGAGCGCCAACGACTGCTTTCCCCAGTTGGCACAACTAAAGTAGGCCGAAATGTCGCTGTCGGGATCTTCGTCAGGCAGCTTCCATGTACGGGTTACATCGCCACCGATACGCAGGTTTTCAACTTTAATGACACTGGCGCCAAGTTCGGCAAAAGTGGCCGCCGCTGCGGGTCCCGCAAGTACATTAGCCAGTTCAAGAACTAAAATATCATTGAGCATGGTTATATCAGTTTTTATGATGCTTCGGGCTTTATCAACTTCCCGAGGATGATAAAAATTATACCAAAAACCACAGCGCCATAGGTTTTGTCCACGTGAAACCAATTCATTTGGTCGGCCAGCATACATATAAATATTGCAGCTGTACCACCAATGAAGGCCATTTTCACGCCAAGGGCATTGATCCAATTGCGCTTGTAAATGCCGAGAAGAATGACGATAGCGCCGATCGACCTGATGGCATAGCTCACGTATGCCGCATCGAGTATGCCTTTCTGAAATAGCATGGCCAAAGGCAGCGTAAAAAGTGTAACAATGACCACCATGCGGCGGGCAACCTTGATCACTTTTTTCTCGTCGGCCTGCGGATTGATAAATCCGCTGTAAATGTCCTTTGTGGCAATAGTGACTACGGCAAAATTGACCGGCCCGACGGTGGATAAAATGGCTGCCAGAATTCCGGCCAGTGCCAAGCCTCCAAAAACAGGGTGGATAAATTCGGGATTAGTGAGCAAACTAGTGAGTACCAGCTTGGGGTTAGTAGTTTTGGCAATAAAGATGCCTGTTGCGCCGATAAGCCCCAAAAGGGCGGTCATGATACCAAACGGAGCAATAAGGAATGCCGAAGCCACACTGGCTTTTTTTGCTGTACGGGCATCCTTGGCTGCAAAAATAGGCTGTATGCTGGCCTGAGCTGCCATGCCACCGAGTATGCCGCCCAGCAGCAAACTGAAAGCACCCGAGAGGCCGGCTCCAAAAGGATTATAGATATTGCCGGCACCCTGTTTTCCAAGAATTTCCTGCAATTCACCAAAGCCCCCTATCTTACTCATACCGATAACAGTGGCAATGCCTATGCCTAAAAACATCATAACAGTGTGTACGATAGAGGTGAGAGCGAGGGCGTGCATGCCGCCCAGATAAGTGTAAAATGTGATTATAACGGCCGAAATAAGAATAGCCGACAACCAGCTGATGCCAAAGATGGCGCTCAGTACACTTGCCGCGGTTTGCATCTGCACATAGGCAAGGGTGATATAGGCCACCAGAAATGCAATGGCTGAGATCTTTTTGGCATCATTACCAAACAGATGGTCGATCATCTCGCTCACCGTATGTACATTCTGACGACGGTAGATACTTGCTACCGTGAAGCCAATAATAATCATGCCGATGGCAGTGGACACATTATATAATATCGGTTGAAATGATTGTGTGGTGAACGCTTTTTCGCTCACCCCAATGGTACTCATGCCGCCAAGCCATTCCGCCGCTACCACCACCGCACAAAAACTCACACCAAGGTTGCGCCCGGCCACCAGATAGTCGGCCACAGATCGCGAAGCTACTTTACGGGTGAATACTGACAAAAGGATGATAGCTGCAAAATAGGCCACCACAATAAGAAAATAGATGTTCAACATAGTGTTTCAGATTTGCAGCCGGAGCGGTCTGACTGCTCCGACCAAAGTGGCGGCAAATTTAGGGGTACAATTCTTTTGTTAATATGTTAACAATTGAAACATTCGGCAGTCAGGTAAAAGATATAATCGTTCTAAATAGCCGGCAGATAAGCCTTGGGGCTTGACCCTGATAAACAGCTTGATTAATCTTTTCTGGTTCTTGAGTTGGCATGCGTTAATGGTTATTTTTGCGGCATAATCGGGCTCATGGAAAGGCTTTCGGAGCGTCAAAGGCAAATAAAAAGGGCATCATACATTAGCGTTGGGGCCAATCTTTTTCTGGCTGTGCTCAAGGTGGTTGTCGGCCTTTTAGCCGGATCTATGGCTGTGGTTGCCGATGGTGTGGACTCGCTTAGCGATGTGCTTGCCTCGCTCATCACACTGTTCACCTCACAAATCATTTCAAAGCCGCCCAATAAACGACATCCGTATGGCTATGATAAGGCCGACACAGTAGCCTCCAAACTGGTTGCATTTGTCATTTTCTTTGCCGGAGCTCAGTTGGCTATTGCTACCATTGGCAGGCTGTTTTCGGACGAGCAATCGGATATGCCTTCGCTTTTTGCCCTTGGCATTGTTATCGTTTCCATTTTTGGCAAACAGTTGTTATCGCAATACCTGCTGCATCTTGGCCGGCAGATTGATAGCCCCATGCTGCGCGCCAATGGCCGCAATATGCAGAACGACGTGATCATTTCGGCCTCGGTTCTTGTTGGACTAGTGCTTACCCATGTGTTCCGATATCCGTTGCTCGATCTGATTACCGCGCTGGCTGTAAGTGTCTGGATTATGTTTGTGGCTATCCGTATTATCATTACCTCGAGCCGCGAACTGATGGATGGTATCGAGGACCAAACCATTTATTCGGCTATTGTGGAAGCCGTAGGCAAGGTAGCTGGCGCCGGTAATCCCCATCGGATCAGGGCACGCAAGATGGCACATTATTACATGATTGCACTGGATATCGAAGTGGACGGCAACAAATCCCTCTTCGAAAGCCATCGCATTGGACACGAGGTCGAAGCGCAAATACGCAAGGCTATCCCCTCAACCTACGATGTGGTCGTACACGTTGAGCCTGTGGGTGACCTCAATCCTGATGAGGTCTTTGGAGTATCGCACAGGGATATTGATAAATAATTGTAATTTAGGCGTTTACAGTTTTTTCACGTACTCGGGATGAGGGTGAAAGGGCTTTCGCTATCTTTGCCGGGCCACCGGCGATGATGCAATTCAGGTCCTAATCAACCAGCGATATGATCCTTTTCTTCTCATCCCCAAACCCAGAAAATCCGGTTTTCGCCCTTGAAACGCATCATCCACCTTCAATGCCGGATATCGAAGCCCTGCATTGGCTGCTTGGCGATGCCCGATTGATTGAAGGGCAAAGCCTGAGCGGCATTTTTCTGGGGCCGCGGAAGGAAATGGTAACACCGTGGAGCACCAATGCCGTGGAGATTACCCAGAATATGGGCATCAAAGGCATTGTCCGTATCGAGCTTTTTTGGCCGGTTGCAACGGCAAATGCGGCACATGACCCAATGCTGCAGGCTGTTTATCAAGGACTTGGTCAGGATGTTTTTTCCATTCTTCGCAAGCCCGAGCCTGTGATGCACATCGAGAACATTGCGGATTACAACGTTTCCGAAGGTCTGGCGCTGGCCGACGACGAAGTGGAATATCTTCAGCAGGTTTCCGCAAGTCTGGGTCGTCCGCTCACCGACAGCGAGATTTATGGCTTTGCTCAGGTTAATTCGGAGCATTGCCGACACAAGATTTTTAACGGGCAGTTTGTCATCGATGGCAAGCTGATGCCCGAAAGCCTCTTTGCCATGATACGCAGTACAACTGCGCACAATCCCAACAGGGTGGTGTCGGCCTACAAGGACAATGTGGCCTTTATAAAAGGCCCGGAAGTTTTACAATTTGCACCGGCGAGGCAGGATAAACCTGATTTCTTTGGCGTTAAAAAGATTAAGACCGTGCTGTCGCTCAAAGCCGAGACGCACAATTTTCCTACTACGGTGGAGCCATTCAATGGCGCATCCACAGGCAGTGGTGGCGAGATACGCGACCGCATGGCCGGAGGGCAGGGGAGCATTCCGCTTGCCGGAACAGCGGTGTACATGACTTCCTATCCCCGCACGGATGGCGGCCGGCAATGGGAGGCGCCATTCAAGCCACGTCCATGGCTGTATCATGCGCCCGACGATATCCTGATCAAGGCGTCCAACGGCGCTTCCGATTTTGGCAATAAATTCGGACAGCCGCTGATCAACGGCAGTCTGCTCACTTTTGAGCACAACGAGAATGGCTGGTGTGGATTCGACAAAGTGATAATGCTAGCGGGAGGTGTCGGATTTGCCAACGAACGCGATGCTGCCAAGCTGACTCCTGCCCCAAACGACAACATTGTTGTGCTTGGAGGCGATAATTACCGTATTGGCATGGGCGGAGGAGCTGTGTCGAGTGTGGATACCGGACAGTTTTCGCAATCGCTCGAACTCAATGCCGTGCAGCGTGCCAATCCTGAAATGCAGAAACGTGTAGCTAATGTGGTTCGGGCAATGGCCGAGGCGGACTTTAATCCCATTAAATCCATTCACGACCATGGTGCCGGTGGCCACCTGAACAGCCTTTCGGAACTGGTGGAAGAAACTGGAGGAGTAATATTCATCGACAAGCTGCCTGTGGGTGACCCCACGCTGTCGGAAAAGGAGATCATCGGCAATGAGTCGCAGGAGCGCATGGGGCTGGTTGTTGCACCTGAGCACACGGCCCTGCTTCATGATATTGCCGCACGCGAACGCGCTCCCCTGTACGAAGTAGGCCATACCACCGGCGATGGCATGCTGCGCTTTGTTGGCCAGGATGGAATCAATCCCATCGACCTGCAGCTTGAACACTTTTTTGGGAAGCCACCCAAGACCCTGCTCTCCGACACTACAAGGCACTTTCAATTCGAAGATGCAGTTACCCATCCATCCCAAATTCACCACTATCTGCATTTGGTGCTTCAGCTCGAGGCCGTGGCCTGCAAGGACTGGCTGACCAATAAGGTTGACCGCTCGGTTACAGGTCGTGTGGCCATGCAGCAGACTGCAGGTCCGCTGCAATTGCCGCTCAATAATCTGGGAATTGTGGCACTGGACTATACCGGTACTGCTGGTATTGCTACTGCCCTTGGCCACGCTCCCGTGGCAGCTCTCATCGACCCCCGCAAAGGATCCCGACTGGCTGTGGCAGAAGCTTTGACAAACATCATCTGGACGCCGATAGCCGATGGCCTTAAAGGCGTTTCGCTCAGTGCCAACTGGATGTGGCCGGCCCGAAACGAAGGCGAGAATACCCGTCTTTTCCTTGCCGTTAAGGCTTTAAGCGATTTCTGTATCGACCTTGGCATCAATGTGCCTACAGGCAAAGACTCCCTTTCGATGACCCAGAAATACCCCGACGGCACCAAGGTTCTGGCGCCCGGAACGGTCATCGTGACAGCCGTCGGGCAGTCGTCCGATGTGCGAAAAGCGGTAAGCCCTGTCATGACTCCTGATTTTCGCTCCAGATTGCTTTATGTCAGCTTATCCGACAACGGATTTCAATTGGGTGGCAGCAGCCTGTATCAGGTATTGAACAAAGTGGGCAGCTCTTCACCTGATGTTGCTCAACCCGAGTATTTTGCAAGGGTCTTTGATGCTATTCAGCAGCTCGTCAGCCAGGGTCTGCTGCTTGCCGGACACGATGTGTCGGCCGGCGGACTGATTACTACCCTCCTCGAAATGAACTTTGCCAATTGCGAATGGGGTATGACAATAAATACCGATGGCCTCGAGGGTAAAGATGATATTGCAAAACTATTCAGTGAACAGCCTGCTGTTGTGCTTCAGGTGCCCGAAGGTGGAGCCGCTGAACGCCTGCTTACGGAAGCCGGTGTCCGTTTTGCCGAAATAGGGCATCCGGTAGCGGAAAGATTTATCTATCTTCAGCTTTCCGATGAACGTATTATTCTTGATATCAATCAGTTGCGCGATACATGGTATCGGTCGTCCTACCTGCTCGACCGGAAACAATGCGTGCCCGATCAAGCCCTTGCGCGTTTCAAGCATTACAAAAAACAGGACCTGACTTTTGCTTTCGGCCGACAGTTTAACGGTAAATTAAAGGATTACGGCCTAAGCCATCATCGTGAAACGATGAGCGGAGTTCGGGCTGCAATCATCCGCGAAAAGGGTGTGAATGGCGACCGCGAAATGGCCTATGCTCTATGGCTTGCAGGTTTTGATGTCAAAGACGTACACATGACAGATCTGATCAGTGGGCGCGAAGACCTTGCGGATGTGCAGATGATCGTGTTTGTGGGCGGATTTTCTAATTCCGATGTATTGGGTTCGGCCAAGGGCTGGGCAGGTGCTTTCCTTTACAACGAAAGGGCACGTCAGGCGCTCGAAGCTTTTTATGCAAGACCTGATACCCTTAGTCTGGGTGTTTGTAATGGCTGCCAGCTGATGGTGGAACTCAACCTGATTTATCCTGAACATCCGGAGCGCATCAGGATGCTGCACAACGATTCGGGCAAGTTTGAGTCGGCATTTATCAATGTTGAGATTCCCGAGAATAACAGTATTATGCTTTCGGGCCTGAGCGGACGCCGGCTGGGCGTTTGGGTGGCCCATGGTGAGGGAAAGTTCAGCTTCCCTTCGTACCGCGACAACTTCAACATTGTGATGTATTACGGTCAGGAAGAATATCCGGGCAATCCCAACGGAAGCGACTGGGCCACAGCTGCCATTTGCTCCAACAATGGTCGTCATCTGGCCATGATGCCGCATATTGAGCGGGCTTTCCTGCCCTGGCAATGGCCCTATTACCCCGAAAATCATCCCAACGATGAAGTTTCACCATGGATCGAGGCCTTTGTGAGCGCCCGCCTTTGGGCCGAAAACCACCGCAGTCGGCCATAACAGGGCTTCCATAATCCCGCAGGCTAATCACTGCCTCACGCATTATTTCGTCCGGCGCGTATAAAAATTATATTCTCAGCCTTTTAATTTCGCCATCATCTTCGGCTGACTGTTTTCCCCTCTTTCTGCGCCAGAAACGCATTTACCGACAGCCTGATTGCTGAGCTCATGGGTAATATTAACTTTGTTAAAAAATCACTGAAATATGAAACCTTCAAAAATTGCCCTCATCACCGGCGCCAGCAGCGGCATTGGTCTGGCCTGTGCTGAACGATTTGCTGCAGGTGGCTGGAACCTTTTGCTCACAGCAAGACGTGTCGAAAAATTACATCAGCTGGCAACCCGGTTGCAGGAAAAGTATGATGTTCAGGTGCATACATTTGTGAGCGATGTGCGGCAGCAGTCTGAAGCTTTAAGGCTGTCGGACTGGATAAAGCAACAGGGCATGGTACCCGACCTGCTCATTAACAATGCAGGACTGGCGGTAGGACTGGATCCCATACACACGGCTGAAACCGACGACTGGGAGCGTATGATCGATACCAACCTGAAAGGTCTGCTTTATGTCACGCGGGCCATCAGTCCCATGATGGTGGAGCGCCGTAGCGGACATATCATCAACATTGGCAGTATTGCAGGCAAAGAGGCTTATCCCAACGGAAATGTATATTGCGCAACCAAACATGCCGTTGATGGCCTGACACGTGCCATGCGGATGGATTTGTACATGCATGGCATCCGCGTTACGCAGGTAGCTCCCGGAGCCGTGGAAACAGAATTCTCCGAAGTGCGGTTTAAAGGAGATAAACCAAGGGCTGCAAAAGTTTACGAAAACTTCCGGCCGCTCAGTGCAGCCGATGTGGCCGATGCCGTGTGGTATTGTGCCAATGTGCCCGTGCATGTGAGCATACACGACATGGTGATTATGCCTTCGGCTCAGGCCTCGGCTATGTTGATACACAGGGGAGAATAAGGCCCGAAGGTTGCTGTGGGTCGTGTCCGGCCGGAGAGTGAAAATGGGTGAATCGCTCCTTCAGGGGTCCAACGAGTACATTCATTTCAATGAGTTCAGTTTTTTGTTTTTCGCCTCCATATCCTACATTTGACTGAATGAATTCCCGGGCTTCTTAACCATCTGCAAACCAAATTAATTCAAAATAGTTACACATATTTTTGAGCTGTTGGCGTATTTTCAGCGCAGGTTTATACCCAAAAAAGACGCGTTGGCCGAGGGGAATGGTGTATGGGTTATTATCTACATCAACCAATACTGCTGAGTAATGTGCAAGCTGTGCAACATGCTTTCCCTGTTGACAAAACCAGCCGTGCAGTAAGTTGCCTGCCGCTTTGTCATGTATATGAACGGATGAACATATACACGTATCATGGCCTTGGGGTTTCGGTGTATTAAGCCGACCACTTAGGCACCATAGCCGACAACATTCGCAAAGTTTCGCCCGAAATCCCGACCACAGAGCCACGCCTGCCCGAAAAGGTTTACGATCAAATTATGGCCAAAGGCGAAAAGCTCAAAGGCTTCAAGCGCAAGTTGTTCGACCACGCCGTAGCACTCAGCATGCAATATGACCCGTGCAACGGCAACAGTGCATGGTACCGATGGCAACTTAGCCTGATGAGTCGCCTGGTTTTCAGCAAATGGCGCGAAGCATTGGGTGGGCGCATGAGGGTCATTGTTTCGGGTGGCGCTGCTTTGCAGCCCTACTTGGTCAGGATTTTCGCCTCGGCCGGCATTCCTGTGCTCGACGGTTGCGGACTCACCGGGGTCTCGCCCGTGATTGCCGTGAATACACTTGAGCCCGGTGGCATGATGCCCGGAACGGTGGGCAAGGTGATAACAGATGTGCAGATCAGAATCTCCGAAAATGGCGAATTCTGGCAAAGGGCCAAATGTGATGGTGGGCTATTACAAGGCCCCGGGCTGACGGCAATGGCCATTGATGACGAGGGTTGGTTTCACACCACAACGAAGTAAGAAAGCGCATCAAACAGGAGGTGGACAGGCTCAACATGCAATTTGGCGAATACGAACAAATCAGGAAATTTGACCTTATTTCACGAATGATCGGTGCAAACGGGCTAGCTGACAGCAATTCTTAAATTAAAGCGGTCGTTCATCACCGAAAAATATGCGGCAAGAATCGAGGCCTTAATTGCCTGATTTGCAAGCTATAAATTCATCAATTTGAATATAAGCTCTTTATAGAGCTCATCATCGTCGGTATTGCTCACCCCAACACCTTTCGATTTCAGGTCGTATTCCATGAGCAAATGTATGGCATCCAATGCTTTGGGCAGGGTATAAGCGCGACCGGCCATGATATAGTCTTCAACAAAGAATGGGTTGATGCCCAGCACACTGGCTACATTATTTCGCGATTTATCGGCTGTTTGATGATAGCGGATAATCTTGGTAAAAAACTGATAGAGCAGGATGATATTGCGGATCAGGGGATACTCCTTGCTGTTGGCGCCAAAATAATGAGCTATGCGGAAGGCCTTCTGGAAATCGCGCTGCGA
Organism: Bacteroidales bacterium; assembly: GCA_035325985.1. GTDB lineage: Bacteria > Bacteroidota > Bacteroidia > Bacteroidales > F082 > JALNZU01. The sequence goes on from DAOKYW010000001.1 coordinate 191,403, forward strand.
CAAGGCTTTTTGTAGTTCGAATATGCTGAAATCCTTGCTGATGCCGATGTTGGCTTCTACCTCCTTTTCCGAAATATGGCCTCCGCCGGGCATTGGAATAATGAGCTTTTCCAGCTCGTTGCGAAGCTTACTCAGGTCGTTGCCCAGAAAGTCGGCCATTAGCTGGGCGGCAACCGGCGTGATGGTATAGTTTTTTTGTTTGAGGTATTTGACAATCCAGTCGGGAATCTGATTTTCGTACGGTCTTTTCGACTCGAAGAGCACCCCTTTCTGGGCAATTTTTTTGGCAAACGACTTACGGCCGTCCAGCTTCTTGTATTTGTAGTTCATAACCAGCACCGTGCTGGGTGGAAATCGGTCGAGTTCGGGTTCCAGTTCCTCAATATTATCGATATCCTGTGCTTCGCGCACCACCACCAGCTGATGTGTGCCCATCATGGGATAGACTTTACACAAGGACGCCACCTCTTTGGGTTTCACATCGCGGCCATAAACCACCGTCTGGCTGAAATCGCGGTAAAGGTCGTCCACCACATGGGCCTCCAGCATTTCGGTAATGGCATCGATATAGTATGATTCTTCGCCCTGCAGAAAGTACACCGGGTGAAAAATCTTGTTGCGTATGTTGTTGATGATCTGATCGTAGGTCACTGCCTCAGAATCGAAGGTGTTTCACGGTAATGCCGTTGTTGATAAGGGTTTGCAGCGCTTCGATGCCTATTTTAAGGTGTTCGTGCACAAATTTCTGGTTCACCCTGCGATCGCTTTCCGAGGTCTTCACACCTTCGGGTGTCATGGGCTGATCCGAAACCAGCAACAGTGCTCCTGTTGGGATATCATTGGCAAATCCGACAATGAAAATCGTTGCCGTTTCCATGTCCACGGCCATGCTGCGTGTTTTCACCAGGTATTCCTTAAACTCCTCATCGTGCTCCCACACCCTGCGGTTGGTGGTGTAAACCGTTCCTGTCCAGTAGTCGCGGCCGTTTTCGCGAATGCTGTACGAGATGGCTTTTTGCAGGCTAAAAGCAGGCAGTGCAGGCACCTCAGGTGGAAAATAGTCGTTCGAAGTACCTTCGCCGCGAATGGCTGCAATAGGCAGTATGAAATCGCCCACCTGATTCTTCTTTTTCAGACCGCCACACTTACCCAGAAATAAAGCCGCCTTAGGGTTAAGCGCGCCCAGCAAATCCATGATAGTAGCTGCGTTGGCACTGCCCATGCTGAAATTGATGATGGTGATATCGCCCGATGTTGCACATGGCATAGGCCGGTCTTGACCAACTATCGGCACATTGTGCCAGTGGGCAAATAGCTCCAGATACTGGTTAAAGTTGGTGAGCAGAATATATTTTCCAAATTCTTCAATTGGCATACCCGTATATCGCGGAAGCCAGTTCTCCACTATTTCTTGCTTGGTCTTCATCGGCGGAAGGCGTTTTGGAATGAATCATGACAAAATTAGCGCTTTTTAGCCTATCTGGACGCATGTTCATGCTTCGCAACAGCACTTTGGGTAAGTTAAGTTTGTGTCGGTTCTTCTTAATGGTTCATTTCTTTTTTTATTTTGCAGCTCGCCAATGGCTCGCCAATGAACTGGTTCAATTTAAGGGACACAAATGGCCGCACCGAGGTTTTCGATCCGCTGCGCCGAAAGTATGTTGCCCTGACGCCTGAGGAAAAGGTCAGACAGATAGCAGCGCACCGGCTCATTACTGTAAACGGGTATCCGGCCGGACGCGTAGCCATAGAATACACCCTGCGTAGCAACAAGCTTGAGCGTCGCTGCGACATACTCATCTTTTCGTCCGATTCAACACCCTGGATGATTGTCGAATGCAAGGCTGCAAGTGTGAAACTGAATCAGACAGTGCTTGATCAGGCTGTTGCATATAGTCTTTTATTACCTGTCAGGTATGTCCTCATTACCAATGGTGAGGAACAATATTGTGCAAAAATTGACAGAGTCAGCAATTCGTTTTCTTTTCTGAATAAGCTGCCGGATTATGAATGATAAGAGAAATTTGCTTGAAATTGCTTTCAAATCATCCGCCATGAAGATGATTATCATAAACATAATCGTTTTTCTCTTGCTGATGGTCCGGACAGAAAGTGCAGTGGCTGAGCAGGGTAGCGACGAAATTGATCAGATTCGCGACTATATCGGTCTTTCGCGTAGTTATATCGGCATAAACAATCAGAAGGCGCTCGAGCTCGCTAAAAAGGCGCTCGATGCATCACGTCTGGCCGGTGTCGATAGTCTGAAAGCCAGATCACACCGCTTTAGTGGCATTGCCTCTTATTACCTGTCCGATTTTAACCAGTCGCTAATTCATTATGATTCAGCCTTGTATTATTTTACACTTCTCAACGATTCGGCCGAACAGGCCCGAATCCATAACAACAAAGGGGCGCTGTACACTCAGCTGAATCTTTTTCACAAAGCTATTGCTGAGTACTTAATCGCCATGGATATCCATGTAAGGCGTAACAATACCAGAGGGATAATCATTTTATACAACAACATCGGAGGGTTGTACCAATACCTGAGCGACTATGAAAAAGCGAGGTATTATTATCTGAAAACCATTGAAATAGCCGGTGCACAAGGCTTTCATGAGGAACTTATCAATGCCTTGAACAACATCGCCACACTCTATGAGCTGGAGAAAAATTTTGAAATGGCAGAATCGGCTTACCGGAACGCCCTGGAAATAGCCGAAAAAAGGGGAAGTCAATCCATAAACTCCAACATCAATATCAACTTTGGCGCCTATTGGATCGAGAGGAAGCAGCCCGACAGTGCTTTAATCTATTTTACTAAAGCCACAAAGCTCAATCGTGATTCGAATCTGAATCTGGACAAACTTTATCTGGGAATGGCCCGTGCATACAAATTCAAAGGACAGGGCGAAAGAGCCATCAACTATTACAATCTTGCGTTGGACAATTTGGGCAAAGGCGATAATGCCGTATTAAGGCTGCGGATTTTGAAAGAACTGGCCGAAATGCTGGCTCAGCGGAGCGATTATGAAAAAGCATACAGGCTGCTCATTGAATATGCCGACGAAACCGAGCTGTTACGCACCGACAACGACTCGCTAACCAATACCATAATTCAGCAACATTTTAATATCAACAATCTTGAACTCGCCAAAGATTCGTTGGCTAACAACCTTGCCAAAGTAAATCTTCTGACAACAAGGATACGGTCTGAAAAAAACACCCTGTTGTTCTTACTTTTCGCCTCTGCTGCAGGTTTAGTCGTGTTGGGGATGCTTCTGTTTTACTTTTTCAAGGCATACAAGCGTCAGAAAATGGCAACCGATAGCATTACAAATGAAGCCAGACAGCTTACCGATGAAAAGAATGAACTGATAGTAAAGCATTTGGAGCTTTCCAGCATAAAGGAATTGCTCAACGTTCTGGTTGCAGCTACACCCAACCCACTTGGCATAAAAAATGCCGACAACGAATGGTTGATTGCCAACGCCTCAATGCGACGTCTGATGGGCATCCCTCCGGGTCATCTTGAAAATTTTGAAGCTGTCAGTATTGCAGGTCTTTCGGAGCGATCGGACGATTTTCTGCGTATGCTTGAAGTGGCAGAAGAGCTTGTGTGGATGAAAAGTCAAGCCGTAAGTACCAGAGAAGTGCTGCCTGAATCGGGTACCAACGAGTTGAAAACCTATCAATTTATCAGGGTTCCGGTTTACGAAACTGATGGTGCCAGAAAATATCTTATAATCTATGCAGTGGAGGCCGACTCCAAAACGAGAAAACACATCAGCGAAGAAATTGCGCGTTTACATGGTGCATTTTCGGTGCTGTCGCACGAGATCCGGACCCCGCTAAATGCCGTGTTGGGTTTCAGCGAGATTTTAGCCGACGAAAGCACTGACCCTTCGCGTCGCAGACAATACTTGCGCATCATTCAGCGAAACGGAAACGTCCTGCTTAAACTGATGGATGATCTGCTCACTTACATATCGCTTAAAGCAGGTAATCAAGAAATCATGAGCAAAGCATTTAATTTCAGGGAGCTTTTTATCGGCCTGCACACCAATTTGGTCAATAAGGCATTGGAAATGGGCAAACATAACCTTGAAGTAAGACTTGACCTGCCTGATGGCGATTGTGTTATATCAAGCGATGAGGTTCGGTGGCAACATATACTCAACAATCTATCCGACAATGCGATAAGATTTACGCAAAATGGGCATGTAACCATTGGGTTCAGGGTCACCGAAGCAAATAATTCCAGATCCATAATGGCTTTTGTGGAAGACAGCGGGCCGGGCATTTCGCCCGAGATGCAGTCAGCTGTATTTGAGCCTTTTGTTCGCCTGAACGAACATGATGGTAAGGGGTCAGGAGCCGGACTTGGTCTGAGTATTGTGAAGCTTCTCGCCCAAAAAATGCAGATTAAGCTCGAAATGAAATCGAAGCCGGGCAAAGGAACCCGTATTGAGCTTCATTTTTCCGGGGCTGTGCCTGCTGCAGCAATCCCGTCCAAGGCTGAGACAGTTTTGCATAGAACAACAAAACTGACCGGTAAAAAAGTGTTGATTGTGGAAGACACCCCATCGAATACCGAATTGCTGCTTATTATACTCGAAGGCGCAGGTGCTAAAGTCATGCATGTTTCAACAGGCGAGGAGGCCATTAAAACCTGTTTGCATCATGGGGATATCGATCTTGTGCTGATGGATATACAGCTTCCGAAAATGAGTGGCCTCGAAGCCACCAGAGAGATAAAATCGTTTAGGCCCGATTTGCCCATCATTGCCCACACCGCATATGCCATGGCCAATGATAAGGATGCATGCTTCGAGGCAGGCTGCGATGGTTACGTGGCCAAACCCATAAAACCCAAGCTGCTGCTGCCCATCCTGGAAAAATTATTCGAGAAGTAGCACAATATCATTACATAATCAATAAAGTTTGCTTATTATGCATAAGTTCAGCGAAAAAACCTAATTTTGCCTGAGAAAACCAAATGTTATGAAGATTACCATACTGAAAGTCGTTCTTGCCGCAGCTATCGTTGTGCTGGCATATCTGGTTTACGACAGCATCATGCAGCCTATCGAATTCCTCAAGGAAAAAAGGCATCGTGAGGTCGAGATTATTCAAAAACTGAAGGATATCAGGGATCTTCAGACCTATTACAAAAATGCCAAGGGCTCCTATACGGCAAACTTTGATTCGCTGATTGCCTTTGCATCCTATGGCGAGATTCCTGTTGTCAGGATTATCCCCGACCCTAACGATACTACTTTTACACTCACCATTTCCGATACCCTGGGTTACATCAAGGTGTTTGATTCATTATTCGGAAAGCGCAAACACTTCGATATTAAACAGCTAGCTGTTGTGCCTTTTACTGATGGTGCAAAATTCGAAATGGATGCCGGCGAAATTGAGCGTGGAGGTGTCAAGGTAAGCGTTTTCGAAGCCAAGGTGCATTCTTCTGTTTACCTCAAAGGCCTTGACCAACAGCGTGTCCTTAACCAGATTGCCGCTGACAAAGCCCTCGACCGGTATCCCGGCCTGAAGGTGGGCTCGCTTACCGAGCCAACAGTAAACGGCAACTGGGAATAAAACGCCCTGACCATGTTTATCGCGGCAAGACCTACGCTCAGCAGGTTCGATAAGGCCTTCCGTGAAGACCATACACGACAGTATCACCTGACCATCCGCATCGGAGCGGATGGTTTTTCTTATGTAATTTTCAGCAACGAAAAACAACGTTACCTTGCCCTCGAATCATGGGCTTTTATCCACACAGATACCGATATACGCATTAGCTCTGCCATCGATGAGACCATCATCCAAAAGCCCTGGCTGGCTTACCCTTTTCAGTCGGTCCTTGTGCTTGTGGATCAAACCTATAATACACTTGTACCTGCAGCGCTGTACGATGAAAAGGAAAAGGCTGTTTACCTTGGATTTATGCAGCAATACCGCGAAAATTCCAGAGTGGCTGCTGATGAGCTTAAGACTGCCGGCGCATGGAATGTATATTATCTTGCCAACAGTCTTGTGCACAAAATCAAGGAGATATGGGCCAACGCCAGAATTGTACACCTGACTTCAGCACTTGTCGAATCGTTGCTCGTGGCTAAACGTAATCAGCCAGGCGAGACTGAAGTTTATGTGAATCTGCGCAGCAGTAGCTTTGACCTTGTAGTGATTGCAGCCGACAAGTTGCTGTTTTACAACAATTTCAAAGCCCGAAATCCCGAAGACTTTCTCTATTTCCTCCTCTTTGCCCTCGATCAGCAGAGCCTAAACCCGGAAACTGTCAGCCTTACATTGATGGGCAACATCACCATTGATCACCCCATCTACGAATCCATCTGGAAATATGTTCGAAACGTGCGTTTTGCCGCACCCAACAACGCATTCGAGTATAGCTATGTGCTCGAGGATATACAAACTCATCAGCATCACCTGCTCTTTTCAGCCCTGCAATGCGCATTATAAGAGGCAGATTGCAACGTCGCATCATCCACGTGCCTGCAGGCCTGCCTGTGCGTCCCACAACTGATCTTGCCAAGGAAAGCCTGTTCAATATTATCGACAACCTGATTGGCCTTGAAGAATTGCGCGCGCTCGACTTATTCTCCGGAACAGGTAGTATATCCTATGAGCTGGTTTCGAGAGGATGTGCAAGCGTTACGGCAGTCGATATCCACCCGCGTTGCGTGCGTTTCATTGCCGATACGGCAAAGCAGTTCGACATGCCTGAACTAAGAGCTGTTCGGGCTGATGTTTTCAGGTTTTTGCAGCAGCCTATGCAGCCCTATCATGTTATTTTTGCCGATCCTCCATACGAAATGGATAAAGATTTATTTCTCAATTTACCGGTCGAAATTTTAGGTCGTGAAATTTTGCATAAGGGTGGACTGCTGGTGATTGAGCACCCGAAAAACATTGATTACACCAACACTCCGGGATTTATTGACCATCGCAACTACAGCAAGGTAAACTTTAGCTTTTTCAGGGCATAAAAAAAACCGGCCTGAGCCGGTTCTTAAGCGTTTAATATTCGTCTTCGTGGAAGAAAAAGTCTTCTTTGGTGGGATAATCCGGCCAGATATCTTCGATGCCTTCATATACCTCACCCTCATCTTCAATTTCTTCAAGATTCTCGATGACTTCCTTGGGCACACCTGTGCGAATGGCCCACTCCAGCAGCTCATCCTTGGTTGCAGGCCAGGGAGCGTCCTCCAGTTTAGAAGCTAATTCTAATGTCCAGTACATCGCTTAGAGGTTTTGTTGAAAATTTTTGCAAAAGTATATTTTTTTGGCCGCTTGTCAATGCCTCTTTTTAGTTAATCAGCCGCTTGCTAAGCTTTTGTTTTCCAGATTATTTCATCTGCATTGTAATACTGGGTATAATGCCTGCCCAGCATGAAAAAATAATCCGAAAGCCTGTTGAGGTACTTCAGATCAAGGTCATCAACCTGATGGCCGGTGGCAAGTCTGGTACAAATTCGCTCGGCACGTCGGCATACTGTTCGGGCAACATGAGTATATGACACCACCTTATGCCCGCCCGGAATGATAAAATGACTAAGCTCCGGAAGCTGAGCGTTCATCCTGTCCATTTCCGCTTCTAAAAACTGAACATCTGACTCCTCCAGTGCCGGCATTATCCTGGTTTTGACGCCTGCGGGGTCTTCTGCCAGATGGGCCTCGATGCGGAATAGCTTTTCCTGAATTTCAAGAAGATGCTGTCTGTTGGGGTCGTCACTGTCGAGGTGATCGCGCAGCAATCCGATAAACGCATTGAGCTCATCTACAGTGCCGTAGGCTTCAATGCGGTCGTGATGCTTGGGAACACGGGTTCCGCCAATCAGCGAAGTCTGGCCTTTATCGCCGGTTTTTGTATATATCTTCATAGCCTTGTCGATTGGCTGATAAACAACTGTAGCAGTAAAAAGTTCCGCTCAGGCCTTGTCTGGCTGCTTTACCCTGATTACGGCCTGATTGATTTCGTCGGTTTCAATATTGCCGTCGCGGAGCCTGACGATACGGTGAGCATGTTTTGCAATGTCTTCTTCGTGGGTGACAAGGATAATGGTGTTACCCTTTTCATGTATCTCTTCCAGAAGCGCCATAATTTCGATGGAGGTCTTGCTGTCGAGGTTTCCTGTGGGTTCGTCGGCAAGTAAAATGGATGGCTGATTTACGAGTGCTCTGGCAATGGCAACCCGCTGTCGCTGACCACCGGAAAGTTCGTTGGGTTTGTGAAGCATACGGTCGGTAAGTTGCACATCAGCAAGCACTTTCTGAGCCCGCTCCATACGTCCCGCCTTGCTGATGCCTGCATAAACCAATGGAAGCATAACGTTCTCAAGGGCTGTTGACCTTGGCAGCAGATTAAATGTCTGAAAAATAAAACCGATCTCCTTATTGCGAATTTCAGCCAGCTCGTTGTCGTTTAGTCCGCTTACATCCTTGCCGTTTAGCCAATAGCTACCTGAAGTTGGTGTATCCAGGCAGCCAATCAGGTTCATGAGCGTAGATTTACCTGAGCCTGATGGTCCCATCAGGGCAACATACTCGTTGCGCCTGATATCCAAATCAATACTGCGTAGCGCTTTAACTACTTCCGAACCTACCTTGTAGTGGCGCGAAATAGCCCTAAGCCTGATAACCTCTTCTGGCATAGTGTGCGATTTTTTTAATGGAATGACGACAAAGATAGACCTAACCCAGCACAAAATGCTGCTTTTCGATAGCATGCCTGAAAAAAACAATCCCCATCCTGCTTAGTTCAATACTCAGGCTTACTTCCTTAGTGCTGACGATTTCCAACCATGCCTCATACATTTCGGCCGACCAGCGGATGTCATCAAAAATGAAAATACTCCCGTGATGGGCTTTGGCCATGCATTGATGAAAGTAGTTGAGCGTGGCTAACCTGCGATGGTTGCCATCGAAAAATACCATATCAAGCTTGGGCAGTTTATTCAGTACTCCCGGCAGGATGCTGTTGAAATTGCCGATTTCGATTTCAATATTATTTAAGCCCAGCTTGTCGAAGACCGATTGGGCCACCGAGGCCACCGAAGCACAGCCTTCAATGGTTGTCAGCCGGATGTTTTTATCGGCGGATGCCAGTGCAACACTGCTCATACCGGTAGAGGTTCCTAACTCGAGGATGCTTTCAGGCCTGAAATATCCTACCATCCTGTATAGCAACTCTAAATCCTTCATTCTTCCGATTCTCTTTTTTGCCAGCTTGTTCACCCTGATCCGGTAGGTCTTAAATTCGTTGTTGCCCGATTCAGCACCAAAGTCAACTGTCTCGATAAGGTTACGGTTGCGGAGCATCATATGCCTGGCTCGCTTGATGTTTTCATAGGCAGGATAGTGCTTGCGGTCGAACAGAACGTTAGCCGCAAAATCATATACATAGGGCGAGTGCAGGCTGTGCAACCCTTTCTTTTTGAAAGTGTAGCTGAAGTGGTTTAGTACTTTAAATATTAGCTCAGTCATGCAGGAGCATTAGAAATTTTGTAAATCGGACGGTTCGAAGATAACTATTAAGTGCTATGTTCTTGTTCGCCAACGGCCTCATGATGCCATTTAGCCATGGCAAGTTGCACAGCCTTATCCCAAACTATTCCAATATCAGTTTTTGAAGGTAAAAAACGCTTCGCGGATTATTCGTCCTCAGTTTATTATTGCTGATACGTTGATAGCCGGTTGCAATGTAGTATTTTGAATACCAATGTGATAAATTGCTGTAACGTTCTTCCAATACCCTGTCCGCCGCAAAAACGGGCTCAATACGGGTTTGTTCTGTCTGACCCAATTGCTGGCCGCTGCTATCAACTATTTTGCTGGTTAGTACCGATTGTTGTATGGAGGCTATTACCAATGTGCCATTATCTTCGGTAAAGCTGACCATGCTGCGAACGGCCGGAATAACAACTTGTCGCAACTCAAGGCTTGCGCTCCATTCAAGGTGCCCGGAGCTGTTGAAAGCAGCAGCAAGTCCGGCAAACACCTGATAGCCCTCGAATACACTGTAGGTGTAGGGCACCAGCCGTCCGTAAAAATCATAATCCATTCGGGTTTCGAGCCTGTATTGTGGCCTGAAAGCTTCAGCTGAGAAGATGTATTTGTCGCCTGATTTCTGCACCTGACCTGCAAAAAACTGCAGTGTGATACGCAGGTCGGGTTCGGCCATACGGTATCTGTAACTCCGGCTTCTGGTATTGCGCAGCACCATATCAGGCGGAAGGTTGCGGACCAGATTAGTGAAGTTGTCGAACAGCCAAAACGATGCGTTATATGGCTCATTTTGCTGAAAACGAATAAAATAATAGCCTTTTGCTTCGCCGGCCTGGTTGATGTTGGTTATTTCGCGGGCACTTATACGGCGCCTGTCGCTGTCGAAAGTGCCGCAAACAACCAGTCCATCCTCCTCTGGCAACATACTCACCGATAGCAGAAAATGGTCTTCGTCTTTGAAGACCCAACGGTTCAATTCGTTGCCTTGTCTGTCTATTTCCATAAAAAGATCTTCTGTCAGGCGATTGCGTTCAAACCTTCGAATGGCGAGGAAGTAACTGCTGCCGCCGGGCTTGACCTTGATTTCCTGAATCCAGGCCTGTCCGCCACCCATCAAGGGCAGACTTTGCATGCTGCCATCCGACATGCTGAACCTGAGCAGGTCAGCCTGGTATTTCGGAAGGTTCAGGCCAAGCAGTACTTCATGCCCAATTGCGGCCATGCTGCCTAAGTCAGCGCGATCCGGAAGTTGACCGGTAAAACGGACTATAACCCCGGTGCCCAGATCAATACGCAATAGCTCGAACGTGTTCTGGCTCTGTCGCTTGCCTTCGTTCTGACCGAAAAACAATACAACCTTCTCCTCATCGGTATGGCTTGCCAGATGCATCAATCCATCGGTGAGTAACACATATTGCAACCATTTTTCACGGAGGTTGGTATCCAACAGACTAAAATACCACTTGCGCCGTCCTTCTTCGGTGTCGGTGGATTCATAGAAAACCAGCGCGCCTGCCCGGCCCAAGGCTTCGACGTAATAGGAAGGCTGATCAATACGTGCAGGCAACTCGACGCGCACCGGCTCAACCACCTGCGATTGGAGCAAGCCTGCCCGAAAGGTAATCAATAGGATAACAAAAAAAATTGCTCTTGGCATGAGGCAGTTTTTACACTAAACAAAAATAGTAATATGAAGTTTGCACAGGCTTTTGGATTGCGCCAAAAACCCTGCCGCAAAAAGCACTAAAATTGCACTAAAATAGCGAGCATTGAAAAAAGTTAGAACAGCCATTAATGGCTTCGGTCGCATCGGCAGGGTTGCCTTAAGGTGCATGCTTCAACATCCTGGTATCGATGTGATTGCGGTGAACGATCTGGCTGATGCAGCCACGCTTACGCATTTGTTGCGCTACGATTCGGTGCATGGCCGTTTTGCACTGCCGCTCGACAATACCGAAAACCAGATCCTTATCGAAGACAGGAAAATTGCTGTGCTTTCGGAACCTGACCCTTCAAAACTTCCGTGGCACGAGATGGGAGTGGATATCGTCATCGAGTCAACCGGTTTGTTCACAAGCCTTGCAGGTGCGTGGCGTCATATCGATGCAGGTGCAGCCAGGGTAATCATCAGTGCTCCGGCTGTGGACGAGGACGATCAGGTGCCATTCTATGTCATAGGGGTTAATCACCACGCACTCGATAAGTCAAAAAGGGTAATTTCCAATGCCAGCTGCACTACCAATAATGTTGCGCCTCTGATTATGATTCTTGACAGGTTTTGGGGTATCAGAGAAGGATTTATTACCACAGTACATTCCTATACCAAGGATCAGCTCCTTGTGGATGGACCGCACAAGGACTGGCGCAGGGGCAGGGCAGCGGCCACAGCCATCGTGCCCACAACCACCGGAGCTGCAAAAGCGACAACAAGGATTTTCCCTCACCTGAAAGGTAAGCTTGGTGGTGCAGGCATCAGAGTTCCCGTGCCCGATGGCTCGCTGACCGACCTGACATGCACCCTGACACGACCGGCCGATATTGCATCCATCAATCATGCCTTCCGTGAAGCGGCCCATAACGAGCTGAAAGGAATTTTGCAATATACCGACCATCCTATTGTTTCAGTGGACGTAATTGGCAATACCCATTCAGCGATTTTTGACTCGCGACTTACGGCAGTGCTTGGCGAAGACCAACGGTTGGTGAAAGTGGTGGCTTGGTACGACAACGAGATGGGTTATGCCAGCAGGCTCGCAGAACTTGTGGAAATGTATGCCTGAAGCGGAGAACAGCCTGCCTGTGCTGATCATGGGCCAAGGACTGGCCGGAAGTTGCCTCGCCTTGCAGTTGTTTCAGTGCAATGTGCCTTTCAGGGTGGTAGATGTGCCCCGACTCAGCAATTCGTCAAAAGTTGCAGCCGGCCTGCTCAATCCTCTCATTTTCCGATATTACACTTTGAGTTGGAGGGCTGTAAACTATCTGGACTACAGCAAGGAATTCTACAGAAAATTTGCTTTGGTCCAGGGTATTAGCCTGTTGCATGAAATCCCTCTTTTGCGGATTTTTGGCCGTGATGAGTCCGTTTTGTGGTCAGAAAAGGCCATTAAAGCCCCTTTCAGTAAGTTTATGAATCCTCAGATACTTGAGGTTGCAGACGATCTCAGATTGGAGTTTGGTGCCGGAATTGTCAGTGCTGCGGCCTGGATTGACACCGCTTTATTTGTTTCTGAAGTCAGGCAGTTCTTGAAAAGCCGCAACCTGCTTATGGAGCATGAATGGGATTATGCGCGGATTGCTTCCGATGATGCAAGTGCTGCCTATGACGGGACGCCATATCGTTGCATTGTGTTTTGCGAAGGATACCGTGCAAAGCACAACCCTTTTCTGGCTGAAATTCCCTTCAGGCCTGTTAAAGGCGATGTAATTACCGTGCGAATCAGCAATTTCCGTTGTAATTATATAATCAACAAGAATTTTTTTCTGGTGCCTTTGGGCCATGATATGTTCAGGCTCGGGTCGTCCTATGTGTGGGATTTTGAGGATGAGCAGCCTGATCCTGAAGCCGCGCAAAAGTTGTTGACAGATTTGAAGACATTCATCAATAAGGATGTGGATGTAATACAACATCAGGCAGGAATAAGGCCGGCCATAGCTGACAGGAGACCGGTTGCAGGCCGCATTCCCGGTTTCAACAACTTGTTTGTATTCAACGGTCTGGGCTCGCGTGGAGGTTTGTTGGCGCCGCCTCTGGCCCACTATATGGCAAATCTGATTTCCGGCAATAATACCACCGATCCTGAGGTAGAGCCGTCAAGATTTTTAAGAAGTAAATAGCGCATTATTCTTCAAAACTCAGCAGCTCGACCGTTTCACCGTCAAAAACAGCATAAGTAAAGTGGCTCACCCAGTCTCCGAGAATCACCATCACCGCTTTGCCGGGCAATGGGTATTTGATGGGTGTATGGCGATGTCCGAAAACGAAATAATCAATCTCGGGCTGAAGTGTTGATTTTTTCAGACAATAGGCATACAACATTTCCTTTTCTACCACCATGGCTTCCTCATCCTTTTTTTCGCGCGCTATATTGGCAATGCGGCTTCTCTTGGAGAAATGTAAACCCAGCCGGGTACCCAGATCGGGATGAAGCCATCGGAAAAGCCATTGATTTATTCGGTTTTCAAAAACTCTTTTCAGAAACTTATAACCCATATCGCCCGGTCCGAGTCCGTCGCCGTGTGCCAGAAAAAAAGTTTTGCCCGAAAAGTTCACGATTTGAGGCCGGCGGTGAAGCACTACTCCCACTTCGTTGGTAAGGTAATCAAAAGCCCAGATGTCGTGATTGCCGCGGAAAATATGAACCGGAATGCCTTCGTCGGTTATTGAGGCAATCGTTCCGAGAAGCCTCACAAACCCTTTGGGAACGACGGTTTTATATTCAAACCAGAAGTCGAACACATCACCCATGAGGTAATAAGCTGCTGCCTCGTGGCGTGTGCTGTTAAACCATCGCACCAGATGGCGTTCGCGATGCAAACTGGAGGCATGATCAGGTACACCGAAATGAAAATCGGAAACAAAGAATATTTTTTTCCGGCTGTTGTCCATCACAAATGGCTCAGATAATTGATTCCCTGAGCAAATCGCGGATAATGGTTTTCAGCTTGGGCTGTGCGCCTTTGGCTGCTTCGATTACTTCTTCGTGCGAAATCTCAACAATCTTGCCTTTTACGCCAAGATCGGAGATGACTGATACGGCAAAAACAGGCAGACTCATCTGACGCGCAACAATCACCTCAGGCACTGTTGACATGCCAACCGCATCGCCGCCAATCACGCGGATAAAATGGTACTCGGCAGGGGTTTCGTATGTTGGTCCTGTTACGGCGACATAAACGCCTTCGTGCACAACAATGCCGGCCCTACGGGCCACTTTATGAGCAAGTTGGAGTACTTTATGGTTATAGCTTTCGCTCATATCCGGAAAGCGAGGCCCCATGCGATCATCATTCGGTCCGAGTAATGGGTTTGGCATCAGGTTGATATGATCCCTGATAAACATCAGATCGCCAATAGCAAAGTCTGAACTCAGCCCTCCGCTGGCATTGGAAACGATAAGCAGGCGTACACCAAGCCATTTCATCACCCGAACCGGAAAGGTTACTTCCTGCATGCTATATCCTTCGTAGAAATGAAATCTGCCCTGCATGGCTACTATTGTCCTGCCACTCAGGCGTCCGAAAATCAGCCGTCCCTGATGACCATGAACAGTTGAAACCGGGAAATTAGGAATCTCCTCATAACCAAACGAATGCAGTATCTCGATGTCCTCGACAAGGCCACCGAGGCCGGTGCCAAGTATGATGCCAATTTCAGGTGTAAAAGTTGTCTTTTCCTTTAGATAATCAACGGTTTGCTGAAGTTTTTCGAACATAGTTTAAAATGCTTTGATCAAAACTACCATACTCAGATGCATGAAAAGCCATCCTTATCGGCTGAACCAGAATCGGGAGGTCTTCGAGCTTGCTAAAATATGGAGAATCCGCCAACCTGACGGCATCCTTCTCGGTCGTTACAATGATTTTATTGCTGCCAATAATATGCTGGAAGGCGTGCCTGATCTCAAGAATGTCTTTCTCGCTGAATCGGTGATGATCGCTAAATGACTTATGAAGCAGTTCGTTGCATTTTCTGCGCATATGCTCGAGCAAAGGGTAGGGGTTAGCAATACCGGTAACAAGAAAGATACTCGAAACATCGCGCAATTCTTTCGCTTTCGGGGGTTTACCAATCGGATATGCTTTACCAAACTCCAAATAGGCAAAATATAACTGCTGATGAGGCTTTGGTTTTATGATCTGCAAAATTTCCGCTTTAATGTAAGGC
Organism: Bacteroidales bacterium; assembly: GCA_035325985.1. Taxonomy (GTDB): domain Bacteria; phylum Bacteroidota; class Bacteroidia; order Bacteroidales; family F082; genus JALNZU01. The sequence goes on from DAOKYW010000001.1 coordinate 206,821, forward strand.
GAAATAATGCTGGGCGTTTTGGTCACAATAATTATATCGGCCCTGGTAGCTGCTTGCTTTATATCGCGAAGGTTGCCGGCCGGAAACAGATGGTCCTTTGGGTAAAGTTTGTGGTAATCGGTAAGCAGAATGTTCAAACCTGGTTTTATGGCCCTGTGTTGAAAGGCATCATCAAGCAAGATCACCTCCGGAGCAGGATCGATATCTAACAACAACTTCATGCCATCATTGCGATTTTCAGCCACCGCAATATTCAGTTCAGTGAATTTAAGCTTGTACTGCCTCGGTTCATCGCCTGCATCGGCAGCAGTAGTTGCCGCATCGAGAAGAAACGGGCCTTTTCTTTTCCTTTTATAACCTCTGCTGAGTATGGCTGTCCGATAATGCGGCGAAAGCAGGTTAACAAGGTACTCCACCGTAGGTGTTTTTCCGGTTCCTCCAAAGGAAAGATTACCTACACCGATAACGGGAATATCATATGATTTGCTTTTTAATAGCCCAACGTCATAAAGCAAATGCCTGATAATCAATATAAACTTAAATATCAGGCTGAATGGATAAAGGATTAAACGCATCGCTTAAGAATTGCGTTGAATGTAGCCAATCTTCATCATTTGTTGCCTCTTCATACGTTAAATTTGCATAATGGTTTCATTTACTCGTTTTTATCAAAATTTTTGAGGATGACAACAGACAGTTTATATGTAAAGGATTTGCTGGATTTGTTTGAGCAGGAAGCGCCCCTGGCTTTGCAGGAAGATTACGACAATGCCGGCTTGATTGTTGGATCGCCCGACCGGATGGTGCAATCTGCTATGGTTTGTCTCGACTTGAGCGAAGCCATCATTGAGGAGGCCGCCGGCAAAGGTTGCCATTTGATCATCACGCATCACCCAGTAATCTTTAAAGGCCTGAAGCGCTTAGGCAACAGGACTGAAGTGGAGCGTATTATCGTGTCGGCCATCCGCCACGACATTTGCATCATGGCTATGCATACCAATCTGGATAATGTTTATCAAGGCGTTAACCATATGCTGGCCGAAAAGCTCGGTCTGAAAGACCTTGCCGTACTCAGGCCTGCCGAAGGATCGTTATGCAAATTGGTAACATTCTGTCCGATTGACCATGCGCAGGTAGTGCGATCGGCCATGTTTGACGCAGGCGCAGGGCACATTGGCAACTACGACAGTTGCAGCTTTAATGCCCAAGGCTCTGGAACATTCAGGGCTCAGGCCGATGCAAAGCCTTTCGTCGGGACCATCGGCGAGGTGCACTCAGAGCCCGAAGTGCGCATCGAAACCATATTGCCTCTTCATTTGGCCGGTTCTGTTGTTTCGGCTATGAAACGTGCCCATCCCTACGAGGAGGTTGCTTATGACCTTTATCCTCTGCTGAATGGCCATCAGAGGGTTGGCTCAGGAATGGTCGGCGTTCTCGAAAAATCTATGTCTGCTCATGCATTTCTGGAGCATGTGCAGGCTGTTTTGGGCACGCCTGTGCTCAGGCATACTGATGCATACGGAAAGTTCATCAAAAGAGTTGCCATATGCGGAGGCTCAGGGGCTTTTTTGCTGCCTGATGCCCGCAGGTCAGGGGCAGATGCCTTTGTTACATCAGACCTTAAATACCATGATTTTTTCGATGCCGGACTGCTGCTCATTGATGGCGGACATTATGAAACAGAGCAGTTTACTACCCAATTGATGGCGAACATGATAAAGAAAAAATTTCCTACCTTTGCAGTCCTGTTTCCGGAACAGGATTATAGGGTAATTCAATACTACATAAAACCACAATAACCCATATGTCGAAAGAGCTTAATGCCAACAGTATGGCACAGGGAGCAAGCGTTGAAGAACAGATTGAGTTTACCATCGAGCGTAAACTTTTGGCCTTGTATTCGATGCAGCTGATCGATTCGCAGATCGACAAAATCAAGAGTATCAGAGGTGAGCTCCCCCTGGAAGTTCAGGATCTCGAAGATGAGATTGCAGGCCTGGAAACCCGCATCGAGAAGTTTGAGAATGAAGGCAATGCGCTCAACCAGAGCATCGTAGAGAAGAAAAGCGCCATTAAGGAAAGCCAGGCTCTCATCAAGCGTTACGAAGAACAGCAGATGAATGTTCGTAACAACCGTGAATACGACTCGCTCTCAAAAGAAATTGAGTATCAGACACTTGAAATTCAACTTGCCGAAAAGCGTATTCGTGAGTACACCGCTCGTATCGAAGAGCTGAACAAAGAAATAGAAACTGCCAGGCTCAAACTTGCTGAAAAATCTTCCGACCTCGATGTCAAGAAATCAGAACTGCACTCGATAATTGAAGAAACTGAAAAGGAAGAGCTTGAGCTTGCATCCAAAACCAAAGCTTACGAAGAGCAGATTGAAGATCGCCTGCTCATTGCATATAAGCGTATCCGTTCCAATGCCCGTAACGGCCTTGCCGTTGTGCAGATCGAAAGAGACGCTTGCGGTGGCTGTTTCAACAAAATTCCACCACAGCATCAGCTTGACATCAGAATGCACAAGAAGGTGATTGTGTGTGAGTATTGCGGTCGCATACTCGTCGATCAAACAGTGGCTTCCAAAGCTGTAATCTGATCAGCTTACAAATGAATAGGCTGCCCATACGGGCAGTTTTTTTTTAATGTGGCTGCGTTTCGTCTATGAACCTTTACCTGAAATCGAACGACTTATTTGCAGGAGCGGAATGGGATAGCTTTTTTTTGCAGTATGGCCGGCCGGTGGTGGTGGCCGACAACCTGCGAAACCCCGAAAACATGGGAGCGCTTATCAGGCTGGCCGACAATGCAGGTGCTTCGGAGGTGATATTGCTAAGCGACAACAAACCGGTGAATCTCCAAAGGATGAAAAGGGTGGCAGCCAGCAGTTGCCACAATATACCGTGGCAATTTGTTTCGCCCGGGGCCTGGCTTGATCAACTGCCGGCAAATACCAATCTCATTGCTATCGAAACAACTTCTGCATCAAAAGATATCTTTGAAACAGCACTTCCTGATCATCCTGTGTTTGTTGTTGGAAATGAGGTTAATGGAATCAGTCAGGCTGTTCTGGACAGGGCAAGTGTTTTTGTACATATTCCGGTGCCGGGTCCTACACGCTCGCTTAACGTTACCCATGCGGCTGCCATTGCCATGTTCGAGTGGATAAGGCAGATGCGGCTCAAAACCACACCATGATGAAAAGCAGGCCATACATCCATATTTTTTTCGACCTGGATCACACCATCTGGGATTTTGAAGCCAGTTCAGCTCAGGCTTTCGAGATGCTTTTCGATCACTTTGGACTTTATGAAAAGGGTATTACGAGCATTGATGAATTCAGCCGGAGCTATCACCAATTCAACAACGCCCTCTGGGCATTATACCGCGAGGGTGGTATCGAAAAGGAAGTGCTCAGAAGTCTGCGCTTCAGGCAAACACTCGAATCGTTTGGGATTGACCAGCCCGGACTTGATGAAGAAATGTCGGCCTTCTATCTGGATGTTGCGCCGCGTATTGTGCGCCTCGAGCCGGGTGCAGCTGAACTGCTTGAGCACCTGAAAGATAAATATTGCCTGCATTTGATTACCAATGGGTTTGCCGAAGTGCAATACACTAAACTGAGGGAAGGAAACCTCAGGCATTTTTTTCAGCAAATCATCACCTCTGAGGAAGCAGGGGTAAAAAAGCCTGATCCCCAAATATTTCAACTGGCACTGAAGCTTTCAGGAGCGCTGCCTCACCAAAGCCTGATGGTTGGAGATGATCCTGAGGTGGATATTTTGGGTGCAAAGTCATGCGGAATTGATCAGGTATTGTATAACCCTAAAGGCCTGCCATCGTCGGTTGAACCAACCTACGAAATACGCAAACTGAGCGAGTTAACGAATTTACTTTGAGGCCTGATCGAAAAAGGCAATAATGGTGCGGTTGGCCCGTACTTTTTCCCCGATTTTCACATTTACCTGCGCATCGGCAGGGATCAGGAAATCAACCCGCGATCCAAACCTGATCAGGCCAAACTCAGCTCCCAGCCGTGCTTCGTCACCGGGCTTAACAAAACAGATAATCCTGCGGGCAAGCAATCCGGCAATCTGACGCACAAGCACCTCTCGTCCTCTGCCATCGCGCACAACAATGGTGTTGCGTTCGTTCAGGGTTGAGGATTTAGGGTGGTTGGCAATGAGAAATTTCCCGGGGTGGTATTTGACATATGCCACAGTACCCTCGATCGGAAACCAGTTGATGTGCACATTAAAGGGTGACATGAAAACGGAAACCTGAATGCGCTTATCTTTAAAGTATTCATTTTCATTCACTTCTTCCACTGCTACCACCGTGCCATCCGCTGATGCAACAATGGCATTGTCCACAACCGGGTGCTGACGATGCGGCACCCTGAAAAAACTAACTGCCCAAAACAAAAACAGTGCCGACAGCAGAAGCAGGCCATAGTGCAGTAGTGCGATCTGGGGAAAAAGCCAGTAAACAAAGATGTTAAGTGCAGTAAGGACAATAGCCGAGGTGGCAATAATCTTAAATCCTTCGCGGTGTATGTGCATCGTTACTGATTTATTAGATAGAGATAGGCGAATACAAATGGCATGGAGAAAAAGGTGGCATCGAAACGGTCGAGCACTCCACCATGGCCTGGAAGAAGTTTACCGGAATCCTTAATGCCTGATTGGCGCTTGAGCATGGACTCAACAAGGTCGCCAAAGCTACCTGAAACAACAATGATCAGGGCTAGCGGAATGGCACTCCAGGTTTCAATCCAGTTTGTGTATTGTGCTAAAGCCCACGCTGCAGCAATGCAGGCTATGAGTCCGCCCAGACTGCCTTCCCATGTTTTTTTAGGCGAAATACGACTGAAAAGCTTATGTCGTCCCAGGCTGATGCCGCTGAGGTAGGCAAATATGTCATTGATCCAGATCAGCAGGATGACGCTGAGCAAAAGATAAGGACCTGCAATGCCTTCGGGATAAGTCCCGCGCTGCAGAAAAATCATCAGAGAGGCAGGCAATGCAATAAAAATCAGGTTTTGCCAATGCACCACAAGGATTGTCGCAGCTTGCCGCTTTTTGCTGAACAGGGCATGAATATAGGGTATAAGCAACGGAAAAAATGAAAGAATAAGCCAGTTTGTTTTCACCAGACCGGCAGCAACTGCAGATGCCAGAAGGTAAGGGAGTAGGGCGTTAAAAAGAAAAAATGTTCGTTCGTTGGGCGTGAACTTCACACTGTTGTGAAGACGTACCATCTCGCGCGCTCCCTCGAATACAAAAAACAACATTAAAAGGAAGAAAAGCGCTGACGAAAACAGTATGGTGCCCACCATAGCCACGGCAAACAACAACCCAAAAATGGTGCGGGTGGTTAGGTTGCTCATTTTGCTATTCAATGGCATAAAGTGTTGGTGATAAAGTAATTATAGATCGTCAATCATAAATACTATGACCTCTTTGGGTCCATGCGCGCCCTTTACGAGCGTTTTTTCAATATCGGCAGTACGACTGGGGCCGGTTATGGTGGTGAGCATGGGTGGCATACCATTCGGGTATTTTTTCTTCATATCTGAAAATACTGCCCGAAGGTTTGTGCGTACCTGACTGGAAAATGCCAGTACCAGATGCACATCGGCCAGGGCAAACACATCTCTTCCTCCGGCCACGGTGTCAGAAATCATGATGCTGCCGGTTTCGGAGATCAGTCTCTCACAAGGCGTGATACTTACCAGCTGACCATCGGCCGCATGAGGCTGAACAAAAAAGGGTATCTCGGCAGCTTCGAGAAAGCTACCAAGATTATCGTTTTTGCACCACAATGCGCTCCAGCCACGGTCGGCCATCAGTTGCTGGAGCATGTCGGCCATGGCCGACTCGTTTTCGCAATATATAAATTCGCCACCTGCTTCGATGAGCAAATCGGCAAACACTATTTCCGGAGATTCCTCCGCATTGACCGGTTTAAGCACAATGCCCTGAGCATCCACATTAGGATATGGATTGATGGCCTTGTCAATAAGAGCATTACGGATGTTGGCCAGAATCTGCTCCTTTTGTGTGCTCTCTTTCATATTCATATGCGCTTATGGTATTTGGCGTTTCTTCGACGGGAGCATCGTGTGTGCTGTCTTGCTCGGCTGCTTCAGCGGTCACCTGTTCTTTGCTAACTTGATCCTCTGTGTTCCATGGCCTTTTGCCGAAAATTGCTTCAAGGTCATCGCTGAAAATTACTTCCTTCTCGAGCAGTTTTTCGGCCAGATTTATCAGACCTTCCTTATGCTGCTCAAGCAGTTGCAGTGCCTTGTTGTAGGCTGCCTCAACCAAAAAGCTGATTTCTTCGTCGATTATTTCGTTGGTTTTTTCGCTGAAAGGCTTGCTGAAGGCAAACTCATTCTGACCTGTTGAGTCGTAGAAACTGATATTGCCCAGTCGTTTGCTCAGGCCGTAATAGGTAACCATGGCATAAGCCTGTTTGGTCACCTTCTCAAGATCGCTCAGCGCTCCGGTGGATACTTTGCCGAAGATAACCTGCTCTGCAGCTCTTCCGCCCAAAGTAGCGACCATTTCGTCGAACATTTGTTCCTGTGTCACAATGGCTCTTTCTTCGGGCAGATACCAGGCTGCACCAAGCGACTTACCGCGGGGTACAATAGTCACCTTCACCAGAGGATGTGCATATTGTAGCAGCCAACTCACACTGGCATGACCGGCTTCGTGGTAAGCCACCACTTTTTTCTCGTTGGGCGAGATGATTTTATTTTTCTTCTCCAACCCGCCAACAATACGGTCGATGGCATCCATGAAATCCTGCTTGGTGATATTTTCATGGTTGTGTCGTGCAGCAATAAGTGCCGCTTCGTTGCACACGTTGGCGATGTCGGCACCTGAAAATCCGGGAGTTTGTTTGGCCAGAAAATCACGGTCAACATTGTTGTCCAGCTTCAGGTTGCGCATGTGTACGGCAAAGATTTCCTTTCGTCCTTCCAGATCGGGAAGCTCCACATAGATCTGCCGGTCGAATCTGCCGGCACGCATCAGCGCCCTGTCGAGAATATCCGCACGATTGGTGGCAGCCAGCACAATAACCCCTGAGTTGGTCGAAAAACCATCCATTTCGGTAAGCAACTGATTCAGCGTGTTTTCGCGCTCATCGTTGGCACCGGTCGCCGGATTCTTTCCACGAGCCCGACCTATGGCATCAATTTCATCGATAAAGATAATACAGGGCGATTTTTCTTTCGCTTGTTTGAAAAGGTCGCGAACCCGCGAGGCACCCACCCCAACGAACATTTCGACAAAATCTGAACCCGAGATGGAGAAAAACGGCACATGTGCTTCACCGGCTACCGACTTGGCAAGCAAAGTCTTACCTGTGCCGGGAGGGCCAACAAGCAGTACACCTTTTGGAATTTTGCCCCCAAGCTTGGTGTATTTTTCGGGATTACGCAGAAAATCAACGATTTCCATGATTTCCACCTTGGCTTCGTCAAGTCCTGCAACATCCTTAAAGGTCACATTCACCATCGTGTTTTTATCGAATAGCTGGGCTTTCGACTTGCCAATGTTGAAAATTTGTCCACCGGCATTACCTGTGCCACGACTCATCATGCGCATGATGAAGAACCAAACCCCGATAAGGAGCAGCAGGGAAAAAACCCAGCCAAGGATTTCGGTTGTCCAGTTGCGGCGGTTTATGTTATTCACGTATATGGGTGACTCCTGCCCCTCTTGTGCTTGTTCTACATCTTTTTCAAACGACCCGACTTCGCCGATTTGAAATGTGAATTGTGGTTTATTGGGTGCAGTAATGTGCTGAACCGGTTTACCATCCTCATTTTTCGGCAGGTACAGTTCTATTTTTTCAGGCTTTACATAAATCTCAGCCACTTCTCTGTTAATCAGGTCGATACGCTGAACATCACCATTTTGGAGCATCTTCAGCAATTCACCTTTGTTGATCTGTGTCGGTCCTGGCTCCCAGTTGTAAAACTGAATAATCAGGAAGGAAACAGCTAATAGTCCGTAAATCCAGTAAAAATTGAATTTCGGTTTTTCTCCCCCTTCACGGGTAAGAAGTTTTTTTGGAGGTTTATTGTTTTTTTCTTCGCTCATCTGATGTTAATACGTAAGTGTTTATTGGCCTGAATAGGATGCCGCTTAATCTGTTTGGGTATAGTCGGTGCGTTCTGCATCAGCCCAAAGCTTTTCGAGCTGATAAAACTTGCGGGTGTTTTCCAAAAATATGTGTACCACGACATCCACAAAGTCTATCAAAATCCATTCCGAATTTTCGAATCCTTCCTTGTTGTAGGGCTTGGAATTGGCCAGCACAAGTGCTTTTTTCATCACCTCGCCGGCCAGAGCGTCAACATGTGTTTTGGAGCTTGCATGACAGATAACAAAATAGTCGGTCACCGATGAATGTGTCTTCCTGAGATCGAGGCTTACAATTTCTTTCCCCTTTTTGTCCTGCAAGGCCGAAACAACCGCTTTGAGCAATGGCTGGGGATTGTCGGACTTGATGCGTTTTCCTCTCGGCATAATGCTGCTAAACAAACAATTTGCGTGATATGTTCGTGATTACCCTTATTTGCGGAAGTGCAAAAATACATATTCTTTGCTCGTCTGCCCGACTTTGTTGGCAAGGTGGTTCAAAACCAAATGTTTATCATTGCAGGGCCTCAGCGGTTAATGGCAGATGGTCATGGTATCGACATGAATAATAATTTTGTGCCCAACATACTGAAGGGATTGTTCGACATTTTTCGTCATATCGAGCTTGTTGACTCGACGCATCTGATGCTTCAGCGGATGTCGGAGGGCGACGTATCCACATGCGGACATGTGCTCACGGCCGATTTTCAAACAGGAGGAAAAGGACAAGGCCAAAACCGCTGGCACAGCGAGCACGGAAAAAATCTGCTGATGAGTTTATGTTGGTGCCCAATAAATCTGGAGGCTTCGCGACAATTTGACATATCAATGGCAGTTTCGCTGGCTCTTGTCAGGCTTCTGGACAGCTTGGGCGTGCCGGAAGTCATGGTAAAATGGCCGAATGATATCTGGGCCGGCGAACGGAAGATTGCCGGAATACTGATTACCAATACTGTTTCCGGTCATTTGATTGCGAACTCCATCATCAGCGTCGGGCTCAATATTAATCAGCAAAATTTTCCTTCAGAGCTGCCTAATCCGGTTTCTGTTTCTATGTTGACAGGAATGTATTACGACAGACAGGTCATCATGCACCAGCTGATATCGCTGCTTGCGGAAAATTTGAAGCTAATTAATTCAGATCGGGCCGGCACTTTGCAACCGGCTTATTTAGCGCGAATGCTGGGTTACGGACAACGAAGGCTGTTTAAAATTGCAGGCGAAATCAGGGAATACAAAATAGCCGGCGTGGATACTTATGGCCGCATTTTGCTGTTGCATCATGGTGAAGCTGTGCGCGCCTACGATTTATCGGAAGCCGCAATGGTTCAGTAGCTCCAGCTGCCCAGCCGTGCTGCGATGGAATCCACCAGGTTCTGAAGCGGCCTTTTGGCCATCATGGCAAGCATGGGATTGAGGTCGGCCGAAATTTCGACCATAATGCTCGACGAAGCATCGTTTGTTTCCTTGATATGCAACAGCAACTCAAACTCTACGGGTGATTTGCCTTCGGGCACCAGACGCATGAAACTCAAGGGCTTTTTCTCGTCAACACGCAGATTCAGGCTGGTCATGCCCTTGATGGTGAACGAGCACCGGTCGGAATCAGCTTTCCAGTTTACAATCTGTTCGGGCATGGCTTCTCCAAGTTGCTCGAGGTTTGTCGCTTTTGCGAAAACCTTTTCTGCCGGAGCAGGAATCGACGTCCATTCGCTGGTAAAATTCATCATAACGATAATTATATTGGACTTTTTCTAGGCTTGTCTATTGTCGTGCATCACTCCAGGCTTGCGGATCCTTTTTCCATTCGATGAGTGAGGCATATTCATTCTGGTTTATATAATTGTCATTCAGAGCTTTTGAGGCAAGTGTGTCAAAGTCGGTCAGGGTTAGCAGCGGACATTTCTCTTCGCTGAAGGAAATAGTTGCCCGGTTAAGGTTGTATGAAAAAATGGCCAACATACCTTTGATGATAGCTCCGGTGTTGCGAAGCGCCTTAACTGCTTTGAGGCTGCTGCCACCGGTGGATATCAGGTCTTCAATTACTACTACCGTTTGACCTGCATTGACTACGCCTTCTATCTGATTTTCAAGTCCGTGTCCTTTCTTTTCCGGCCTGACATAGGCAAAGGGCAGGCCAAGTTCCTGAGCTACAAGCGCCCCCTGAGCAATTCCGCCGGTAGCAACACCGGCAATGATATCCGGTTTGCCAAATTGCTCCATGATCAGTCGTACAAATTCCATTCGGATGTGGGTACGTATCGTAGGAAAGGAGAGGGTGATCCGGTTGTCGCAATAGATGGGGCTTTTCAATCCTGAAGCCCATACAAATGGATGCTCAGGGCTAAGTTTTATTGCCTTAATTTGCAACAAATAACCTGCAAGAATGTCGGAATTGGGGTCGGTCAGCTTCATGCCTCAAAGGTATAAAGTTTTTATTGGGCAAGCCTGCATCCATTTTGGTGAAAATGCCCATGATGAAATTTATAGATCAGATTATGAAGTGGTTGCAGACTTATTTCAGGTTTTTTTATCCCTGAATCACCCCACTGATGTGTACCTGAAATGGCATGAAGATCCCGCAGCGTTTTTCCGTTACTATGTTGCCGGATGTCGTATGCTCGAGGCAGCCGGAGGTTTGGTTTTTGATGACCGGCAAAGGATGTTGGTGATGATCAGGCATGGCATTCCCGATTTTCCAAAAGGCCACCTCGACAAGGATGAAACTTGCGAAACTGCAGCACTGCGCGAGGTGACCGAAGAAACTGGTTTGACAGCACTGCACATCGTGGCTCAGGCCCCGGAAACATGGCATGCCTATCGCCAGAACGACCGGTGGTGCCTCAAGCGTACACAATGGTTTATAATGAAAGTAAAAGGAAATCAATTGCTTAGGCCTCAAATCGAAGAAGGTATAACCGAGCTTTTTTGGACAGAGCACTCCGATCTTGAAACGTACCTAAAGAATACCTACAGGTCGCTGTGTGATACGCTCGGACCAACAATCATGGCCTATGCTTTATCGGGAAGGTCTGCAAATGGATAATCAATGGCCTTTGACTTATCTTTGAACCTTAATCAAATGCGTGATGAATAGAATTGCTGTATTTCCCGGTTCGTTCGATCCGGTTACGCTCGGACATTATAACCTGGTCAGGCGGGCCATTCCCCTGTTCGATGAGCTTGTGGTGGCCATAGGCCAAAACGCATACAAGCAGTATTTCTTTTCGCTCGAAAAGCGACTGGATTGGCTGCGTCAGGTTTTCGCACCCTTTCCGCAGGTGAGGATTGACTGTTACGAAGGGCTGACGGTGGACTATTGCAAAAAACTTGGAGCCGGTTATATCCTGCGCGGATTGCGAACTTCGGCCGATTTTGAATTTGAAAGAGGCATCGGGCAGGTTAACCGCATGCTCTGCGATAGCATCGAAACAGTGTTTATTCTTACATCGCCTGAGCTTACGCCGGTCACTTCCAGTATTATAAGGGATATTTACCGCAGTGGTGGCGATGTGAGCCAGTTCCTGCCTCCGGGGCTTGAACTTACAATTTAGGCAGCCATTGGCCGTTATTGGAAAAACTCCACATGCCGAAGCTTTTTCTCTGTCTGTTGCTTTCATGTGTCCTTGTTGCCCGTGCCAATGAGGTGAAGCTAGAGGGCGTTTCAGCTTTGCCGGGCTATCCTGTCAGGGTTTTGGTTTACGACGACCTGATATCGGGATGGCAGGTGGAGCTGGCTTCGACAACCAGCGACTTCAAAGGCAGTTTCGCGCTTCGGTTCAGTCTGCGTCAGCCTGCATGGATAACCCTGGCAGTTGCACAATACCGTGCTGATTTATTTGCTGTTCCCGGCGGGAAATATATGGTTCAGACTGAGATGAAGCGCGGCGAAAGTGCTGCCTTTTACGACCCGCCTCCGCTTTCGGTAAAAACGCTGAGCGCTGCTGATGGCGGCCTGAGTGATGCCATTGCGATGGCCAATGTGGTGTACAATGCTTTTGTGGTTGAGCATTTTAACGCCCTTTACCGCCTTCAGCAGACGAAGCTTATTGATACGCTACGGCAAGTCCTCAGACGTACAATTCCCGATGTGGATCATCAATATTTTAAAGATTACGTCTTTTACAAAGTTGCCTCGCTCGAGCCGGCGGTACGGAAACTAAGTCCATCGCTGGTTTATGAGCGTTTTTTCAAAAACCGACCGGTCTTAGCGGATCAGCCTGAGTATGTGTCATTGCTCCGCGAAACTTTTAAAAACTATTTGATTCAGCATAAGTTATGGACGCAGCAAGAATATGCCGAAGCCCTTACCAAAGGATGGAAGGCATTCGACAAGCTGTTGCAGCGCGACACCATGCTGGCCGAAAACAGGGCGTTTCGCGAGTTGCTGGTGCTGATCCATTTTGCAGAGCATTTCCATCATCCCCTGCACCGCTCGGCCGATTTGTCGCGCCTGCTCTCGACAATCGCGGCCACAAGCCCAGTTCCGGAGCACGCCCGCATTGCTGCCAATATCATTCGAAAGGCCGAACGGCTATTGCCAGGCTCCTATGCACCGCGTTTACTTTTGCGCGACGAATCGGGAACCACCCTCGAAATAAACGAAAGTGCTCCGGCCATGCTGCTCATTTTTGTTGGCCCCGATTGTAGATATTGCGAGTATGAGCTGCTCCAGCTGAGGGAGATACATGGACGTATGGGCCGTCAATTTAAATTTGTCACCATTAGTCTCCACGAAAGCCGGCAGCACTACCGCAGCATTCATCAGCGCAACAAACTCGACTGGCCTGTATTTAGCCTGGGTTCTGATTACCGGTTGCTTGATGCTTATGATGCAAAGGTTTTCCCGCATTATGTCATCCTCATGCCCGGTGCTAAAATCGGGATGGTGCCTGCCCCACCCACTGATCAGCGCCTTGAACAACACCTGCAGCGTTTAGCCCGGCAGTTGTAAATCCATAGAGTGCGGAATGACCCTGCCACGTTAAATTGACCTATATTTGCGCAGTTTTTCGGCGCCCCGGATCGGGCTTGGCCCGGTTTTTGACGGAGCCGCATCATTACATCGAAATAAGTACAAGCATGTTGGACTTTATCAAAAAACTGTTTGGCGACAAGGCCACCCGCGACCTGAAAGCCATTCAGCCGCTATTGCAGAAAACCCTTGAGGCTTATACACAAATCAGCCAATATTCCAATGATCAGCTGAGAGCAAAAACACAGGAGTTCAAAAACCGTATCCGCGAACGCATCAGCGACGAAACCTTGCGCATAGAGCAGCTTCGTCAGCAATTGGATGACGATCCGGATATGGATAATGCGGAAAAGGAAAAAATCTACAACCAGATTGACAAGCTGGAAAAGGAACAATACGATAAAACTGAGACCGTTCTCAACGAAATTTTGCCTGAAGCTTTTGCTGTGATCAAGGCCGTTGCAGCCCGGTTTAAGGAAAATCAATGGGTTGAAGCCACGGCTAATGACTTAGACCGCGATCTTGCCGCACGTTCCAACGATGTCGTCATCGAAGGCAATAAGGTGCGCTACCGCAACCAGTGGATGGCCGGCGGTAACCAGATTACCTGGGACATGGTGCACTACGATGTGCAATTTATCGGCGGTATCGTCCTTCACCAGGGCAAGATTGCCGAAATGGCCACGGGCGAGGGAAAGACACTTGTGGCAACACTGCCCGTTTACCTGAATGCCCTTGCGGGCAAAGGTGTGCATGTAGTTACCGTTAACGATTATCTGGCCAAGCGCGACTCGGAATGGATGGGCACCATCTATCAGTTTCTGGGCCTTACAGTGGATTGTATCGATAAGCATGAGCCCAACTCTTTGGCGCGTCGTAATGCCTATCTGGCCGATATCACCTATGGCACCAACAGTGAATTTGGCTTTGATTACCTGCGCGACAACATGACCGGCAACCCCGACGAGCTTGTTCAGCGCAAGCACCACTATGCTATAGTGGACGAGGTGGACTCGGTACTCATCGACGATGCCCGTACGCCACTCATTATCAGCGGCCCCACACCCAGAGGCGATAATCAGGAATTCGATGTGCTTAAACCTGATGTGGTTAAACTCTATAATGCCCAGAAAAATCTTGTGAGCACAATTCTTGCCGAAGCCAAGAAGTTGCTTCAGGGTAACCCAACGGACGAAGCGACGAAAAAGGGCGGCGAGCTGCTGCTCAGGGCACATCGCGGATTGCCAAAAAATCATGCCTTGATCCGTTTCCTCAGCGAGGAAGGCATGAAGAGTCTGCTGCTCAAAACGGAAAACTACTACATGCAGGAGCAGATGAAAAATATGCACATCATTGATGATGAGCTGTATTTTGTCATCGACGAAAAAAATAATTCGGTCGACCTCACCGATAAGGGTATCGACCTGCTCACTCAGTCGTACAACGATCCTGAATTCTTTATTCTGCCCGATGTAGGTGCCGGAATAGCCGAACTGGAAAAAAGCGGGCTTAGTGAGCAAGATCTGTTGGAGAAAAAGCAGGATCTGATCCGCAACTTTGGTGTGAAGTCCGAACGACTTCATACCGTTCACCAGCTGCTCAAGGCATACACCTTGTTCGAGAAGGACGTGGAGTATGTCATTATGGACAATAAGGTTAAGATTGTTGATGAGCAGACCGGCCGTATCATGGAAGGCCGGCGCTACTCCGATGGTCTGCATCAGGCCATAGAAGCCAAGGAAAACGTTAAGGTGGAAGCTGCTACCCAAACCTACGCCACCATCACCCTGCAGAATTACTTCAGGATGTACAGCAAGCTGGCCGGTATGACCGGTACAGCCGAAACAGAAGCCGGTGAGCTTTGGGACATTTACAAGCTTGATGTGGTGGTTATTCCAACCAATAAGCCGGTAATACGAAATGACCGCGAAGACCTTGTCTATAAAACCAAAAAGGAAAAGTACAATGCTGTAATCGACGAAATCGAGACGCTGGTTAAGGCCGGAAGGCCGGTGCTGGTGGGCACAACATCAGTGGAAACCTCGGAGTTGCTCAGCCGTATGCTTCAGCGACGCGGATTGCAGCACAACGTACTCAATGCCAAGCAGCACCAGCGCGAAGCCCAGATTGTCAAGGAAGCCGGTCAGGCCGGTGTGGTAACCATTGCCACCAATATGGCAGGACGTGGAACCGATATCAAGTTGGGCCCCGGAGTAAAAGAAGCAGGTGGTCTGGCCATCATCGGTACCGAGCGTCACGAGTCGCGGCGCGTGGACAGGCAGTTGCGCGGACGTTCTGGACGTCAGGGCGACCCAGGTAGCTCGCAGTTCTTTGTTTCGCTCGAAGACGACCTGATGCGCATGTTTGGCTCCGATCGCATTGCAGGACTGATGGACCGTCTTGGCCTTAAAGAGGGAGAGGTGATTCAGCATTCCATGATCACCAAATCGATTGAACGCGCCCAGAAAAAGGTAGAAGAGAACAACTTCGGAGTACGTAAGCGACTGCTCGAATACGACGATGTGATGAATGCCCAGCGGGAAGTGATATACAAGAAGCGTCGTCATGCGCTCTTTGGTGAGCGTCTTTCGCTTGATATCGCCAATATGCTCTACGATTTGGGCGAGCACCATATAGCTGAGCATCAGGAAAGCCGCGACTACGAAGGCTTGCGTATGAGCGTCCTAAACCATTTGGGTGTTGAACCGCCTTTTACCAAAGATGAGTTTTTCACCGGACAGACCGAAAGATTGGCAAATGAGCTTTTTGAAAAGGCCAACGCAGCATACAAGGAAAAAACCAGACGTATTGGCGAGAAAACCATGCCGGTGATTCGTGATGTGTTTGAGCATCAGAAACAGTTCGAGAACATAGCCATCCCCATCACCGATGGAAAAAAGGGTATGCAGGTAATCGTTAACCTCAGGAAAGCGGTGGAAAATGGTCCGCGCGAAGTGACCCTTGCCATCGAGAAAAGTATAACGCTTGCCCTGATTGATGAATCATGGAAAGAGCATCTTCGCGAGCTCGACGACCTCAAACAATCAGTGCAGAATGCTACCTACGAACAGAAGGATCCGTTGCTGATCTACAAATTTGAGTCATTCCAACTGTTCAAAAACATGGTAAACCGCATCAACCGCGATGTCATCTCGTTCCTGATGAAATCCGACATACCGATGCAGGACACTTCAAACGTTCGGGAGGCCCAGCGCTCGCGTGGTATCGACCGCAGCCGTATGCAGGAGCAGCGGACCGATTTGCTGGCTCAGGCACACAGCAATACACAACGTCAGGAAGTAACACAGCCCATTGTTGCTGAAAAGAAAGTTGGCCGCAATGACCCCTGCCCATGTGGTAGCGGTAAGAAATTTAAAAATTGTCACGGAAAAGTAATGGTTTGATTGGATTGCAGCTTAACTTTGTAGAAAACAAAGGCTTGCCTTGAAAGCATTTTTGCAAATTACGCTGACAATTGTCATCCTTTCGATGGTGTTGGTAGTTGGCTCATGCCGCAGAGAATCGACCACACCAGGCGACCGACCTGTGCTTTCATACAGTCAGCCCATTGTGAACCCGCCCGACGACTTCCTCATTCTTTTCAATATAACCAGCGCCGGTGAGCGTTCGGCTGAGATAACCTTCAATACAAATGCCGTGTGGGTAATAGAAAAGACAGGTAATCCGCGCTTTGAGCTTCTACTCAATAATGGCGTAAACAGCAGAAACATCAACTCGGTGGATACGCTCGGCCTCCAGGCCGGAAAGAAATACAGGGTGGTGTTGTTTTCGGCATATTATACCGAGTTCATCAATTTTTTTGTTGGTTTCAGAAAAACCGACTTAATCTACGAAACTTTTCCTGACAAATTTTAACCGATCAACAACCTTCTAACGGTAGTCCTGCATCCAATGCAGCAGAAACATTCCCGGATATTACGGCTTAGCCATCGGTTTTGATATTTTTGCTTTCGGAGAATTTGCCTGACCCATGATAAGCCATCTGAAAGCTAATGACCCGGCCAGCTTCAAAGCCATTATGATTGGTTGTCTGACGCTGATACTTTCGGTTAGCAGTGCTTTGGCCTCAGTGGAAGGCGATAGCCTCAACATAGCAAAACGTCCTTCTCTGGGCCTCGTGTTAAGTGGCGGAGGGGCCAAGGGTTTTGCCCATGTCGGGGTGCTGA
Source organism: Bacteroidales bacterium (assembly GCA_035325985.1). GTDB lineage: Bacteria > Bacteroidota > Bacteroidia > Bacteroidales > F082 > JALNZU01. The sequence goes on from DAOKYW010000001.1 coordinate 224,145, forward strand.
AGGTGCTGCATGAAGCCGGCCTGGATTTCGATTATGTGGGCGGTACTTCAATGGGTAGTATTATTGGCAGCATGTTTGCACTTCGTTACCATCCCGACACCATAGCCTCTATCATCAGGGCACAGGACTGGGACGCCACAATCAACGACCGTATTCCGCGAGCCTTCATCCCCATCGAAGAAAAGCAGAATGCCGACAGGTTTATTATCACTTTTCCCATTGTAGAACGTAAGGTGAAGGTGAAGCAAGGGCTTGTGGCCGGTCAGATGGTCGATTTGCTGTTGGCAAAATACCTCAGTCCGGCATACAAGTTCACAAGCTTCGACCAATTGCCCGTTCCCTTCCTTTGCGTGGCTACCAACCTCGAAGACGGAACGGATGTGGTGCTCAAAAATGGCGTGCTTCACAGGGCTGTGAGGGCCAGCATGTCGATACCCAGCTTTTTCAATCCTGTGACAATAGACGGCCGATTGCTCGTTGACGGTGGCGTAATCAACAACTTTCCTGTGCAGGAGGCGATCAATGCCGGAGCTGATTATATAATAGGTGTGGATGTACAGACAGGTCTGTATTCCGCTGAACGGCTCAACTCAATGTTTGCTATTCTTGATCAGGTTATAAGTTTTTATCGTCAAAGCGCCAACAAAAGAGCAGTTTCACTCACCGATATTTACATCAAACCCGATGTGAGTGCTTTTGACATGATGAGTTTTTCCGATTATGAACAAATCATGCAGCGTGGTGAGGAGGCAGCCCGGCAATTTCTGCCTGAGCTGAAGCGACTTGCCGATTCGCTCAACAGGCTTGAGCCGCGCAAGCCGGCCATATTGGATGGCAGGCCTTTGGACAGCATCTTTATCACCTCCATCCAATATAATGGACTCAAAGGTGTATCGAAGGAATTTCTCGATGGAATCATAGAGGTACACCCACGTTCATGGGTGAAACTGAACCTGCTGACCGAGAATCTGAAACGTGCCTACGGCAGCGGTTTTTTCGAGCACATCTCCTATCATTTTATTACCACCGAGGAAGGTGCAGGATTGGTGATCGACATACGCGAAGCAGGCTCCGGAATCATTGGAGCCGGAATACATTACGATACCGATTACAAGGCAGCACTGCTGCTCAATACCACTTTCAAAAATGCCGGGCTGAAAGGCTCGAAGCTCTTTATCGATCTCAATCTTGGCGAAAATCCACGTTTACAGGGTCTTTACCTTGTTGACAGAGGCGCCAGAACCGGCTTTGGCCTCAGGAGTAATTTTTATAATCTGAAGCTGAATAAATACTTCAAAAAAGATATCTTCGATATACACCGTATAAATCAGGCAAGCATCGAAGGCTTTGCTCAGTGGACTTTTGCGAATACCTACCGCCTGCGCATTGGCAGTATGTTCGAAAAAATCAGAATACGTTCCAGTTTTACCGATATCGGTATATATGGGTATCACGATTATCTGGTCAACTTCATTGATTGGTCAAAGGATTCCTACAACAAAAATCAGTTTGCTACCTCAGGCAGTAAGGTAAATTTGCATATACGCCATATTCGTCGTCTGTCTTCCATTCCAGGCTCGTTGGTAACCCCCGATGCAGTTATTTTCAGCGCACGCTATAATACCAATATTCCTATCAATAAGGAAAATACGTTTAAATATGGCCTGGTTGGCGGATTTACTGTAAATGGACACAGACCTCCGCCGCAACACAGATTTATCCTTGGCGGTCAGTCGCATCAAAGCACTTATGGCTCTTTTATCCCATTCACCGGTTTACGTTTTATCGAAAACAACGGGCTATATACGCTCAACGCCAGTATGCAATGGCAATACCGTTTTGCTCCCAAATTCTATGCTACACCACGTTTTGATGTCGGCTTTATTACAGAAACTATTGACCAGTTTAAGCAAGGGCCTTCTGTCATTGCCGGCTATGGTGCGACACTTGGTTGGGAAAGCGTTATCGGCCCTTTCGAGCTAAGCCTGATGGCCAGCAACAACGGTGGTGGTGCAATTAGCTTTATCAACATCGGTTATTGGTTTTAATGAAAAACGAAATCCTAAAAGAATGAAATACAAAAGAGTTTTGTTAAAGCTGAGCGGCGAGGCGCTCATGGGCAGACAGCAATATGGTATTGATACGAATATGCTGAATCAGTATGCACTGGAAGTGAAGCATGCAGCTGCAGCCGGGGCACAAGTGGCAATTGTGATAGGTGGTGGCAATATTTTCAGGGGACTGCAAGGAGCCGGAAAAGGATTCGACAGGGTGAAAGGTGATTATATGGGCATGCTTGCCACCCTTATCAACAGCATTGCGCTTCAATCAGCGCTTGAATCGATGGATGTTAAGGTCGCAGTCTTATCGGGCATTTATGTGGATCGGGTAGCCGATTCGATGAGTGGGCCGAGAGCCATTGAACTGCTCAACGAAGGAAAAGTGGTGATTATTGGCGGCGGCACAGGAAACCCGTTTTTTACCACTGACACAGCAGCGGCACTGAGGGCTATTGAGATTCAGGCTGATGTTATCCTGAAAGGAACACGGGTCGATGGCATTTACACTGCCGATCCTGAAAAAGATCCTGCTGCCATAAAATATGATCAGCTAACCTTTGAACAGGCCTACCGCGAACAGCTTAAAGTAATGGACCTTACGGCATTTACCCTCTGCAGCGAGAACAACCTCCCCATCATTGTGTTCGATATGAACCGTGCCGGCAATCTGCTTGGAGTGCTTAACGGAGAACCTCTGGGCACCTTGGTCACCAATTAGTCAGGGCCTTTTAACATGACAGAGGTCAAGCGCGACAACATCATTTTGCTGTTGTTGATCCTTACTGCAGGCTTTCTACTGAGGATTTGGGGCATTAGTCAGATGCCTTTTCAGCACGACGAGTTCAGCGCTATCTTTCGACTCAGCTACGACGATTTGGGGTCGCTCATGCGCGAGGGAGTGGCCCTGCGCGACAGCCATCCGGCAGGTGTTCAGCTGTTTCTTTATTATTGGACACAATTGACGGGATTGAGTCATTTGTGGATGCGGCTTCCGTTCATCATCCTCGGAACCATAAGCATATATTTGATTTACAGGATTGGCCAACGGCTTTTTGGCGAGGCTGCCGGTTTACCGGCCGCTGCTGCCATGGCTGTGATGCAGTATTTTGTTTACTACAGTCAGATGGCCAGGCCTTACATTCCCGGTGTTTTTTTCAACCTATGGGCTTTTAGCTTACTGCTCGATATCAGGCAGAGCAATAATCCACGCTTTTCCTTTAAACATGTACTGTTAGCCCTAGCTCTGGCCATGGCAGCATGGGTGCATCATTTTAGTGCCTTACAGGCCGGCTTAATCTATCTTGCAGGGTTCATCATCATGCCGAAGAATCTGCGAAGGCCGATGTTTGTTGTGGCGCTTGTAGCCCTGATTCTGTATATTCCGCAATCAGCCATTACGCTCACGCAGATGCGTGCAGGCGGCATTGGCGGCTGGCTCGGTAAACCCGACGCCGGTTTTTTGCCCGGATTTGTTGCCTACACGGCAAACTATTCTCTGTTGTTCGGGGCTGCAATGTTGTTTCTGCTTTTTTTTCAAGGTCGCAAAGTTGCTTGCTTGAGCGCCAACGCCACAATGAGGATAGTGCTGATCTTCTTGTTTCTCATCCCGTTTTTCATGGGCTGGTTGTATTCGGTTTTGCGCATTCCCGTATTGCAATTCAGTACGCTGATCTTCGGCTTTCCTTTTTTAATGATTGCTTTCTTTTCCTTTGGGATCAAAGCACCTGGTAATGTTGTCGTTTTTGGGGTTTTGCTCATTCTCTTTACAGGTGCCGGCAGTCTGTTATACGGACGCAAGCATATCAAAGTAATGCAGCAGCAGGCCTTCAGCGAAGCTCCGAAAATTGCGCGGGCGCATGCGAATCAGTTTGGCAGCAGCTATACATTTGTTACAATAAGCAGCAACCCGGCCATGTTTTCTTTCTATATGCCTGGAGATGAGGCCAAATGGCGACGGTCATTCAATATGCGGGAGCCATTGGCTGATTTTTCGCAGATGCTCGACACACTGCAAACCGAATATCTGGGCCTGGCCTGGGCCGATTATGTGCCCTTTGATTGGATTGCGACAGCACGCGGGACGTTTGGAGAAGTTGTTGAGCGCTACACCTGGTTCAATGCCGAATATTATCTGCTTCGGCGGAGTGATGCGCCCAAACTGTTTGCGGACAAGGAACGATGGCTGATGCAGCAGGATTTTAACCCTGGTGCAGAGGTGGCAGGAGAGGAGTATGCCCTGCTTTTTGAGTCGGATTCGTTGTTTGTTGATAACGATGATGCAGTGGCAATAAGTGTGCATGGAAAGGCAGTAAGCATGATGTCGGGCCTCAGGTTGGTGCTTGAGTTTCGTCAGCATCCTGATAGTCTTCCCTCGGTTTGGCTTGCCGGTCAATTAGCCCGACAAGTGCAGCCCGACGAAAATTTCACACTTCATGTTGCCTGGCGGTTCGACAGTGGTGATGCTCGTCTTCGGCATGCCATACTGCGGACTTACCTCTGGAATCCTGAGAAAGAACATTTTGTTGTGCTCGGACGAAATGCATGGGCCGCCGGCTACGACAAGGCGCTGTTTGGGCTTTTCAAACCTTTATAGTGTTGTTTTTTGAAGGCTTTGAGATGAAATTTCGGCTAAACAGAATATTTTTGTGAAAATAAAAACAGTGAGCCATGACTGAAGAATCGTTGTTTGTGATTGAATCGGCCAAAGAGAGCATGAATCATGCCATTGAGCACCTTGAGCGTGAACTGTCAAAGATCAGGGCGGGAAAGGCTAATCCGGCTATGTTGAAAGGTGTTATTGTTGAGTATTATGGCGCTCATGTGCCTATCGAACAGACGGCCAACATCAACACGCCCGACCCACGCCAGATCATCGTTCAGCCTTTCGATCGGAGCTCTATTCATGCCATCGAGAAGGCCATTTTGGCCGCCAATCTGGGTTTCAATCCCACCAACGAGGGCGAGCTGCTTCGCATCAACGTTCCGCCTCTAACCGAAGAGCGCCGGCGCGAGCTTGTTAAACGCTCAAAGGTTGAAGTGGAAGAAGCTAAGGTGAGCGTGCGCACTGCTCGCCGTCAGGCTAACGAGGAGGCCAAGAAGCTGGAAAAGGATGGAATACCGGAGGACGAGGTGAAGAAACTGATCGAAAAAATTCAGGAACTGACGGATCAGTATATCGTCAAAATAGATAAGCTATTCGAAATCAAAGAAAAAGACATTATGACTGTTTGACGGAAACAACGCTATCCTCGACGGCGCCGGCGCAACAGGCTGATGAGCAGCTCCAGCAGTCCTGCGGCTACTGTAGATGATGTCAACAGACTACCGAAAATTTCTTTAGCAAGGTTTGCCGGATGAAGCGATTGGCTCATTCCGGCGAATTTTGTTTCCATCTGATGTTCACTTTGTTTCAGTTTGAGCGAAATCAACTCAAGTTGTTTGTCCAGCTCGCGTGCGTTGTGCACCCTCGGGATAATACCTTCATCGGCCATATCTTCGTTGATGCGACGAATCATCCCACGTACTACAGGATCGATGAACAGTGTCTGGCGGAAAATATAAACGAAAATGCCTGCCAGGATGTAGAACAAGGCCACGATAAGGAAGCCATGGTAATAAGTGCCTACTTTGCTTCCGTACCAAAAGACAAAGGCAAACGACAACATCAGCATCGTAAACCCTGCCAGTCCAAATATAATTACAGCCACCAGTAAGGTAGCATTAAGCCTTGCAAAGGCCTTGCTGACCGAAAGACTCAGCTGAGCAATACGAAGGTTGACGTAGTTCCTTGCTTCGAGTGTAATCTCCTTCAGTGGTTTGGTAACAATTTCCATAAGATCCTGGAGGAATTGAAATTATTCACTTTTTTTTTCGAGCTTTTCTTTTAAAGCTTCAATCTGATCGGCCAACTCATCGCGCAGCGCATCTGATTTGGCGGCAAATTTTTCCTGCACTTTTGTCAGGTCCTGATCGGTGAGCCAGGCGGTGATCAGCACCCCGGCTGCTGCTCCGGCGAGCATACCGAGGGCAAAACTAACCAGCGATTTGTTCATAGACGTAAAGGTGTTATGTGGATTTTACGCAGAATCGGTGCTATTGGTTGCATTGGAAAAGCCATCGCGGCTGGCAATAGCTTTTACAATAACCTTGATAACCGTATAAACAGGAATAGCGGCTATCATTCCTGCAATGCCGGCTAATTGTCCGGCCATGATGATAACCAGAAAAATCTCGACAGGGTGGGCCTTCACGCTTTTGGAATATATCACCGGCTGAAGCACCAGATTATCAAATACATTGGCTGCCGAAAATGAGCCTATAACCACTACGATGTTGTAAAAAAGCTGGTCGAAATGTCCGTAGGCCAAAACATAAATTACGGACATCAGCGCGGCAAGTGTAGCCCCAATGATGGGTCCCAGATAGGGAATGATGTTGAATAATCCGCCCAAAAATCCAAGTAATATGGCGTTTTTGATGCCAAAAAGCGAAAGAAGAACAGAGAGGATAAACATCATGCTGACCACCTCGATGAATAAACCGGTGAAATAGCGGCTGAGCAAAGCGCGCGATTCTTCTATCACCTCGCGCATTCGTGCTTCAAAACTATGGGGCGTGACAACTAGGATAGCGTTTTGTATCAGCTGTGGTTCTTTTAAAAAGAAAAAGCCCAGAAACAAGACGGTAAAAAGACCCATAAACAGCGACCCGGTAGCTGATATCAGTATGGATGCCGCGCCGGAAAAATGCTGAAAATCAACCAAGCTATCGATTTGATCTTTAGTATATTGCTCAAGGTTGACACCTTCCGGCAACAGCCTATATTCCTTTATCAATAAATTTATTTGTGCAATTTCATCTCCAAAGTACCTGCTCAGCGCTCCCAGATCGATGGATGCAATCAACGAAGCCTGATCCGAAAGCAATGGGCCAACAACGCTGATAATCAGTGCGAAAAATCCGACAATAGAAAATAAGGCAAGGATAGCCGCAAGGGCGTTGCCCACCTTGAATTGCTTGTACCTGATTTTTTTAAATAACTCAACCAGTGGCCGGCCAATCAACGAAAGCACAATGGCCATACTGATGTAAATCATAAGTCCGGAAAAATACCATCCGGCCACAATGAGCGCTACGGCTAACAGCCCGAGCTGGATATAAAGTTGTGTTTGTGCTTTCATGCTGATCAGGTTCAGCGGTTCAGACTATTGAACGAGAGTGCAAGTTTAAAGATAATTCGCTTTGATTGCCCCGGAGGGATCTGGCCCCAGTGATACATAACGCCAGCTCCCAGCTGACTGTTGCCGGCCTTTAAAAGATTGTTCAGCAGCAAACCCGATTCAGCAATTGGGTCAGTAAAGAATGGTTCGTTTTCCGGTTCGCCGAGCTTTTTCCAGGGTGCGGCACGCACCGCCATATTATGCAATAGCACAGGTTGCGGTCTGAATTTTCGTCCCGCCGGCCTCAGTGGAAGAAGCTGATGCATAAGGTAAACCGATATAAAACCTGAGGACGTATAGGTTCCCGGTTCATGCGTGCCAAAGCTGAAAGGTGCAAAAAGCAGGTATTTGTTGTAAGAGCCCGGAAGCTCAAATTCTAGGAGCGAAGGAATCGCCCTGTCGGAAAATCCGGTTTCAAGGCGGAGCATGGTTGTGCCTGCAAAGGGATGAACCATCTGATAATCGCAAGCTATGCGGAGCTGATAAGCAATAAACGGCTCATCGTCCGACACGGTCACTTGCATTCGCAGTAATTCAGCCTGAAGCAGTGGATTGGGCGTGCTTAGCCGCCTGAGTCCGTTTTCCGATTGCATGAAACTTTCGCCTGGTGCCAGACGCAGCGCCAGGCTCAGTGTGGTCACATGGACAGCATCAGATGCATTGGCATGATCGTTCGTTAAAGCCTTCACCGTTTCGCGCGAAAAAGCCGGTCTGAGGCTGTTGATCCGTCCGATTGGCAGGTTAAGGTGGGCTGAAAATCCCTGACGGCTGTTCACTGAGGAGTAAAAAAGCTGTCTGAAAGCAAACGGATTCAGCATGCCTTTTTGTTCATCAGCCAAACCTGCTTCTCGGGCAGTATGGTGATCGTAAAAGGCCACTTCAGCCCAAATATCTGATTGCCGGCTGGCATTGAACCGCATATAGATATTCCACAACGGCTTGTGCAGGCGAGTGGCGTAGGCGCCGTACATACCCAGGTTGAAAGCACGGCTGAAATGCTCGTTGGTAACAAATTCCAGTCCGGGCCGGTAGCCCTCCGCACTGTTGAACCTAAGCAGGCTGCTGATCGGAAAATCGAAGCTGCCAAGACGAAGCCTTCCTTCGGCCAAGGCTGCCGCAAATGCAAGCCGGCGGTCGAGCCTCTGCGCCCTGCCTATCGAATCCATGAAACGATAAGTCGCTAACAGTCTGATGCTCAGGCTGTCGGGTCGTTTGCTTTCCCAATCTTGCTCGTCTGAACTGAAAGCATCGCGATGCACAACAAGGGCATGCCGCTGCGATGTATTCAGGGATATATCGGGGTTGATAAGGATATTCTTGACCTGACTCAATCCCTCGCCGGTGAAGATAGCATTGCCTGCTGCAGTGGGCACCGTTATCCATAGGCGGGTGCTGAGCTGAACCGGAAACCATGCCTTTCCGTCAAATTTTTGGTAGAGCTGCCTGATTTCAGCATGCATATTTTCGCGTGCAACAGCAGGCATGGCTGTAACGCTAAGCAAAGCCCAATCAGGCGCTTGCACACTCATTTTTCCCTGAAGGCCATCGAACCGGCTGTCGGGCCTCGGTTCGAACCTTAGGGTGAATACACTGTCCGTATCACTCACTGCAATGGCATCCTCAAGCACAAACCTGTACCGGCTTAGGCTGCCGGCGGCCAGCGGACTCACATACCACGATCCGCCTATCGATATTCTTTCGCCGTAAAAGTCCGCCGAATGCAGTTGATCCATCAAAAAAACAAACACCGGATCTTTAAGGCCGGATACCCTGCTGGCTTTAACTTCGGCAGTTTTTCCTCCGGATTGCGTAAAGGTTTCTTCCACTATCGACTCCATGACCAGTAAGTCGTAGTCCTTTAAATGATCCGAGAGTTGTGTGCCAGGCAATCTGCTGCCCGAGTCGGCGCCGATGACCAATCTGTCGTAGCGCTCAAGTTTGTATGCTTCAAGCGAAGTGGGTGCATTGCGGGCCAATTTGTCGCGGGTGTTGCGAATAATCCGGTGGGCAGGATTTTCGCCGGCCACTACAACAACTTCATCCAATTGCTCCATCGATGGTTCGAGGCTGATGAGCAGCGGATGCTTGTCCATATTGATATTGATGACCTGTTTTTTAAAGCCTATGCTGCTGAAAGTGAGTTTATGATGCCCGATCGGAACCGAAAACCTGCCTTCCAGATCGCACACGCTGATCAACCGGCCATTGCTGTCCACTACATGAGCAAAAGCCACAGGCTTTCCGTCGGGCAAACCCACAACCCTTCCATTGATTTCCTGAGCCTTAAGCTGCACAAGGCTTGTAAGCAGGAGAATGGCCAGCGGAATGAATAAGCCTGAGACTTTGGTCATTGTTCAGGCCTTAAGCTTTGGATTGTTTTTGTGGCGCTGGGCATCGCGATTGGTTTTCTTCAACAGGTTGGCTTCCAATGCGCTGTCGAGATCAACACCTGTCTGGTTGGCCAAACAGATGAGCACAAAGAGCACATCGGCCATTTCGTCAGCCAGGTTGGCCTCGTTGTCGGTTGGTTTAGCCGATTGGTCACCATATTTTCTGGCCATAATTCGTGCAAGCTCACCCACTTCTTCCATGAGAACCGCTGTGTTCGTCAGCTCGCTGAAGTAGCGCACACCAATATTCCGTATCCAATCGTCCACTCTTTGCTGTGCTTCCTGTATGCTCATATGTTTGTCGTTTTGGCAAAATTACGCAGGCATCCTGTATGCAGGTGCATCCTAAGGCATTGTATTACCTTTGTGGCAAAATTTAGTATGCAGGAAAGGAATGGGCAATCGACACGCCTGATCGTAAAAACACATGCCGGTTTGGAAGATGTGCTGGCTTCCGAGCTACAATCGCTGGGCGCGGCCAACATCGCCATTTTGCGCCGGGCTGTGGGCTTCGATGGCGACAAAGCCATGATGTACAAGGCTTGCTATACCCTGCGCACAGCCCTCAGGGTGCTTTACCCTGTGGCCCAGTTCAAGGCCTCGAACGACAAAAAGCTATATGATCAGGTGAGGTTGTTGCCCTGGCACCATTGGTTAGACCCTGATAAAACCTTTGCCGTGGATGCCGTAATCAGCGGCAGCTATTTCAATCATTCGCAATATGTCGCGCTCAAGGCCAAGGATGCCGTAGCCGATTATTTTCGCGACAAGATGGGTCGCAGACCTGATGTTGACACGGCAAAACCAGATCTGCGTCTTCATCTTCATGTCAACGAAGATCAGATCAACCTGTATTTTGATGCATCGGGCGACTCGCTGCACAAGCGCGGCTACCGCATCATCACCGACAAGGCACCCATCAACGAAGTGCTTGCTGCCGGCCTGATCAAGCTGAGCAAATGGAATGGAAATGAGCCCTTTGTGGACGCCATGTGCGGATCGGGAACCATCCCCATCGAGGCAGCCATGTTGGCGATGCGCATCCCTGCCGGATACTTCCGGAATCGTTTTGGCTTTATGGGGTGGAACGATTTTGATCCTTCACTGTGGAAATCCGTTCGCGATGAGGCCGATAGCTTCATCACCGAGTCGGAAGTTCCGATTATGGCTACCGACAACTCGAACCGGGCGCTTGATATTGCCCGAAAAAATCTGGAACACGCACGCCTGCATAAGGATATTCAGCTTTTCCGGAAAAATATGGATAGTCTGAATCCGCCTCCCGGTCCCGGAGTGCTCATCATCAATCCGCCTTATGGCGAACGCCTTCCGGAAGATGATATCATTGCGCTGTATAAAATGATAGGCAACAGCCTGAAAAACAACTTCAAAGGATACAAGGCGTGGGTGGTGAGCAGCGACCTGCAGGCGCTGAAATTTATTGGCCTGAAGCCTTCAAAAAAATACACGCTCTTCAACGGACCGCTCGAATGCCGTTTTGCATGTTTTGATATTTTTGATGGTTCGCTGAGCCAGCACAAACGGAATAAAAACGAGCAAGCCGAGCAAAACCCTTAATCATGCAAGTAAGCATCTCATCAATGAAAAATTTACCTGGTTTGGTTGCGGCATCCATACTTTTTGCAGCGTTTGCATTATCGGGCGGTTGTGCAAAAAGAGGGCAGGGGACTGAGGAATTCCTGATTCATGTGGACAGCATTACTCATCCCGATACCGTGGCCGCCCGGCAAAAGTTTGCAATCCGGTTTTTTGGCATTATCGGCCCTGATGGCTGTTCGCAGTTTTTGCGTTTCGAAACCGAAAGTCAGGCGGATCAGCTGAGGGTGTGGACAGTCGGAGTGCGCAATACCGACCCTCAGCAGGCGTGTCCGGAATACGTGCCCATGCTCGATGGCGCTGCACTTAGTGTGGTAGCACCTGATTCAGGCTATCTGCATGTGTCGGTAATCAACCCGGGATTAGGTAAAATACTCAAATCCAAGGTGGTAATCAGGACTTCTCAGTAATACTCATTACCCATTTCAGGCGCCCCGGGTTCAAAATACAGTGCCGGACGAAATATTTTGTCAAAAACGAAGTATTGAATGAGCACAAAATCGCGGTTGCGATTGACTAAAGCATAGGCGCGGTCGAGGTCCATCGGCACAAGTTTTTCGTCCAGATCAAGATGGTCGGCATACTTTTTCTTGTTGAAAGTGGTCATTTGTACCGTGTCGCCGGTCATGTCCACAAGGGTTATCCTGTGTAGAAAAGGGGAGTTGACCACCGAATCAATCTTCTGTCGGGGCATGGTATTATTGAGTACAGCCTCGAAGCGCAAATCGGCAAATGAAGTAAGAAAATTGAGCAGCCTGAGCGTATCATATTCTGCAAACTCCTTCTGGTCGGCTAGGCGTGTAAGTTTGAAATTAAGCCCATTGGTTCTTTCTGCCCTGAAGCTTTGCCAGGGTTCTTCGTTAAAGATAAGCTCAACGCTTTTGATATTGCCAAGTTTGGTGCTGAAAACAGTATGGTCGCGCCAGTCGTCTTCAAAGGCTGAATAGCGCGACATCACAAAGCCCTTAAATCCGGTGAGGTACATGATGTAGGCTGTTTTTGCACCTTCCTTCAGCATGAAAGTGCCAATGTTGTCGCGCGGGTTATCGCCCACATAATAAGTTTTGGTTTTTACCTCCCTGGGGAACAACTTGATGCGCCCGAAGAGGTTGATGCGAGGCTTGATCTGGTAAACTTCAACTTTTAAAGCAATGCCGGCCATGCGCGAAACCACATTGTTATGACTGGCTTGCGACACCGGCCCACGCACCCTGAGCTTCAGCATGGTGTTGAGCAGCTCGTCAACCTTCCATTGGCTGGCACGATATTCTTTGTTGAGTATCCATCCATCTGGTTTACGTTCGAGGAGGACAGCCTGAGTGTCAAGATCGGCAATAAAGATTTTTGTTACGCTTGCGGTATCGAGCACGGCAAAGTCAGCATCTTTTCCGTCGAGGGTTGAATTTCCTGTATTGCTTATTGTCAGTACAATGGCAATGAGTACAAGGAATATCGTGAGGTAAATCGCCAGGCGGTTTCTTTTCATAGTAATAGGGGAGAGATTATTTTGAATATTTTTTCTGATAGCGTTTTCGCCTTCTGAGCGTCATCGCAATACCGAACAGCACTACAAAAAGTATGGGTAATCCGATGTTGATGACCTGCAGTTGAAGCCTGTTGGCATTGGCTTTATTCATATCGAGCAGCCTCATCTTGATTTCACGTGAGCGGATACTGATCAAACGTGTATCATCGGCCAGATAGCTTATCGCATTGAGCATGAAGTCTTTATTGCCATAAGTGCGGCGCGTGTACTGATCGAATCCGAGTGGCAGAGGATAGCCGCGGGGAACATGAAACTGATTGCGCGCGATATCGCCATCGGCCACTACGATCATGGCTGTGGGCTTACTTGTTTCCCTGAAGCCGATTTCGCGGCTATCGGCAATTTCCGGAGGGATGCGGTTGGCAAACAACGAAGTAAATGAGCCTTCGAGCAGATAAGCAGTTGTCTGGCCCGGAGTGTTATACATTCTGGGGTCGGGGTTTTCCCGCAACATGGCCAGGCTGATCAGTACCGGAGTGAGCGAGATACGCGAGTAGTCCGAAGTTTTCAGTAAGGGTGTTTTGCGGATGTTTTCGACGGCAATGGTATCGATACTGCTGACAAAATCGGCCTTAATGCTGTTGATGTTGCGCACAACAGGATGATTGGAAGCCTGATTCAGCAGCGGGAAATAGGGCCAGCGGAAAAATTCAATCTGTGCCTGCCCGCCAACCTGACCCGTGCGCAAGGGAATGGACGCTGAGTTGATGTCGAGCACAAAATTCCTGTTCAGGCGAACCCCGTATTTATAGAACATATCGTCAAGCTTCAGGTCAAGGTCAACACCCACGGTGGATTCGTTCATCTGAAGGCTATCCATACTGGCCAGCACAGGATCGACCAACCAAAGTACCTTGCCGCCATACATGATGTACTGGTCGATGATAAACTTGTCTTTTTCGTCGAATGGCTGGTTCGGCTTGGCAATAATAATGGCTTCATAATTGGGCAATATGCGCACTTTGCCATCGGCATCAGGGTCAGAGCGGCGTGTAAGTGCATAAATCCGGCCATCGATGGTGATGCGATCCACCCTGTAGTTGGGCAACAAGGCCTGTGTGAGGTCGTGAACTTCGGCTTCGTTAAGCTCGCCATGACCTTCAATAAAAGCAAGGGCAGGCTTCTGCAATTGCGACAATTTTCGGATAATGTCAGCCAGCTTGAATTCCAGGTTTTGAACAGAGTTGTTGATCACCATTTCGGGCGGTGTGTTCAACTGCTGATCGAGCAGATCGAGCGGAAGCTCCTTGTCGCGGTACATGACCAATGCGCCCGGAAAAATTATCTTTTGCTGCGCCCCGTCAGTAGCCCTCACTTGCAGCTCGGTAGGGCGTAAGCCTTTATCCGAAAGAGTTTTAATGGTTTCTTCCGTTTCGCGTGCGTTGCCCGTGGCCAATGGATTGATAAATTCGTAGCCAATGAGCTTGTTGTATGCCCTGAACTCATCAAGCATTTCCTTGGTTTCGCGGCGCAACTTTTTGAAGCCTGCCGGAAATTCGCCCTCAAGATAGACCCTGAAAAACACATAATCGTCCACCGAGCGCAATAGCTCCTTGGTTGCCGGGGCAAGGGTATATCGCTTCTCGCTGGTCAGGTCGATCCGGGTGAAGACATAACTACTGATGATATTTACTACCACAATGATAGCCAGCAGAATAGCAAAGGAAAGAAGGTTATCGCGCCTGATATCCTTCGACTTAAACAGCTTGTTGTTCGATTGCTTTTTCACCATTTTCTGCTTGCCAGTACGAGTTTAGTCAATCCAAGAAACAAGGCAATGAGGCTGGCGAAGTAAACCAAATCGCGGGTGTCGATAACACCACGGCTGATGGAGCTGTAATGTGCAGCAATGCCCAGCTGCTTGATAAACAAATCAACCGGGCCGAAGAGGGCAAGCGAATAGATAAACTCGAAGCCGGCATAAATGAAACCGCAAAGGAGCACGGCCAGGACAAACGACAGGATCTGATTGTCGGTAATGCTGCTGCTGAAAAGTCCTATCGCAGCAAAGCAGGAACCCAGCAACATGAGGCCGATATATGCTCCCCAGATTCCACCACTGTCAAGATTGCCCGGTGGCAGCCCCAGGCGGTACACAGAAATATAGTAAACCATGGTGGGCAGCAACGAAAAAAGTACAAGCACAACTGCGGCCAGATACTTTGCGCCAATAATCTGCATATCCGTCAGCGGCTTGGTGAGCAGCATCTCGATGGTGCCCGATTTCTTTTCTTCGGCAAAAGAGCGCATCGTAACGGCCGGCACCAGAAAAAGAAAAACAAAGGGTGCAATAATGAAAAGACCGTCAAGGTTGGCATAGCCAAAATCGAGTATGTTGAACTCGGTAGGGAATACCCACAAAAACAGTCCGTTGACCAATAAGAAAACAACAATGACGAGATATCCTGTCAATGAAGTGAGAAAACTGCTTATTTCTTTTCTGAAAAGCGCAAGCATCAGTGTGCATGTGGCATATACGGGCAAAGGTACGCTTTTTTGCAAAATTGAGGATTTATGACATCGCCGGACTTGAGTGTGCATAAGGCAAAAAGCCTTTACATTTGCATGATAACCAATTCGGGATGATCAATATTTACCAGCTTTTTCCGCGGCTCTTCGGCAATGCTTCACCTCAGCAGCTTTTCGATGGTACAATAGAAGAGAATGGATGCGGTAAGTTCAGCGGCATCACTCAGCAGGCCATCGAAGCATTGCGCACACTGGGTATCACGCACATTTGGCTGACAGGCATCATCCGCCACGCCAAGATTACCAGTTACGCCGAATTTGAAGTGCCCGACAGTCATCCTTCGCTGGTCAAAGGAAGAGCAGGATCGCCCTATGCCATTGCAGATTACTACGATGTTGACCCTGATCTGGCTGTTGATGTAACCCAACGCATGTCGGAGTTTGAACAGCTTGTAGCGCGTATTCACAGTGCCGGCCTGAAAGTATTGATCGACTTTGTTCCAAACCATGTGGCTCGGCAATATCGCTCTGTCGCCAAACCTGATGGCGTGCACGATCTCGGGTGCAATGATGATACGAGCGTGGAGTTCCATCCCCAAAACAACTTTTATTACCTGCCCGGCCGCACTTTTCTTCCACCCCAAAGGACAGGCGCTATCTACCAGACTGACGCTATCTATGTTGAACAACCTGCAAAGGTTACAGGTAACGACTGCTTCAGTGCCTCGCCTGAGGTGACCGATTGGTTCGAAACCGTCAAACTCAATTATGGGGTGAATTACTCCGGATTTATGGAGCAGCATTTCAATCCCATCCCCGACACCTGGCACAAAATGTTGCATATACTGCGCTATTGGGCTGATAAAGGTGTCGATGGCTTTCGGGCCGATATGGCCGAAATGGTGCCGCTGGCTTTCTGGGAATGGGCCATACGCCAGCTAAAAGAAACTCATCCTCACCTCCTGATGATTGCCGAGGTCTATCAACCCGGACGTTACCACGATTTTGCAGCAGCCGGCTTCGATTTCCTGTATGATAAAGTGGGCCTCTATGATAAGCTGATGAATATCCTTCGCCATCAGCATGCAGCCCAGGATATCAGCGAATGCTGGCGAAAGACGGAAGGCCTGAATAACCGTATGCTCAGATTTCTGGAAAACCATGATGAAGTCCGATTAGCCTCGCGGCACACAGGTCTGCAACCCCTGCATTCGCTGCCGGCCATGGCAGTGGCTGCTTTCATGCATCCATCAGCATTATTGATATACAACGGTCAGGAAAGCGGAGAAACGGCCACAGGTGCAAGCGGCTTTTCGGGCGATGACGGACGGACATCTATCTACGACTATTGCATCATGCCGCAGCACCAGCAATGGTATAACAACGGAAACTGCGATGGTGCCATGCTATCCTACGACCAGAAGTTGCTCAGGCTCGCATTTCAGAAGATGCTCATGGCACGCCTTACCATGCCGGCCCTTAAGTCGGGTGCTTTTTACGACCTGATGTGGGCCAACCCATGGTTCACCAATTTCGATCCCCAATATGTATTTGCATTCCTGCGCTATTGCACAGACCAGAAGATCATTGTTTTGGCCAACTTCAATAAATCGGAATTGCGCAGCATTAAGCTCAAAATACCGGAAGATGCCTTCAGGCTTATGGGATTTGACACGGCAAATCTTCCTGTTTTCGAATTTCACCTCAGGCTGGGCCAGGGTAATGCACAGCAAAAGCTTGATGGAAGCCAAATTCCATCGGAGGGCTGTACAATCACTATTCCGCCTTCAAACTTTGCTATTTTTGAACTTGTTACACCAAGCTGATTACATGCCATGATACCTGCAAAAATGAAACTTGTGACCGATGATCCCTGGCTCGAACCTGTTGCCGAAGCCGTTGCTCAACGCTACGAACGTTACCTCGACAGGCTCAGTTACATCAACAGGGTTTATGGCAGCCTTGATGCTTTTGCCCAGGCCGACAGCATTTTTGGCTTCAATTACGATGCCCTGCGCAAAGGCTGGTGGTATCGCGAGTGGGCACCTAATGCAAGGGCCTTGTTCCTGACCGGCGACTTCAACAACTGGAACAAATACAGTCACCCGCTGGTAAATAATGGAAGAGGTATATGGGAAATTTTCCTGGACGACAGCAGCTACGCCACACGCCTTGTGCACGAAAGCCTTATCAAGGTGATTGTGCAGAGCCAGATAGGCGAACACGAACGTATTCCGGTGTATATCAAGCGTGTAGTGCAGGACGAGTTTACCAAGGATTTTAGCGGACAACTATGGAATCCCCCAAAGCCTTACAAGTTTAAGCATAAGGCTCCGATGCTCAAACCCGGTGAGCCCCTGTTTATTTACGAGGCCCATGTGGGCATGGCACAGGAAAAGGAAGGCGTTGGCACCTACGATGAGTTTCGAATGCTCATCCTGCCCCGCATTGTAAAAGCAGGCTACAATGCCATTCAACTTATGGCCATTGCCGAGCATCCCTACTATGGTTCGTTTGGCTATCATGTGAGCAACTTTTTTGCACCCAGTTCGCGATTTGGAACGCCCGAGGAGCTCAAACAGCTTGTTGACGAAGCCCATAAGCTTGGTCTGCTGGTTATTATGGATATCGTGCATTCGCATACGGTGAAGAACACCCGCGAAGGCCTCAACCTGTTCGACGGAACCGACCACCAATATACGCACGCCGGCCCCAGGGGCGATCACCCGCAATGGGATTCAAAGCTGTTCAATTACGGAAAAGACGAAGTGTTGCAACTGCTGCTCAGCAATGTCCGTTACTGGCTCACCGGGTTCCGCTTCGATGGTTATCGCTTCGATGGCGTAACATCCATGATATACTTTCATCACGGAAATGGTGTGCAATTCAACAAACCCGAGACTTTCTTCTACGACGGAGTGGAGTACGACGCCATCACCTATCTTCAGTTAGCCAATACACTCATTCACAGCCTCAACCCAGCAGCCCTTTCAATTGCCGAAGAGGTCAGCGGAATGCCCGGCCTCTGTAATCCCATCGAAGAAGGCGGCATGGGTTTCGATTACCGGCTTGGCATGGGACTTCCCGATTTCTGGATCAGATACCTCAAAGAATACACGGATGAACAATGGAACATGGAAGAAATGTTTCACACTATGACCAACCGCTTGTTTACAACCAAAACCGTGGCTTATGCCGAGTCGCACGATCAGGCCTTAGTGGGAGATAAAACATTGGCATTCAGGCTCATGGATAAGGAAATGTACTGCTGCATGAGCAAGGAAACCCAGAGTCTGGTTATCGATCGAGGGATAGCCCTGCATAAAATGATCAGATTATTCACCATTGCGCTTGGCGGCGAGGCCTGGCTCAATTTTATGGGTAATGAATTTGGCCATCCGGAATGGATTGATTTTCCGCGCGAAGGCAACCGGTGGAGCTATAAATATGCCCGTCGTCAGTGGTCGCTGGCAGAAAAGGACTACCTTAAATACCATTGGCTTGGTGATTTCGACCGCGCTATGATACAGCTGATGAAGGATGGCAACATCATGCTCGCACAGCCGCCCTGGAAGTTGCTGGCCGACGAAACCCACAAAACCATTGTGTTCGAGCGAAACCGACATATCTTCGTTTTCAACTGGCATACCACAGAGGCATTTCCTGATTTTGAAATTCCGCTTCGCGAAACCGGCGATTACGAAATTGTGCTGAGCACCGATGATCCCGCTTTTGGCGGGCTTGGCCGGGTTGATACATCCTTGCACTATCCCTCCTACCTCGACAAGGATGGTCATCCTGCTATGAAAATCTATAACGTGAACCGAGCAGCTCTTGTGCTCCGGCCTGTTGAAATGAATAAGGCGGACAGTTAATGTCCGCCCTAAACTATCTTACACTTAATTTATTGTTTATCAGCGCTTAACCACGTCGTCAACGTCTTTTACAAACATCACCGAAATAGCGCCTAAAATCAGCATCACGCCTGCAGTTACCAGAGCATAAATGGCATGGCCGTTATAGAAATACTTAACGATAGGTCCTCCAAAGATGCCGTTGACAATCTGCGGGAAGGTGATAAAGAAGTTGAAAATCCCCATGTAAACACCCATCTTCCTGGTAGGTATCGAGCCGGCAAGGATGGCATAAGGCATGGCCAGGATTGAAGCCCACGCAATACCAACACCTACCATGCTGATATTGAGCAACCACTTCATTTCGGGCGATGTAACCAACACCATCGACATCATACCCAGGCCGCCAAGTGTGAGGCATATGCTGTGAGTCATTTTGCGCCCGACCTTGGCCGCAATCACCGGCAGCATCATGGCAAAGAGTGCGGCAACAAGATTGTAAACCCCGAATATCACACCCACATAGTCGGCTGCTTCGTTGAAGGCTGCCGAATGACGGTCTTCCGCAGGAAGGTTCCACACATGCTCGGCCAGTGCCGGTGTGGTGAACACCCACATCGAAAATAAGGCAAACCACGAGAAGAACTGCACCAGACCCAGCTGACGCATGGTCTGAGGCATGTGCGCAAAATCGCGGAAAATATCCATAAAACCACCTGACGACTCATGTTCAGCTTCCTGATGGTCATCAAAAGAAGCCTGCATCTCGGGCGAATATTCAGAGGTGGTGCTCACCGTCCAGATAATCGTTGATAAAAGAACAGCAGCGCCTACTAAAAACGAAAGTATCAGGCTGAATGGCACCTGTCCTTCTTCGGCTAACTCATCAAATCCAAAAAGATTAGTCATGATGTAGGGCAGCCATGATCCAACTACGGCGCCAATCCCTATGAGCAAAGTCTGCACCGAAAAACCGAGTGTTCGCTGGTCGGATGGCAGCTTATCAGCCACAAGTGCCCTGAAAGGCTCCATCGCGATATTGAAACTGGCATCCATGATCATGAGCATTCCGGCGCCAACCCATAAAGCCGGCAGGACATTTGCAAACATGGGCGAGTTGGGCATCAGAATAAGCCCAATGGAAGCAAGCACTGCCCCGGTAAGAAAATAGGGCCGGCGTCGGCCGAGCCTGTTCCATGTGCGATCGCTGTAGTGCCCTATAATGGGCTGAACAATCATACCGGTCAGCGGTGCAACAAGCCAAAACCATGACAGATGCTCCACATCGGCACCAAAAGTTTGCAGGATTCGGCTGGCATTGGCGTTCTGAAGGGCGAAACCCATCTGTATGCCCATAAATCCGAAACTCATGTTCCAGATTTGCCAGAATGATAAACGGGGTTTTTGAGCGCGCATAAGTATTGGTTAATGAATTGAGCCATAAAGATAGAAATTGCCGTGATGCAGAAAAAATTTGTTTGCCTTCGGGCTTTATCACGCCGGCGCAAAGGATTGCAATCGCGTTTGAGTTTTTAACATACTTTGACTATGACGCGACAAACCTTTGACTGTCAATAATGTTTATGCGGTAAAAACATAGTCATGTATCAGCTTATTCACAAAACCTTCATCAAATCCGATATCGAAACAGTTTGGGATTTTTTTAGCTCACCGCAGAACCTGAAAAAAATCACGCCCGCGAAAATGGGGTTCAACATCGTTGCCGGCGGCGAAGGCAGGATGTATCCGGGACAGATTATTGCCTACAAGGTAAAGCCGCTCTTTGGCATTCCGTTGCTCTGGGTAACCGAGATTACGCAGGTGTCGGAGGGGAAATTCTTTGTTGATGAACAACGGATCGGCCCCTACAGGATGTGGCATCACGAACATCACTTTGTGCAGGTTGAAGGCGGGGTTGAAATGACAGATATCGTGAGTTATGCTTTGCCGTTTGGCCCGCTCGGAGCATTGGTGCATAAAATCCTTGTGAAACGCGAGGTAGAGAATATTTTTAAGTTTCGGCAAAAGGTCATTAACAGATATTTTATCACCGAACGTTGACGGAGTAGCTGAATGGGGTCATCCGTAATCAACTACATTTGTCTCATATTTCAGGCTGATGAAGAGAAAATTGACATTCCTGACAGGTTTTCTGCTTTTGCTGCTGGCCGAAACAAGCGCTCAGCAAAACATTAACGGCAGTTTCATCCATGGCGGCCTGCTCCGAACCTACAGGGTTTATATTCCTGCATCAGCGAGTGCAACGGTGCCTGCACCTTTGTTAATTAATCTGCATGGCTATGGCTCCAATAATATTGAGCAGGAATTATACACGAATTTCAAGCCAATTGCCGATACTGCAGGATTTATCCTGGTCCATCCCAACGGAACGCCCGACTTCTCCAATACCATGCATTGGAACGCTTTTGGTACCTCAAACGTTGATGATGTCGGATTTCTTTCGGCCCTGACCGATACCTTGTCAACCTTTCTTAATATCAATCAATCAAGAGTTTATGTAACCGGAATGAGCAATGGTGGCTTTATGAGCTTTCAGCTGGCATGCCAGCTCGGTGGCAGGATAGCGGCCGTTGCATCGGTTACAGGAACCACGACCAACACCAACCTTGCTACATGTCAGCCACCGCGACCCATTCCGGTAATGCAAATACACGGCACAGCCGATGCAACAGTGCCATATCCCGGCAACTTTTTATTTGCGCCGGTGCAAAATCTGCTCAATTTTTGGGTGGGAGTCAATGGCACTGCAACTGTTCCTCAGATAGTTCCGTTGCCTGATATCGATCCTGATGACGGATGCACGGCCGAGCTTCATACCTACGGTGGCGGAACGAATGGGAGCTCGGTCATGCATTACAAGGTGATTGGCGGTGGCCATTCATGGCCCGGTGCACCCGTCAATATTAATATTACCAATATGGACTTTAGTGCCAGTGCCGAAATCTGGAGGTTTTTCAGGCGATACGATTTGAACGGGCTAATTATAGGACAAAACGAGATGCAGGCACAAAATCGCCCGGCTATCCTCTTACGGCAGTTTAACGGATGGATAGAAGCCACTATGCCCGATAACCAGATCCGGAAAATTCATCTCTTTGACCTCACCGGCCGCCTTGTTTACGAAACTGTGTCATCAGCCTCAACTTTTCGCATAGCTGTTGCGAATGCCGGTGTTTATTTCCTGACAACCAGCGACGGACTGAAAAGAAAATTCGCCGTCCGTTAAAAAAAAATACGCGAAAAACTTGTCATACAGAAAAAAGGGGATAATTTTGGTATTTAATTACTAAAAAGGCGATGACAAAAATCGTAACACTAACCGAAGCTGCATCTATTGCCCTTCACGGCATGATCGTCGTAGCCAAGAACGAAGGCGTGACCAATGTTTTGCAGATAGCTGACATCACCAACAGCTCCAAGCATCATGTAGCTAAAATTTTTCAGCGGCTGGTCAAAGATGGATTTCTTGACTCGCACCGCGGGCCAAGTGGAGGATTTGTACTCAAGAAGCATCCTAAGGACATCAGCCTGCTCGAAATCTATGAGTCCATCGAGGGCAAAATAGAAGTTACGAGCTGCCCTCACGATAAGCACATCTGCCCCTTCGACCGGTGCATCATGGATAATGTGACGCGCAAGATGACGCAGGATTTCCGTAATCACCTGCAAAACAATTCTTTGGCCGATTACCTTTAATTATTTCATACTCCAGCCGGCATGAAAAGTTTTCGTTTGTAAATACAGGAAAATCAATACCAATTTACCTAAATAAATACAATATGAAACAGCAACTAATATTCATTGCAGCAGCACTGCTCTGGCCTTTTTGGCTGATTGGACAAACAAGCCTGACCGGTGAGATCAGGCAAAGGGCCGAATATCGTCATGGTTTTAAGGTGCTTTTTGGTGACGATGATAAGGCAGCATTTCAGGTTTCGCAGCGTTCGCGCCTGAATCTCGA
Source organism: Bacteroidales bacterium (assembly GCA_035325985.1). GTDB lineage: Bacteria > Bacteroidota > Bacteroidia > Bacteroidales > F082 > JALNZU01. Next base: position 247,282 of record DAOKYW010000001.1, read on the forward strand.
CCACAAATCTGATCTTTTCAGGGCCGGGCTGAGCCTGCAGGACGTGCGCCTTTGGGGCGAAACACCTCAGCTGTCATCATCCGGTCGTATCATGGTACATCAGGCCTGGACCGAATGGATGTTTAAAGAGCATTTTTCCATCAAGGCCGGCCGGCAGGAGCTTAATTACGACGATGCCCGAATTTTGGGTAACGTGGAATGGGCGCAGCAGGCCAGGGCGCACGACCTTGCCCTGCTCAAGTACGAGAACGACTTTAAACTGCATGTGGGAGTGGCGTTTAATCAGGCCGCCGAACTCATGTCAGGCACCAGATATAACCTGCCCAATAGTTATAAGAGCATGCAGTTTTTATGGTACAACCGGAAGATCGGCCGGCTGGGTATGAGCGTCCTTTTGCTGAACAATGGCATGGAATACATTTATACGGAAGGTGGAGCCGAAAAGTATAAAACTGTTTTCAGTCAGACCGCCGGAACCAGGCTCACCCATACAGGTGAAAAACTCGGACTGCAGGGAAATTTTTACTACACCGGTGGCAAAGACGCCACAGACCGGAAGCTATCGGCCATGAATTTTCTGGCTGCCGCCGACTATAGGCTGAACAGTCGTCTGAACGCCAATCTGGGTTTTGAGCACCTGTCGGGTACCAGCATGAAAGACAAGGTTAGCGATCCCGTTGGCTACACCAACAAAAGCTTTAATCCTTTTTATGGAACCAACCACAAATTCAACGGCCTTATGGACTTTTTCTATGTAGGAAACCATCAGAACAGTGTAGGGCTCAATGATTTTTATTTAGGCCTTTCAGGTCGCAACGGCAAAACCACCTATAACTTTACCATCCACAGGTTTTCGGCCGCTGCTGATGTGCTCAATTCCGACGGTAAAGTCATGCCGGCTGAGCTCGGAACGGAATTCGATTTCACCATGCAATATCGCATCAGCGAGCAAGCCAACCTTCAGGCCGGCTACTCACATATGTTTGGAACGGCCACATTGCAGGCGCTTCGCGGTGGCAATCACGAAAACACCACCAACTGGGCCTGGCTGATGCTTACCTACAAACCCGTTTTTTTCAAAAATTAATGCTTATCCCATGAATCAACAGAAATTATTTGAAACAGCAAAAGTCTTCAACTTTGCCGAAGCCATTGAATATCAGTCTGATGCTGTGGTGAGCCGTCAGGTAATGAAGAACGAAAAAGGCAATGTAAGCCTCTTTGCCTTCGATGCCGGTCAGGGTCTGTCGGAACATACGGCCCCATTCGATGCGCTGGTGCAAGTGATCGAAGGTCAGGCAATCATCACTATCGATGGCCGGCCACATGAACTATCCTCAGGCCACAGCATCATCATGCCTGCCCATATGCCTCATGCATTGTATGCAGCACAGGCCTTTAAAATGATTTTAACCATGATTAAGGCCTGAAGTTTTATTGCAACTTTTAGACATTTGCAGCTGTCTTATGGCCAGCTGTTTTTGTTATGAAAAAAGAAGAAGTGTTCAGTTCCTTTGCCATAGCCCTCAGTGGTGGCGGCGCCAGAGGTATCATCCATGCCGGAGTATTGAAAGCGTTTGACGAAGCCGGATTAAAGCCGGCTGAGGTTTCGGGTGCAAGTATGGGCAGTATTGTTGGTGCGCTGTACTGCGCGGGTGTTTCACCTGAGGAGATGCTGAAAACCATCAAATTACCCGGATTTCTGTCTTTTCCTCAATGGTTGGGTTTAAAGGGCGGAATAGGGAGCCTGAAGGTGCTTCAGGAGCAGCTGAATAAGTATATCCCGCACAACAGTTTTGAAAAGCTAAATATTCCGCTTACTATTTCGGTTACCAATCTGCATACAGGTCGTAACGAACTGATTTGCAGTGGAGATCTTGCGCAGGCTGTCATGGCCTCATCTTCCATACCCATTATATTCGAACCGGTGAAGATTGGCAGACATCAGTATGTTGATGGTGGGCTGACGCTCAATCTGCCCATCAGTTGCCTGAAAAGGAATGGTCGGTTTGTAGTCGGCGTCAACGCCAATCAGATCTGCGATCTTGAGTCCGAACTGACCAGCATGCGACAGGTGGGGGAGCGATGCATGATGATTGCAGTTCAGAACACCTTTCGTGATCAGCTTGATGACTGCCATCTGCTGATAAACGCCCCTGAAGCCCGAACATATAACACTTTTGATTTTGATAAAGCTCAGGAAATTTTTGATTTGGGCTACGAGAAAGGCAAAAAAGCAGTGCCTGAAGTTTGCGCTGCACTCGGACGCACACAATACGGTATTTCTGCCTGAGCAAAGGCCATCCTAAATGATAGCCTGATTTGCTTTGGGATACGTTTCGATCAAGATAAGTTGCAAAAGCAGTAGGGTGCTTCTATATAGTGATGGAGTTTTTTAGGGCTTTAGCGGCCTTGCAGCTTTTTCGAGTACCGCCCGGGTTTGGATATCCATAAACTCCTGCATTTTTTGATGCACCTGAGGGTCGCCTGCACCAATAATTCTCGCAGCCAGCAAGCCTGCATTGGCAGCGCCATTCACCGCCACCGTAGCCACGGGAATACCTTTGGGCATCTGCACAATGGAAAGCAGCGAGTCGATGCCCTCGATAGAATTTGAAGATTTTACAGGCACACCAATCACCGGCAGCGGGGTCAGGCTGGCCACCATACCGGGCAAATGCGCTGCTCCTCCGGCACCCGCCACAATTACACGTAAACCTCTGGATGCGGCCGACTTGGCATATTCAACCATCAGTTCAGGGGTGCGGTGAGCCGAAACCACGCGCATCTCGTATGGAATCCCAAACCAGTCGAGCTGAAGAGCGGCCTCGCGCATCACCTGCAGGTCGCTGTCCGAACCCATGATTATGCCCACAAGGGCTTGCTGATGTGCAGTCATGTGTAAAGGATTATTCAGGACAAATATACCACAAATCACAGCGTCTAAACCTTTTGCATAGCGAGGTAAGGATGTGCAACATGCGGAAATGCTTAATTTTGCACGGCAAAACCGAATGGCATGGCCAAAGCAGCTAACACTTTTATAGAACCACCTGGCAAAGAGAGCAAATCGCCTTTGCCAGCCACTGCCGTTCCGGATAACAAAAAAAAACCAAAAGCCGACAAGCCTCCTAAAAAGCGTTGGCGCATGCCTAATCTGACCATGGGGCCACGCACCGGCCAGGCAACCGGTATTTTATTCCTGTTTGCCTCGGCCTACCTGCTGCTATCCTTTATTTCGTTTTACCTCAATTGGTTTAGTGAAATCACCGACGATTATTTCAGCGACCTTCCCGTACGCCTGGTGCTCACCGATAAGGGCCTTCAAATCAACAACTGGATGGGTAATCTTGGCGCTTTCCTCAGCCAGCTGCTGGTTAAGGAGGGATTTGGTGTAGGTGCATTTTATCTGCCTTTTCTTTTTTTTCTGGCCGGGTATCAGCTCATTTTCAGGCGCACATTACTCAGGCCCTGGGGTATCTGGAAATATGCCGTCATGAGCCTGCTTTGGCTGCCCCTGCTGATGGCCGTGCTTTTTCCGGCACATCCGTTCAATACACTTGGGGGATTGACAGGGATGTTTATCAAGGAATATCTTTCCGCAGTGCTTGGTTATACGGGCATGCTTATGGTTCTTGCTTTCATCCTGATCACCTTCATTATCTGGACCTTTGCCCTCACCTTCGGCAAGGCTAAGAATGCTGTGACTGCCCCTACCGGTATTGCTGATGAGAAGGGCGATGTGTATAATACTGTTGAATTTGCGGTGGACGATGAAGATCTATCCGGAAAGCCTGACCCTCTGAATACGGCTAATAAGCCCATCGAACTTGAGCTTGAGTCTGATGCAAAGGATTTGGTATCCGGCCCGGTTGTCGCAACGGCGCCTGTTGAACCACAGCTTGAGATTTCGGACAGCCTGAAAAAAGGTGAACCGGCTAAAACACGCGGAACCGTTGCAAGACAAACCATCGATACGGTTTACGATCCTACACTCGATCTGGCCGACTACAGGTTTCCTCCTGTCGAGCTGCTCAGCGATTACGGCGATGGCACCATCACCGTCGAGCGATCGGAACTGGAAGCCAATAAAAAGCGCATTGTCGAAACTCTGGCCAACTATTCTATTGGTATTGAGAAGATTAAGGCAACTATCGGACCAACGGTTACACTCTATGAAATTGTGCCGTCGCCCGGTGTGCGCATCAGCCGCATCAAAGGATTGGAAGACGACATTGCCCTTAGCCTGTCGGCCTTGGGCATTCGCATTATTGCTCCCATTCCCGGCAAGGGCACAGTAGGGATCGAGGTGCCCAATATGAAACCGGAACTGGTTTCGATGCGCAGCATTATCGGCTCCGAAAGATTCCGGTCGAACAATTATGAGCTGCCTTTCGGTTTAGGCAAAACCATTGCTAACGAGAGTTTTGTGGCCGACCTCACCCGTATGCCCCATATCCTTATGGCCGGAGCCACAGGGCAGGGTAAATCGGTCGGACTCAATGCCATCATCACTTCGCTGCTCTACACCAAGCATCCGGCCGAGCTGAAGTTTGTTATGGTGGATCCCAAAAAGGTGGAGCTCAACCTCTATAGCCGGATCGAAAGACATTTCCTGGCCAAGCTGCCGGATTCGGAAGAAGCCATTGTTACGGACACGCGCAAAGTGGTGCGCACACTCAATTCGCTGACCATCGAGATGGACAACCGCTACGAGTTGCTCAAGGATGCTCAGGTGCGCAATATTAAGGAATACAACGAAAAGTTCAAGTCACGAAAACTCAATCCGCTCCAGGGACATCGTTTCCTGCCCTATATTGTGCTCATTATCGACGAGTTTGCCGACCTTATTATGACGGCAGGCAAGGAGGTTGAAGGACCCATCACGCGTCTGGCACAGCTTGCAAGGGCTGTGGGTCTGCATTTGATTATTGCCACGCAGCGCCCTACGGTCAACATTATCACCGGAACCATCAAAGCTAATTTTCCTGCACGTATTGCCTTTCGTGTGATTTCGCGCACCGACTCCCGCACTATACTCGATACCGGAGGTGCCGACCAATTGGTGGGCAGGGGAGATATGCTCCTGAGCACCGGCAGCGACCTTATCCGCCTGCAGTGCGCTTTTATCGATACGCCTGAGGTGGAGCGACTTACTGACTATATTGGTTCGCAGCGCGGCTATCCCGATGCATTCCACCTGCCCGAATATGCCGATGAACAGGATGAGGTGGGCGAGATACTGGATGCCGGTGAGCGCGACCCGCTCTTTGAAGATGCTGCCCGTGTGATTGTTGAAAATCAGCAGGGATCAACATCTCTGCTGCAACGTAAGCTAAAGCTGGGCTACAATCGCGCAGCCCGCATCATCGATCAGCTTGAAGCCGCCGGAATCGTTGGCCCCTTCGAAGGATCGAAGGCAAGGGAAGTAAAGGTGAACGGAACGATGGCTTTGGAACAGTTTTTGAAGGATTACTATCACCGCACGAATAACAATAAATAATGATGAAACGATTCTTAATGCTACTGCTCCTGTTAGGAGCCATGATTAACAGCCGCGAAGCGGCTGCTCAAAAAACAGCCGACCAGCTCTTGAAATCCACGGTGGACAAAATACGCGCCACGCCTAACCTGAAGATAGAGTTTTCCTATCAAATGATTAATACCAAGGCAGGCATCAACGAAAAAAAGAGTGGTACGCTTTTTCTCAATGGCGATGCCTATAAAGTGCTCATCGACGGGCAAACCATTGTGAGCGATGGAAAAACAGTTTGGACGTATCTGCCTGGAAGCAACGAGGTGATGGTGAGCAATGCAGGTGTCGGCGAAGAGTCATTAAATCCAACGAACCTGCTTACATCTTATTCTAAGGATTACAAGGCATCCTTTACCAACGACAAGACCAATACAGCCAAAGGCTTAAAAACCATAGAGCTCAAAGCCGGAGCAGGGTCAAAATTTCCCAAGGTGTTAGTGGGTGTAAAGGAAGCTGCCGAGCAGCTGGGAAGGCTTGTGATATTCGACAACGGTGGCAACCAGTTCATCTATGATCTTAGTGGTATGACACCAAATGCCAGCCTTACCCGCAATTTTTTCACCTTTAATCCCGCCGACTATCCCGGTATTGATGTGGTTGACATGCGATGAAACGTTTCGTGCTGCTCCTGCTGGCGTTAGCGCCGCTGGTGCTCAGTTCGCAGGTAAATATCGAACGCTATTACCGTGATAACAACCGTGAAGGCTTCATGTTTTCGAATGCTTTCGGGTTTAATATCGCCTCCGGCAATACCAACTATCTTGAGCTGACCGACAGGTTCAGGGTGGACTACAACGGGCCTCGCACCGATTATTTCACCATTCTGGAATACAACCTCCGCACTTCAGCCGGAAAAACTTCTGCTCACAAAGGGTTTGTTCATTTCCGGACGATTTATGATCTCGACGAAATGGCTGTGATGATGGCTGAGGGTTATCTGCAGCAGCAGTTCGATGAGTTTTTATTGCTCCGGAGTCGCACCTTGCTCGGAGGCGGGTTCAGGTTCAATCCCGTGAATCTGGCCGACAGCGCATGGAAAGCCAGTAAAAAAGTCAGGCTGTTTATCGGAACCGGAGTTTTCCTGGAGCACGAAAGCTATTCTACCCGACCCCGACAAACCGTCAGCATCATGCGCTCCTCGTCTTACCTTTCTCTGCTTTGGGATCCTGCTAAGAATTTCAGCATCAACATGATCAACTACTTTCAGCCTGCACTGAGCGATTTCAATAATTTCCGCTACTCGCTCAATTTGAACATGAGCACGCCCATCAACGATCGTTGGTTGTTTATTATGAGTGCCGAGTTTTTCTATCGTTCAGAACCTGTCGGTGGAAGAAAACCCAATGATCTGGAAGTCAAGAATACATTCCGGTTTACGCTCTAAGCCGGGTGCTCATATCTGCAATCACCAGTTAAGCGTGAAGCCTACTTTACATTAAAAGCAAGAAGCATCTGGTCTTCGATGAACAGCTCAAAGCGGTCGTCAATATGGGTCGGACCTACGCCTTCGGGAGTCCCTGTGAAGATATAATCGCCTTCGCGCAGGGTAACGAATTGTGAAACATAGGCAATGATCTGGTCGAAACTGAAAATCATATCCTTGCTATTGCCCTGTTGACGCCATACGTCATTAATTTTCAGGCCAAAGTTGATGTTGCTCAGATCGGCGAACTGTTCTTTAGGCAGAAAACGGCTTACCGGCGCTGAAAAGTCGAAGGCTTTGGCCACTTCCCATGGCAAACCTTTTTGCTTGCATTCGGCTTGTAGGTCACGTGCCGTAAAATCGATGCCCACACCTATGGCATCATAATATTTGTGGGCAAATTGCTCTGCAATGCTGCGCCCGTGTTTGCAGACACGCAGCACAAGTTCCACTTCGTAATGGATGTCGTTGGAGAAGTCGGGCAGAAAAAACGGGTTGTGCGGAGGCAGCAGGGCAGTGTCGGGTTTCATGAAGAAAACAGGTTTTGCCGGCAGCGGATTGTTTAGCTCGCGGGCGTGCTCGGCATAGTTGCGCCCAATGCAGATCAGCTTCATGCTATTCCTTTTTTTTGTTGGTCATGCTCACTTGTTTGCCTTTTGATCTCAGCTTTATGGCGGTAATCAGCTTCTTGGTAAACAGCGGAAATTCGCCTTTCATCATCCAATCGTAATACGATGGTTCATCGCGGAATACGTCTTCTACAAGCTTGCCCTTGTGCTTTCCGAAATTCAGCACCTCGCGATGCTGATCGTCGAAGATAATCTGCCCGTTGAGGTCGGCATTGCGATGATGCGCCGAGAACTCATGCAGGATTTTCATGTCGTTCTCAACGGGTTTCGAAACATTGCCTGCCGGGTCAATGTATTCGGCCTGATGATATCTGTCGAGCTGCGCCTTCAGTATTTCGAAGGTGGCACGCGTATCGGCCTCAGCCGAATGGGCGTTCACGAGTTCTTTCTGGCAATAGAAGCGGTAAGCCCCTCTGAGGTTGCGGGGCTCCATCTTCATGAAAATATTCTGGACATCAATCAGATAACGGTTTGAAATATCGAAAGGAACATCGCAGCGCAGAAACTCTTCGACCAGCATCGGAAGGTCGAATTTGATGGCATTGTATCCGGCAAGGTCGCAGCCCGCCAGAAAGCGGGCCACATCGTGGGCAATGGCATGGAAGCTTGGCAATCCCTGAACCTGCTCGTCGGTAATGCCATGAAAAACTGTTGACGTTGTTGGAATAGGTATTCCCGGATTCACCCTCCAGCTTTTCTGTTCCTCGCGTCCATCGGGATGCACTTTAAGGATGCTGATCTCGATGATGCGGTCGTTGGTGATATTCAGTCCGGTAGTCTCAAGGTCGAAAAAGGCCAGCGGACGTTTTAGGTTAAGCTGCATGGGCTTTGCATTGGAAAAAAAACAGGGTCAGCCTCAGACCAACCCTGTTTTGTTGATTATCAAATTGTTAGATTTCGCGATCAGGATTGAAGTCCTCAAGCAATTGTTTCATTTTCTTGAGGAACATGCCGCCGAGTGCGCCATCGACAATACGGTGGTCATAGGCCAAAGCCAGTATCATGATATGACGGATGGCAATCACATCGCCATAGGCTGTTTCGATTACGGCAGGCTGTTTGCGGATGGCACCAACGGCAAGTATGGCCACCTGAGGTTGGTTTATTATAGGTGTTCCGGTTAGGCTGTCGAACGAACCAAAATTGGTTATGGTAAATGTTCCGCCCTGAATCTCATCAGGCTGCAGTTTGTTGGCTCTGGCCCGGCCGGCCAGGTCGTTTACTGCTTTGGTAACACCCAGCAGGCTTTTTTCGTCCACATTCTTGATGACCGGGACAATCAGATTTCCGTTGGGCAGGGCAGTGGCCATCCCGATATTGATATTCTTGCGAAGAATGATGTTGTAGCCATCAACCGATGCGTTCACCTGCGGAAATTCCTTCAGGGCTTTGGCGGCAGCTTCGAAGAAAATAGGCGTGTAGGTAATTTTTTCACCCTCGCGTTTCTGGAAACTATCCTTCACCTTGTTGCGCCAGTTAACGATATTGGTGACATCAACATCGATAAAGCTGGTAACATGGGGCGAAACCTGTTTCGACATCACCATATGGTCGGCAATCAGGCGACGCATACGATCCATTTCCACAACCTGATCGCCGGCTTCGGTGTACACTTTTGGTGCTTCGATTTTAGGTGCAGTTTTTGGCGGCGCGGCAGCAGGCTGAGGCGCTGTAACCGTCGGTGCGGCCGTTGCTACAGGAGTTTTGGTTCTGTTTTTAAGGTAGTTGAGGATGTCTTCCTTGTTCACCCTGCCGTCCTTACCTGAGCCAATGATGCTGTCGAGTTCCTGTTGGCTGAGGTTTTCGGCTTTTGCGATGCTTTTCACCAGTGGTGAATAGAACCTGCCTGAGCTGCTCACCGGAGCCTCGGTCGGGTGCGCGGCTGAAGTTTCAGCTATCAGTTCGGTGCCCGGAATAAGCACTTCGGGTACTGTTGCGGGCTCTTCGGCTGTTGTATCATCTTCGCCATCCATGCTGATGACAGCAATAGGCAAACCCACAGCTACCACATCACCTTCCTTATACAATTGTTTGATCAGTTTGCCCTCTACCGGCGAAGGGATCTCCGAATCCACCTTATCGGTGGCAATCTCCAGAATGGGATCGTCTTCCGAAACCATATCGCCGGGTTGTTTGAGCCATTTGGTGATGGTGGCCTCTATTACACTTTCGCCCATCTTGGGCATCACAATTTCAAATGTCGCCATTGTGCACGTTATTAATTATGCAAAAGGTTTGTTGCGGTCCTTTTGTTCAAAATGAGGTTGCAAAAATAGGCATTTTTAGAACGAATCCAGATAAGAGGTTTCAGTGAATTGCTGTCCCGATTTTACCTGCATGTAAATTTTCCGGCTGAATGCAGCATTTTTACCATATCGACAGGAGATAAAGAAGATTTTTTACTTTTGTTTCAGGATTATCGCACAGGAAAACCTAAAGCAAATGGATGCTGACAACAGGCATGATAACAGAGATGGTATTTTTTCGCGTGCTGTGAGAGCCGGAAAACGGACATACTTCTTCGATGTAAAGCTCACGCGTGGCGAGGATAAGTACATTACCATCACCGAAAGCAAACGCAGGTTTAGCAACGATCAGGGAAAGTATTTTTACGAAAAGCATAAGATTTTCCTTTATCGCGAAGACTTTGAAAAGTTTTTGCAAGGCCTCGAAGAGAGCGTGCACTTTATCGAAACAGGTGAATTGCCCGAAAACTATGGAGCCGAGCAAAACGAGATTGATTTTGAAGACCTTTAAAGCAGCCAGGGCCTGTTAACCTCCTTTGGCATAAGCGCTGCAATACTTAACAAGTAAGTGGCCTATTTACGATATGCAAGTTGAAGCTTGGTCAAAACCTGTAAATTTGCATTCGGTAATTGAACCTTTTTTTTACTTAACCCGTTGAAGCGTAACATCATGGGTAAAACCATAGCCATAGCAAACCAAAAGGGTGGTGTAGGCAAAACCACATCCGCTATCAATCTGGCAGCCAGTTTTGCTGTGCTGGAATTCAAAACCTTGCTTGTGGATGCCGACCCGCAGGCCAATGCTACATCCGGGCTTGGCTACGATCCTAAAGAAATTGAAAACAGCATCTACGAATGCATCATGGATGGTGTGGATCCCAAAGATGCTATTCTCGAAACAACCACACCCAACCTCATGCTTCTGCCTGCACATATCGACCTGGTAGGTGCCGAGATTGAGATGATCAACCTGACGAATCGCGAAAAAATGATGAAGCAGGTAATCGATAAGATTAAGGACGATTACCAGTTCATACTGATCGACTGCTCACCCTCGCTTGGTCTGATAACCGTGAATGCACTGGCAGCTTCGGATTCGGTGATTATTCCGGTTCAATGCGAATATTTTGCTCTCGAAGGTTTGGGTAAGCTGCTCAATACGATAAAGATAGTGCAGTCGCGCCTGAATCCGGAACTTGACATCGAGGGTATCTTGCTCACCATGTTCGACTCGCGTTTAAGACTATCCAAGCAGGTTGTCGAAGAGGTGAAGACCCATTTTCAGCAACTGGTATTCGACACTATCATCACACGCAATACGCGCCTGAGCGAAGCCCCAAGCCATGGGGAAACCATCATCATGCACGATGCTGCCAGTACCGGTGCCATCAATTACCTGAACCTTGCCAGAGAGATTCTTGTTAAGAACAAACTGGTAGCCAAAACTGAGGAGGAAAACACGTGAGTGCCGACAAATCCAGAAAACGCGGGCTAGGGCGCGGCCTTGAAGCCATCCTGCAAAGCCCCGAAACTGACATAACATCGCAAGACATTGCAGGCAACTACATTGTGGGAGCAACTGCTGATATCGATATTGACAAAATAGAAACCAATCCGTTTCAGCCGCGCACCGAGTTCGACGACATGTCGCTACGCGAGCTTGCGGCATCCATCAAGGCTCAGGGCATCATCCAGCCGGTAACGGTGCGCAAACTGGGCTTCGACAGATATCAGCTCATTAGTGGTGAGCGACGGCTGCGTGCGTCGAAGATGGCCGGCCTGTCAACAATACCTGTGTTCATCAGGGTGGCCAACGACGAGCAGATGCTCGAAATGGCCCTGATCGAAAATATTCACCGCGAAAACCTGAACGCCATCGAGGTGGCCATCAGCTATCAGCGTTTGATGGAGGAATGCCAGATAACTCAGGAACAGCTGAGCGAAAAGGTGGGTAAGGGACGTACCACCATTGCCAACTTCCTGCGCCTGCTTAAACTGCCACCCGAGGTGCAGATAGCGCTGCGCGACGGACATATTTCTATGGGTCATGCCCGTGCAATTATTGGTGTGGAAGATCCGGTAAGGCAGCTGTTAATCCTTCAACAAATCATTGAAAAAGAGCTTAATGTGCGTCAGGTGGAGAAACTGGTGCGCGATATTAATGCCCCTGACGACAAAAAAGCAAAGGCAACAGCACAAGTGGTTCCGTCTGCCTATAAAGAGCAGGCGAGCAACCTTGCCCGTAAGCTTGGTGCAAAAGTGGAGATTAAGCGAAACCCAAAAGGAAAAGGTTCATTATCCATTGCTTTCGACAACGATGTCCAGCTTGAAAATTTGCTCGGGCAGCTGAATACGTTGCATTCTCATGAATAAACGGCTGGTAATCATGCTGGTGCTTTTACTGGCTTTTGTGCCGCTAAGGGCACAGCAGGCCTTATCCGATACTTTAGTAAAAGCCAAAAAGCACTCGCCCCACAAAGCCAGTGTTTATTCGGCCGTACTGCCCGGACTTGGCCAGATGTATAACCGGAAATACTGGAAGGTGCCCATCGTGTATGCCGGAGCCGGTGCACTCACCTATTTCGGAATCATCAACAGGAATGAATATCGCCTGGCCCGCGAAGCATTTGTTTATTTATCGAACGGCGACACCTATCCCACCGACAACAAGTATATCAAATATCAGCCCACCGACATTATTTCCATACGCGACTATTACAGGCGCAATATGGAAGTGAGTTTTCTGCTGCTTGGCTTGTGGTATGGGCTGAACATTGTTGATGCTGCAGTGGATGCACACTTCTTTTACTACGATATAAGCGAAGATCTTGTTTTGCAAATCAAACCCCAGATGCAGCAGGCACCGGTAATTCCCGGAAGCCCGGTAGCTTCGGTCCAAGCCGGCCTGACACTACGTTTAAAATTTTGATATCATGAATATTGCGCTATCAGGTTATGGGAGGATGGGAAAGTTGATAGCCGCTCAATGCAAGACGCGCGGCCATGAAGTTACCCTGATAATCGACCAGCCCGAACAATGGGATAGTATTCCCTCGAATGTTCCGGTGGACGTAATCATCGATTTCAGTCAGCCCGATGCAGCACTGGGAAATATCATGCGGTGCCTTGAGCTGGGTTGGCCGGTGGTGATAGGAACTACAGGATGGCAGCAGCACCTTGATGAGGTGAAAACATTGGTTGCTGACAAGGACGGTGCGCTCTTTCACGCACCTAATTTCTCCATTGGCATGAATATGGTTTTCAGGCTGAACAGGCAGCTTGCCTGGCTGGTAAATCGTACAGGCTACGCACTCCGTATCCGCGAGGTGCATCATATGCACAAAGCTGATGCCCCGAGCGGCACTGCCATAACCTTGGCCAACGATTTGATTGCCAGAGTAGAAGGACTCGAAAGCTGGCAGCTGGGAACCAGTGCTCCCGACGGATGTATTCCAATTGAAGCAATTCGGGAAGGTGAAGTAAATGGCATTCACGAAGTGATTGCTGAATCACCTGTAGATATGATCACGCTCAGGCATGAAGCATACAGTCGCGAAGGTTTTGCTTTTGGAGCTGTACTTGCTGCCGAGTTCATCGTCGGAAAGCAGGGTGTATATACCATGGAAGACCTTCTGGGTTATTGATTTCTGCTATTGCTTTGGTTATGAATAATTAACAGCAGCTGCCTTTCAATCCCTTAATACTTTGTTAACTTCGCCCCCAAAATTTAATTTGCATGATCACCTTCATTTTGCTCATTCCGGCATTGTTTTCTATTGCAAACGTGTTTGCATGGAAGCTCTACGAAAAGGCCGGATTTAAAGGCTGGATGGCAGCCGTGCCATATTTTAACCTCTATATTTTGCTCAAAATCATTAAGAAGCCCTGGTGGTGGCTGGCACTCTTGCTGGTCCCGTTTCTGAATATTTTCGTTTACTGGCTCATGCTCATCGAACTGGTGCGCTGCTTTGGGAAGGAAGGATTTTTCCAGCACCTTGCTGCCGCAGCCGTACCTTTTATTTATCTTCCTCGTCTGGCCTCGCAGCAATTAAGTTACCTTGATCCTGCCGTTACGGTCAGACCGAAAAAGTCGCAGATGCGCGAATGGCTCGATGCTATCGTTTTCGCCGTTGTGGCAGCAAGCATCATAAGGATGTTTTTGTTCGAGGCTTATACCATCCCTACTTCCAGTATGGAGAAATCGCTGCTGGTGGGTGATTTTCTATTCGTCAGCAAAATCAGTTATGGGCCACGCCTGCCTGTAACCCCATTAGCTTTTCCCTTTGTCCATCATACTTTGCCCTGGAGCGAGACAGCCAAATCGTATGTAGAATGGGTGAAATGGCCCTACTACCGTTTTCCTGGTCTTGGAAAAGTTGAGCGCAACGATGCTGTAGTGTTCAACTATCCTGACGGTGACACCCTGAGTTTGAAATTTCAGAGTAATGTGAGTTATTATCAGCTTGTTCGCCAGTATGGTCGCGAGAGGGTGTGGAATGATAAACGCAACTTTGGCGAAATCACCAGCAGGCCGGTTGACAAACGCGAGAATTATATCAAGCGTTGCGTCGGTATGCCGGGCGATGTGATTGAGATACGCCAGGCACAGCTCCTGGTGAACGGGCAGCCCAACCCAACCGATGGTCATCTGCAGTTTCGCTATAGCGTGCTCACGGATGGAAGTCCATTGAATCAACGCATTCTTGAAAAGCACAACATCACCGAAGGTCGCTTAGGCGTGCAAAGCGGAGAATTCGTCTTCTGGACCACTCCTGATGTGGCTGACGCTCTCCGCCAACTGCCCAATGTCAGGCAGGTAGAGCCAATTATTGAAACCTCCGGCGATTGGAACCCGGACATCTTCCCTCACGATGCCCGATACCCATGGAATGTGGACAACTTTGGCCCGCTCGAAATCCCCTACAAAGGAAAGACCGTTGAACTGAATATGACAACACTGCCCCTTTATTCGAGGATTATTACAGCCTACGAAGGGCACGAGCTGGTAGTCGAAGACGATAAAATTCTCATCGACGGTAAAGAAGCAAAGCAATACACCTTTGCACAGGATTATTTCTGGATGATGGGCGACAACCGCCACAATTCGGCCGACTCGCGCTTCTGGGGCTTCGTGCCCGAAGATCATATTGTGGGTAAGGCTGTATTTGTGTGGCTCTCGCTCGATAAAAACAAACCGCTTTTTGGCGGCAAAATTCGTTGGAATAAATCGCTGCGCGTAGTGAAATAGTCCAGCAGGCGAATCAACAACAAGCTATGAATATGAAAGCAACAATGGTTACCGACAAAGGCACCATGGTCATCGAGTTATTCGAGGATGATGCCCCCGGCACAGTGGCAAATTTTGCAGAACTTGCCAGGAAAGGTTTTTATGATGGATTAACGTTTCATAGGGTTATCCCCGACTTTGTGGTTCAGGGAGGTTGTCCGCGCGGCGATGGCACCGGCGGCCCGGGTTACAGCATTCCGTGCGAAACAGGCGGAACGAAGCAATATCACGATCGTGGAGTGCTGTCGATGGCCCATGCCGGACGCAATACCGGTGGTTCGCAGTTTTTTATCTGCCACAACCGCCGCAATACGGCACACCTCGACCGCAGGCATACCGTGTTTGGCAAGGTGATCGAAAATGTGGATGTGATTGATAGCATCCGTCAGGGCGATAAGATTGTTTCTATCACCATCGAAGAATAACCGGCGGTTGATCAGCTGATCACCCTGAGGGTGTTCAGCACAAATGCGGCTTTTTCCAGTGCCTTTGCGGCATCAGGGTCAACAATTGTGGCATGTCCCATCTTTCGGTAAGGCCTTGTCGCCTTTTTTCCGTAGATGTGCAATTTTACGCCTTCAACCGCCAACACCTCATTGAGGCCTTCGTAAACCGCCGGTCCTGAAAATCCCGGTTGCCCGAGTATATTCACCATAACCGCCGGCGAGGTTATTCTGGTAGAGCCCGGATGATAACCCAGAATAGCCCTGAGATGCTGTTCGTATTGCGATGTGATTGCGCTCTCTATGGTATGGTGCCCGCTGTTGTGGGGTCGCGGAGCTACCTCGTTGATGAGCAGATGGCCCTGCTTATCCACAAACATTTCCACGGCAAGCAAACCGGTAATGTTGAGCGCATTTGCCGTTTCGATGGCAATACGGGAGGCCTCGTCAGCCAGTTGTTGGCTGATGCGTGCAGGCGACAGCAGGTATTCCACCAGATTAGCCACAGGGTTGAAAATCATTTCTACTGCCGGATAAACAGCCAGCTCGCCTGACTTGTTGCGCGAAACGATGACAGCAATCTCGAGGACATCCTCCACGAAATCTTCTGCCAACGAAGGAGCATCGAAGAGCTTGTCCAGATACTGCTCCGACTTCACCACCAGCACGCCTTGTCCGTCGTAGCCAGCCAAACGTGTTTTTTGCACAAAGGGTAGTTTCAGCTTGCCGGCTTCTATGGCAGCACGAACCTGAGCAGCATTTTCGAAAAGCTGAAAAGCAGCTGTGGGCAGGTGATGATCGGTATAGAAAAGCTTTTGCAGGCCTTTGTCGCGAATGATGCGCAGGCAACGAGGTTCCGGATAAATGGTCATGCCTTCCTTCTCCAGCTGCTCAACGGCTTCGATGTTCACGCCCTCAATTTCGATGGTCAGAAGGTCCACCTGCCGGCCAAAATCAAGAACAGTATCAAAGTCGCGGAAAGAACCGTTGAAAAACCTGGTGCAAACTTCTGCTGCCGCAGCTTCAGGGTCGGGATCGAGCACCCATGTGGCTATGTCCCAAGTACTTGTGGCCTGGCAAAGCATTTTACCTAACTGCCCGCCACCCAAAATGCCCAACCTGAAATTGGAGCTGATTGCCTGTTTCATCCGTTTTTTTTGACAAAGATAGGCATTAGGGCCTGGAGCAAGGCAGTTGGTTCAAGACACTTGCAGCTTGCAGCCGGAGGATGATGCCTCTTGTCGCGAAGCCTTTGTTGGTCTGCTTCATGCACGGAGGAGATGAAATACGGCAAAAACACGATGAATGAACAAGGATCAGATTTTCCATGTTCTCCTGATCAGGTTGTTAAAGAATGTCAGTTCGGTTTTGGCAAGCGCTGAACTGACAATTTTCTGCAACTTTCAGACCGCTATCCGACTAATCTTTATCCGGAATGGATAGGGTGAGCAGTTGTGCATTCACCGAAGGGATGAGGTTCAATTTGCGTTCAAGCTCCTGAAGTTTTTCCATTTCGCCAACCAGTTCCAGGAAGATAAGGCCGGTTTGGGTGCAGTTTTCCAGCACGTCTTCGTGCAGCCCAAGGCGGGTTTTGATGAAACAACCCCAGCCTGTCAGGATTTTCTGAACTTTCTCGGCTGCTTCATTGCGCATGCCGACAAGCACAATCAATACATGCTTTTTCATATAATTAAATGTTAAGTGGTTAACAATGATTGAACGCAATATGTGTTCAAAGATAGTAAAATGGAAGCAAACAGCATGTTTTGTGATGACGAAATGTTATAAATATAACAGCATAAATGATGGTGAATACCTTATTGCTGGCCGGAAAATCCGGCATTAAGGTGCAGTGTATTTATGAGCGGCTTTATCCAGACGGTCCATGATAGCCAGTCCAATTCCTCTAGGCTGCACGGGCTGGGCTACTATAAAGTCAATATCAGCATCCTCGAGGCGGTGCAATGCGTTGAAAAGGTTGACGGCAACCTCGTTGAGGCTACCTTTCTCTGACAATACTTCCACAATCTTGTATCCCGCCGGTCTTGCGCCCGAAGCAGACAGGTAGGCTGCCCCGGAGATATCAGCCGGAAAAGCGTGCTTGCCTTCGATATAAAGCGGTTTACTCGGGCTGTAATGGGCAGGCATGTGGCCTGGCGATGCTTTCTCGAGCACGCTTTGTGCTTTTTTCGAAGATGCCGGCACGTATTTTTGCAGCATTTGGCGCGTGATGGCACCCGGGCGAAGGATGAGAAACCCTTCATCGTCGAAGGTGACTACGGTCGATTCCACGCCTACACGGCACGGGCCGCCGTCGAGGATGTGTTTCAGCGAGGGAAAGGCTTTGCGCACGTGTTCGACGCGGGTGGGACTGAGCTGACCAAACTTGTTGGCACTGGGCGCTGCCAGCGGACAGCCTGAAGCCTCGATGAGTTGCAGGGCTATAGGATTGGCAGGCATACGCAAACCTACACTGGGAAGGCCGGCCGTGACAATATCCGGGATGCTTGAATTTTTGGGCACGACAATAGTGAGTGGTCCGGGCCAGAAAGTACTCGCAAGCAGGTTCACCCTTTCGTCGAAACCCAGCATGAGCCGGCCGATGGCATCCAGACTGGCTATGTGTACTATGAGTGGATCGAACGAAGGCCGCTCCTTGAGAGCGAAGATTTTAGCCACGGCTTGTCCATCCAGCGCATTGGCACCAAGACCATAAACCGTTTCAGTAGGAAAAGCCACCAAACCTCCTTTGCGGATGATTTCGGCAGCGGCTTCAAGTTCATTAACCCGCATGAGCATCAATTAGGCTGCAAAAATACGAAAGGAACACGGTGCTTTTGTTTATTAATGTGAATGGCTAATAGCAGGTTAGGTTTACAACATCAATATAAAGCTTCAATGAGAAAAAGCCATAGGTCATGATTCCTGTTTGTGCGGGCTTCTTGAGCCGTTAAGCCGACTTCAATCCACCGCATGAGGGAAAAACTTGATCAAATAAAGGTCTTTAGCTTCTTCGGCTGGATATAAGCGCTTCACCACATAAGCCTCTCTTGGTGAGAAGTCAGTTTTCCGGGCCAGGTAGTAGGCGTCTTCCTTACGGGTAGAGCTGAACTCTACACGATCGCCCCGCACGGCATTGGCGTACACCATAAAAGAATAGGCCGTGCGCTTGCGGCCATAGTATGGGTCAAGCTTCTTTTCGGGGTTCCACCAGACATAGAGTGGCGAACCTTGTGTAAGAGCAGCCGTTTGTTGGGCCAATCTCCGGCTTTCGAAGCTTGTGGCAAGCAGGGCTCGCGCCGGTAATACAGTAAGGTTGAGACCTATACGGACAATAAGCATGGCCAGCACCAACAACAATAGTCGGTATTGGTTCAGTCGGTAATAGGCAAGGGTTACCAGAGCAAGGGCTACAAAAAGCGATAACGAAATAAGCAGGATATGGTCGAAGTTGCGCGTAGGCTCAATAAAGACCGGCGTCCAGACCAAAATGGAAGCCAGGATGAGCACGATACCAAAAACCCTTTCTATCCATTTGGTCAGCACAGCAGTATGTTGATCCGGTGTGTAATAAACAGAGATAGCCATTGTAAGGTAAAGCGGCACAAACATCAGCACATAACGGGGATGCACCTCTGGCGACAGCCAGTAGGGGATAATATTGAACAGGATGATCAGCGCGCAATAGCGCATGAAATGGTCGTTCCACAAGGCTCGGATGACTTTTTTGTTGAGCATGGGGATCACCAGAATGCTCCACGGTAAAAAATGATAGAACATATTGAACGGAAAGACGAAAATGTTTTTAACCATGGCCCACCATCCAAATCGCAGGGCGGTGCGGCGTGTGGTTTCGCCCAGTAGTACGCTGAACACTTCGCCGGGTGCAATCGGGTTTCTGCTGAAATAGGCCAGGTAATAACTCCCCAGGATGAGTGCCATAAAGGCTATCCCGATCAAATGCTGCCAGCTGAAAAGCATTTTCAGTTTTCGATGCATTGCATGCAAAACAAGCATGGTGATACCGATAAATACCAGGCTGGGCAGGCCTTTCATCAGGTAGCCCAGTGCCATCAGTCCATAACTGACGAGATACATATACAAGTATTGACGGCGCTGCATCAACTGATAGCTCAGGATAAAAAGAAGAAATACCAGCCACGAGAAAGCAGTGTCGATCAGGCCGTGAAGCGACTCGTAAAACAAAATCCTGCCGTTGGTGAGGAACAGGAGTGCAACCAGTAAAGCTTGTTTGCGGCCACGCTCTTTTTGTAGCAGTTTAAAAATAGAAAAGGTGAACAGAAACAGGAAGATGAGCATCGGCAGGCGCATAAAAAATTCGTTCTGCCTGCCAGAAAGCTGAAACGACATGACAATAAACCAGTTGTAGAGAGGCGGTTTTTTCAGATAAGCATCGCCGCCCAGTGTGGGTGTAATATAGTCGCCGCTGTGGATCATCTCCTGTGCTACCAATGCTCTGATGGCCTCGTCAGGAATGAAAGGCTGAAGTCCGAGATAAAGGAAAAATGCCGGAGTTATGCACAGCATAATCAATGCGACAAGCATTTTTTCCGTGTTCAGGCTGCGTGCCAGAATTGATTGCATCGGTTTATGGGGTTGATGATAATGCCTGATATTGATTGAACCACTCCACAAAAGCCTTTAAACCCTTTTCGAGCGGTGTTTCGGGCACAAAACCCACCACCGATTCGAGCCGCGAGCAGTCGGCATGTGTGGCAAAAACATCGCCCTGCTGCATCGGGAGCATTTTTTTAATGGCCTCTCTGCCAAGATATTTCTCCAATAAGGCAATGAAATGCAACAGTTTAACCGGCGATCCTTTTCCGATGTTGTATATCGCTGCTGGCGGAGTGGTTTGCGGAGGGATATTGATAAGGCGAAACATGCCCTCGATGATGTCGTCCACATAAGTGAAGTCGCGTTCGAGTTGGCCATTGTTGTACACTTCAATCAACTGACCTTCGGCAATGGCTTTGGCAAACCGGAAATAGGCCATGTCGGGCCTTCCCCATGGGCCATAAACCGTGAAGAAACGCAAGCCTGAAGCAGGTATGTTGTAGAGTTGACTGTAGGCTTGCGCCATCAGCTCGTTTGCGCGTTTAGTGACCGCATAAAGACTCATGGGATGGTCAACTTTGTCATCCTCGGTATTGGGCAGTTTGTTGTTGGCTCCGTAAACGCTTGAGCTGCTGGCATATATCAGGTGCTGCACGGGGTGATGGCGGCAGGCTTCCAGTATATTCAGAAACACTTCGAGGTTGTCTTTCAGGTAAGCGTAAGGGGTGTTGATGCTGGCCCTGATTCCGGGTTGAGCCGCCAGGTGAATAACGCAGTCAAACCCTGAGGTTGCGAAAAGCTGATCGATAAATGCCTTGTCCGTTAAGTCGGCTTTAATGAATTGTAAATGAGGGTATTGAGTTGAATTGCATGGTTTAAGCCCGATGAAAGAAGCGGTGTCGAACCCAAGCTCCGATAAGCGATTCTTTTTTAGTTCAGGGTCGTAGTATGCATTCAGATTGTCAACTCCGGTAACGTCAATGCCTTCCTTTGCCAGGCGCTTGGCCAGATGAAAACCAACAAAGCCGGCCATGCCGGTCAGCAGGATTTTCCTCATACTTCACTACAGTATTTTGCCGCGCAAAGTTACCATTTTACCATGTCTGCCGGCCGAATTCCTTATCAATTGTACGGCATATCGGTATTTGATTTTACATTTGCCGCTGAATTGAAAAGCGCTAAGCTGGCTTAGGCTTTTTTGTTTTGCAGGATTATTTATTCCCAAACAAACATGATTGGCTGGTAATGGTAAAGATTTCTGTAGTTGTCACAGTTTATAATGAAGAGGATAATGTGCTTCCGCTTTTTGCTAAAATTGTCGAAGCGCTTCAGGACGAATCTTTCGAAGTAATATTTGTCAACGATGGTTCCACTGATCGTACATTGTCGAAAATCCTGTCTATCAGCGATCCTCGTGTCAAGCTCATCGAATTCCGCAAGAACTACGGACAGAGCGCAGCATTGGCAGCAGGCATCAAAGCGGCAAGTGGTTCGTTTATTGTAACCATGGATGGTGACCTGCAGAACGATCCGGCCGACATTCCCATGATGGTTGCGACAGCTGAGCAGGGCGATTACGATCTGGTTGCCGGCAACAGGGTCGATCGAAAGGACGATTTTTTTATCCGCAAAATCCCTTCCTTCATTGCAAACCGCATCATCATGCGTGCAACGGGTGTCAGAATCAAGGATAATGGCTGTGCGCTCAAAGTATTTAAGGCAGAGCTTGTCAAAAGCATTGGCATTTATGGCGAAATGCACCGTTTTATTGCTGTTTTGGCTGCGCTCGAGGGTGCTCGAATCACTCAGGTGGATGTACGGCATCACCCACGTATTCATGGTAGTTCGAAATATGGTCTTTCACGTACTTTCAAGGTAATCAGCGATTTATTGTTGTTGGTTTTTAATCGGCGCTACTTGCAGCGTCCGATGCATTTTTTTGGAAAATGGGGAGGCCTGATTTTTCTGGCCGGAGCAATCATCAATTTATACTTGCTCGTGATCAAGCTCATGGGCGAGGATATTGGCGGAAAACCGCTGCTTTTTCTCGGTGTTATGATGGTTATCACCGGTTTTCAACTCATCACCACCGGCATCATCATCGAGTTGCAGATGCGCACCTATTATGAATCACAGGAAAAGCCGCATTACCAAATCAGAAATCTGTATCAGGGTGGTCAAAAGGTATAGGAAACAACTGATAACACTGTTAAAGTTTGTAGTCACCGCCCTTGCCTTGTTTCTGGTTTTCCGGAAGATTGATCTGCCGGGTATGGCCGCACTCCTCCGCAACATCAGTATCGGGCCGCTGGCATTTGCTGCCCTGTTTTTTATCCTATCCAAAGTGCTGTCATCAATACGCCTGCACAACCTTTTCAATGAGGCTGGTATGCCTATCGGACAGATGGCCAACGCCCGCCTGTATCTGCTGGGCATGTTTTACAACCTTTTTCTGCCCGGAGGCATTGGTGGTGATGGTTATAAAATTTTTGTCCTGAACAGGCATTATCAGCTTCCGGCCAGGACCATCTTTGCTGCCATTTTGCTCGACCGTTTGTCCGGGGTTTTTATGTTAACCTTACTGGCTCTGGCTTTAATACATTGGATGGGTGCAGGCTTGACCTATACATTATTAGCCGTTGCTGCCATGCTGGTGCTTATGCTGATATTTTACGGTGTAGTGTTTTTCCTGTTCCGGAAATTTCTGAGATCGTTCTACTTAATGAATCTCTATTCATTAGGTGTACAGCTCCTTCAGCTTTGTTCTGCTTATTTTATCCTACTTGGCCTTGGCCAAAACGAGCATAGCTTGCCTTATTTGTTTTTGTTTCTGGTTTCTTCCATTGTTACTATTATTCCGATTACCATCGGCGGGGCAGGCGCGAGGGAGCTGACATTCCTTTACGGAGCAAAGTGGTTTGGCGTAAATGTTGAACTGGCTGTGGCCTTGAGTTTTACCTTTTACTTGATTACTTTAATCACCTCATTTGCAGGAATATATTTTGCCATATCAGGTGTGAAGCTCGCCCCTTCAACCATCAACGCCCATCATTCGGCAAGCAGCCATCCACCTGAAAGGCAATAGCTGAGCAGGACTCATTATTTCATTTACAGTTGAATGATATAAGGCCAAATGCTGGTTATGCTGGTTTGTATTATCCCCTTTCCAGAATCCACCATGTATAACTTACATAGATCACGAGCAGCAAGGCAGCTTCCCAGCGGTCGAGCTTTTTGCGACCCGAAACGAACATAGCGCCAAAAAGTATTAAGGTGCCGGCCATTAGCAGATACAGATCGATATTTAGCGTGGAATCGAAGGCCACAGGCTTCACAAACGCGCTGACAGAGAGGATGAAAAAAATGTTGAAAATGTTGGAACCGATCACATTGCCAACTGCGATATCGTTATTCTTTCTTATTGTTGCAACTATGCTGGTAGCCAATTCTGGCAGCGAAGTACCGGCCGCAACAATAGTAAGACCAATGACTTTCTCGCTCATACCAAGCAATTTTGCAATATCCACAGCACTTGATACGACGAGCCTGCCTCCGATTACCAGACCTGCAAGACCAGCCAGCACAAGCCCAATGAGAATGTAAACGGGCTTATCGTTGTGCAGTGTTCTTTCTGATACTTCATGACTGAGCTGCTTGGCCACATACCAAAGGAAATAGGCAAAAAAAACCAATAGAATCAGCCCGTCAGCACGACCAAGCTTGCCTGCAGAACCTGATAAAAGTTGATCGTTGACTAAAAGCCAGAGTATAACAGCCGCCAGTAACGAAAGGGGGATTTCGCGCCAGACTGTGGATGTGGCCACGCGCAGCGGTGCGATAAGGCCGGCAATACCAAGAATTACAAAAAGGTTGAAGTTGTTGCTGCCAATCACATTGCCGAAAACAATCCCATCGTTTCCTTTAAACGAAGCGAAGGTGTTGACCACCAGCTCCGGAGCCGAAGTGCCAAATGAGACTATTGTAAGCCCGATGGCCAGATCCGAAACTTTCATTTTTCTTGCTATGGCCGAAGCACCATTCACAAGCCAGTTGGCGCCTAAGATCAGCAGGGCCAATCCTGCTGCCATCATCAGGAGGTTGATTGCCATGGTACAAAAATTTGCCAAATGTAATGTGATCAGGCTCGGAAATGAAAGTGTCCGGACATTTTAGCTGATTTCATATCCACTGTAAACTTAAGTTTGGAAAAATCGGATTCGTTGCAACAGAGCGCCGAGGCATAATCAGGCTCCCTTAATTGCTTTACCTTTGCAACATTATAGCAAAAATGATGGAAGCTTTTCAGCTGATGCTGCAGCAAACGCTCATCATCACCACCTTTGTCCTGGGTTTGATGATGGTTATTGAATACGTAAATATTCAAACACGCGGTTTATGGTCAGAAAAAATTCAGCAAAAGCCGATCATGCAGATTCTGCTTGGCTCGCTCATGGGTATAATACCGGGATGTTTGGGTTCGTACACCATGGTTTCATTATATGTTCACCGCGTAGTAATGTTTCCGGCCATAGTGGCTACCATGATTGCCACATCCGGCGATGAGGCCTATCTGATGTTTTCTGTCATTCCGGCAACAGCTGTCAGGCTCAATATCATCCTTTTCTTTTTGGCGCTCGCAGCGGGGATCGTGGTGTACTACACCGTTAAGGCCAGGTTTATCGGACTAGGTTCGCATGCCGAGCTGCCTCTGCACACGCATGCTGAGGAATGCAATCCCGTGCATCCCCGCTATGCCATCGATAACCTCAAGAACCTGAGCTTCACAAGAGCACTGCTGCTTGCCGGATTAATCGGTATCTTGTTCATGCTGGTCACGGGTGTGGTAGATGGGGCCCACCAACTGAACACCCTTATGGGCGATACGGGTATGGTACACGACCATGCCCACAGCCACGATCACGACCATAGCGGTGAGGCCGACTGGATTCGTCTGAGCCTGATCGGTTTGTTTGTTGTTTTACTTTTCATCGTGCTCTCTGCCCGCGAGCATTTCCTGCATGAGCACTTGTGGTATCACATTATTCGCAAACACTTCTTTAAAATTTTTGGCTGGACCCTGGGTGTGCTTGTTGCAATCTATTTTTTGAATAACTATCTTGACCTAAGGCATTGGATTTCCGAAAATTTGTGGACAGTGCTGCTTTTAGCCCTTCTGATTGGTATCATACCCGAATCAGGGCCTCATTATTTGTTTGTCCTACTTTTTGCCCAGGGGGCTGTGCCCTTCAGTATTCTGATGGCAAGCAGCATAGCGCAGGACGGTCATGGCACTTTGCCCTTGCTGGCAGAGTCGCCACGCGGTTTCATGGCTGTGAAGGCGGTCAACCTGCTCGTTGCACTTTTAGCCGGAGCGGCCGGCATCTGGATGGGATGGTAAGGTGATAATGACGATTGTGTGATGCGGTGCAGGTGATAACGATGAAAAAATTGGCCACATACCTGCATAAGTGATCACATCAGGCAAACGATAGCCCCTAGTTGTAGAACCTCCAGTTAACGCCCAGACAGAAGCGCTGGTCGCGCATGGGATAGCCCGGTGTGGTGAAGTAATGATGATAGCCTGTCAGGCTGAAGAGGTTGGTAGCCTGAAAGAAAATCCTTGCACGCTTGAGTTTAAGTGCCACATGTGCGTCAACATAAGGGTAGTTTCCCACTTGCTTGATGTTTTGAAGGTGAAAACTGCGCAAGGCAGGCATCCATGCATCAGCGTAATATTTGGAGTGGTATAAGGCATCGAGCCCTACCTGCACTGTGGCAATGTCTTT
Organism: Bacteroidales bacterium; assembly: GCA_035325985.1. GTDB lineage: Bacteria > Bacteroidota > Bacteroidia > Bacteroidales > F082 > JALNZU01. Next base: position 273,210 of record DAOKYW010000001.1, read on the forward strand.
GATGGCCTCGAAGGTGTACAACATGCGTAATCTTCCAATCAGGGCAGGCACCCTGAGCACGCTGTCGTTGTCGGCAAACTGCCAGGCCACCCGACCTATCAGATCAAACCTCCCGGGGTTAAGATGCATTTTTCCAAAGAGTTGCAATACATTGGCCGATCCGCCGCTTTGTTTGGGCCGGGCTTCGGTGCCCAGATACACCGGCCTGTCGATGAGGCTGTAAGCGGCACCGGCCGACAAACCTTTAAAATGATAGCCGCCTTCAATCTGTAGTAGTCTGGTATTGACAAAGTTGTTTTCCCAGCGGAAGTGGTTGGAAAAATATCGCTGATAAAACCACGATGGCGATTGGTTAGCGAGCAACAATTGCCCGAACAGGTTTCCTAAGTTTCGTTTAGATGTGCCAAAGTATTGTTTAACAGCACCTTCGAGATATACATCGCCTCCGGCCCAATTACCACTGATCACTTTAATTCGTCCGTCAATAAACAGCGAATTGAGCAGGTTGATGCTCACACCTCCGTAAGGATTGAGTTGAAAATAACGCTCCGATTGCAGCGAATCGCTTTGAAGAATGTTGACTAATTCGATGCCGGCGTAAATATGCAGTGGCGGAGGTTTCTGGTGGATGCGATAGCCCAGGCTGCTCCATTGAATCCTGTTGATAAAGGCCGTCTGGTAGGTGCTGTCGTAGGTTCGGGAGGAGTCGAGCACCACATCGAAAGGTTTGTAGAAATTTTCGAGAGGGGAGCGCTCCGTATAAACCCATTGATTGCGCAGATACTCAAAACGGTGGGTAATGCGCCCAAGCTGAAAACTCCTCTTTTGGGGCAGGCTGTCGTTCTCATGGTGCAGAACAGGCGGCAGCAGAATAAAATATTGTTCGAAACCAAAGCCCGACATTTTCATGCTGTTCTTTGCGTCCTGAAGCTTGACACCGTAAATCCCGCGGTCGGTTTCGAGGCGGTTTTCAAATATGCTGTCGTTTACAATGCCGCCGTTTTCCCTGTTAATGAGCTTGTTGTGAAAATACCAGGCCATTGCGCCATACCTGAGGTTTTTGGTTTGGTGTCGGGCAGTAAAATAAACATTGCTTTGATCGGCAAAATGATTCTTGTAATATCCGGGCGAGTTGATAAGTCCGTAATCAATGCCAACTGTTGTGCGGGGTGCCACGAGCCGGCTGAAATTCACCCTGAGATGTTGTTCGCGCTTCGATCCCATCAGGTAACTTACTTCAGTTAGCGGCCAGAGCGGCTGCATCAATCTGATGTCTTTTCCGCTTCGCTGATAGAGTTTGTATGCTGCAGGGTAGAAATCATAACCATATAGTACCTCCGGCCTGAAAAACAGCGGACGTGCCGGATTGGCTGTATTGCTCAGGGTGGCCATGCCGTACTCGTCGATGCTTGTCCAGTCGAAACGGCTGAAATTGAGCAGGTTGGTATCAATGTGATGAATCCTGCCAAGGAAAAGGCTGTCGAAGCTGTGGTTGAAGTATGTGGCTTGTGTGGAATCAATCTTTGAGACCCGAACCTGAGCGCCAAGTCCGTTGAACAGATGAATGGCCACAAGGGTAAGAACCAGTCGGCGAAATCCAACCTTGTTCCTCGAAACTGCTTTGCTATGCCTCATGCTGCAAAGGTAGGTTTTTCGCTTCAACGCTTTTTCCGTGAGCAGTTAACAAAAAAAGCCGGGCTTGTTTACCCGGCTCCCCGCTTGTTATTGTTTGATTAATTTTTGCGAGGCCTGCTGTCCGTTTTACGCTGCGCAAATGCAGTGGCAGCCCAAGATAATACGATAAGGAGGATTGTAAATTTTCTCTTGATGTTTCTCGTTTGGATGGTGTAAAACATCCCAAAGATTGTACCAAGATTGTGATAAGTCAAGTTTTGCCAACATTGTCCTGTTTCCGTCGCCATCGGTTAATCGTTTAGCCCATGAAGGCTAAATGCTAACTTTGTACAAATTTTTCAGGCCCAATGACGGAAAACTACACCGACGACAGCATTCAAACCCTCGACTGGAAGGAACATATCCGCCTGAGACCGGGTATGTATATTGGCAAACTGGGCGATGGAACATCGCACGACGATGGAATCTATGTATTGCTCAAGGAGGTAATAGACAACAGCATAGATGAGTTCATGATGGGCCACGGTAAGACCATCGAAATCACGATTCAGGACAGCCTGGTTACTGTGCGCGACTATGGACGTGGAATACCGCTGGGCAAAGTGATCGACTGCGTGAGCCGCATTAACACCGGCGCTAAATATGGTTCAGGAGCTTTTAAGAAGTCGGTGGGCCTCAATGGTGTAGGTACAAAAGCTGTGAATGCACTTTCGTCATGGTTCCGTGCGCAGAGCATACGCGAAGGCCAGACAAAGGTGGTAGAATATACGCGTGGCGAACTGGTGAACGACTTCCCTGTCGAGCCCTCGGATGCCCGGCCGGGTACTGTAATTTCTTTTGTGCCAGATGAAGAGGTTTTCGGGAAGTTTCGTTACCTGCCTGAATACGTTGAAGAAATGCTCTGGAATTATGCCTTTCTGAACAATGGTCTGACCATGAACTTCAACGGACAGAAGTTTCTGGCAAAAAACGGACTGCTCGACTTGCTCGAGCGCAATATGTCGGGCGCTGAGAATAAGATCTATCCCATCATTCATATCAAGGAAGACGATTTTGAGTGCGCTTTCACCCACAGCAACAACACTTACAACGAGGAATACTACAGTTTTGTAAATGGGCAGCACACCACACAGGGAGGCACGCACCAGAATGCTTTCAGGGAAGCCCTGGTGAAAACCGTCCGCGATTTCTACAAAAAGGATTACGATACTGCCGACATCCGCAATTCGCTTGTTGCTGCCATAAGCCTAAAAGTGCAGGAGCCGGTGTTCGAGTCGCAAACCAAGACCAAGCTGGGTTCGGTATATATGGAGCCTAACGGCCGTTCGATCCGCAATTTTATTGGCGACATCATCAGCAAGCATCTGGATAATTATCTGCACATGAACCCCGAAACGGCCGAAGCCCTGCAACGTAAAATCATGCAGAGCGAAAAGGAACGCCGCGAAATGGCCAATATCAAAAAGCTGGCGCGGGAGAGTGTGAAGAAGGTGAGTTTGCACAACAAAAAGCTTCGCGACTGCCGCATTCATTATAATAGCAATCACGAAAAGCGCCTCGAAACCACTTTGTTTATCACCGAGGGTGATTCGGCTTCGGGCAGCATCACCAAAAGCCGTGACGTGCAAACGCAGGCTGTTTTCAGCCTGAAAGGAAAGCCGCTGAATTGCTTTGGCCTCACAAAAAAGATTGTTTACGAAAACGAGGAATTCAACCTGCTTCAGGCGGCGATCAACATTGATGAGTCGATGGAAAACCTGCGTTACAACAATATTGTGATAGCCACTGATGCTGATGTGGATGGCATGCACATCCGACTGCTGCTGCTCACTTTTTTCCTGCAGTTCTATCCCGATCTGGTACGTGCCGGACACCTCTATATTCTGCAGACACCGCTTTTCAGGGTGCGCAATAAAAAGGAAACCATTTACTGCTATAGCGAGGAGGAGCGGCTCAATGCCCTTAAAAAGCTGGGACAGCATGCCGAGATCACACGCTTTAAAGGGCTTGGCGAAATATCACCGGACGAATTCAGGTTCTTTATTGGCCCCGGTATGCGGCTCGATCCGGTCATCCTGCGTCGCGACCTTTCGATTCCCGACATATTGAGCTATTATATGGGAAAGAATACACCCGACCGGCAGCAGTTTATTATCCAAAACCTCAGGCTGGAAGAAGACCTGACGGAGGAAAAGATTAGGGTTGACTGAATTCGTCGCCTGCAAGCATCCGGAATGCTTGCCCAAGATGCGCAATGATATCGCCGGCAATGAGGCTTTCGTATCCAAGTTTGGCAGCCGCAATATCGCCTGACATACCGTGGAGCCAGACGCCCAGTAATGCAGCCTCTTCCGGACTGTATCCTCTTGCCAGCAATCCTGTGATAATGCCTGTTAGGACATCGCCGCTGCCGCCCGTGGCCATGCCCGGATTACCGGTGTTGTTGAAATAGCAGCGACCATCGGGCAGGCTGACACAGCTGTATGCACCTTTAACTACTATGATAAGACCGTGCTTTAACGAAAGCTGGCGCTGCATTTCGAGTTTTTCGTAGCTATCGTTCCAGTGGCCTGCTAATCGCCTGAATTCGCCCGGATGGGGTGTGAGTATGCTGCCTTTGGGCAGAAATGCCATCCAGGTAGGGTTCTCCGCCAGAATGTTCAGGGCATCGGCATCCAGTACCATCGGAACCCGTGCTTGCTGGATCAGAAGTTTCAGTGCCGTGGTGGTTTCATTCGCTGTGCCTAGTCCGGGACCGATGCCAATGGCATTGTATTGCGCAATATCAGGCAGATGCGAAAAGTAGTCAGCTTCTTCGCGACTGATCATGGCTTCGGGTAGCCTGGATAACAGCGCACTCTGAAGTGATTGTGGCAAGTGCACATGCAGAAGTCCGGCGCCGCTTCGCAGGCAGGCTTCGGCAGCGAGCAGCGCAGCCCCGCCCTTGCCCGACGATCCCGCAATCAGCAGGGCATGCCCGAAATCGCCTTTATGGGCGTGGCGCCTTCTGCCCTTGAGCATTCCGCGCAGCCAGTCTGCAGTGACCAAAAAATTGCGCGTTGCAGCACCTGCAATAAATCCGGCATCCAAGCCTATAGGCACCACTTCCCAATCGCCCACAAAAAACTCATTTTCAGGCATCAGGAAGGCGAGCTTGGGTAGCTCAAAGGTGTAAGTATAATCCGCATGAATGACAACGCTCTCGTTTCGGGGCATGGGCCTGTCCGCAAAAAGACCCGAAGGCATGTCCACACTGACGACCGTGGCGCCACTTTGATTGATATGCCTTACCAGGCCGGCGGCAAGGCCATCGAGTGTGCGGTTCAATCCCGAACCAAACAAGGTATCCACAACCAGCGCATCGTCCGGTATGAACGGCAGATGGTTGGATGCTGTAATTTCTTGGATGGTTCCACCTTGTTCGCTGTATCGTAAAAGATTGATGGTGAAATCTTTGCTTTCGCTGTTCCCTGATCGCAGAATATAGACGACTGCCTTAAAACCGTCGTTGTGCATCAGTCGTGCAAGCACAAGGCCATCGCCACCGTTATTACCTGTGCCGCAAAAAATACAGATCTGTAAATCAGGTTTTAAACGATTCTTAATGCGCTTATAGAGATTCCCGGCAGCCCTTTCCATCAGGTCAACCGAGCTTATGGGTTCGTTGGCAATGGTGCTTGCATCGGCTTCACGGATTTGTGCCGTATCAAGAATTTTAATGGCATTCATTTCGGCCTTGATCTTAAGGGGGAGCTAAATTAAGGATTGCAGTCTGCAGTAGCAAGCATGAATAGGATTTTGCGAAATGAAGAGAAAAGGTTACTTTTGCTTTAGTTCAAACCAAAATTAAATCATTATGAAACAACTGTTTTTCCCTGTTGTACTGTTGGCCCTGATTTTTCAGGCATGCAGCGGTGGTAATTCAGAAAAGCGCAAGCTCAGCGAAGCCGACCAGATGCTTTTAGAGACTGCCAAACGCTATTTTGCCACCTTGCCCCAACCCAACGATCCCAACACCCCGCTTGCCATACTGGGCAAAAAATTGTACTACGAAACCGCGCTTTCGGCCAATGGTCAACTCAGCTGCAACAGCTGCCACCCGATTATCAGCTATGGTGTTGATAACAAGCGCGTTTCGCCCGGACACGACGGTAGTCTCGGCAACCGTAACAGCCCCACTACCTTCAATGCATGGTTTCATGTGGCCCAATTCTGGGATGGCCGGTCACCCGATTTGGCTGATCAGGCTAAAGGGCCGGTGCTTAATCCTATCGAAATGGGCCTGCAAAGTCCTGAAGATGTTGTAAGCATCCTGAAATCCAAACCGGAGTATGTTGAGTTGTTCGCTGCTGCATTTCCCGGAGAGGAAGATCCGATTACCTTTGACAACTTTGCTAAAGCCGTTGCCGAGTTCGAAGGTACTTTAGCTACACCTGCAGCATTTGATGCATTCCTTGATGGTGCGGTGGAGATGCTTGATGATCAGCAGAAACAGGGTTTAAGTATGTTTATCGAAACAGGATGCATCGCCTGCCATATCGGCCCCGGCCTTGGTGGCAACATGATGCAGCGCTTTGGTCTGGTTCATGGCCCTTACTATGAATTCACCGGATCCGAATCAGACCCCGGAAGGGCGGCTGTAACCGGTAACGAAGCTGATAAATATGTGTTCAAAACACCTTCGCTGCGCAATATCGAAATGACAGCACCATATTTCCATGATGGCAGTGTGGAAAGCCTTGAAGAAGCCATCCGCATCATGGCCTACACCCAGCTGGGCAAAGAATTATCAAACGAAGACATTGAAAAGCTCATAGCCTTTTTCAGAAGCCTGACCGGTAAGATTCCGGAGTACGCTTTGTAAAACAATCGTAAATATATGATTATCAAAGAGTAGCTGTAAAGGCTACTCTTTGTTTTTTGTGTCAATAAGTATAGTTACAGGACCATCGTTGATCAGCTCAACCTGCATCATGGCACCGAAGCGGCCTGTTTGCACTGCACAACCGGAAGTCCGGCCTAGTTGATCAATAAAACTTTCATAAAGCGGAATGGCTTTTTCGGGCGGTGCAGCGCGGATGTAGCTTGGCCGGTTACCTTTTTTAGTGCTGGCATGCAGGGTAAACTGCGATACCACCAAAAAGGAACCGGATATGGCTTGGATATCGAGGTTCATCACACCGTTTTCGTCAGGAAATATACGAAGGCGCGAAAGCTTGCCCACAAGCCATTCCACATCTTGTTCATTATCAGTCTCCTCAATGCCCAAAAGCACCAGCATGCCCTTGCCGATTTCTCCCGTAAGCTTACTTTCAATGCTGACTGACGCTTTGGATACCCGCTGAATTACTGCTCGCATGTAGAAAAATATTAGCCTTCAAAAGTCGTAATTTTGTCCAAAAATAGGGCATGACACGTTTGAGTGTTAATATAAATAAGGTGGCAACCCTGCGCAATGCACGTGGAGGAAATGTGCCGGATGTTCAGCAGTTTGCTGTTGATTGTCAGCGATTTGGTGCCGAAGGCATTACCGTCCATCCACGACCCGATCAACGCCATATCACCTTCCGGGATGTAGAGCTCTTACGGCCTTTGGTTAGCACCGAATTCAATATCGAGGGCTATCCTGCCGAGCAGTTTATCCGGCTGGTAATCAACAACAAGGCTGATCAGGTCACGCTTGTGCCCGACGATCCGCATCAGCTGACCAGCGATCACGGATGGGATACTGTAAAACACAAAGGTTTCCTCAAGGAAGTTATCCAGCGGTTCCACGAAGCCGGAATCAGGGTTTCCATTTTTGTTGATCCTGATCCACATATGATTTTTCATGCGCTCGAAACCGGCACCGACCGTGTGGAGCTATACACCGAGTCGTATGCCCGATTGTTTCCATCCAATCCTGAAACAGCCATCATGCCCTTTGTGGAGGCAGCCCTCGAAGCCAACAGACTCGGTATCGGGCTAAATGCGGGTCACGACCTGAGCCTCAGCAACATACAATATTTTGCCCATCGGATTCCGGGGCTGCTTGAGGTGTCAATAGGCCATGCACTTATCAGCGAGGCTTTATATTTTGGCATCGAGAATACCATTCAGATGTACAGGCGCAAACTGATGTTGGCCGGTCAAAGCGACGCTTGAGCAAGAAAGTAATTTATAACGCTTTCGCGGCTTGGCTTAGCATCAGATTAGAGCAATAAAAGTCAATCCTAGAACTGCTCTTAAGCTTACCTTAAAACAGTCATACAAAAAAAACTGCACTCGCTGTTACGCCTGAGCGCCTTATGCAGCTTACCTTGCCAGCCTGAGTTTAATGGGTTCCGCCTGTGGGTGAGGTTAAGGAACGAGTAGAGCGAAGCGAATGCCCGCGCTCAGCCACATCGGTCGTTCCTGCTTTAAACCTTGGGCGTTAGCACGAAAAATGATGTTGAAAGATTAAACCCTTTCAATGGTATAATTTTCTTTTCCGTCAACCTGCAAATAAATTGCGACATCAGTAGGCCACCACGAACCGTCCGGCATCGCCATTTTCGAGCTTTATGATGTAAACGCCTGGCAATAAGCTGCTGATTGAGATATGGTTATCATTTTCCTTAAGCCTGAATTGCACCATCAGCCGGCCCGCCATATTATACACCTTTGCCCAGCCTGACTGTCCTGTATTGGCCAGATGCAAGGTTTGATTGGCATGATTGACATAAACATCAAAGCGTTTTGTTGCATTTTCGTGCAGTGCAGTCGGAGGAATATGCGTCACCGATACTTCGTCGATTTCCCACAAAGCAGTTGAGGCAGTAGTTTCTTCCAGTTCAAACAAAAGCCTGATGCTGTTAAGGTCGACCGGCATGGTCAGCAAAAAGCTGGTATCAACGAAATTTCCGGCTTGTCCGGTTGATTGCTGAAAAACAGCAAGTTCAACAATGGTTGGCAGGCTGGACGTGTTCGAAAAATAGCGAATGCGTGCCTGTGTACCTGTTCCGCTGATATTTAGCCTGTGCTTAACCGCAATTCGCAGCTGCCCTGCGAGGCTTTGGCAGGGTATTTCGGGGCTGTACAATGCTGCGTGAACAGGCCCTGATGTTCCGTTTGAGCCTGCATTGGCCGTATTGCCCGGAAAATTCCACCGGACGAAGGTGTTGTTTTCTGAAATATTGTGCCAATCCGACGGTTGCTGGGGTAAGGTAAAGCTTTCAATAAATGGCAGGGCAGCCGGTTGCAAGGCTTCAAAGTTGAGCTCCACTTGCTGATGGCCACTCAGCTGCACGCTTCCATATTGCTGCCTGAAACCGTGAAGTGTGGCAAACCACGGGTAAACTCCGGCGTCAAGCTGAAAAGTAGCCTGTCCCGTAGCATCGGTGAGCACATACCCATCAGGCAATTCGATTTTGACATTCTGGAGTGGCAGGTTATTCCAGTTAGCCACGAAACTAAGTGTGTAAAGCAGAGGCGCTCCAACGGTGAAGCTTTGCTCTGCAGCAAAAGCCGAGCCCATAAATCCGGCATCCACCGACTGCACCGACCAGTAATATGTGCCATCGGGCAAATTCTTCAGTAAGCTGCTCAGCCTGAAGCCCTGATTACCATTGCGCGGCATGGTGAGCGTTCCGTTGGCCAATGCATGGGCACTCAGCACCTGACTTCCGCCGGGTGTTGTGCCAACCCTGAGGTTATACGTTAAGGAAGCAGTCGGGGTTTGTGCATCACTTCCACTCAACCAGCTCAGCACCACATTGTTGCCGCTCACATCAGCCTGCAATGATTGAGGCGAAGTGGGCGGTGTGTTAGCAATGGCTGCATTGTTGGTATAAATTCTTGTCATGTAGTCACTCACATTGAAGTATCCGGTCATCAGGAGGTCGAGTTTGCCATCGTTGTTAGCATCGCCCCATTGCACCATCGAGCGGCGCAGACCGGGAAAACCTGCTGTGGTTAGCTCGCTGAAGGTAGAATTGCCGTTATTGGTGTACAACCTGGTTATTCGGGTGGCGCCTGTAGAAATGTCGGAACCTGTGATGGCCACATCGGACAGGCCGTCATTATTGTAGTCTCCAAAGGCTACACAGCCCTGATACACGCCTGTAAATGGCGCTGCAATCTGTTGAAAGCTGCCTCCTCCCAGATTCTTGTACAAGGTTGTGTGGAGCACATCGGTGTTATTGCCGCCTTGTATGATGACGTCGGGCAGTCCGTCAGCATCGAAATCGCTGATGTCGATGGAAGGATAACGTGCCGGTTCGAAACTGAATGACTGGGTAAAACCTCCATTGCCATTATTGAGATAAAGAGTTGAAATGTAGTTGCTTGACCCTAATCGGCCACAGATGATAATATCGTTGTAGCCGTCGAGGTTCATATCTGCGATGGCCACGGCAGATTGGGTGAGTTGCGGAAGGTATTCAGTTTGAGCTGTAAATGTTTCGTTTCCGTTGTTGTAGTAAATGGCAGAAAATGCCTGACCGGCCTCATTTGTTCCTGAAATGATGAGATCTAAACGACCATCGTTATTCAGGTCGCCCCAGGCAGCCGCAGGAGTAAGCAGTGGAGTAAGCCCGGCCTGAATATCGGTGAAAGTACCATTGCCGTTGTTGCGGTAGATTCGTGAATCATAAGCACTGGCGCCGGTATTGCCGGTTACCACAAGATCGGGATATCCGTCGTTGTTAAAATCTCCCCATGCGGCCGTGCTGGCTCCAAGCGGTATGATGCTGTTGGCCGTTTCGGTAAATGTTCCATTGCCATTGTTGCGGTACAGATAGGACGAGGGCGCCGATGTACTTCCGCCCTGGCTTCTCCATCCCGTAACGTAGAAATCCATATGGCCATCGAGGTCGTAATCAGCCCAAATAGCGGCACCCAGATACACTGCTGCAAAGTTTTGTGGATGTTGCGTGAACGGCGATTGCGCTTTTGTCACACTGGTCAATAACAAGACTGATGCAATCAGAAAACGTAACTTACTAGGCATAGGACATTAATTTTAGTTTTGGTCGAATACAGGCTTAGAATAGCACTATTCAAAGATAATGCAAATTAAGGTCGAAAAATGCTGATGTTGACCGGCTACACCTCATATCGTGCACTCCGCCATGCCGAAAGGCCGGTCAGCATCCAGCCGGTCACCATCAGTAAACCGCCCGCCGGAGTTGCAGGCCATATCCATGATAAGGACAAACCGGTAATGTCGCGTGTGCTGAGCAGATAGAGCGAGCCGGAAAAAAGAACAATGCCTGACCAAAACGCGTGAAAGGCCCATTTAGACAAAGTATTATCCAGTTTATGCCACAATGCCCCAAGAGCAAGAAGCGCCAGTGCATGAAAAAGCTGGTATCTTACCGCCGTTTCATAATTCAACAAGTCCTTCATGCTGAGCCGGCCACTGAGTGCATGGGCACCAAATGCTCCGGCCAATACGCCCAGCGCTCCAATTACTGCGGCGCTGACAATGATTTTTCTGTGCATGGTATATCAATTTTAAGGTAAAACAGCATTCATCAGGAAACGCTAATTTTACACAAATTTTTCACTGATGAATATTTCTGTCGAAATAAGTTATTATCCGCTCAACGAGGAATTCATCCCGCCGATTAAGGATTTTATCGAAAGACTAAATGCGCATTCAACTGTTCAATGCGTGACCAACGGCATGAGCACCCAGGTTTTTGGTGGCTATGATGAGGTAATGGCTGTTATTACCGGCGAAATCCGGAAATCTTTTGAATTGCCGAATGCTGTTTTTGTGCTCAAAATCATCAACAAGGACCTAAATATTAAGGATGGAAGCCTTTGAGTTCTGGCAAGTGCTGACGCAAAACCTGCTCCATACCAGCCTGCCCGAATTGATTGCCGTAATTTTTGGTTTGCTCAGTGTTTACTACAGCATGAAGGTGAACATCCTGGTGTATCCAACCGGAATTATCAGCGTGCTTATCTATGTGGTCATCACCTGGCAGGTCGGGCTTTATGCCGATATGTTTATTAATCTGGTGTATTTTGTAATGAGCATTTATGGATGGTACAAGTGGCTCAGGCCCTCAGCCGGAAGTGTCAGGCTTCCGGTAAGCTTCAGTTCGCATGCCGTTCACCTGACAGCCATTATTACCACCGTGATTTCATTTGCGCTGATGCAATATATCCTGCGTCACTTTACAGACAGTACCGTACCCTATATTGACGCCTTTACAACCTCCGTTTTCATTACCGGCATGTGGCTGATGGCATTGAAGAAAGTGGAAAACTGGTATTACTGGATTATAGGTGATGTGGTGTCAGTGCCGCTTTATTTTCATAAGGAATTGATATTCACAAGTTTTCAGTTTTTTATATTTCTTGTACTCGCTGTATTGGGCCTGATACGTTGGCGAAAGGAGGCTGTGCATGCTTAAAGTGGCTATTACCGGTCCTGAATCGACAGGTAAATCATGGCTGGCTTCAAAGCTGGCAGTATATTACGGGTGTCTGTGGGTGCCGGAGTTTGCGCGCACCTACCTGCAAAATCGTGGCGGTAAGTATTCGCTGGAGGATATTGAGTTCATAGCCCAAAAGCAGGAACAGCTTATTCGTAATACAATGGCCAAGGAGTCGCCGGCCATGTTTGCCGACACAGAGCTTTTGGTCTGCAAGATCTGGAGTGAATTTGTTTTCGGGCATTGTCCCAAAAGTATTGAAGCACTGGTTGAACAGCAGAATTTTGATTTTTATCTGCTGTGCAATATCGATCTGCCGTGGGAACCTGATCCTTTGCGCGAGCATCCCGAAAAACGCCAGGAGCTCTTTTCCATGTATGAAGCTGAGCTTCGCCGGCGGCATTGGCGATATGCCGTAGTCAGTGGTGTCGGCAATCAGAGGCTCGAAAACGCTATTGCTCACATTAATCATGTGCTGGGTGTAAAGGAATGAGCAACAAGATATTGCATGTGCTTTACCTGCCGCGATGGTATCCAAACCGCAACGACCCCATGCCCGGTTTGTTCATACGTCGCCACGCCGAAGCAGCCTCAGCTCACTGCCGGATTTCGGTCGTGTATGTGCATGCCGATGAGCATCAAAAAACAGCCTATGAGTTGGTTAAAACTTCTGAAATAAATCTTTTCACTGCCGTTGTTTATTATCGGGGAAGTAAAGGCAACAAGGCCATTGGGCTATGGCGCTTTTTGAGGGCCAATATGATAGGGATCAATGCTGTAAAAAAGGAATTTGGTCGGCCCGATCTCACGCATGTGCATGTGCTCACCCGACTGGCTTTTGTGGCCTGGTGGCTTAAATTCAGGTATGGTGTGCCTTATCTGATTACTGAGCATTGGTCGCGCTATATTGCCACCCGCAACGAATTCAGGGGAGCTGCACGTAAATGGCTGACCCGCTTTCTGGTTGGTAAGGCTGCTTTGGTCACTACGGTAACGCATAACCTGGCCGATGCCATGAAACAGCACGGCCTTAACCACCCGCACTACCGCATACTTCCGAATGTGGTTGATACCTCGCTGTTTGTGCCCGTGCCTGATAAATTGAATTCACCCAAACGCATCATGCACGTAAGCTGTTTCGAAGATCGTTCGAAAAACATCTCAGGCCTGCTTAGGGCATTAAAAACATTATCAGCCAGACGTAATGATTTTGAGTGTATTATGGTGGGTGATGGCATGGACTTCGAATCCATCAGATTGCTATCTGAAGCGCTTGGATTGCAAAACATGGTAAAGTTCACGGGATTGCTCGAAGGGGCGCAACTGGCTTCGACCCTGTCGTCCGGCGACTTTCTCGTATTGTTCAGCAACTACGAAAACCTTCCGGTGGTAATACCCGAAGCGCTGGCCTGTGGTTTGCCGGTAATAGCTACAAACGTTGGTGGCATTGCTGAGCAGATTCATGCCGGAAACGGCCGGCTGGTTGAGGCCAGGGACGAAGATGCTCTGGCAGCTTCCATCGACTGGATGCTGGACAACCTAGCACAATTCAATCCTGATGATTTACGCCTGCCCATCGTGGCCAAAAACAGCCCTCAGGCTGTTGGTAACCTTTTATATAATTGGTATTTATGGATTTTGGGGCGCCATAACATCAGGGCCTCATTTCCTGATCAAACCTGAATGTGAGCATGGGAAGCCCGAGGGCAAAGAAGTCGTTTTTGCCAACCTTCCCCGGAAAAATGTAGTCGAGCCATGAGCGCTTGTTGGCAATAAACGAGGCCATACTGATATCATGTGCAGCGCAATAGGTTTTCAGGTCTTCCCGGGCATTCCGGGCCGGAATCAGGTCGAAGCGCACTTTCCCGAGATTGACCTCCTTTATAAAGTTTTGCCTGAGCAACTCCATGCGCAGCACAGGTTCCTGTTTACTGATATCCCATAAAAGATGAACCACATGTAATTCAGGGTCAAAAGGATCGAGCAATTCCAGAATGAATTCAATGGCGGCTTTATCGTTTTTATTGAGGCTTGTAGCATACAATATCTTGTTGTTCTCGCGAAAGTTGTAGCCCTCGGGGATAATAAGAAGGGGAATATTAATCTTTTGCATAATCCGGCGGGCCATGTTGCCTTCGAGGAAAGCCTTGCGTCCCTTGCCTCTTGTGCCCATGAGGATGAGGTTAGCTGAATATTCTGATGCCAGTTCTGCCAGGTCGTTTTCAGGGTCTCCACCTTTCACAATGGTTTTTAGCTCAACCTTGTCCAATCCGGCAGCTAAAAGCATGCTGCTTAAGATTGCTGCCTTTTGTTCCATGTGCTTCAACGATTGCTCTTCCAGTTCGCTCATCAGCTCCCTGTTCAGGTAAGCCTCTGATTCCAACATTCCGGGCAAGCCGGGATCTCCCAATATCACGTGGTCAACAATCGCATGGTATAAGATGAGGCTTCCGCCGGTATGCTTAATGATATCAATGGCGTATGGCAACAGGTTGTCGTTGAATTCGCTTAAGTCAGTAGCGATGATGATATTCATTGCAATCATTTTATACGTAATGCGAAATTACAACCTGATCGAGGCAAGGTCAAGTAGCCGCTTTTGCGCTCACAACATTTTACGCAATACCTCTTTGTTTTTTGATGGTTTCGTAGGCTTCGGCTACTTTTTTAAACTTTTCTTCCGCATCTTTTTTAACATCTTCGCCAAGATGGGAAACCCGGTCGGGATGATATTTTAGTGCAGCCTGACGATAGGCTTTCTTCACCTCTTCGTCCGTAGCTTCCTGACTTATTTCAAGTATCTCGTAAGGATTGTAGAGTTTTTTAACGAACATGGAAAGCATGGCGCGAAATTCGGACTCAGGTATGCCCATGTAATGGGCAATATTTTTTAACACTGAGGATTCGGTCATTGTCAGCTCACCATCTGCAGTGCTAATGCCGAAAAGGTAGTAAAGTAGCTGCTGTTTTGCAGCCGGGTCCATCATCATCCCGATTTGGTTGGCCACAGCCTGGATGTTGATCTCTTTTTTCAGCAAATCGCGCAGCACGATCAGCAAATCGCCGGCTTCAGCATGGCCAAACTGGTTGATTAGAAAGGCTCTGACATAATTGAGCTCCGACTTTTTAACTGTACCATCAGCTTTCATGATGGCAGCCGTGAGCACCATCAGGCTTAGTTTGAAGTCGGCCGGGCGAGTGATCGTCGGCCCGGATTCCGTTTGGGGCTTTTCAGCAAGGCTCCCAATGGCAAAACCCAGCAAACCTCCGATGGGTCCACCCAGCGCCCATCCCAGTCCGCCGCCAATCCAACGCGCGTACCGCCCTCCCGAATTTCGGCCGGCCTGATGGCGCTTGCGTTGTCCTGGCTGTATGAAAATGAAATATACCGCGATGATAATGAGTAGGATAGATAAGAGAGAAGGCATGAAAAAGTTTTTGGCAAAGTTAGTTATTGCACCTTATCACCGAAATCTGTTTATTGTGCCGTGGCTTGCATGATTTACGACAGTCCACCATAATTAAATGAATAAAAAAAGCCACCCTGCGTGAGGCGGAGTGGCTTTTCAACGGGCTTTTAATCAAGCTATTGTATATTCTCGGATAAAGGCAAGCCGAATTCCTCCACCATACGGATGTTCATGTCCTCGAGACGGTTAAGGATGGGATTGTAAATGCCCGGATGGACGGGAATATGCACGCCGGTTTCGGTAATTTCGCCGTTAAGTATCATTTCCACGCCAATGGCGGCCGGCAGGGCTACCGTGCGGGCTACAGCAGTATCGGTGGCCAGTGTACCGAAATCGAGCATAGACGATTTGATAATCTCCTCGTTTCCATCGGGGTACGACGCTTTGAAAATGTGCTGCATCACCACCATATCGCGTTCTTCAGGTTTCAGTTCCATCTTTTCAATCATGAGATCGGAAGTGATTTCGAAAGGACTGGTTTTTTCTCGCTTCATGGGCGTATCGTCAAACAAGCCCAGCCAGGCTATGGCATCAAGTGCATAAGCATCTGCTGATATGCCCAGAAAACGTGCTGCTTTCGACCTGATATCAGAAGTGTCGCTCTCGCCAATGAGCATGGCAACCATACCGGCATAGGTCATGCCTGAGAAATCGTACTCATCCGCAGTTATGAGCTTAAGCGCCTTGATGGCATCAATGCTTTCGCACCAGCCCGGATGCCTGAAAGTACCCCTGAACATGGTTTGCGTTTCGGGAATGCCATAGAGTTCGATATAGGGCAGCGAATCGCGATTGGGATATATTTCGAGCGGGCCAACCCCGGGAAACTGAACTTTGAAAGGGTTTTTAAACAGATCGCGTGTGGGTATCTCAATCAGTTTTCCATGACGAAGGTACTTTCCATCGTTATTACCGGCCATCACCACGCCTTTCGGACTCCAGCTGAATTTGTACCGAAATGGATTATTGGCTGCTTCGGGTGCCGGAAGGGCTCCGCAGATCGAGTAAAATTCATCAATCTTGCCACCCTTGCCATGCACATGATCAATGATACGCATGGCCGACATATGGTCGATTCCGGGGTCGAGGCCCAGCTCGTTCAGGATGATGATGCCTGCCTCGCGACATTGCCCGTCCAGGGCCTTCATTTCGGGCTTTACATAGCTGGTGGTCACCATATTGCGTTTGTGGGCAATGCATTGTTTTGCCACACTGATGTGATGTATCCAGGGCAGAAGGCTGACAGTCAGATCATGCGAAGCTACCATCGAGGCCAAGCCTTTTTCGTCTTCTATCACCCACGAAATGGCATGACCATTGGGATGCCCGCCAATCATGGCTTCGGCTTTCGATTTGGTGCGCGTGGCCACCGTAACCTCAAATCCTTTTTCGAGCAGGTAAGTCACAATTGGCTTGACCACCATGCCGGCTCCCAGAATCAGAACTTTTTTCATAAAATGCTTTTTATAGTTTAAGTATTGATTATCAATTAAGTATGTTTTTTAATATGTGCTTCGATATAGCTGTACTCCGGGGTGAGTTTGCCTTGATGTAAAATAAGTGCTTTACGTATGGCTGACGGCAGATGCAGATTTTCAAGGTCTTGTGAAAAGTCGGCTCGGGCAATGGATGGAATATAGGGCAGCAGGGCATCGCCAAAACTGAGTGAGGCTTCGCGCGGCAACTCGCTCGGAAGAATATCTACTGCCATTACCAGCAGCCCATGACCTTCGAAGCCCATGCTGTATCCGCGCGTATGAGGATTGTAAACAAATACAGGATCATCAATGGGTGTGCCTTTATGCGTGCATTCCACCGAGCCGTCGGGGTCGCAGGTAATGTCGCCAATGACCTGGAGTTTAGGTTCTCCTTCACGATACAGTTTTTCCAGAAAATCCTTAGTTACAATTCGTGGATATCGGGCATCCCAATACATGCAATTGACCAACAGACTAAGCTTGGGAATGTATTGTTCGAACTGATTTTCGTAGAGGTGAGGATTGGCGTAATAGTGTTGAAGCTCAAATGGTGTTGAGGGGTCTTTAGGTCGCGAAAGGTCATGTTCGCGAAAAACAACCTTGATGATTACGTTGCTGGGAATGTCGCCGGGCTTGAGTGCAAGCAACTGAGCAGGACTAAGTTCTATGCCTGGCAACAGGCTCAGAATCTCGTGAGCGCCTTTGGCCACATTGCCATCGCCGGTGATGCCAATCACCAGTGGTGCCAGAACTTCGGGAAGTCCGTTTTGTGCTATTTGCCGTCCGGCATTCGATACAGCAGCCCTGGCTTCATTCAGTGAAGCATATTTGCATGTTTGCTTAAGGGATGCAAAAGGTGTATCGATGCCTTTTACCTTCAGACGTTGACCCAGCGACCACAAACTGTTAATGGCACCGGCCAGGCCGGCAAAGCGTCCGAAAAAGATTAGTCGCTTACCTTCCTCATTTTCAATCTTTTCGTAATCAATAAGGTTACAGCCTTTATCCATCATAGCCTTAAGCATCGGCATATTATAAGGCTGTCCTTTAACCACATGCGAAAAAAACAGATAGGTTTTGCCCTGTTCAAAGTGATGTACGGGAATTTCCTTTACGCCGACAATTATTTCAGCTTCCTTGAGGTTGTCTGCAATTTTTGCTCCGGCTTCCAGATATTCTTCAGCTTTAAAAATTCGCTTGTCCGATTGCTCAACAATAACCTTCAGCCCATTTGCCTGCAGCTTTTTCACATGGATTGGTGCCAAGGCAGCCCGACGTTCCATGAGGTATTTGTCTTCGTGCCTTATGCCAATGATTTTGCCCATAATCTCCGGATTTCGATGCTTGTTAATCGGGAACGAAATTGCTCATTTTTTTCCAACCTGCCAGCCGTCTGCAGGGCTATTCGGTTGTTGTCAGGGTAATTTAGAAAGTGTTTAAATAATACCCTTGCACCGGCTTCAAACGTTTGCATGAGCTCCTGTTCAATAAGCGTACAACCTAAATGCTTTAAATCCCCTGATTTGCTATCTTTGTGTCTCTTTACGAATGCTGAAACAAATTATCATAATCTTTTGAATATCAACATAATCTAAACGATTAACCATGGCAAAAACTAAGTATGTTTACTTCTTCGGCGATCGCAAAGCCGATGGAGATGCCTCCATGAGAAACCTGTTGGGTGGCAAAGGCGCCAACCTGGCCGAGATGAACCTGATTGGCATGCCTGTGCCTCCGGGTTTTACCATCACAACCGAAGTCTGCACCCTTTACAATCAGAAAGGTCGCGATTATGTGGTTGACCTGATCAAGGATCAGGTTGAAGAGGCCATGCGCAAAGTGGAAAAGGTAATGGGTTCCAGCTTTGCCGATCCCAATAATCCATGCCTGATGTCGGTTAGATCAGGATCGCGTGCCTCTATGCCAGGCATGATGGACACTGTGCTTAACCTTGGGCTTAACGACAAGGCTGTGGAAGGTCTGGCCCGCAAAACCGGCAACGAGCGCTTTGCATGGGACTCTTATCGCCGCTTTGTGCAAATGTTCGGCGATGTGGTGCTGGGCATGAAACCCAAGTCGAAGGAAGACCACGATCCTTTCGAAGAGATCATCGATCACATGAAGGAAGAGAAGGGCGTAAAACTCGATACCGAACTCACCACCGAAGACCTCAAGGAACTGGTACGCCGTTTCAAGGCAACTGTTAAAGAAGTCACCGGTAAGGACTTTCCTACCGACCCATGGGAGCAGCTTTGGGGCGCCGTGATGGCCGTTTTCAACAGCTGGATGAACGAGCGTGCTATTTATTATCGCCAGCTCAACAATATCCCTGAAGAATGGGGAACTGCCGTTAACGTTCAGGCAATGGTATTCGGTAATATGGGCGAAAACTCCGGCACAGGAGTGGCTTTCACCCGCGATTCATCCACCGGCGAAGACATTTTCAACGGCGAATACCTCATTAATGCTCAGGGCGAAGACGTGGTAGCCGGCATTCGCACACCTCAGGAAATCACACTCGAGGGTTCACGCCGTTGGGCTGCCCTCCAGAACATTTCCGAAGAAGAGCGCAAAGCTAAATATCCCTCGCTCGAAGAGGTTATGCCCGAAGTGTATCGCGAGCTCAACGACTTGCAGCAAAAGCTCGAAAACCACTATCGCGATATGCAGGACCTGGAATTTACAATTCAGGAAGGCAAGCTTTGGATACTGCAAACCCGAAACGGAAAACGCACAGGCGCCTCTATGGTGCGTATTGCCATGGAAATGCTTGAGCAAGGCATGATCAACAAAAATGAAGCCTTGCTCCGTGTAGAGCCTAACCGTCTCGACGAACTGCTCCATCCTGTTTTCGATAAAGCCGCTCTGGCCAAAGCTAAGGTGTTGGCCAAAGGCTTACCCGCTTCACCCGGAGCAGCCACCGGACAAATTGTTTTCCATGCCGACGAAGCCGAAGCATGGGCAGCCCAGGGCAAGAAGGTTATTCTTGTGCGCATCGAAACATCGCCCGAAGACCTCAAGGGTATGAATGTGGCTCAGGGCATCCTTACGGCACGCGGAGGTATGACCAGCCATGCTGCCGTTGTGGCACGTGGTATGGGAAAATGCTGCGTCTCGGGTGCAGGTACCATCAAAATCGACTACAAAGCCCGCACCGTCACCATGAACGAAATCACCTTGAAAGAAGGCGATTTTATCTCGCTCAATGGTTCAACAGGTGAAGTTTATGAAGGCCGCATCGAAACCAGAGAACCCGAACTGAGTGGTGACTTTGGCAAGCTGATGGAACTGGCCGATAAGAAATCGAGAATGTATGTGCGTACGAACGCCGACACCCCGCACGATGCACGCGTAGCCCGTAGCTTTGGAGCAAAAGGGATTGGCCTTTGCCGCACCGAGCATATGTTTTTTGGCGGCAACAAGATTGTTGCCATGCGCGAAATGATTCTTGCAGACAACGAGGCCGGACGCCGTAAAGCCCTCGAAAAACTCCTTCCTATTCAGCGCGAAGATTTCGAAGGTATCTTCGAAGCCATGGAAGGTCTGCCTGTAACCGTGCGTCTGCTCGACCCGCCTCTCCACGAATTTGTCCCGCACGATGAGAAAGGTCAGAAAGAGATGGCTAATGTTATGGGCCTCACTGTTGCTCAGATTAAGCGCAAGGTAGAAGAGCTGCACGAGTTCAACCCCATGCTCGGACACCGCGGCTGCCGCCTGGGTAATACCTACCCCGAAATCACGGAAATGCAGACCAGAGCCATCATCGAAGCCGCACTCAATCTCAAGGCGCGCGGCATCAAGGCGCTGCCCGAGATTATGATTCCGCTGACCGGTACACTGGCCGAAATGCGTATGCAGGAAAAGATTGTCCGCACCACTGCAGAAGCCGTTTTTGCAGAGCGCAACGACCGTATTGAATACCTTGTGGGTACAATGATCGAAGTGCCGCGTGCAGCCGTTACTGCCGACGAAATCGCTCAATCAGCCGAGTTCTTCAGCTTTGGCACCAACGACCTCACCCAGATGACCTTCGGCTATTCGCGTGATGATGCAGGGAAGTTCCTCGAAGTTTATAAGAAGCTTGGAATTCTGAAGCATGATCCCTTCGAAGTGCTCGATCGCGATGGCGTTGGTAAGCTGGTGAAAATGGCCGTTAAGAAAGGTCGCAAAACCCGCCCCGATATTAAGCTGGGAATCTGTGGCGAGCATGGTGGCGAGCCTAGCTCAGTGGCTTTCTGCCACGAAGCAGGCCTCAACTATGTGAGCTGCTCACCTTTCCGTGTACCCATTGCCCGTCTGGCTGCAGCTCAGGCTGCTGTTAGTGAGAAAATGGCCGGGAAAGCCAAAGAACAAAGCAAGGATAAAAAGGAAAAGAAAGACAAGAAAAAGTCCAAATAACCTTAGCAGACTTAGCTGAAGTTTAACCCACAGAAGCGCGGCCATCCGGCCGCGCTTTTTTTATAACCAGTGGTTGCCAAACAGCTACTCTCAAACCACAGGTACCTCCACAGATCAATTGTAGCATTAGCCCTGATCACCATAAATTTTCCGCAATCGTTATAGATGGGCAGGCTTTTTTTAATTTTGCAGCCAGTCAAGAAAATTCAGTTGCTCACCAAACGCCCAAAACATGCAATTTAACGAACCAAAACTCAGGGCCGATCTGGCCGGCTACGGCATTCATAATGCCGGTAAAATCTACTACAATCTTGATTATGACACCCTTTTCGAGCATGAAACTAATCCTGAACTTCAGGGCTACGAAAAAGGAGTGGTAACAAACACCGGAGCTGTCGCGGTTGATACCGGGATTTTTACCGGCCGCTCGCCCAAGGACAAATACATCGTTTACGACGAGGTGTCCAAAGATACCGTGTGGTGGTCAACTCAGGGCAAAAACGATAATCGTCCGCTCGAACCTGAAAAGTGGCAATATCTGAAAGCCATTTCAGCTGCACAATTCGAAGGAAGGGATATATACGTCATGGACACCTATGCCGGAGCCAATCCCGATACACGTCTCTGTGTTCGTTTTGTCATGGAGGTGGCATGGCAGGCTCATTTTGTGAAGAATATGTTTATTCGCCCTTCCGAAGAAGAACTTAAATCATATCAGCCTGATTTTGTTGTGCTTACTGCCAGCAAAACTACCAACCCACGCTGGAAGGAAATGGGTATGAACAGCGAGAACTTTGTAGTGTTTAATCTGACAGAGCATATGCAGCTCATTGGCGGCACCTGGTATGGTGGCGAAATGAAGAAGGGCATCTTTACCATGATGAACTATTACCTTCCACTCAAAGGTATTGCTTCGATGCATTGCTCCGCCAACATGGGCGAAAATGGCGATGTGGCCATTTTCTTCGGACTATCGGGTACCGGCAAAACTACCCTTTCAACCGATCCCAAACGTTGGCTCATCGGGGATGACGAGCACGGCTGGGACGATGACGGAGTGTTCAATTTCGAGGGTGGATGTTATGCCAAATGTATCAACCTGAGCGAAGAAAACGAACCGGATATCTATCACGCCATTCGCCGCGATGCACTGCTCGAGAACGTAGTTGTGCGCCCGGATGGAAGCATTGACTTTGACGATCGCTCAAAAACCGAAAATACACGTGTGTCCTATCCGATATATCATATCGACAGAATCGTTAAGCCCGTATCAAAAGGTGGACATGCTACTAAGGTTATTTTCCTTACTGCAGATGCTTTTGGTGTTTTGCCTCCGGTAGCCATCCTCAACAGCGACCAAACCAAATACCACTTCCTGTCAGGTTTTACGGCCAAGCTGGCAGGTACTGAGAGAGGAGTAACCGAACCGCAGCCAACATTCTCGGCCTGTTTTGGCAATGCTTTCCTTGCTCTGCATCCCACCAAGTACGCCATCGAACTGGTAAAACGCATGGAAGCCGCCGGGGCTAAGGCCTATTTGGTAAATACCGGATGGAATGGAACCGGAAAGCGTATCCCGATTAAGGTGACACGCGCCATCATCGACGCAATCCTGGACGGAAGCATCGAGCATGCCCCAACCCGTATCACACCGCGTTTCAGGCTTACCGTGCCCACCGAGCTACCGGGCATCGACTCCAATATCTTATTCACCAAAAACACTTATGCCGATCCGGCCGAATTTGACCGCAGAGCCGATGCCTTAGCCAAGCAGTTTATTGCCAACTTCGAAAAATACACCGATACCGAAGAAGGCCGTAAGCTGGTTGATGCTGGTCCTCGTCCTTAATTTACAAACCATAACCCAATAAAACCGGGACCTGAAGCCCGGTTTTTTTTTGATTAACAACTCGTGCTTACACTTTATGGGTCTTACATCGAATTATCTATTTTTGGCAATGACTTATTAACAATGCTGCAACCTAACCCAATGCCTTTTCATCATAACCCACAGACGGAGAGAAAGGGCGTTTTTGACCGGATGAATGGACGAACAGCAACTGATCAAGGACTGCCTCAAGGGTGACGTTAAGGCGCAGAAACGTTTTTACGACACTTTCGCTCCGCGGATGTATGGAGTATGCCTGAGGTATGCCAACGATGCAGATACAGCAAAAGACTATTTGCAGGAAGCATTCATCAGGGTGTTTAACCACCTCGGCCAATACAGGTTCGAAGGTTCGCTGGAGGGTTGGGTAAGGAGAGTGGTGGTAAACACTGCGCTGGAGAAACTAAGGAAGAACGATGTGCTGAGAAATACAACGGAGATCGAAGTGATAAAGGGAATGACAAGCCAACAGGCTACACCGGTTGATCAGATCTCGGAACGCGAGCTGCTTAAACTGATACAAAGCTTGCCGCCAGGTTTCCGGACGGTATTCAATTTATTTGCCATTGAGGGATACAGCCACCAGGAAATTGGCAATATGCTCAACATCAGCGAGGGAACTTCCAAATCGCAGTATGCCAGAGCCAGACAGTGGCTCATGATGCGGCTGGGGAAAAAAGATACGGACAATGATGAGAGAGGATGATAATTTTGACAACATTCTCAGGGAGAAACTGAGAAACTGGGCTCCTGATCCGCCGGCTGAAGTATGGAATGCCATTCAAATGGCGCAAAAACGGCGACGCAGGCTGGTGATCTACCGAATAACTTCCATTGCTGCAGCAATTCTGCTGCTCCTTGGCTTGCCTTTGCTGATCAACCGACAGCATCCTGAACATCATGTTGTACCTGCCACCGAAAAGCTCTCAACTGAACTTTCAACAACACAACAGCCGCAGCCTGCTTCCCAAACTACGGGGATTCAGCCTGCCTTAGATGCTGCTTCTGCACTACAGCCTGCCAAAACCGACGCGACCCGCAGGCCAACGATCCAACAGAGCCTTACAACTGATGACATCTCTGCCATCATCCTCAAGAGCGATGATATGGTCGTAGTGGCTACCCCGGAAGCAATTCAGCTTACTGAGCAGATTACACCCACGCCCGAGCAAGTGAGACAGGCTGTTGAAGAAATGCTGGCCAAACTCAGGGATGAATTCCCGGTTAATGATTCGAATACCAAGGACCATCAAGTTAAAAGATTTTCGCTGGGCATGGCCTATAATTTTGCGCCAGCCACTATTACAGGAAAGAATGGGCTTTTCAGCAATATCATGAATTATCGTTATGGGCCGGACCCTTTTCAGGGCAATATCGCACACGAAACACGCTATTTTAAAGATATAGAGGAAACCCGGCTTGAAGCCCCAATTTCTCTGGGATTAAAGATCTCTGTCGCCAGTGCTTCACGTCTGGCTTTCGAAACAGGTCTTAGCTATACACGACTTAACACATTTACCAAAACTTATCCGCTGGATGAAGTTTACGTCGAATATAACCAATCGCTCTATTATCTGGGAGTGCCAATTGGAATGCGCTACGACTGGCTGCAAACCAGGCTGATCAACCTCTATACCGCGCAAAATGTAATGATAGAGAAGGGTGTTGCTGCTATCAACAGCATTAACAAATTTGAAAAAGATAAAAATATTGGCAAAATGAGGCAGTTTGAAAGTATTGGTGGTTTTCAGCTGTCAACGACCACTTCGGCAGGAGCAGGTCTTCATTTGAATAAGTATCTTAGCTTTTATGCCGAGGGTGGAGTTCAGATTTTTTACCTCAACCATACCCAGCCATTTAATATTCGCTCTTCAAAAAAGATCTGGCCTGTTTTTCAAAGCGGGATTCGTGTGAATTTGTAGGTCTTATGCAACTTTCACGCAATCGGTTGCGTCTTTTCCATTCAATGCTATTGTAATGAGAGGCCGGTTTTTCTCTTTCCAATATTTTATGCTCGTTTTGTTGCTTTTAGGTACCGTCCATTCGTGTCGGGACAAGGCTTTCGAAAAAGCCACCTATACAGCTAATGTGCCTGTTTACATGAGCCTTGCCGAATTCAGGGCTTCCGTCAAGGCAGGCCCACGGCAGCAACTTGAGCAGCCTGGAAAAATTTATACCAAGGATGGGTTTCTTTTTGTTAACGAAAACCTGAAAGGCGTTCATGTGTTCAACAACACCAACCCCTCATCCCCACAATATGTCACCTTTATCGAAATACCCGGAAATGTTGATATGGCCATAAGGGGAAATGTGCTATTTGCGGATAGTTTTATCGACCTTGTGGCCATCGACATCAGCAATCCGCAGCAACCTCGTGTTGTGGACAGGCTGGAAAACGTTTTTCCCAACACCTTACCTCCGTTCGAATTGGAGTATCCGGTTTATGGCCTCGATTTTGCAAAAGGCGTTGTAGTTGGCTGGGAGAAGAAAGTTGTTACCGAAACCATTGACCACGACATTTATCAGAAGGGTTGGGTTGTAATGGATGGATTGGGCAGGCCTACGCTCGGCGGTGCCGAAATACGCTTTTCGGCATCTACAACCGGACAGGGCGGATCGATGGCCAGATTTACCATCCGAAACGACTTTATGTATGCTGTTCACAACAGCAAACTGATGTTGTTCGACCTGAGCGCAATACCCGGAATCAAGCAGGGCACAAGCACCAACATACCGAGGATTATCGAAACAATTTTTCCTTTGGAGGATAAACTCTTTCTGGGCACCACAACAGGAATGCTTATCTACGATATCAGCAATCCTTCCTCGCCGAATTTTGTGTCGGAAATTTCTCATATAAATTCCTGCGATCCCGTGGTTGTTCAGGATACACTGGCCTATGTCACATTAAGGTCAGGTACTATGTGCGAAGGCTTTTCCAATCAGCTTGATGTGATCGGATTAGGCACCATCAGTCAGCCTAAGCTGCTGAAAACTTATCCTATGCATAACCCGCATGGATTAGCCATCGATGGAAACCTGCTGTTTATCTGCGATGGCGATGCAGGCCTCAAGGTATATAATTCGAGCAATCCCTGGCAGATAAGCCAGAATTTGATTGCTCATTTCCAGAATATTCGCACCTACGATGTCATTCCTGACAACGGTCTTTTGTTGCTGATTGGCGACGACGGCCTGTTTCAGTACGACTACACCAATCCTCAGCAAATGGTGCTGCTGAGTCAAATACCGGCAACAAAACCTTGATAAACATATACACCCTAACTAACAAACCTACACATGTTTGGCTTATTTAAAAAGAAAGAACGCAGCAGACCTATGATTGATCTGGTTCGCTGGCCCTTGTCCAGCTTCAGACGTCCGGACAACAGTCAGCCGGCAATCTGGAACAACAGACTCGGTTCGCAGAACAGGCTTTCAAAGCAGTTTAACAAGCTGTGGTCTATCAGTTTGCGATCCTTATGGTAAGTCGGTTCAATCAGACTGCAATGCAAACTGGTATTTTAACTCGTGTGCTTTTTGGCATAGTGGGATTACTGTTGCTTGCCGGTCCGGTTTTTTCGCAAAAGGTCCGGCAGGATATGGTCTTGCTGAAGAATGGCGAGCTTGTAAAAGGCTCGATTTTGAGCCGCGACCCGGGCAACACGGTCAGGATTGAGAATGCTTGTGGTATAAGAATGATTTCCTATGCGGAAATTGATACGATAATTTCAGCATATACACGTTCAACCAGATTTTCCAATACAAAAGGAATTTATAACCTAAGCTCACTAACCCTGTTGTTTGGCGAGGGAGAGGATGGATTTGTGCCTCTCCCTTCGCTGACAACCACATTGGGTTATAGGTTTTCCGGCAGATTTATGGCTGGTGCAGGTCTGGGTTTCGAACACTATAAGTGGCCGGTCTTGCCGCTATTTGTTGAAGCGAGATATGTTTTCCGCAACAACGACGTTTTATTGCCCTTTGTTTCGTTGAGGACAGGCGGTGCTGTGCCTTTGGTTTCCAGATATGATGGTGACTACTATTATGGAAATGTGAGCCAGGGAAAGACATATGGAGGCATGATGGTCAATCCGGAGACCGGCTTTATAGTGCCACTTTCGGAAAAAACAGGTATCTCGGTGTCCGTTGGTTATTTTCATCAGCGCCTTAGCTACGAAACCCAGATATTCGATTGGCGGTTTGGTACCAATTCAGGTACAAGGCGGATTTATACCTACTACAACCGCATTAACCTCCGGTTAGGGTTGTTTTTCATATGACCAAAAATTTTCTTTTTCTGACATTTCAAGTTTTTCCCAAGGACTTTTCCTTGGGTTTTTTATTCTGACAGGCAGACCTTATGCTTAGCTGCTTAAGCTCTTTCCGGCCAGAATTTTCTGATAGTAGCGTTCAATTCGTGCAATGCGCGTTGCAGATTGTTTAGCCTGCGAGAAATATAGCAGGTATTCCTTTTGTCTTCCCGGTGTTAACCTCCGGAAAGCGGACTCGAAAACAGGTGATTCGTCAAATCTATCCTGAAGCTCCTGCGGCGTTGGAATGGGTTGGGAATTTTTGGGAACGACAAGGCCTTTACGTTCAATTTCAATTGATTGCCGGATCAGCGATAAAATTTGCGATTCATTTGCGCTTAACTGACTGAGGTGCGTCAATCTGATCACTCGTCCGGCATTACTGTTATCGCCGGGTTTCTGCAACAGACCTGAATCATCAGCTAACAGCGCGCCTTTGAAAAAAGATATACTGCAGTATTCTTTCAAGGCGCCGATGATCACCACATTTTTTCCTTCCCAGGTATAGCATGGCACACCCCATTTCCGCTCCTCGGTAAGGCCGCTTTTGAGCACCAGCCGGCGAATGCTTAAAAGCAGTTCGCGCCATTTGTTCACTTTACACGATGGTGTACCAACGAGCTTGCAACGGCCACAGCCGATATCGAAATATTCGTCAACGGTCGAAGAAGTGTTAAACATCATAACAATGAGAGCATCAGCCTGGTTTATTTCGTTAAAAAGCTCAGCAAATGCATAGCAGAGCGATGCTACTGTCCATGATCCTGTTCAATCTGGACGGCAAGCTGCACAATTTCGTTCACGATATCCGGATCGAGCAGGGTGGTGGTGTCGCCAAAATCTGTCGTTTTTCCCTCAGCTATCTTCAGGAGTATCCGACGCATGATTTTACCGGATCGTGTTTTGGGCAATCCTTTAACGATCAGTATTTTATCGGGCTTGGCAAATGAGCCGATCATATTGCTGACAGCCATTCGGATAGAGTTTTTAATACCTTCCTCGCCTCCGGTGCTGAAGTGGGTACAAACCACAAAGGCATAAATACCTTGTCCTTTGATAGGATGCGGAAAGCCGACCACCGCCGACTCATCAACAAGCGGATGCTCGTTGATGGCGTTTTCTATTTCAGCGGTACCAAGGCGGTGACCTGAAACGTTGATGACATCGTCAACCCTGCCAAGGATGCGATAGTAGCCGTCTTCGTCGCGTTTCACGCCATCGCCGGTAAAATAATAGCCCGGGTAAGTGCTGAAATAGGTTTTGACAAAACGCTCATGATCGCCCCAGATGGTTCGGGCCATCCCCGGCCATGGGTAGCCAATGCACAGGTTGCCTTCGACGCTGTTGCCCAAAAGCTGTCTGCCTTCCTGATCCACTATCACAGGCTGAATACCCATCAGGGGCATGGTGGCATAACCCGGCTTGGTAGGCGTGATACCTGCCATCGGGCTGATCATAATGCCACCTGTCTCAGTTTGCCACCAGGTGTCAACAATAGGACATTTGTTCTTTCCGATGTGGTCATGATACCAGTGCCAGGCGGCTTCGTTAATGGGTTCGCCCACAGTTCCTAGCACTTTGAGGCTGCCGAGATGCTTGTTTTCAATCCATTCCAATCCCAATGCCATCAGGCTTCTGATAGCTGTTGGGGCGGTATAGAATTGGTTTACCTGATGCTTATCGATAATTTCCCAAAACCTTCCCGCATCGGGCCAGGTAGGTATGCCCTCGAACATTACAACAGTAGCTCCGTTGAGCAATGGGCCATAAACCAGATAAGAATGCCCTGTTATCCAACCGATATCGGCCGAGCAGAAATAAATATCTCCGTCACCATATTGGAAAACATTGCGAAAAGTGTATCCGGTGTACACCATATATCCACCGGTAGTGTGCACCAATCCTTTAGGTTTTCCGGTCGAGCCACTGGTATAAAGTATGAACAGTGGGTCTTCGGCATCGACCTCAACAGCCTCAGCCGGGGCAAAATCTTTTTGCATCAGCTCGTGCCACCAATGGTCGCGGCCCTCCATCATCGGAACATCCTCGCCGGTGCGTTTGAGAATGATGGCCGTGGTTACACACCGGCAGGCCGCCATGGCTTCGTCGGCAATAGCCTTGATGGGGATTGTTTTGCTGCCCCTGAACCCGCCATCGCTGGTAATCAACATACGCGCTCCGGCGTCAATAAGTCGTTCGGAAAGCGACTGGGCTGAGAATCCTGCAAATACTACCGAATGCACAGCTCCTATCCGGGCACAGGCCAGCATGGCCACCACCAACTCCGGCACCATGGGCATATATATGGCCACACGGTCGCCCTTTTTAACGCCCATGCCGGTTAGCACCGATGCAAACCGCTTGACTTCGCTGAATAGCTCTCCATAAGTGACTGATCTGTAAGCCTCGTTGGGGTCGTTAGGTTCCCAGATGAGCGCAGTCTGGCCCGCACGAAAGAAAAGCTGTCGTTCGAAAATATTCTCTGTAATATTCAGTTTTGCCCCCTCAAACCACCTCAGATATCCCTTGCGAAAATCCCAGTCGAGCACCTGCTGCCATTTCTTTCGCCAATAATAGCTATCGGCAATATTCGCCCAGAATCCTGTAGGATTTGAAACACTTTTCTGATATTCAAAGATGTAGCCGCCAAGGGTGGAAACTTTTGGAACCATGATGTTGTTTTTTGTTGGTGTTTTGCGAAAATAAATGAATTTTGAAGCTGATTACAATCAATAAAGTTTTCTATGCTCAGAGGTATATTTTCCATAAAGCTTAACGAGGGATTGCTCAACCTATGGTTATTGGTTTTCAGGCTTGGGGTTTCGGCCATGATGCTCACACATGGCCTGCCGAAATTATCCAGATTGCTGCCCGGACAAGAAATCAGTTTTCCTGATCCACTGGGTATTGGGATGTGGCTTTCGTTGTTTCTGGCTGTTTTTGCGGAGGTCATCTGTAGCCTGCTCATCATTCTTGGTCTGGCAACCAGACTGGCAGCAGTGCCACTTGTCATCACCATGGCTGTGGCTGCCTTTATGGTTCATGCGTCGGACCCGTTTGTCCGCAAGGAATTGGCATTGATGTATTTATTGGCCTACATCACCTTGTTAATTGCAGGCCCCGGAAAGTTTTCGGTTGACAGGTACCTGAAAATTTAGGCCCTGCCTGATCATATTAAGCCATTTTCTTTCTAAACTGGCTTGCCATACATGAAAAAACCGGCCAAAAGCCGGTTTTTTCTTATCAACACCAAGTTTATTTCATTGCTTTAACAGCCTCGATGGCAGCATTTATCGAGGGCTTGGGGGAGATCTCGCTCCCTACGGCGCCTTTCATCCACTTCTGAGGTGTGAGCCTGCCCTGGGTGAAAGCCTTGTAAACCTCAGCAGCAAAGTCCTTTCCGGCCAGATGTTCGCCAAACTGAAATTCGATAAGCTGTCCGACGGGATATGCCGGCAGGTAAAGGGGATAATCAATCATATGCGAATACACGGCAAGAATGGGCGAGTCTTTGACCCCAAATACAGGGGCGTAGAAGCGATTCCAGATATCGGTGGCGATATCGATAACGGCTTTTTTGAGCTCAGTCGGGCTGGCATCGGGATTGGCATACATCCAACGCCAGACATTGATGTCAACAAGCGAAACACCCATGATCTCATAGTTGCCCCAGATATTATCCAGGGCGTTAAGGTGACGTGTTGTTTCATTTTGGTTATCCATCCCCAAGAGTTCGAGATCGCGCGCCTGAAAGGTAAAAGCCAAAGCTTCGGTAAAGGCGGTATTGGGCACACCGTTAAGCATGTAATGATCAACATTGTACAGGCTTATCGTCTGTTCTACATTGTGTCCAAACTCATGAATAGCAATATTGTAGCCTTTATAATCCATTCCATCCGGCCCGATGCGGGTGCGAAGTCGTGCTTTGTCTCCTTTCATGGCAGCGCCCCAGGCATGTCCTGCGCCTCGCGACGGATCAACAGCAATTTTGGCAGCTATACTGGTGGCAGAATCGGCGCTGAATCCGAGTTTGACAAGGATTTGAGGCAAATCTTTCTCGAAAGCCGTTTTATCAGGATACTTTGCTTTTATCATCTGGTCAAGCTTTTCCACATCCAGTGTCGATCGGGTTTTGAAACCATCGTACCATATATCCCAGGGCTGCAGTTTCCGGCCGAGACGTTTTTCGATGATCATGCCGACATCCTTGAGTACAGGATGCGAAACCAACTCTGTAAAAATGGCCTCCACCTGCTCAACGGGTATCTCCATTTCGTCGTCGAACTTCCTCGTGATATAATCGGGGAAAAGCGGAGAAAATTCGTCGATTTTGCGGGTTATGCTGAACAGGTTCGAGAGGTGAGCGTAGCGTGTGTCGGGTTCGGGGGTGAATTCAATTTTCTGGTTTCCGAGGAACAGTTCGTTTCGGTAAGGTGACCAATCGAATTGGGCGTTGTTAATGACTTGTGTCGGAATTTCCTGGCGGATAATGCGTTGCATCACTTCGTAAATGATGGCTTGTTTGTTGAATCCTGCCGGGTTGGCATAGTTGGCTTTGATTTCGTCGCGCAATCCCCAATGGGAAATGAGTTTCATGTCTTTCGGGAAAAGCTTTCTGCCACGGTTGTCGCGCAGGTTGCCCATATAGATATTGTAATCCGATATGTAGGCATCGGCCTCTGAACTTGCCAGGGCATATTCCTGCAGCAATCCGGCCGGAATACGCGACTTAAACACATCGCCCATGCGGGCGTAGGCCCACTCAAGCCGTGACCAGTCGGCACCCAGGCTTTCTTTTTCTTTTAAGGTGAAAAAGGGAAAGTTCAGCATGACAATGAAAGCCAGTTTGTTTTCGTAGAAATCATCACTCAGGTGAGCGCCGACGTCATAGCCCCCAAACAAGCGATCAACGGGCATAATCTCGCCCTCAGCTACATGGAGCGGAAATTTCAGCCCGACACTGATCTTGTTGAAACTGCCCCACAACAATTCGAAATTGTGCTGAATGCGCCTGAACATCTGCTCGCGCATGGCATCGCCGGAAGCATTGTATTGGGTGCAAAGCGCGGAAAAATCTTCGAAAGTTCCGTCTTCGGCCCTCCAGAAAGAAGCCGCCTGCCTAACGCCCCGTTCGATGCGTTGATGCTGTGAAGCCTCGCTCGATGCCTGAAGTTTCGTGATCAGGGCTTGTAGTTCATTATCAGGAAAAATAGCCTGACTTGCACGAAGTGTGCTCATACCAAGACAGATCATCATGATGATTAAGGATAATTTTTTCATTGTATTAAGCATTAAACTTTTCTGTTTTGCTGAAAATCGGTGGGGTGATGAAGGCCGGCAGGCTAATGGCTGCAACGGCAGGCAACCGGAACCAAAGCGGATTGGGTGAATGACACCTGTGGATGATCATGAATGCTGCCGGCAAAGTTGCAAGGATGGTGAGGAGGCTGTTTTTTTTGCCTGTGATCAAAACAACATATGCTGCAAACAAGTTTCCGGCTTCATAAATAGCTAAAGGCCAACATAATACTTGCTTATGAAGTGCTTCCACGGCTATTGTGTGTTGGGCTGCCTGAACCGTAACCTTTTTACTGTTTGAATAGGTTGAAGCGATAAACCTTTCTGTTGATACTGTCAGCTTGAAAAGCATCACTGCCATGACGGGGGCAAAAGCTACAAAGAAAAAAGGCTTCATGATACCTGCTGCATTCACTGCTTGCAAAGGTAGGCAATCGGCCTTTTAACAAATGCTCCTTTTGTGGGTTGGAGCGGGATTTTATATTATTAATCTTCGGTGAGACTGCTTGGTTTATCGCAATCGCATTCCAGGCTCTTGTTATACATGGTCATGGCTTTCAGGCTCATACCCATGCTCGAAAAACCACCGTCGTTAAAGAGATTCTGCATAGTCACCTTACGTGTGAGGTCGGAAAACAGTGTGATGCAATAGTCGGCGCATTCTGCAGCATCGGCATTGCCAAGGGGCGACATGCGGTCAGTGAAATCCATCAGGGCATTGATGCCTTTTACACCACTTCCTGCAGTGGTCATGGTGGGCGACTGCGAAATGGTGTTCACTCTTACTCCGCGTTCGCGACCGTAGATATAACCGAAGCTTCGTGCGATAGACTCCAGCAGGGCCTTGGCATCGGCCATGTCATTATACCCATAATGGGTGCGTTGAGCGGCGACATAGGAAAGCGCTACTACCGAACCTCCGCGACGTATGGCATCCAGGCGATAGGCTACCTGCAGCATTTTATGGAAAGAAACCGCCGAAATGTCGAGCGTTTTCATCAGAAAGTCGTAGTTAAGATCGTTGTAAACCCGTTTTTTGCGCACATTGAGCGACATTCCGATGGAGTGCAGCACAAAATCAACCTGTCCACCCAAAACATCCATACTTGTCCTGAATACGTTTTCCAGATCTGTTACCGAAGTAGCATCGGCAGGTATGATAGTGGCTCCGGTGCGTTCGGCAAGCTCATTGAGTTCGCCAAATCTCAGTGCAGTTGGGGTATTGCTCAGGGTGAAGATTGCGCCTTCTTCGTATGCTCTTTCCGCAACTTTCCATGCAATGGATTTATTGTCCAGGGCGCCAAAGATGATTCCTTTTTTTCCTTTAAGTAGGTTATAAGCCATAGGTCGTTTTTGGTTATGTACTTTTCGACCAGCAAAGATACAAAATCCGCTTAATATGGAATCAAGTATAATGCTGTGAATATCAGTGATATAAATAATTTGCTGTGAAAAATTAACAGATTGTTAACTTAATAACCTTTCATTAGCTCGCGTGCAGCCTGACGGGCGGCATCGGTTACATGGTCGTTGCTGAGCATGCCGGCTATTTCTTCGACGCGCTGCAGCTGATTAAGCTTGATAATCATAGTCTTTGTGCGCTGCTGGTCTTCGCGCTTGAAAACAAAGTAGTGATGACCTGCACGGGCGGCAATTTGTGGCAGGTGTGTGATTACGATGAGTTGTGTTTTGCCGGCAAGAGCCGACATGATGCGGGCTGCCTTAGCTGCAATATCGCCGGAAATGCCACTGTCAATCTCATCGAAAATCATGGTGGGGAAGCGTTTTCTGGCGGCAAATGTGCTTTTAAGAGCCAGCATAAGGCGCGAAAGTTCGCCCCCGGAAGCTATCTTATCAAGGTCGTTTGGTGGAATTCCTTTGTTGGCAGAGAAAAGTAATCTAACATCGTCGATTCCCATCGGACCTGGGTTTTCGAGGAGGTTCAGCCTGATATGGAATCGTGCATTTGGCATTCCCAGACTACTGAGCGTCTGTCCGATCGAGCGTTCCAGGTTGGGCACTTCGGCTTGTCGCTTCTGACGCAGCTCTGAGGCCTGCCGGTTGAGCAGGGTTTCGGTGGTGCGCAGGGCTTTACGCAGGTTATTCAAATCGGCATCGCTGTTTTCAACCGCATGAACCTGTGTGCGCAGTTTTTCGCGCATCTGAATGAGTTCTTCCACCGCTGCCACTTTGTATTTGGCTAACAATGCCCTGAGGTCGGAATATCGCCTGTTGATCTTTTCGAGTTCATTGGGGTCGTAGCTTACTCTGTCGGCCAGCCGTTCAGCTTCGCGGGCAATATCGTTCACTTCAATCTGAACCGAACCCAGTCTTTCGGCGAGTTCTTCAGCTTCGGGAGCATATTGGCTGATTTTTGAGAGTGCTGTGCGAGCGTCCTTTATCAGGCTCAATGCGTTGATATCAGCGATGTTAAGGTTATTTGCAGCCATATAGAGCGCTGTCTTGATGTCTTCGCTGTGCGTGAGCATCTGAATTTGCTGCTCCAGATGAACCAGTTCGTCCTCAACCAGTTTTGCTTTGTCCAATTCGTTCAGCTGAAAGCTGATAAGATCGAGGCGCTGACGGTTTTCTTCCACTTGTTGGCGTAGCTCGTCAAGTTGCTGATGCTGAATCTTAAAGTTGTGCCAGGTCTTGCGATAGGCTTCGAGCAAAGTGCCGGTTTCGGCCAGATCATCAATAATGGCCAGCTGGTGTAAGGCATTGCTGATGAGCAGCGAATCGTGCTGCGAGTGGATGTCCACAAGCTGCTGACCAAGTTCTTTGAGCAGGCCAAGGTTGACGGGACTATCGTTGATAAATGCCCTGGATTTACCTCCCGGACTAATTTCGCGCCTGAGGATGCATTCGCGCTCGTAGTCGAGTTCGTTGTCAGCAAAAAATGTTTCAAGCGCCAGACCTTCCAGATCAAAGAAGGCTTCGACGACGCATTTGTTGTTAGGGTCGGACAATACACCGGATTCGGCCCTGTCGCCCAGCACAAGGCCAAGGGCACCCAGCAGTATCGATTTTCCGGCTCCGGTTTCGCCTGTGATAACGGTAAAGCCCTCCTGCAGATCAATTTCGAGGTGCTCGATAAGGGCGTAATTGCTGATTCTCAGTTTTTGCAACATGTTTCACCGTGATGCATGGCAAAGGTAAAACATTATTGCGGCAGCAAAAAGTATCGGTCAGTTGGCCAGAATCTTCTCGTAGCGCGAGGCATTGGAAGGGTCAATCTCGCGCATCACATTCACTACGCGTGTTTTCTCCTGAGGGCTGCCTTTAGAAAAAACGTTGATGATTTCGTCGCGCTTGGCATCGAGGATGAGTTGCAGCAGCAAAAGGTTCGATCTTGTGCGATAGGCTTGCTCAAGGTATTTGATGCTTTCGGCAATAGTGGCACGTCCTTCGTCGGGATTGTCGGCCATGCGGTCGAGACCCAACCGGTGGTATTGGTAAATAAACTGGCGCAGCATCCGATAGGAGGGATTGCGCAGGTTTTCAATAATCCAATATCGGTTGCGGTTGCCGTCAAAAGCTTTCCACCCGCGTTCATTGGTGTTCTGGGCGTTATTGACGATGTTTTCGGCTGCCTGGTAAAAAGGGTCGCCACCATTGGGTGAAAAACTGTCGAAATCGAGGCCGAGCATCACATAGGCATAGAAGCCTAACACTGAGGTAAGATTAGATAGAAAGCTGTTTTCGTTGAAGTCGAGCGGCTGAGATTCAATATATCTGAACTGAAAGTTTTCGTCAATAAAATTGAGCATAACCGTATTGTACGAGGTTTTGTACACCGGTCTGCGGAGTATGATGGTGATGTTGCCTTTGTATTCGTCGGATGACACCCTTTCGCGCAGCGTAATCATCATGGTGCATTCGATACGTTCGAGGTTCTTGATGTTGACATTGGTCCATTTCCGGTTGTTCATAAACTCGTAGAGCGAGGTTTGCAGGGCCTCGAACACCCGGCGGTCGGTGCCTTCGATGGTAGGCGCCTGCACCGAAATATCACACTGAAACTCCTGTGCCTGCCCTGATCGGCCCAACATCAAGAGGAGAATTATAGTCACCAGAATTTTTTTCATGAGGATTCAGGCTTATGTATGATAAACCATGCACTTGGAATATTATTGCACATGCAGAAGCAGTCTGTTGATTTTGTTAGCAAGATGCACGGCTACTTCCGCTTTTGACATCAGTGGCAGGTGTTCTGTTTCTTCGTGGCTGATCAGGCTCACCTTATTGGTGGTGTGGCCAAAACCGGCACCTTCGTCTGCCAAAGAGTTGAGCACGATGAGGTCGGCGTTTTTGTGCAAAAGCTTTTTTCTGGCATTTTCAACAGCATTATCGGTTTCGAGTGCAAAACCCACCAAAAGCTGCCCTGCTTTTTTCTGCTGTCCGACGGACTGAAGGATGTCGGGGTTTCTTACCAATTCCAGACTCAGGTGCTCTTCTTCTTTCTTGATTTTTTTACTAGCCTGATTTGCAGGCCTGTAGTCGGCAACAGCTGCGCTCATCACCACGATATCAGAAGAAGGAAAGAGCGCCATACAGGCATTATACATTTCCATCGCGGTGCTAACAGGAAATACTTCTATGTCGGGGTGGTTAGGTGTCAGCTCGGTCGGCCCGAGAATCAGGGTAACTTTTGCTCCCCTTTGAGCAAAAACCCTGGCAATTTCGATGCCCATCCTCCCTGAGCTGTGGTTGCCGATGTAGCGCACCGGGTCAATAGGCTCGTAGGTGGGCCCGGCGGTGATAAGGACATGTTTTCCGGCAAACATTTTCTGGCCCTCAAAATGATCCTGAATGCGGGCAAGAATATTTTCGGGCTCTTCCATACGGCCTTCTCCGCACAATCCACTGGCCAGCTCACCGGTGCCGGGTTCGATAATGATATTACCAAATTTCTCCAGGGCTTTCAGGTTGCTTTGGGTTGATGGATGTCTGAACATGTCGAGGTCCATTGCCGGTGCAAGCATTACAGGACATCGTGCCGAGAGGTAGGTGGCCAAAAGCAGATTATCGGCGATGCCGTGGTGCATTTTGCCAAGTGTAGTGGCTGTAACAGGCGCAACTACAAACAGATCAGCCCACAAACCCAGTTCTACATGGCTGTGCCAGCTGCCGTCAGCGGGATTGAAAAACTCGCTCCAGACAGGATGACCTGTCAAGGTTGAGAGGGTAAGGGGAGTAACAAAATCTTTGGCAGCAGGTGTCATCACCACTTTCACTTCTGCTCCTGCCTTTCGCAGCAGCCTCACCAGCAGTGGTGTCTTGTAGGCTGCAATGCCGCCGGTGATACCTACAAGGATTTTTTTGCCCTTCAGCATGGGGAGGTAAGCTTGCCCCGCGGGCTAATCAGAATTCGTTGTTTTCGCGATGAGGATTGCGAAAGTATATCTGATCGCTCAGAAACTCATGTATGGCAATAAGCGTTGGCTTGGGCAGGCGCTCATAGAACTTTGCCAGCTCGATTTGTTCGCGATTTTCAAAAACTTCCTCCAGATTGTCAGAAGCTGAACTGAACTCCGATATTTTTCGGCTCAACTCTTCTTTCATTTCGGCAGCAATCTGATTAGCCCTCTTGGCCAGGATGACCGTAGTCTCGTAAATATTGCCGGTGTGCTTATTGAAGAGCTCTTTCTGACGGGTTACGGCAGTGGTTTCTGTCTTAATTTTTTTGAAATCCATAAATGTGTTATGTCTGTATGCTAATTAACAACTTTATTCCGGGCACGGAGATATACGTTTTCCAGCGATTTAAGCCTTGGACTTTCGGGATTCTGAATCTTAAGATTGTTATAGGCTTCAACAGCTGAGGCATAACGCTCCTGCTGACGCGAAGGAATGCTTCGCTCGGCATATTCAAAATAAGCCAGCACCATGGTGGCATAAATTTCTTCGGCACGTTTGGTATCCGGATATCTTTTCAGTATGTTACGGAACGAGGTAATGGCTGCCTGATAGTCGCGCATGCGATAAAAGAGCATGGCTATGTTATAGTCTTTCAGCTCAAGCTTGTCGCGAAGATCATCGATAAGTTTATTGCTTTGTGCTACCCTCTCGCTGCGTGGATATGTATTGATAAACTCCTGAAGTTCTTTGATGGCTAAATGGGTGTTGGCCTGATCAAGGCTGGGCCTAGGGGAATCGAGGTAGTAACAGTATCCATTCATGAATAGGGCTTCCTCAGCCCTTGGTGTGTTCGGATAGGTTTGGGCGTGCCGTTTAAAGTAATAAGCGGCAAGGGTATAGTCCTTCATATGAAAGTAGCAATAAGCCATATGATAACTTATTTCCTCGCCGCGAGAGGTACCGCGGAAAACGGATTGCAGCAAATCGAAAAGTTCCAGTGCCCGGTTATAATCCTTTTTCTCGAACAGGTCCATGGCTGTTTCATACTTCAGATCATTGTCAGTGCTCTTGAGCAGCTTTTGGTATTTGCTGCATGAACCCAGCAATATTGATGCTGAGATGAAAGCCAGGAAGAAGTATTTTTTCATGATGCAAAATTACAATTTTTTGATTGGCAGCATAACGGGAAAAGGTTGTACGTGTTATGGCAAAGTGTAATGAAACTTTATTGGCAGGGAAAGGCAGTGTGCACCCAGGGCTATCATCAATGATTTTCCTAATTTTGCCCAAAATTCCTGCAACGCATAAATCCAAATTATTGCTTTATGAACGATGTTTTTGATAAATGTACGGTGAATATGGGGCCATTGGGGCAATATGCCGACCGCTCGGAAGGCTATTACATGTTTCCCAAGCTTGAAGGCGAAATTGGCAATCGCATGATATTCATGGGTAAAGAACGTCTGATCTGGAGCCTCAACAACTATCTTGGCCTTGCCAACCACCCCGAGGTGCGTAAAGCTGACGCCGAAGCAGCAGCAAAGTTTGGTATGGCATATCCTATGGGTGCCCGAATGATGTCGGGTCAGACGGTTTACCATGAACAGCTCGAACAGGAACTGGCCGCATTCGTTGGTCGCGAAGCATCCTATCTGCTCAATTATGGCTATCAGGGCATGGTTTCGGTGATCAATTCGATGGTTGATCGCAGAGATGTAATTGTTTACGACTCTGAAGCTCATGCCTGCATCATCGACGGCATGCGACTCCATTTTGGCAAACGCTTTGTTTATCCGCACAACAATATTGAGAACCTGGAAACCCAGCTCAGGAGAGCTTCAAAACTTACTTCAGAAACCGGCGGCGGTATTCTGGTGATTACCGAAGGGGTTTATGGCATGTCGGGCGATCTGGGTAAACTGAAAGAAATTGTTGACCTTAAGAAAAAATACAACTTTCGCCTTCTGGTCGATGATGCCCACGGCTTTGGTACTATGGGTGCAACAGGTGCAGGAACCGATGAGCACCTTGGTGTTCAGGATAAGGTTGACCTTTATTTCGGCACATTTGCCAAATCCATGGCCGGCATAGGAGGTTTCATTGCTGGCGAAAAGAAGGTGGTTAAATACCTGATGTACAATATGCGCTCACAGATCTTTGCCAAGTCGTTGCCAATGCCAATGGTTATAGGTGCTATGAAACGACTGGATATGATTCGCACCATGCCCGAACTGCGCTCGAAAC
Organism: Bacteroidales bacterium; assembly: GCA_035325985.1. GTDB lineage: Bacteria > Bacteroidota > Bacteroidia > Bacteroidales > F082 > JALNZU01. Next base: position 313,701 of record DAOKYW010000001.1, read on the forward strand.
TTTGGACAATCGTGAACGCTCTGCAAACAGGACTCAAGGATGCAGGCCTCAACATCGGTAATACCGAATCGCCGGTAACGCCTGTAATGCTCAACGGCGGTGTAGGCGAAGCAACCCAGATTACACACGACCTCAGAGAGAACTACAATATTTTCTGTTCGATCGTTACATATCCTGTAGTGCCCAAGGGTGTTATCCTGCTGCGACTGATACCAACTGCCGTTCACACCCTCGATGATGTATCTTACACCATCAATGCCTTCAAAGAGGTAAAGGAAAAGCTCGACAGAAAAGCGTATTCGACCGAAATGGCGGCATTTTAAACATGCCAAAACGTCAGGGTCTAAACTGACGCATTTCAGCTGATATGCAACAGCTTACACGACGCAATTTTTGGATTATTGCCACCAACTCACTGGCATCCTTTGTGTTGTCGTACCTGATTATTTTTTATCTGAATCAGCTCTCCTACGTGCTCACAGCAGGCATGTACGGCTATCCGATAACGGTGGATTATGCATCGTATTTTTTTCACGTCGAACCCTATCAGTGGACGCACGATGCCGTGTTCACCATTTTTTCCTCGGGGAGCATCCTTACATTCATTTTTGGTTTGCTGATGCTGTTGGCCTTCTACTACGTTTTGCCTGATCCTTTACCGGTTAAGGTGTTTTTCTTTTGGTTTGTCATGCATGCCGGTAATTTCGTTTTTGGCGGATTGTTGCTGGGGAATTTGTTAACCGAAGGGCTTGGCCACGTTTTTAGCTGGATGTATCTGCTCGATACCCCACGTATGCTCATCTCGCTCACCGGATTTTTCGGCTTGCTGATTATCTCACTCATGGCTGCCTATTGGGTGGCGGTTTCATCGAACGCCTACTTTTCAAAATACAATGAAAATATGGCGCCATTTTTCATTACAGCTCAGGTATTTGTACCTTATCTTATAGGCTCAGCGCTCTTGTTTTTATATTTCTATCCGAAAAATATGTTTCAGGAGCGTTGGGGCTGGCTGGTACTCGGAACCATGATTATTGTCTTCTACTCGCGCTCGCAGTACATGTCGGACCTGCTGTTCGAGGAGGACGATCAAAGGCAGATCAGG
>DAOKYW010000001.1:314905-355350 GCA_035325985.1 Bacteroidales bacterium
CCCTCGCAGGTGTAAAACTGTCCGTTAGTCATTACATATTGAGAGCTCACGTTAATAAGATTGGGCTTGAGTATGGTATGGGATTGACCGCTGCTGTTGGTAACCGTAAGCTGCACATCAAACGAACCCGCATTGGGATACAGGATGTTGGTAGGATTTTGCAGTGATGATGAGGACGGATTGGCTCCTGCAAACTGCCACTGCCATGATACAATGTTTTGGCCGAAGGATGCGTCAGTAAAGTTTACGGTACTGCCCTTGGGAATGTCGTAGGCGCTCGCGGTAAAATCCGCAATAATGGCTGCCGACACCAGCTGTACGTTAACAATCACCTTCTGCTTGTCGGCTACGTTCACATTGTTGATGATTTTTGGGTGATAACCAGTTGCCGAAAACCGAAGGTTGTAGGTTCCGGCTTTTATCGGACGATGATAGTTTCCACCCGGCAATGCACTGAATACATGTGAGTTGTCAAGCTCATGACCGATGATCTCCACCTTGGCCTTTACAGGCTGACCTGTAACAGAATCCGTAATAATGCCATGAATGCCATAGAGCGCCTGATTCATATAGTTCAACAGCGAACGATAGTTGTAATTCCACAGCGCCGGAAGCTGCGCAGCAGGCAGGGTTTTGGTGTTGGAAATCTCGGCTGTCAGCTCGCGGCAGTTTTGAAAGTAGTTCATATAATCCTGACGTCCGCCAGAAATCCGGTACCAGTCATATCCATTGGTGATCCCATTGTTGTAAGCAGTCATATAGCCGGCAGGGCTGTTGAGTTGTGCGGTATCGGCATATTCGCGACTTACAAAAATCCACCAGTTATCATCGGCATGACGCCTTTGCCATGTATCCCATGGATAGTTGATGACCTCGGCTCCACCATGGAAATTAGCTGCCATCACAAAGTCGTGCTGTTCTGCAAACACCATAAAAGCCTGAGTTTCGGGCTGCCACGCATTGCCGTCAGGGTGTGGGCCATCAAGAGGGTCAGGATAGTTGCGGTTAAGGTCGATATTGTTGGCGTTGCCCCGTCGCGATCCGCTGACGGTGTTGTTGCCTCCCCAATAAGTGCCATCAGGATTGGCCAGCGGATTAATCCAAATGTCCATCTGATTAACCAAATCTGTAACCCTTGGATTGATGCCATAATTGGAGAGAAGGTAGTGTATAAGCCTGAGCGTCAATATATATCCTGTTGTTTCATCACCGTGCATCGAAGAGGTGTAAAGGAATTGTGGCTTGCCTTCAGGGTTCCCATTATTGATGCGTGCTACCAGAAGTTGCCTTCCGCTATTCAGATTGCCAATGTTATAAATGGTGCAAAGGTTGGGGTATGTGGTCTGAAATTCCTGCATCATGCTCACATAAGCAGGATATGTGGGGTAAAAATCCCAGTTGCTTTTTTGATGCAGTTCATCAACATCAAGCATCCTGAGTTCAGCTTCGGGTATCTGCAAACCGGGTGGCAGCATGAGTTCGGGCCGGTAGCCCAGTTTAAGCAGACGCTCATACTGGTCAGGATTGGCATAGGCAATTACCTTGCCGGGCATGATCTGATCCAGCGAGGCCAGTCTGCTCAGCTCGGCAATGGTTTTCGCATCATTGGCAGGCAGACTGAAATAATATTCCTGCCGCTGTGTTTGAAGCTGATACAGATCAGGTTCCTGTGAAAATGCTTTTACTGTCGCGATAAGCAGCAGTAGAATAAAAAGACTACGTTTCATTGAAGGTTATGATTTGAGTTTTTGTTGGATTACCATCATTTGTGTTCTGATCTTCTCGTTTAGTGTTTCACTGACTGAAACCAGAGGGAGTCTGAGGATGTTTTGGCAAATCTCCATGTGGTTTAACAAAGCCTTGATGCCTCCCGGATTGCCTTCGGCAAAGAGCAGGTTAATGGTTTCGAGCAGCAGATAATGGAGCTTTTGCGCTTCGGATGTACGATTGGCCAGCTGATGACGCACCATATCGCTGAACGGCCGTGCCCAGGCGTTGGCAACAACCGATACCACTCCTTCGCCGCCCATGGCTATGATGGGCTGTGTGAGTGCATCATCGCCCGATAGCAATGCAAAATGATCGGGTTTTGATGCAATGATGTCCATCATCTGCAACAAGTCGCCTGATGCTTCTTTTACGGCAACAATATTGGGGAAGCTATGAGCGAGTTTCAATGTTGTTTCCGCTTTCATATTGGAAGCCGTCCGGCCCGGCACATTGTAAAGAATTACAGGCAGGCTGGTGGACTGAGCGATGGCGGCAAAATGAGCAAACATGCCGGCCTGGGTGGGCTTGTTATAGTAGGGCACAACCGACAGCACACCGTCAACGCCTTTGGGCAAACCATGTTTCAGCCTGAAAACTGCCTCGGCTGTATTGTTGCCGCCGATTCCGGCTACTATGGCAGCGCGGCCACGGCATTGCTCGATGATGGTTTCAAGTACGAGAGCCCTTTCGCTCTCGTTGAGGGTGGCCGACTCGCTGGTTGTACCCAATGCTACAATGTACTCCACCCCGCCATCGATGACGTGGTCAACAAGTTTGCGTAAGGCTGGAAGGTCAATGCTGCCATCGTGGGCAAACGGAGTTACCAGTGCCACGCCGGTGCCTGAAAAAGGATGCTTCATTTTGGGATTCTTGGTTGTTGGGGCTAAGTTATTTCTTTCCGGTGAGTGATCTCAGGTAAGTGTTCACCGTATCAATGAATGCTTCGGGGCTTTGGTCAGCATTGGGCGTAATGAGCGGATTATAGAGCGGAAGATCGAAGGGATAATACATGCCAATTTTCATATTGGTATGCAGGTTGGCAGCAATCAGATGCAAAAGATCCGATGAGTATGGATCGGTATTGATCAGCACATCGGCACCCACACTCTTGATCAATTCCTGAAGCGATTTGCTCATTCCTCCAAAAAAATTAAGGTTGTTAGTGCCAACTTCGATCAGCGAACGATGTTCATCGCGCAATGCGGTCAGCTTCTTTTCTTTGCTCAGGTTAATCAGGGTAATGGTTTCCGCTTGCTGAAACCTGGTTTGCAAATGATTGAGCAATAAAACAGCCTCTTTTCCCTGAATATTTGTCAGAAAAATGAGGCTTTCAGCCTCGTCGAGGCTTTGGAGCGCCGGTGTCTTTCCATGTTGAATGCAACGCCTGATGCGCCTGCGTGTAAAATAGCGCAGTGCCATAATTGCCATTGTTGGGCGGTAAAATTACAGTTTTTCAACAAAGCGGTTTGCGCTAAGGTTAGTGCATTTTTTCCGTTGGTAATATTTTGTATTCATCAGGATGTTGTCCGTGGGCAGGTGGGATGTTTTACTTTTGCCATAAATGTTGAAAAGGTGAAGATAACGATACTTGGCAGCGGCACTTCGCAGGGCGTGCCGGTGATTGGTTGCAGGTGTCCGGTTTGCACTTCTGATGATCCCCGCGATCAAAGGCTGAGGTCAAGTATCCTGATCGAGCAGGGTACAACGGCTATCGTTGTCGATGCCGGCCCTGATTTCCGGCAGCAGATGCTCAGAACCGGTTTGCGGAAACTTGATGCTATCCTCATCTCTCATACCCACAAGGATCATATCGCCGGTCTGGACGATGTGCGTTCGTTCAACTACCTCATGAAACGGCCCATGCGGATTTATTCTACCCTGAGCGATCAGGAGGCCATCAGGCAGGAGTTTGCCTATGCTTTTTCGGATAATCCTTATCCCGGTGTACCGCAATTCGAAATGCTTCTGCTTGGCGATAAACCTTTTCAGATTGGTGAAATCCCCGTGCAATCGTTTAAGGTGATGCACCACAGGCTGCCTGTAAATGCTTTTCGTTTTGGCGATGCGGCCTATATAACTGATGTCAGCCATATTCCCGCTTCAGCGCTCCACCACCTGCGAAACCTGAAAGTACTCATTATCGATGCCCTGCGCATGGAAAAGCATGTTTCTCATTTCTCGCTTCCCGAGGCCATTGAAGTGGCAAAAAAGATCGGGGCTGAGCAAACCTGGTTTACGCACATCAGCCACCTGATGGGAAAATATGCTGAGGTTCAGTTACTTCTTCCTCCCGGAATGCAGCTTGCCTGCGATGGCCTGATTATCGACCTATGAAAATGCCGCTTGCATGAAGCTAAAGTCAGCAAACCATCAGAGGTTTCCGGTCGATTTTACCATACTTGTTCAGTCTGTTGCGTCCACAATCACCTGAAAAAGTCATACTCCGGCCGCCGGCATTAGACTAAGGTGCTCGTAGTATAAGGTTTAATTTCAGCTGATTATCGTGGCTGTTACCAGTCTTTGTCCGGCATGATTCCGAAACTCGCAAAGGTAAATGCCTTGCCATGTACCTAGGCCAGGACGGCCGTTTACAATCGGAATGCTCAGGCTATGCCCGATGATGGCGGTTTTGATGTGGGCAGGCATATCGTCATCGCCTTCCATGGTGTGAGTGAATAACGGGTCGCGCTCTTTGACCAACTTATCAAACCATCTCTCGAGATCGTAGCGAACCGATGGGTCGGCATTTTCGTTAATCGTGAGTCCGGCTGAGGTGTGCTTCAGGAATAAATGAAGCACACCTGTTTGGGGTAAGTTGCCTAATTGGGCAATGATGGTGTCGGTAATCAGGTGAAAGCCTCGCCGGTAAGCAGGTAGTTTGATGATTATCTGATTGATCATAAGTAAAATAAAACTCCGGATGTGTTGGCATCCGGAGTACAAAAGTAATGAGGTATGGGCTATTCGTCCTGCAGGTCGTTGGTAAGGTTTTTCTCCCGAATGCCTGCTATTTCCTCCAGCATCTCGGTGGTGAGTGATTTTGGTCGTTCCAGCGGATACATTAACGCCCTGTCCCAGATCAGGTTGGCAACAATCCCAATGGCGCGGCCTATGCCGAATAGCACAGTATAAAAGTCGTACTCCGTAACACCATAATGCCACTGAATGACGCCCGATTGCGCGTCAACATTGGGCCAGGGGTTCTTGGCCTTTCCATGCTCCTGCAAGATGGGCGGCACAACTTTGTACAGTAGGTCAACATACCTGAAGATGGGATCGTCCTGCAGGTGTTTGAGGCTGAAATCGCGCTGAATCATATAACGCGGGTCGGTTTTGCGCAAAACGGCGTGCCCGAATCCGGGAATAACCTGACCGCTATGCAATGTATCCCACACAAACTGACGCATCTCGTCTTCGGTAGGTACCTCGCCGCCCATTTTGTCCATCAGGTCTTGCAACCATCGCAGAACCTCCTGATTAGCAAGCCCATGAAGCGGACCTGCAAGCCCGTTAATCATAGCTGAGGTTGCCAGATAAACATCTGAAAGCGAACTTCCAACCAGGTGAGCAGTATGCGCGCTGACGTTGCCGCTTTCGTGGTCGGCATGGATGATGAAATGCATGCGCGATACATCGTCGTAGGGCCTCACCTTACCCATCATATGGGCAAAGTTGGCGCCGAAATCCAGATTGGGATTACCTACGATGCGTCGGCCATCGCGATACAGCTTGGCATAAATATAGGTGCCGATTTCGGGCAGTTTGGCCAGCATATTCAGCGCGTCCTCAAACATGGGATCCCAGTAGTCGGTTTTAGCAATGCCGGCTTTGTATTTTTTGGCGAAAAACGACTCGCGGGCCATGGCCAGGATGGCCGACGAGAACATAGCCATCGGATGGCTGCAGCACGGCCAGGCATCGATTACCTCGTAAACATACCGCGGCAGAATACGACGCTTCGAAAATTCGTCCACAAGATCGAGTGCTTCGCTTTCGGTTGGGATTTCGCCGGTGAGCAAAAGATAGAGCAGACCTTCAACATATGGCATCTCGGCATTTTTTGGCTTTGGAAGCAGCTTGAAAACTTCTTCCAGGGTATAGCCACGGTAGCGAATGCCCTCGTTGGGATCGAGGTACGAAATATCTGTCACCAGGCATTTGATGCCGCGCATTCCGCCAATTATCTGCCCGATAGTCACCTTATCTACTTCAACCTTTCCAAATTCTTCGTTGAGACGTTTGGTGCGCGGACGCCATTCTTCAATTTTTTGCCTGAGGACGTTTTTTAAGTTCGACATGGATTATGCTGTTAATGGTTATTGCATGAAGAAAACCGTATTTCGGTAACAAACGTTTGCATAAACGGTTTCAAAAAAAAATATTTTGCACCCACGCCACAAACACCCGTCATTAAATTCCATGAGATGGAATGCTCACTTTCGGTTTGCTTCATGCTGGTGTACAAAATAGTAAAAATATGATAATGATATTGTTATAAGAATAAATTCGGCAATTTTACGGCTTACAATCCAGTTTGCTGTAGATTGCCAAATTGAATCGATAAAAGTAGATATTTCGGATTTATGCTGCAACGGGAAAATATGCATGCATGCTTATTTTTACATTTGTTAATATAAGCATGATTGAGAAGATGCAACCCTCAGTCGTTTCGTTTGTCATTGAGGTTATCAATTTTATTTGCCATGAACAACCAGAAAACCTTTTATCGTAGCCGGCTGAACCGCATCATCGGCGGTGTGTGCGGCGGATTATCCGAACGTCTCAATTTCGACGTGAGTATCATCCGCCTCATCTTCGTTCTTCTTGCGCTCTTTGGGGGCGGTGGTCTTCTTATTTATATTGTGTTGTGGATAATCGTTCCCGAAAAGCCTTGGGTATTGCCGGGTCAGGACGCTCAACCTGATGCGGGATTCGAAACCTACAACAGCAATAATTCCTATACCGAAACTCAACAGCCTGACATTCAGGTTGGTTCTTCAAACCGTTCGCATGTGATCCTTGGAGCAGCCCTTATTGGTGCCGGCATCTTGTTTTTGCTTGCCAATTTCGTGACCTGGCTCAATATTCGCGATCTTTGGCCTGCTGTGCTTATCGTTGCCGGACTGGCCTTAATGTTTTCACAGGTTAAATCTTGACACTTAGGTATTATGAAACATCAGAATATTTTTTGGGGTGGGGTGCTGGTTGTTGCGGGAGTTCTTCTGCTGCTCAGCCGGCTTGACGTATTTTCGATCGACTGGTGGACGATCGGGAAGCTATGGCCTTTTCTGCTTGTGTTCTGGGGCGTTAGCATTCTGCCGGTCAAAGGCATGTACAAAGTTGCTATCACGCTGGTGTTGGCCGGTGCAGTAGTGCTCGTTTACATGAATGCACCCGTTCGCGAACGCGAGACAAAAGAATACAGTATTTCATCCGATTGGGGCGATGATGACGACACTATCGCAAGTGGTTCGGGCCAGCTTTTTACTGAGCCATGGGAAGATGGCGTGGACGAAGCTGCGCTTGAGCTCAACGCTGCCGCCGGAGCTTTCAGGCTTGGCGGAACAACCGGCGAGTTGATTGTGGGGCGCTCGGAGGGCAATCATGCCCGATACACCTACAAGGTTGAACGTACAGGGCGATCAGCCAATATAAACATCAGAGAGGAAGGGCACCGCAGAAAATCGCGTACACGCGGTTCCGATTTCAGTATGATGCTCAACCCTCAGCCGGTCTGGCAGTTTAAGTTCGATATTGGCGCTGCTGATTTCGACTTCGACCTCACCGAATTCCGCATTGCAAAGCTGGATATCAATGCTGGTGCCTCCTCTATCAAGCTGAAAATTGGCGACAAGCATCCCGCTACCTATGTGGACATTGATGCAGGAGCTTCCTCGGTCAGCATCGAGATACCGGAAAATTCCGGCTGCGTCCTGTCGGGCTCTACCGTACTCTCCAGCCGCGACCTTGACGGCTTCGACAAGATTTCGAAAGGGAAATACCAGACGCCCGGTTTCGAAACTGCAGAGAAAAAGATCTATATCAAGGTTGATGCTGCCGTTTCGAGCTTCGAAATACGGCGTGTGAGCATTTAGTCAGACCTTGCCGCAAGGACTTGTGCCATATCATACTGACGTATTGACAATCAGTGTGGTATGGCATGTTTTTTGCGCTGCGCTCAGGCATGGAATACAAGGATTACTACAAAATATTAGGTGTTGACAAATCAGCAAGTCCGGATGCCATAAAAAAGCAATACCGGAAGTTGGCCAAGCAGTACCATCCCGACAGAAATCAGGGCGATAAGGCTGCAGAAGAAAAGTTTAAGAGTATTTCGGAAGCCTACGAAGTGCTTTCTGATCCCGCTAAGCGCAAAAAGTACGATGAGTTAGGCGCTAACTGGAAGCAATATGAGCAGACCTACCAATCGTATGGTCAACATTATGGAACACGCAATGCCCGTAAATCGCACGAAAGTGATTTTGAATCCATCTTCGGTGGTGGGCATGGCTTCAGCGATTTTTTCGAGGCATTCTTTGGCAGCGGATTTTCGGGCTTCGAGCAGGCACCGCGAGCCGCCCGCAAAGGCAGCAATATTTCTGCTGAAATGCAGATAAGTCTTGAAGAGGCCATGAAAGGTGCCACCCGTTTGGTGCGAATTGGCGATCAATCGCTCAAAGTGACGATAAAACCAGGCACTAAAGATGGCCAGATTTTAAGGCTCAAAGGGAAAGGTCATCATGGAGTGAACGGCGGCGAATCAGGCGACCTGCTCATCAAAGTTCAAGTGACACCTCATCACATATTCGAGAGCAGAGGAGCTGACCTGATTGCTGAATTGCCCGTGGACTTCTATACCGCAGCCTTGGGTGGAAAGGTGATATTTCAAACCTTAAGAGGCGAAGTAAGTGTGCCTGTGCCTAAGGCAACACAATCAGGCACTGTACTTAGGCTAAAGGGTCTGGGCTTGCCTTCGGTCAATAATGAGGGAAATGCAGGCAATCTTTTGCTCAAAGTGAAAATTGTACTGCCGGAGAAAATCAGTGACTACGAAAGGCAACTGCTCGAGCAGGCCCGCAACAGCCGCAGCACCTGAAACCGAACACTTGCCTCACACGCCCTGTGAATGATTTGGCTAACCGCCACGCACCATTCTTTTTTGTTTCTTTGCACCTCATCAGGCAAGGAAAAGGAATAAATCATTTTTCTTGCTTGTTCAAACGGCATATTCACCCAATTCAATCTGCAATCTCATCAACACCATGCCGACACGGTTAATTTTTTCCCTTCTGACTGCCTTCATCATTGCCTCCTCTGCCTTTGCACAGGATGCCTCCATCAGAGGTTTTGTTTACGAAGCCAAAACCGGCGAACCTGTGGTATTCTCCAACGTTTACCTCAAGGGTACAACCTTTGGCACATCCACCGACGTTAATGGCTTCTTTAATATTACCCGTATTCCTGCAGGACAATACACCTTGCTGGTCACCTTTTTAGGTTATGATACCATACGCGAGCAGGTGACGCTGCGCAAAGGCGATGTGATCAACAAGAGGTTTACCCTGAATGAGTCAGCGGTAAGCCTGGGAACGGTTTATGTGAGCGCTGAGCGAATCGAGTCGGTCACCGAAACCAAGACCTCTGTTATCAACCTCACTCCCAAAACGCTAAAGCGTCTGCCCTCGATCGGTGGTCAGGCCGACCTTGCCCAGTACATGCAGGTGATTCCCGGGGTGGTTTTCACCGGCGATCAGGGCGGACAACTTTATATCCGCGGAGGGTCGCCCATACAGAATAAGGTGCTCCTCGACGGCATGATTGTTTACAACCCTTTTCACTCAATTGGCCTTTTCTCGGTTTTTGATACCGATATCATTCGCAATGCCGAAGTTTTCACAGGAGGCTTTTCGGCCGATTATGGCGGACGTATCAGCTCGGTAATGGATATCACCACACGCGATGGAAACCGCAATCGCCTTGCAGGAAAGCTTAGCGCCAGCACCTTTGGTTCAAGGCTGTTGCTCGAAGGACCAATCAGTAAAGCTAAAACCAACGAATCTTCGAGTTCCTCTTTCCTTTTTTCCGTAAAGAATTCTTATCTGGCACAAACCAGCAAAAGTATTTACGATTACATCGATACTAACGGATTGCCATTCAACTTTCTGGATATCTACGGTAAGGCATCCATCAATGCAGCCAACGGCAGTAAAATCAACTTTTTCGGCTTCAGCTTCGACGATGAGGTGAAAAACTACAAAGCGCTGTCCGATTTTGGCTGGAAATCGTTTGGAGGCGGTTCCGATTTCCTTATCATTCCGGGTAAGTCGCCGGTGCTGATCGAAGGTAATCTGGCATACTCAGCCTACGATGCCCGTTTTGTTGAACAATCGGCTCCCGAACGCTCCAGCTCCATTGATGGTTTCAACATGGGCTTTCATTTCACCTATTTCATTGGAAAAGACCTGGTGAAATATGGTGTCGAGATTCTGGGTTTCACCACAGAATTTAACTTCACCAATGGCGTGGGACGTCTTATCCAGCAGAAAGAAAACACCACGGAGCTGGCCGGTTATGTGCGGTATAAAGGCAACTTTGGAAAGCTGATTTTCGAGCCCAGCCTGCGAATGCACTGGTATGCCTCGCTGGCCAACATTTCGCCCGAACCGCGCCTGGCGGCCAAATACCTTGTGAGCGACCACATTCGCCTGAAAATGGCTGCCGGACGCTATTCTCAGAACCTCATCGCTGCCAACAGCGACCGCGATGTGGTTAACCTGTTCTATGGCTTCCTTTCGGGTCCAGACAACCTTCCCAAAAAGTTCGACGGCCGCGAAATAACCACTAAACTGCAAAAAGCAGATCATGTTATTCTGGGAATAGAAGCCGACCTTAGTCATCGCCTCAACATGAACCTCGAAGGTTACCTGAAAAACTTCGGACAACTCACAAACCTCAACCGCAATAAGCTCTACGACGAAGCTACTGCGCCTTTTACCGTGCCTGATATCCTGAAAAAGGACTTTATCATCGAAAAGGGGATGGCCTATGGTGCCGACCTGGCCCTGAAGTACGAAACACAGAATATTTATGTCTGGGCGGTGTATTCGCTTGGCTTTGTGACCAAAACCTTTGAAGAAAGTCCCGGAAAGCTATACACTTACAGGCCACATTACGACCGTCGGCACAATACCAATCTGGTATTCAGCTATACCGCGGGAAGTAAAAAGGAATGGGAAATTGGCACCCGCTGGAACTTCGGCAGCGGATTCCCCTTTACACAGGTGCAGGGTTTCTACGAGTACCTGCCTTTCACCGGCGGTATCAACGACGACTACATTCGCCGCAATGGCCAATTGGGTATCATTTATGCCGAACTCAACAAGGGCCAGTTACCCACCTATCACCGCCTCGATTTCGACGCCAAACGCCGTTTTTATTTTTCCGAGAATACCGAGCTGGAAATCAACATGAGCATTACCAATGTTTACAACAGGAAAAATGTCTTTTATGTTGACCAGATTACCAATCAGGTGGTACGTCAGTTGCCGCTGATGCCCAGCCTTGGAATGACATTGAGCTTTTAATTGTGCCCAACAACCTCATTGTATGAAAACCCCCGTTTACCTGTTCATCTTCCTGCTTATTGCAGCAGGCGCATGCAAACAAAGCAAAGAAACCATGAAACCACCCATTGCCCGACAGGAGCCCAAAGAACTCAGCATTCACGGCCATACCCGCATCGATCCTTATTATTGGCTAAACGAGCGCGATGCAGCCGAGGTGATTGCATACCTCGAGGCCGAGAATGCCTACACTAACCAGGTGATGGCCCACACCGAGGCTTTGCAGCAGAAACTTTTTGACGAGATGATGGGGCGCATTCAGCAGACCGACATGAGTGTGCCTGTCAGACTGAATGGATATGAATATTACACGCGTTTTGAAGAAGGCAAGGAGTATCCCATATATTGCCGCAAGGCCTTTGCCGAGAATGCAGCAGAAGAAGTAATGCTCGACGGCAACAAGATGGCTGAAGGTAAGGCCTTTTTCGAGATCGGAGGGTGGCAGGTGAGCAACGATAACAACCTGCTGGCTTTCAGCGTGGATACGGTGAGCCGCCGCCAATATACCCTTTACATCAAGAATCTCACTACGGGCGAGTTGCTGTCCGATGCCATACCCAACACTTCGGGCAATATGGCCTGGAGCAACGACAACAAAACCTTGTATTACAGTATCAAGGACGAAACACTCAGGTCGTACAAAATCCTGAAGCACACCCTTGGTCAGTCAGCCGGTGCCGATGAGCTGGTTTTTCATGAAACCGACCCAACCTTCAGTGTTTTTGTATTTAAGACCAAATCAAGGGATTATGTGGTCATTGGTTCGGAGAGCACAGTTTCGTCCGAATACCGTTTTCAGCCGGCCAATAATCCTGCTGAACCCTTCAAAGTTGTTCAGCCGCGCCGTCGTGACCTGCTCTACAGCATTGACCATTATGGCAGTCATTTCTACATCCGTACAAATCTGGATGCCACGAATTTCCGTCTGATGCGCACCCCGATTGGCAATACCGGTATCGAGAACTGGCAGGAAGTCATACCTCACCGCGAGGATGTGCTTCTTGAGGACTTCGACATATTTGCCAACTATCTGGCACTTACCGAGCGCAAAAACGGGTTGAACAACATCAGGATAATGGGCTGGACCACCGGCGAGGACTACTATCTGGAGTTCGACGAGCCTGCATGGCTGGCTTATCTGAGCACCAATATGGAATTCAACACCGACAAGCTGCGCTACAGCTATATGTCGCTCGTTACGCCAAGCACGGTATTCGAGTTTGATATGAAAACGCGCGAGCGTCAGCTACTCAAACAGCAGGCGGTGCTTGGCGGCTACAATGCTGCTGATTATGCCTCGGAGCGCTTTTTCATTCCATCGCACGATGGGGTGATGGTGCCTGTATCGCTGGTTTATAAAAAATCACTGTTCAGGCGTGATGGTAGTAATCCAATGGTGCTCTATGGTTATGGTTCGTATGGAGCAAGCATGGATGCCTATTTCAGTTCATCCCGCATCAGCCTGCTCGACCGCGGTTTTGTCTGGGCAGTGGCTCATATCCGTGGTGGCCAGGAAATGGGGCGCCAATGGTATGAGGATGGTAAACTTCTGAACAAGAAAAATACCTTCCTTGACTTTATCGCGGCAGCCGAATATCTGGTCAATGAGAAGTACACCTCATCGAGCCGACTCTTCGCCATGGGAGGAAGCGCAGGAGGACTGCTGGTAGGCGCTGTAATGAATATGCGACCCGATTTATGGAAAGGTGTTGTAGCCCAGGTGCCTTTTGTTGATGTGGTGACCACCATGCTCGACGAGTCGATTCCACTGACCACCGGAGAGTATGACGAATGGGGAAACCCCAACGATAAAGTCTATTACGATTACATGCTGTCCTATTCGCCCTACGACAACGTAGAGGCTAAAGACTATCCGGCCTTACTGGTCACTACGGGTTATCACGACAGTCAGGTGCAATACTGGGAGCCGGCTAAATGGGTAGCCAAACTCCGTGCCAATAAAACAGATAACAACACCTTGCTGCTCAAGACCGAAATGGACTTTGGCCATGGTGGTGCATCCGGAAGGTTTCAGGCTCTAAAAGAGCAAGCCTTTGTGTTTGCCTTCTTGCTCAACGAACTGGGACTAAACAAATAAAACGCTGATCTTTAAACCATGAAGGAAAAGGTGACTGATTTTGCTTCGCTCGATATACAGAGCCTTAATGCCCTGAACAAAGGCACCTTAATGGAACAGCTTGGTATTGAGTATCTTGAGCTGGCCGAAGGATATATTAAAGCAAGAATGCCTGTGGATGAACGTACTTCACAGCCAAGCCGGCGGTTGCATGGCGGCGCTAGTTTTGCATTAGCCGAAACGGTTGGTGGTATTGGTTCTGCACTTTTGGTTGACCTTGAAAAATACGAAGTCAGAGGCGCTCAGATGAGTGGCAATCACCTGCGTTCGGTGCGCGAAGGCTGGGTTTTTGCTGAAGCAAAACTACTCCATCGTGGCCGTAACACCCATATTTGGAACATCGATATCCTCGATATGCAGGGGAAAATGGTTTCGACATACCGACTTACCAATTTCATCATTTCCAAATAATTAAACCAAATATTGGAAATCGGAGAACACATTGCCCTGTTGCTGAGCGGGCGTTTACCGTTTGCTGCATATCGATTTCCGGATGGCAACAAAGTGCAGCTGCTCACCGGTCAGGTCAAAATTTTCGAACCTGAAAAAGACAAAGAGGGCTTTGTTTTTCATCCTTATGACAGAACGCAAGAGCCTGCTTTGCTGATTACCCCTCAAGAGCAGCTGACTTACCAAACAGTAGTCATTCCCGAAACTGCTGTCGAACCGAACGATGACTTCTATTCGGCTGATTTTGAACAATATTGCGCTCAGGTCAACCGGGCAGTTGCTGCAATATCACGTCTAGAGGCACAAAAACTGGTGCTATCCCGCATCATTCCGGCGCCCGGATTGGATGCTTCATCTGCTGCAGATGCCTTTTTGGCGCTTTGCCAGCGTTTCCCGAACGCTTTTACGTATATTTTTTCTGACGGCAACAACAGGCATTGGATGGGTGCCACGCCCGAAACCCTTGTGAGCTTCGATCAGCAACAGGCCTACACCGTAGCGCTGGCAGGAACATTGCCGGCAAACGGCGATTTACAATGGACAAGCAAAGAACGCAAAGAACAACAGATCGTTACTGACTATATCGTTAAGGTGCTGAGCGACAGTGGTGCAGAAAATATAATGGCCGGGGAGGCTTTGGAGGCTCCTGCAGGCCATGTTGTACACCTCAAAACCGAGATTCGCTTTGATATTCCCCCACAACTATCGCGTTTCGACATCGTTGAAGCTTTGCATCCCACACCCGCTGTGTGCGGAAATCCGCGGCCGGCAGCGATGCGGCTCATCAAAGACATCGAAAAACACCAACGCGCCTATTACACGGGATTTTTAGGTCCTTGGTCAACAAACGGGCCGGCCTCCTTGTTTGTCAATCTACGTTGCATGAGGTTTTCGGAACAACGCAGCCTCTTGTATGTAGGTGGCGGAATCACAGCCGAATCAGTGGCTGAGCGTGAGTGGGCCGAAACAACCTGGAAGGCCGCTACACTTACTTGGCTTTTTGACGCCAAATGAGCAACTTTGCATCATGATTCATCCAAAAAGCGTATTGTTACACCTGGCCGAGATGCTCATCAATCGCGGCATACGGCACCTGGTGGTATCTCCGGGCTCGCGCAACGCACCTTTGGTGAGTGTACTTTGCACCTTGCCGGGCATGAAGACCTTTACGGTGGTTGACGAACGCAGTGCAGGATTTTTTGCTCTGGGAATTGCCCAGCAAACCGGTGAGCCGGTGGCCGTTACCTGCACCTCGGGTACTGCTGTGCTCAACTATGGGCCGGCAGTGGCTGAGGCCTTTTATCAGCGCATTCCTTTGCTGCTGCTCACTGCCGACCGCCCGCCCGAATGGGTGGACCAGGCCGATGGTCAGACCATTCGGCAAAACGGTGTATTCGCGTTGCACGTCCGCAAGAGCGTCAGCCTTCCGGCAGAGGTCAATAACCAGGATGATCTTTGGTACGCCGTCCGGCTGTGTTCCGAAGCCCTCAATGCGCTCAGCTGGCCTGTAGCGGGACCTGTACACATCAACATGCCTTTCAGGGAACCCTTATACAACCTGCCGGATGGCAAAGCATTCGAAACCAAGGATATCCGCGTACTTCAGGGAAGATTCATGCCGGGTGAAGAAGAATTATCGTCGCTGGCGGAAGCCTGGAACGCCTGCAAGCGCAAGATGATTCTTGTAGGGCAGATGATGCCCGATGCTGCAGTCCAACGCGCTCTGCAACAGCTGGCCGACGATCCATCGGTAATTGTGCTCACCGAAACCACCTCCAATGTTTACGACCCGCGTTTTATCCGCACAATCGACAGGTGCCTGAGCGTGATGCAGGAACAGGATAGTTACATGCCTGAAATTTTACTGACCTTCGGCGGTCAGGTCATCTCCAAACGCATTAAGGCCTTTCTGAGAAGGTCGTCAGGTATGCAGCACTGGCACATCGACCCTTCCGATACACACCCCGATACCTACCAGCACCTGAGCCTCAGCATTCCGGCCAAACCGGCTGACATGCTGCCGCTGATTACGGCGAGGATAAGACCATGCGAAAGCACTTTTGCGCAGCAATGGCAGCAGCTGCAACTTCGGGCAAGTGCCTTGCATGAGCAGTATCTGAGGCAATGCGGTTTTGCCGATTTTAAAGTATTTGAACTGATATTCAGATATTTGCCCAACGAATACGATATTCAGCTTTCCAATAGCACGCCTGTGCGATATGCTCAGCTTTTCGATCATCCAGCCGGAAGAAAGCAATTTGCCAATCGCGGAACAAGCGGTATTGATGGTAATGTTTCCACGGCGGCCGGAGCTGCATGGGCCAGTGGCAGACCTACGCTCCTCATTACCGGCGATCTGGCTTTCTTCTATGATACCAACGGGCTGTGGCATCATCACCTTACCAACAACCTTAAAATCATCGTGATCCATAACGGTGGTGGCGGTATTTTCCGGTTTATCGACGGCCCGTCCGACAGCGGTTTGTTGGAGCGGTTTTTTGAAGCCGCCCATCAGACAAGTGTCAGCGGTATTGCACAAACCTACGGGCTTGACTATCACTTTGCTGATAACGAGCACGATTTAAGCCTGAAACTGCCGAATTTCTTTGCATCCTCGGCACGACCTGCCATTTTTGAGGTGCGCACACCTGCCGCAAAAAGTGCATCCATGCTGAAATGTTATTTCGAGTATCTGGCCAATAACAGCTCCGGCATACCGAGCTAAGATATAATTCCATCCTGCATGAGCATCTTATCCTTTCAGGTACACGCCGCATGTACTAACTTTGCATTTTGAACTTCATGACGTTACCGAACGTTTTAGAGCAGAAATATTAAAGCATGACAAAGAACAGAGACTGGAAACCGATTAAGACCTACAGGGATATCCTTTTTGAGCAATGGAACCACATTGCTAAAATAACCATCAACCGGCCCGAAGTGCACAATGCTTTCCGGCCGGCAACAGTATTCGATATGGCCGATGCGCTGGATATTTGCCGAGAGGATCAGAGCATCTATGTCGTTGTGATTACCGGTGCCGGCGACAAGGCATTTTGCAGCGGTGGCGATCAGCAGGTGAAGGGTGAAGGAGGATATATTGATGATCATGGGGTGCCCAGGCTCAACATCCTCGATGTGCAGAAGAAAATCCGATCCATGCCCAAACCGGTGGTAGCTATGGTTAATGGCTGGGCTGTTGGTGGCGGTCATGTACTTCACGTGGTCTGCGACCTGACCATTGCTTCCGAAAATGCCCGTTTTGGTCAGGTAGGACCCAAGGTGGGAAGTTTCGATGCCGGCTTCGGGTCGTCGTATCTTGCCAGTATTGTCGGACAGAAGAAAGCACGCGAAATCTGGTTTCTCAACCTTTTCTACAGTGCCGCCGAAGCCCTTGAGATGGGTTTGGTGAACCGTGTAGTTCCACAGGATCAACTCGAGGATGCCACAATGGAATGGTGCGAAATCATGATGAAACGCAGTCCCATTGCCTTGCGTATGATCAAACTTGGCATGAATGCCGCCCTCGACGGGCAGGCAGGATTGCAGGAATTTGCCGGCAACGCTACCTTGCTTTACTACCTCACCGAGGAAGCACAGGAGGGAAAACGGGCATTCCTGGAGAAGCGCGACCCTGATTTCCATCAATACCCCAAATTTCCTTGAAAAGGATATGGCAAGCTTGAGCAACTGGTTAAAAGCCGCGAGGCTGCGCACACTGCCGCTTGCGCTGGCAAGCATGGGAATGGGAGCCTTTGTGGCTTCCCGTGAGCCCGGGTTCAACCCATCAGCTGCTTTTGGTGCGGCACTCACTACCGTTTTTCTGCAGGTGCTCTCCAACTTTGCCAACGACCTCGGCGACGCCGTCAAAGGAACGGACAACCGGCAGCGTGTGGGGCCGCAAAGAATGGTGCAGAGTGGTGCTATCAGCCGAAAAGCTATGAAAAGTGCCGTCGCGATAATGGCTCTTGCTTCATTCATGAGTGGATTGTGGCTGCTTTTCGGATTGTCGCATCTGGATCATTCCTCAGCCTTCGGTATGTTGCTGCTGGGCTTTGCCGCTATAGCAGCCGCCATCAAATACACTGTGGGCAGCAGACCTTATGGATACCGCAGCCTCGGTGACGTTTTCGTGTTTCTTTTTTTCGGCCTTACGGGTGTGGCAGGTACTTATTTTCTGGTGCTCGACGGCAGCTTCGATGCTGCTATACTGCTTCCTGCCTCAGCTGTGGGTCTGCTCAGTACAGCCGTGCTCAACATCAACAATATGCGCGATATGGCCACCGACCGCTTCAGCGGCAAACGAACCTTGGTGGTCATCATGGGTTACAACAACGCCTTGCTTTATCACATCTTTCTGGTTATCACGCCTTTCATTCTTATTGCCCTGTTCAATCTCGTCCAGGGTTTTAATGTGTTCTCATGGGCGTATCTCCTGATGCTGCCACTGTTCCTTAAAGACTTACGCGGCGTGCTTAACTCACCCGGGTATAACGACCTCGACCCCTATCTGCGCCGACAAGCCCTTAATACATTTCTGCTGGTAGTTGTTTACGGCCTCAGTATTCAGTTCTGATGACACGCTTTGAGGCACAAGCTTATCATTTAGTTTTCCGCTTTGCGGCCGGCACATCGCGAGGAGTGCTGACGAACAAGCATGGATGGATTATCAGGCTGACAGATGTGCATAATCCTCTGAAAACCGGAGTGGGTGAGTGCAGCCTCATACCCGGCCTGAGTCCGGAAAATACCTCAGACCTTGAAGCCCGCATGGCCCAACTGACGGGTGAAGCTGCCGATTTCCGGCATATTGTGCATGATTTGCGGGAGGCTTTCCCATCGCTGGCCTTTGCAGTTGAAACCGCCCTGCTTGATCTTGAAAACGGCGGAAAGATGCGACTTTTCCCTTCTGCATTTGTGGAAGGAAAACAGGGAATACCCATCAATGGGCTGATCTGGATGGGTGAAATAGAGGAAATGAAAGAGCGGTTCGCCGAAAAGATTAAGGAGGGATACACTACCATCAAACTGAAGGTTGGTGCCCTGAACTTCGATGACGAGCTCGCTTTGCTCAAAGGCATCCGAAACGAGTATAGTCCTGCCGACCTAAGTCTTCGCCTCGATGCCAACGGGGCTTTTGCGCCACACGAAGCGCTCGAAAAGTTAAAGCGTCTCTCCGAATTTCATATCCATTCCATTGAGCAGCCCATCAAACCGGGTCAACCTGAGCAGATGTCCGAATTATGCCAAAAAAGCCCGGTACCTATTGCCCTCGACGAAGAGCTGATCGGAGTGCGGGATCATCAGATGTTTTCGCTGCTCAATGGCATCAGGCCGCAATACATCATCCTCAAGCCCAGTTTATTGGGTGGATTGTCGCGAAGCCGGGAGTGGATGGATACTGCCGAAAGTCTTGGTATAGGCTGGTGGGTTACCTCTGCCCTTGAGTCGAATATCGGGCTCAATGCCATAGCCCAATGGACTGCTTCGCTCAACACAACTATACCACAGGGTTTGGGCACCGGGCAGCTCTATCACAATAACTTTGCTTCACCTTTGTATATCAGCCGGGCTCAGCTTTGGCACAATCCTGATGTGGCATGGTCGCTACCTTTATAATATGAGTACTGCCAATATTCCCAAAATATTAACCATCAATGGTGTAAGGCATGATTTTTCTGAGCCCGAAGCCATCAGATGGCTGGCTGAAGCGCCCGAACAGCATCTGAAGGAGTTGGCGAATTTTCTGGCAGACTGGTGCAACGATGCTGCCTACATCAGCCTGCAAACTTCCGGTTCGACCGGCACTCCGAAACAACTCCGGGCGCGTAAGCTGCAGATGCTTCACAGCGCCGGACTTACCAATCAATATTTTGGGCTTACCGGGGAAGCAACGGCCTTGTTGTGTATGTCGCCGGCCTATATCGGAGGACGTATGATGGTAGTGCGGGCATTGCTGGGCGGGTTCAATCTTGTGGTTGTAGAGCCCGGCGACAATCCGCTGAAACATATCAATCAACACATCGACTTTGCTGCGATGGTGCCCTTTCAGTTTGCCAGGGCATTAAAAAATAGTCAGGATAAATTCCATTGGATTGATAAACTGCTGTTGGGAGGAGCTGCTCTTCCCGACCATCTCGAAAAGGCCTCACACCAGCTCAACACAGCCATTTGGCACAGCTATGGCATGAGCGAAACCCTGAGTCATATCGCTTTGCGAAGGATAAACGGCCCTGAGCCTTCGCACGCGTTCAGGGCATTACCCGGCATTGAACTTAAGCTCGACGATCGGGGTTGTTTGATCATCGAAGCTCCTGCATTGCATGATGAGCCGTTGAAAACCAACGATATAGCACAGCTTTTGCCTGATGGCACCTTCAACATTCTGGGCCGTATCGACGATGTCATCATCAGTGCAGGTGTAAAAATTCATCCCGTTCAGCTGGAGCATGATCTGGCGGTTTTTTTTACTGAACCCATAGCCATCATCGCCGCTGCTGATACTGAAGCTGGCGAGGTGGCTGTGCTTGTGGCTCAGGGCAGCTTCAGCCCACAACAGCTCTATAACATATGGAAGCAAATGGAAGCCGCCATCGACCGATCGTGCATGCCACGTCGTATTGTAACAGTTGACAGGCTTCCCCTTACCGGCTCGGGAAAGGTTGACAGACAAGCTATCAAACAGATGGTCAACGCCTGAGCCATTCCATCAATCTTCAACCGATTGCGTGTTGTTTCCTGAGGAGGAAAGGTTGAATTTTAGCCCTGTTTTTAAGGCTTTTTCTATCTTTACGAAATGAAGATTCAACCAAATAAATAACATCTCTTACATGAAAATAATGCGATACCTGCGTGTTTTATTCTTCCTTGCAACAATGCAATGTGCAGGCACTATGCTGCTTGCTCAGGAAATCAGCCGTATTGAGCCTCCTTTTTGGTGGACCGGCATGGCACACAGTGAGCTTCAGCTTCTGGTGCATGGAAAAGATATTGGTAAAACCAGGGTCAGTCTTGATTATCCGGGTGTTGAGCTGAAAGAGGCGGTGATGGTCGAAAACCCGAATTACCTCTTTCTCAATCTGGTGATCAGGCCCGAAGCCAGGCCCGGAATCATGCAGCTTTCGTTTCAGGGCGCACGAAAACGTCCTGTAATCGCGCAGTACGAGCTGAAAGCCCGCAGCGAAGGCTCGGCTCAGCGCAAGGGCTTCGACAATGCGGATGTGATTTATCTGTTGATGCCCGATCGTTTTGCCAACGCTGATCCTTCCAACGACAATATGCCGGGAATGCTCGAAACGGCCAACCGCAAAAATCCCGATGGACGTCATGGTGGTGATCTGGCAGGCATTGTTTCTCACCTTGATTACCTGAAGCAGCTGGGCGTTACCACACTTTGGCTCAATCCTGTGCTGGAGAATAATATGCCGGCCTTTTCTTATCACGGCTATGCCATCACCGATTTTTACAAGGTTGACCCTCGTTTTGGAACCAACGACGATTTTGTACAGCTGATTGAAAAAGCACACAGAAACGGGCTGAATATTGTTAAGGACATGGTATTCAATCACTTTGGTACCAATCACTGGTGGATGAACGACCTGCCTTCGCAAGACTGGATCAATCAATGGCCCGAATTCACACGAAGCAATTATCGCGGAGGTACACTCATCGATCCATATGCTGCCGAATCGGACAAGAAACTTATGCTCCGCGGCTGGTTCGACCGTACGATGGCCGATTTCAATCAGGATAACCCATTTGTAGCCAACTACCTCATACAGAACAGTATCTGGTGGGTAGAGTATGCCGGACTCGACGGCATCAGGATGGACACTTATCCATATAGCGGTAAACCCTTTATGCGCCAGTGGATGCAACGGATGAACCGCGAATACCCCAACTTCTCGGTGGTTGGCGAGGTCTGGCTCAATACCAGCCCGCAGGTAGCCTATTGGATGGCTAAAGCGCCCAATGCCGACGGCTTTGATTCGGAACTGAAACACCTCTTCGATTTTCCCCTGAAATATGCTATCCGCGATGCCTTCAACGAGTCGAACGGCTGGAGCACCGGTGTTTCGAGATTATACGAAAGCCTTAGCCTCGATTTTCTTTATGCTGATCCTATGAATATTGTGGTTTTTGCTGACAATCACGATGCCGACCGCATTTTCAGCGCGCTTGGGGAAGATATGCGAAAATTCCGCATGGCGATGACCTTTATGCTGACAGTCAGGGGAATTCCGCAGATTTATTATGGTACTGAGATTGCCATGACAGGCTGGGAACATTCGGGCCACGGTTTTATCCGCGAAGACTTCCCCGGCGGATGGCAGGGCGATGAGGTGAGCGTAAAAGACCGCATGAACCTCAAGGAAACCCAGAAAGAAGCGCTCGACTTTATGCAAATGCTGCTCAACTGGCGAAAAAACAAAAAAGTGATTCATTACGGAAAAACCACCCATTACGTACCTGAAAATGGGGTTTACGTTTATTTCCGGCACGATGAAAATGAGTCGGTGATGGTGGTACTCAACAATAACGAGGAGAGCCGTACCTTTACCACAGAGCGCTTTGCCGAAAACCTGAAAGGTTATACTACCGGCAACGATGTGCTGCATCGCACCTGGTTCGACCAGCTGCGTACGATTTCGGTACCCGCCATGTCGGCCCGCATTATCGAACTCAAGCGATAACCTTAACTTATTCAGGCATGCCCAATCGTTTGAAATACTGGTTAGAGCTGTTTACAGCCGGCCTTTTTATCCTGGTAAAGAATGCTCACGCCCAGGAGGTTACAGTAAAACCTGAAAACCCGCGAATGAGCGACCTCATCACCATCACCTACGATGCCGGCAGGGGAAATGCTGCCTTGAGCGGATATGATGGTAAGGTGTACTTTCATGCCGGTCTCATCACCGCGCAAAGCCGGGATGAGCGCGACTGGAAATTTGTGGTGGGAAATTGGGGTCAGCCTGATGCACGCGTCGAAATGCGCAGGATAAAACCCAATACCTACGAGGTGAGCTTTATCCCACTGGAGTTCTTCGGTGTCGATAAAGACGTCAAAGTCATGCAGATAGCGCTGGTTTTCCGCAATGCCGACGGCTCGCTGGTGGGCAAAACCAAAGAAGAAACGGATATCTATGTGCCGCTCGAAGGCTACAAGCCTTTAGTAGCAAAGCCTGCCGAATACCTTTTCGCTGATCTGGGTTACAAAGGGTTCCGCAAAACAGATACAGCCCTGATTGTCCATACCCTGCAAGGCGATGTGGTGATCCGACCATTTAACGAAAACATCGTGCATACAAGCTGGCATCCGGCCGGTTTCACGGCCTTTGCGGTATCGCATGCTGTATCTGCCCAACCCGACCCCATAATGGGTACGGTGGTCGAATCAGAAACAGCGCTGATTTATGACCTTCCGACGATTCAGGTGCTAATCAACAAGAAACCTCTGAGAATCAGTTATTTCAAAGATGGCAAGCTGATATTGCAGGACGAGCGGGGACTATTTGCGCGTACTGATGGTTCGGGAATGCGTTTCCGGCTCGATGAAAACCAAAAACTATACGGTTCAGGATTCAGGGCGAGCGGCATCAACCTCAGGGGCCGTAAGCTGGGATTGTATAACCGTCCGGACTACAATTACCAGATTGGTGCCGACAACCTGAATTATCAGGTGCCACTGCTGGTATCTTCCAAAAAGTATATGCTTTTTGTGGACAACCCCCATAAAGCCTGGTTTGATGTGGATTCGAAGGGCGACGGTGTGCTCGAGTTTGGTGCAGGTGGTGGGCCTATGCAGTATTATATCATTGTAGCAAAAGACTTTCCTTCGCTGATGGGCAATTATGCCGGCCTCACCGGAAAGCAACCTATGCTGCCACGCTGGGCTTTTGGCAACCTGCAGTCGAGGATGGCCTACCGTACGCAGGCCGAAACCGACAGCATTGTCAATCTGATGATCGAAAAGGATTTCCCGATCGATGCCATCATTCTCGACTTTTACTGGTTTGGCGACAGCATTCTGGGGCACCTTGGGCGACTCGACTGGTGGAAACCCTCGTGGCCCGAACCGGAAAAAATGATAGCCGACTTCAGGAGTAAGGGTGTGAAAACCATCACCATATCAGAGCCTTACATTATCGATACCTTGGCCAACTGGAAAGTGGCCGATGCGCTGGGAATTCTTGTTCGCGACAGCCTCGGGAGGTCATACCTCGACAAGCAGTTTTATTTTGGCACCGGTTCCCTTATCGACATTTTTAAGCCCGAAGCACAACAATGGCTTTGGGAACAGTACCGCAAGCAGTTCGGCATAGGCGTCGAAGGCCTGTGGGGCGATCTGGGTGAACCCGAAAGTCATCCTTCCGATATTATCCACGTTTGGGGCAAAGCTGATGAAGTGCATAACATTTACGGCCACTATTGGGCCAAAATGATCTGGGACAATTTCAGGCGCGATTTTCCTGACCGTCGGCTGTTCTTTCTTGCCCGAAGCGGTTTTGCCGGCACTCAGCGCTATGGCATCGTGCCCTGGAGCGGCGATGTGAGCCGCAGCTGGGGTGGCCTCCAGGCTCAGCTTCCTGCCATGCTCAATATGAGCCTTTCGGGATTGCCCTATATGCATTCCGATGCCGGTGGATTTGCTACAGGTGTTAAGGACGATGAGCTCTACACCCGTTGGCTGCAATTCTCGTGTTTCACACCCATACTCAGGCCTCACGGTTCAGTAGTACCTTCGGAGCCTGTATTTTTCAGCGAAAAAACACAGGACATCGTCCGCCGTTTCATGAAACTGCGCAACGAGTTGCACCCATACCTGTACACGGCTGCATGGAAACATAGCCTCACCGGAATGCCTATTACACGTCCGCTGTTTTTCCATCATCCCGGGGATGAGCGCTTTGAGGCCTATTTTGATGCCTACTATTTTGGTGACGATATACTCGTGGCACCCATTACGCAGCCACGCGTCAAAACAAGCAATGTTGAGCTCCCCGATGGTGTTTGGTACCATTTCTGGACCGGGCAGCGCGTCAACGGCGGCCGGCGGGTGCAGGTGCAGACAGGCAACGAAACCATTCCGGTTTTTGTGAGGGCAGGAAGCATCATTCCCCGCGTGGAGGCTTTCAACAGCACCGACCACTACAGCTCGCGTAAACTATTTCTGCATGCCTACCTGCCGGGTTCGGGGCTGCCTTTCAGCGGCCTGATGTACGAGGATGATGGTGCCACGTTCGGCGCCTACGAAAGCGGTGCTTACGAACTGCTGCGTTTCGATGGACAGCAAGGCGTTGCTCAGCTGAGCCTCAAACTCTCCCGCGAAGGACAAGGATGGGCCGGAATGCCTGAATCAAGGCTTGTCGAGCTGGTCCTCTATGGTCAGATTAAAACTATCCGACAGGCCAGCTTTGGAGAAACCGCGCTGAATAAGCTCGATCGACAACAGCAATCCACACATATGCCCGGATTCTGGCAAAATGAAGATGGATTATGGTTTGTCCGCTTCATCTGGCATGGAGAAGATAATGTATTGCTAATCAAATAAATAATCGTAAAACACTTAACAATGAAAAGATTCATGTTGCACACGATGGCCTTTGTGTTATCAGCCTTGGTGCTCGGCATCGCCTTTTGGTCGTGCAAGGGAACCAAACCTACGGTAGAAAACAAAACGAAGCCTTTCTCACAGGTTGTTACACCCGAATGGGCTAAAAATGCGGTCATTTACGAGGTGAACACCCGCCAGTTTACACCCGAAGGCACATTCAAGGCCTTTTCGGCCCATCTGCCACGCCTGAAGGAGCTTGGCGTCGATATTCTCTGGTTTATGCCCATCCATCCCATCGGGGTCGAAAACCGCAAGGGCAGCCTCGGCAGCTATTACTCCGTGAAGGATTATAAAGGCGTCAACCCGGAGTTTGGCACTTTCGAAGATTTCAAACAGCTTGTCGAAGAAGCCCATGCAATGGGATTTAAGGTGATTCTCGACTGGGTGGCCAATCACACCGCCCACGATCATCCGTGGACCGTCGAACATCCTGAGTGGTACAACCGCGACGAAAAGGGCGAGATTGTTTCACCTTTCGATTGGACTGATGTTGCCGACCTGAACTACGATGACAACCCTGCCTTGTGGGATGCCATGATTGATGCGCTAAAGTTTTGGGTAGCCGAAGCCAACATCGACGGCTATCGCTGCGATGTGGCCGGTATGGTTCCTATAGCCTTCTGGGAAAGAGCCCGCACCGAACTCGATGCCATCAAACCTGTTTTCATGCTTGCCGAAGACGAAGGCCAGCGCGACCTGATGGTGAAGGCCTTTGATGCCAATTATGGCTGGGAATTTCATCACATCATGAATAAACTGGCCAAAGGTGAAAAAAACGCTGAGGATGTTTGGGCCTATTTTGCCAAGGAAGACACACTTTTTGCCCCCAGCTCCTATCGCATGATGTTCACCTCGAACCACGACGAAAACTCCTGGAATGGCACCGAATTCGAACGTATGGGCGAGGGCGCCAGAACATTTGCGGTGATGACTTATACTATCCCCGGATTTCCGCTCATCTACAACGGGCAGGAAGTAGGACTTGATCACCGGCTGCTCTTTTTCGAAAAAGACCTTATCGACTGGAGCAAAGGTTCTGAATTCACGCAGTTTTACACTAAGCTTAACCGCATAAAGAAAGAAAACGAAGCGCTCTGGAATGCCAATAATGGCGGAAGCTTCGATAAAGTGCTCACCGGAAAGGAAAAGGAAGTGCTGGCTTTTGTGCGTCAGAAAGGCGACAACCGCCTGCTCGTGCTGCTCAACATTACGCCTCAGGAACAAGTGCTTAGCATTACCGATCAGGCATTGGCCGGAACTTATACCGACCTGCTCAGTGGTGAACAACGCGAAATTGTTGCCGGTCAGGAACTTGTGCTGCCGGCCTGGGGATATTGGGTGATGAAATAGGCCCAAATGCCTTATAAACAGCAAAAACACCGGTTGTAACATGGGCCGGTGTTTTTTTTGCTGCCATCAGGACATTGAACTGAGGAATACTTAGTGGTGGTATTTTTAATGTGAGGGTTCTTTCTTCGTTTGCTATAATGCCAGATAACTGTGTGTGTAGTATTAGTGGTGGATTGCGGGCGAATCTCTTTCAAACCGTTAGATGGCTGATGCGGGAAACGAACCTTGCGAAACGTGCTTCACCCGCCATTAATGCTACACAATTATTGTGGTTAGTTTTCATTCCTTTTCTACTCCTAACAAATTTCTAAAATCGTCTTTAAGTTCTTCTTTCAACACAGGAATTTGTTTCAAAAGTGTTTCATAATATGCATCCATTTCTTTTTTGATGAGTTCTTGGGACAAATCTGTACTTATTGATTGTCTAAATTGTCTAGAAATATTGAAGTCTTTCCATGCTTTTAAAAAACTGTCGTTGATTTTATCAAATAGTTTGCATGTTTTAGCATTAAAAAGTACTTCATTACTTTTATAAAATCTAACGAATTCTTCTGCAGCGTCTAGTGCTTCTTGGAATTTTTCACTTATTGGTTTTTCGCCAGCACCTTGATATGGTTTCATTAGTGATTGCATTTTACTTTCTAATTCATACAATAAACCAAATAGTTTTTTTATAGATTCAGCTCGGTTTGTATGTAGTTGTAAATACTTGGTCTGATGTTCAAAGGCGAGCTTATTTAGTTCACCTTTAAATTTCTCAAGGTCTTTCTCTAAAGTTAATTTGTGAATATTCGTTATGGAATCAAGCTTTTGTTTATAATTCTCAAGTTCTTGATTTAATTCGGTCTTTTTTAATTCTAAAGATTCAGAAAAGAAGTATTCGAAAAGTTTCTTGCCAAAAAATCCAATCACAATAAGTAAAAGAATTTGGCCTGCTGCTGAAAACCCAAGTGCTTGTAAAATCTCAATCCATTCCATAAATGTGTTTTCATTAAATTAATAAGTAATTATTTGTATGTATGAACAAATCACATAAACACACATAAAATGGCTTAATATTCATATACTCTGACCTTCATCCGTAAAGTTACGAATCTATCAAAAATCATGAAAAGGAGATCTAATTTTCTGATGATCTTTTCTGGAAGCATGGATGTAGCTCTCGGTAGCTACACTCTCCTTGTGGTTAAGCCAGGTTCTACCTCGGCGTAAATTGGTTCCGCTTTAGGGTTAATGGACAGCATGAGTGTGGCTGAGCCAAGACAATGTTACGAGCTTTATTACCAGTCTTGGTTGGCGGGCTGTGGCCTTTGCCAAAGGTCTAAGCCACCAAGGATACGTTTTCACTGCGTCAGTCACCGCCTTTTCTCCCAATCCTTTGAAAAATAATTGTTTATTTGATCCCGATCAGGTTGGATGACGAAAGTCTTACAGAAGATACGATAATTATTTTGCCGCCTCGCTCAAACGTTGCCGTCACCTGAACTACTGTTGATTATGACGAAACCTGGCTTCGCTTGAAATCACTTGACCCTTTGCATGGTTTACG
Source organism: Bacteroidales bacterium (assembly GCA_035325985.1). Taxonomy (GTDB): domain Bacteria; phylum Bacteroidota; class Bacteroidia; order Bacteroidales; family F082; genus JALNZU01. The sequence continues at coordinate 343,399 of DAOKYW010000001.1, forward strand.
GTTAAGGTTCCCGGAGCCTTTGTTGCTCACAGGCAGATCCATTCATCACGCTCTGCCGTGCCGACAATGATTACGGGATGTAACTAACAAGCGAACTTATTATCTTATAGCATCTGTTGATAATAGGCTGACTTGCGACAACTTCTTTAGCAGCTTTATAAATGGTCATGCCTATTTGCATATCGCGCAAATAGGCATGACCTTCATTTTTGTGCCTGATGTTACAGACCGGGTGTCTGTTGTTTCACTACACTATTTTTACCTCACGGCATTGGGGCATTATCGACCCGAACTGTTTGCCATGTTTACATACCATGGTGTTTGGGCATTTGGGGCAGGGCTTTCGAATCGTTCTTGCTGACAACCCTGATTGCACCTGCTCAGTAATTTGCCCGCTCATCTCATGGGCTTGAAGCAGTTCGTCAAGTAGTTGTACCTGCAGCTTTGCCGTCAACTCCAGTTCGAACTTCTCTTTACATTTCTGTTCCATGATGCATTGGTAAAATAGATGCTGTAATATAACGTATTGTGCCAAACAACCCGATAATCCGGCCTCTTGATTTCAGGAAATTCAAAACCCGGGTTCATTATTCCCTGACTAATTTCAGCGTGCTTGTTTGGTTTTTTGTGGAGGATTTTAAAATATAAACACCACCGGGGATACTGCTTAAGTCCAGGGTGCAGTGCCTATCCCTGACAAATTTGCTCAGGATCAGTTTTCCACTGGTAGTGTAAACCTCAAGCTTTTCGATCTCCTGTTCAGCGTTGATAGTGACGATGTCTTTCACAGGGTTGGGATACACTTTCATGTTGATCTGAGCAATATTATTTTCAACCCCAAGCAACCAGTCTTGTAAATCGAGACGGAAAGTGAACAATTCGCCCCACATTCCGATATTGGGATCCAATCCCCAGCCTGTGATATATCTTCCGTTGGCTGACATTGCGTTAGGAACATAAATCGGGCTCATTTCCATGGTATAACCCAATATTTCGGTAATGAAGGTGTTCAGATTCTGAGCCCCGAGTGCAGGCGTCCAGATAAATGGGGTGAATTCCTGTGTCCAAGGGTCAGGAGAGTACTGATACCATCCTATCACGATGCTGCCATCATGATTGATTGCGGTTACGCGCCCGATAGTGCCTTCCTGCAAGCCCATTGATCCAAGGTCAACCAGACCGGTGGATTCACTCCATATCCATGGGTTGCTAAAGGCGAAGTCACCGTAGCCGCCAATCCAGTTGCCGTCGGCAGAAACTGCGCTTGCCTGACCCAGTTGGTTCATTTCGTCAGTTGAACTGCCATTGGGATTAATCAGCAGGTATTGGTTCGGGAAATAGCCACCGGCCGGATTTTTACGCCACACGGCTGATTTCCATGGCCCGTTGAAATCCTGCCAACCTACAATAACGCTGCCGTCGTGGCTTACTGCATCGGCCCTTGAGCTGCGGTTGATATTGGCATACAGGCTGCCAAGATTAATAAACCCTTCGGTTGCATTCCATGCTGCAGCGTGGGCATACGGGGTTGTGCCGTTGCCGTTGGCCGGGTTGGCCCATGAATTTCCAACCACTGTCGAACCGTCACCGGATATACTGTATCCTGCACTGGTTGTATTATCAACGATAAATCCCAGGTTGCCAAGGGTTGTCCATTGCTGAGTTGCTACATTGTAACGCGACATCTCGGCTACTTCAACAGTCGAAATCCTGGATTTATAATAGAAGTTGCCCTGTGATCCGCAAACGTGAATTGCATCGCTGGTTATAGCAATTTCGTATAATGCCGGTTCGCCGTTAAAAAGATTCTGGTTTGCCCAAGTCCATGTAGAACCTCCGTCCGTTGATTCGAAGATAATGTCAGGGGTTCCCACAATAACAAGATGGTTTTCATCAATCCAGTTGATATCACGCCACAGAACGCCATCGGTCAGTCCGGGTGCAACGGGTAATTCAGTCCAGGTGGCGCCACCATTTGTGGTTTTATAGATGTAGGTTTCGCCAAGTGCATAACCCGTCATATCATCATAAAAATTGATTCCCAGAAACATGGCGCCCGGTTTGTGATACACGGTTGTCCAGGTTTGTCCGTTATTGGTAGATTTCTGCACATGGCCGCCGTTGGTTGCCAGAAAGTAGGTGTTGCCTGATACATGCCTGATTTTGTATGGAATAGCTGCCAGGCCGGAGCCGGTGGACCATGTATTTCCCCCATCTGAGGTGTAGTACACGGCCGGGCCATCAGTGAGCTGTGCAGTTACCACACCATTCATGTCATCCTTGAATGCAATACCGGTATAGATATAAACATCATCAGTACCTCCGGGGGATAAGGGTTCCCAATCCCATCCGGCATTTTGGGTCTTGGCAAAATATTGATTCCAACCTCCTACATAACCGGTAAATGTACTTGGAAAGCTCATGGCTTCGATGCCCCTGTTTTGCGTATCTACCCACATGGGGCTCCAGTTCACACCACCGTTGGTGGTTCTTAATACTATGCCATGTCCATTGTAGGTTAATGTCTGGCCTGCAGCATATCCAAAACCGGTTCCATCTGACGGGAATTCAATGGCTTTAAAGATGTAACTATAATTGCTGAGAATTTTCCTTTGCCAGTCTGTTGACAATGGAATTTGAGCATGGCTGCTGCCGGAGATAAAATTGCCATTCTGCGAAAAATGTGCTTTTCCGCCTACACCCATTCCGGGGGCGGCGCCACCAATTGTTTCAAAAGTATTGTTATCCGGGTTCCAGAGTGAATACGGGCCGCTTTGGTTTTCATATCCCGAAACTACACCCTGATTTGAAACCCCTGTGGTTTCAAAAAAGACGGGTTTGATAACGAACTGGGCAATCAGGCTGCTTGAACAAAAAACAAGCAAGGTGCCCAATAATACTGATTGTAGGTAATTTTTCATTGGTTAAAGGATTGGTTAATAAATGAATTGTGGTTTACATTTTCTTTTCAGGCTTTTCATCGTGCGCTTTTTTTCTGAGTTCGTCGAGGAGTTTTCGCAGCGCTTTTTGCTCTTGCTTTTTCATGTCATGGAATTTTTCCAGCTCCGTCATTTCATCATGTTCAATTGTGCTAATGCTCTTGCGCTTTGCCATTGGTTTGAATTTGACGTGCAAAAGTGAGTATAGGTCAAAGGGTGGGCAAATTTTAAGCCTTACATATACGATACAGTGCCGGTATATGGCATTACATTTTAACTACAACAGTAGTTTATGCAATGGTTAACAAGGCTTTATGCCGGAAACTATTAAAGCTGGGTGAGGAAATTCACCAGGTTGATATCTTCGCCCTGGATGTTCAGTTTTTTTCTCAATCTTGATCGGGCAACGGTGATGCTGTTGACCGACTGGTAGGTAATGGCCGAAATATCTTTTGTTGACATGTTTAAACGCAGGAATGCGCAAAGCTTCTTGTCGTTGGATGACAGGTTAGGGAACAGTTGGTTCAACTTTTCATAAAACCCTGTGTGAACCTGGGTAAAATGTGTTTCGAATTCTGCCCAGACGTCTTTGTCCTGATTGGATTTGAGTTCATTGATAATTTCCTGGATCAGCTTCTGATTCTCTTGTTTGAATTCAAGTTTGGCCCTGATCAGTCGTTCAGATATTCCGGTTATCAGTTCATTTTTCTTTAAAAGGTACATCACATTAGTGGCTAATTCCCGGTTCTTAAAATCCAGTTCTTCCTTTAGTTTCTGTTTCTCTAAGGTAATTTGCCTGTGTTCGAGTTCCAGCTTATCCTTAAGGAGTTTTGCATGCCTGATTTTACCCCTTTGCAGAAAAATCAGCAGCACTGCAGTCAGCAGTAAGAAGAACAACGTGCTTCCGGTAACCAGGTAAAGCAATTCTGCCTTTTGCTTCTCTGATTCTCTTCGTTTTAACTCAAGATCGAATAGTTTTTCCTGTTTCTCAAACCGGTATTGTGCTTCAAGCTGGGCTATGCGGTTGATGTTTTCAACGTTAAACAAACTGTCTTTTATGCTGGAGAATTCCACATAGGTTTTGTATGCATTGCGGTAGTCGTTCAAATCGGCATATATAGCGGATAATGATTGTAATGAATTCAGAATTGATTCTTTGTTGCCGATTTCGCGGCCAAGGTCAAGCGCGTTAAGAAAGTGTTTTTTTGCCTCATCGTAATGGCCATTCAGCACATAGTTTTTCCCAATGTTATTATAGCATTGTGCTATCCCCCTTTTATCGTTCAGTTTTTCCCTTATTTGTAAAGCTTGCTGGAAATAAAAGTTGGCCAGCCCGAATTCGCCTTTTTCCATGTAGCAAATGCCCATATTGTTTGAAATCGAAGATTCAATAGCCTCGTTTCCAATGTGCTTGCTAAGTTCGAGGGATGATTTGTAATAGTTCAGCGCCTGGTCAAATTCACGGCGTTGTATGTGTATGGCAGCAATGTTATTAAAAAATCTCAGTTTGAAACCCGACACCGTTTCTGTGTTCAACCCATCGTAGAGTGTAAGCAGTTGCACTCCCTCATTGTAGTAGAACAGAGCTTGCTCATAGTTTCGCTGGTAAAAAAATGAGGTGCCAATCTTATTCAGCAGGTTGATCTGGTTTTCCTGGAATTGAATATCCGACGGGTAGATGGCTAAATGGTCATCCACTAATTTTTTCGCATCAAAATAGTAACCAATGGATATGGTATAATTTCCTCTGGCCCCGTAAACGTCACCCAGATTTAAATACACCTGTATTCTGGCCAGATCCGATGAAAGGCTTTTGATCAGGTTATTGGCTTTTTCGGCGTAGTATAAAGCTGAATCGAGGTTGCTGCTCAGCAGAAGGACCGATCGTTGAAGATAGGTGTCGATTTCATTGTTGATCAACCCAAGATCATCCTGAGCCAATGTCTGAATCTGGTTATTATCCTGTGAATAAGACAGTAAGACAGAAAACAAAATGAAAAGACCACAGGTGGTTTTTTTTATCCTCTTTTTAATGTTCTGCTTGATCATTCGCCGGCAGTTAAGAATTTCTGACCTGATTTGACAACCCGTAAAACCCGGTAACCTTAATGCAGTATTTCGTGAGCGACTCGGTTCTTTCATTCAGCTTCACATCAAACCGGGTTATTGACCTGGTTGGACTTGATTGGACAGTTTTTTGGCAAACTTAAGTTAATACGTGATATTGTGGCAGGATTGTCAGCCAAAGTTATGCTGAAATTTACTCGAGTCCCTTGCGAACAGGTCTCAAGGAATAATTGCGGTAATAAAGTTGGCCCCGGTCTAGACTTTATAGTTGATTTATCCCGCTGATTGATAGACGTTTTGCAGTGTGTTGTTGTGCAGCGAGGAATGATCGCACTGGCAGTTATACTACTCTATGAACTCCGGACAAGCTTGGTTTACCTGAGCGGGATGAAACCCATTCGCACGGCAATATCTGATATGGACTTCAAACCCTTGATCGCCTCCAAAGCCACTTAGGACTTAAATGCAGCATTGAATTTTTGTCGGATTTGTTTCACAGGAAATAAACTGAACAACTTTAATCTATTGTCCGGTTTTTCCCGACCAGCTCATTCAAATAGCACAACCTTCCGGTCCGCAAATTCCGGCTTCATCTCCTCGAAACTCGATAATACTGGATTTTTTATGTTCTTCCAAGGCTTTATTTAATGCCTGCAAGAAAACCGATTCGTCCTGAGCCCCTGAAACAGCGAACTTATCGTCGATCAGGAAAAAAGGAACTCCCTGTATGCGAAGCTGCCGGGCTTGTTCAATATCGTATTTTACATCGTCGGAATAATCCTCCGATTCAAGTACTTCTTTCGCCTCTTTTTCATCCAGTCCAACTTCCAAAGCAAGTTGCAAAAGGGTATCGTTGTCATCGGTATTTTTACCTTGTGTAAAATAAGCGGCAAAAAGTTTCTCCTCCAATTCGTTCTGTTTGCGGTATTTTTTGGCCAAATGCGACAAACGATGGGCTTTGAAAGTATTTACAACCACAGCCCTGTCAAAATGGAATTCCAATCCAACCTGTTGAGCCATGTCCGTAATGAAAGCTATCATCTGACTGGCTTGCTTAAGCGAAATTCCTTTTTTTTCAGCCAAATGTTCGAGTGTTGATTTGTTCGGATTCGTTTCGGCGAATGGATCGAGTTGAAAACTTTTCCATTCCGTTTCTACCAGATTTTTAAACGGAAATTTATCCAAAACCCTTTCCAGTTTGCGTTTTCCGATGTAGCAAAACGGACAAACTACATCGCTCCATATTTCTATTTTTATGGTAAAATTTGTTTGATTTGTTGTTGTCATGGCTAATTTCAGCTTTTATCCCTTCCAAAAGTAAGGTGTAATGTTCTTTTTAATTGATAAGGCCTTCTACTTTTTTGCCGCTGAGGTAACGGTGCAGATTCTCCACGGCATGTACTGTTCCCATGTGCAAATTATTGTAAACTAAGGCCGAATTATGCGGCGAACCAAGCAAATTGGGCAATTCAAAGAAAGGATAATCCAATTCAAATTTTTTGTATTTAAATGGTTCTACCCACCAGGCATCCAAAGCCGCATAAAAATCGGGATGTGATTTCAAATGCTCGTAAAGTGATTTTTCATCAATGATAGCCCCGCGAGCCACATTGACAAGCACAGCGTCATTTTTCATCAACTCAAGCTTTTCCCTGTTAATGAGCCCTTCTGTCTTGTTGTTCAAAGCAATGGTAATCACCAGGGTATCGGAATTTTTGAGCACATAATCCAAATCGGCAAGCGTACCGACGAAATCAACCGCTTCGTTTGTTTTGCCTGAAGAGTTGATGGCTAAAATATGTACACCATAAGGTCGCAACAATTTGGCAACTGCTTTGCCGATCTCTCCAAAACCAACAATACCTACCGTGCTTCCTTTGATAAATTTGGTCTGACTTTCTAATTGTTTGAATTCACCTGCAGCTATTTCTTTGTGGTAAGTAAACAATCTTTTACTTTGTGCCAACATCATTGCCACCACATGTTCTGCCATTGGTTCGGCATAAGCGCCTTTGTTGCAGGCAATTTTCAAACCTGAGGGATAATCATTCAATTGAACATGATCGAAACCGGCTGACATCAGTTGTATAAACTTAACATTTTGAAGTGAATAGTCGTTCTTACCTACTCCTTCTAACGACGGATTCCATGATAAAAGCACATCAGCGCTTTCCGCTACTTTATTCCACTCGTTTTTATCTGCATAATCTTCCTTGAAAAAAATTTCGGCTTTGTTTTCCATCGCTTTTTGAAGGTATTTTTTTTGGCCTTCAAATGTTCTGAATGTAACAGCTAATTTCATTGACTGTTGGATTAAATCTGTTAATTATGGATTTTGAACAAATCAATAAAATAAGAATCCAACTTTCAAAAAGTTCATTTGACTTGGCTCAGCCATTGTTCTAATGTTTCATACCGTTGTGCTCCTGACAATTTGTATTTTTCGTTGGCAATGAGTGTTGGAACAGAATTTACACCATACTGATAGGCCTTGTACAAATCTTCATCGAGCTTTTGCCGTACCTCTTGACTGTGATAGTCATTTTCCCATTTTTCAACGTCCAAACCAACATCTGCAGCACACTTTTTCAGCACTTCGAAATCGTTGATATTATCGCAATCTGTCAAGTGAGCCTTTTGAATACGATTGAAGATTTTTTCGTGCATCGCATTTCCACCCTGCAATTCGGCAGCTTTGCAAGCAAGCAAACCCGGGGTTGAATAGGGATAATCGAATGTTTTTTTTACCATTATTTCAGCATGGATGCGATGTTCATCGTCATTCTGATTGGCTGCACGCCAATGATTTAAAATTTCTTTTCTTCCAGCCTCTTTATTCCCAAACATTTGTGCAATACTGGAAGGTTCGGGAGCCAGAGCAAAGGAACGGTGTACGATTTCAATTCGATCGCCGTATTTTTCTTTCAATTTATCGACTCGTGGCGAAAGTGCATAACACCAGGCACACAACACATCATGAAAGAATTCTATTTTAATAGGTTTTGTTTCCATTTTATTTATTTTTTATTTTATCCAAATCTAAAACTTGAAACAGTTGCATTCATCAACAATCCCGAATAATCTTTGTGCCCCACATCATGGCCTGCGGCGCCTGCAGCCACGAAAAGAGGAACCAAATGTTCGCTGCGAGGATGCGACTCCAAAGCTCCGGGTGCTTGTCTCCAATTGATCAACATTTGATTTCGTTGCTCTATATCGGTTGTTTCAACAGCAAATGTCAACCAATCGTCGAACTGCCTGGATACTATTCCAACTCGTTCGTCGCCGGTCAGAAAGCCTCGCATGTTGTGATAACTCATTCCGGAACAAATAATCAAAACGCCTTCGGAGCGTAAGGATTCGAGCGATTTTCCTATCGCTATGTGTGTTGCCGGATCAAGTCCTCTTACCAACGACAATTGAGCCGTTGGGATATTTGCTTCCGGGAAAGCAAGCATCATCGGTACAAACAATCCGTGATCGTAACCCCTTTCGGTTTCATGATGCGTTTTGAAACCCGACTTTTGAAGTAACTGATCAATTTCGGCGGCTAATTCAGGATTACCGGGAGCATTCCACTGCAAGTGGTAGGTAAATTCCGGAAATCCGTAATAATCATAAAGCATCGAAGGATTTTTACCGAAATGAACCGTCGGTACCGGCTCTTCCCAATGAGCAGAAACAACAAGCAGCGAACGGATTTTATTCTTATAGGTATTTCCCAATTGTTTCAAATAATCACTTAGCATTCCATATCCCACAGGATCGCCCATGAAGTCGTCCATCACGTGCCACGGACCGCCTCCGTGAGGAATGTAAAATACCGGTAATTTTTCGGATAAAATGCTTGTCATTTTCGTACGGTTTTTAAAGCTTCGCCCCATAAAACCACTTGATCTATCATGGCTTGAAGACTTGGTTCTTGAAATTCTCTCGGTTTGAAGATACTGAAATTTTCAACATCGGTAAAAAGAGAACGAGCAACTTGTGTTTTAACATCAGCTGCTTGCAACTCACCCATAATCAGTCTGAAATGTTCTACAGCACGAAATCCGCCGGTCGATCCATAGCTTACAAAACAGGCTGCTTTGTTGTTCCATTCGGCATAGACATAATCCAAAGCATTTATCAATGCTCCGGTGGGTGCATGATTAAATTCGGGCGTTACAAAGATAAATGCATCAAGCGAATCAATCTTTTCTGCCCATTTTATAGTGTGGTCGTTCATGTACTGATGCATGGAAGCCGGGATTGCTTCATCGAGCAATGGAAGATTGTAATCCTTAATATCTACCAACTCAAATTCAGCGTCTGTTCATTGACTTGCCATGTCATAAACCCCTTTGGCCACTGCTTCAGCGTTGCGTCAGCGTCATGTACTTCCGATGATAATTCCAATTTTTAGCAAGATTTTTTAGTCCTGATTATTTGTTTAATTTTAATTGCTCTTCAATGGCATCTAATCGATCGTTAGCAGCATGTACCATCATGGTAACCCTTACAAATGGCAGACCTATTAATAACAGGGCAATTGATACAATCAGATTAAAAATATCGAAGTTTAAAGAATTGATAATAATACCGGTCAGACCAATTAGGGCTGTGATAATTCCCCCTGGCACTCCAAGAGGGCATCTTAATTTTTTTCTGGTTTCCATTTTTGTAAAATTTAATTGTTAATGTATTTATTTAACTTATCAACAAGTTCTTGTTTAGTAGGGACGCTTTTAAATGCAATTTCGTTATTTATCAAAAGTGTTGGTACGGTGTGAATACCTAGTTTCATTGTCTTTACCATACCAAAAGGCAGACTTGCATTAGTTTTTTTCAATTCAAACTTATCCGGATAGTTTTTTAAAACCTCATCCAGAAGATGCTTCATTATCCTACAGTTAGGACATGTAAGCGTATAGAACAGTTCTATTATTATTTTTTGCTTCATTTTCAGTCCATTCAGTTTATTATTAAAATTTTTTACCTATTGATTGTCTAAACAAAGATGTTGCTGAAATGTTCAATGCGTTTTTTCCTCCTATCTTAGCTATTTTAAAAAATTTATTAACTATAGCATCTTTTTATTGGTGGTAACGAAATACAATTTGCTTGGCTTGACTATAACGCTCTATCGTTTCAGTGTTGCACAAATGTTTCTTTCGTGCACAATGTTGCAACATGCTTCAAAAGCTCGCAATTTTCGCATATGGAATGCAATAAGTATTTATGTAACATTGCTTTAGATTATTCTAAAATTATTTTCAAACTATCATTTTTCAATCGTTTATGCAACCAATTCTGAACAATTTTATATTCAGATGTATTTAGTTTTGATGTAGTTACTAAATTTACAGTTAGTGTAGTATCCATTGTTGAATTTTTTGTATTGTAATAAATGATCTGATTAGCGCTAAATGATTGAATTTTGGGATTTATTGCATTTATTTCTTCCGATATTTCCTTTATCGGATATTGAAGAGATTTTAATTCCAGTAGTTCATTTTCCAATAGTTTAATTTTTTCATCTTTGTCGGCAAGTGCTAATTCGTTTTTATGATAAATTTCTTCGAGTATTCCGCTTTTTATCTGATTAATATCTACTGTTCCGGCATATTCAATGCCTTGTTTAATAGTTAGTTTTGTTTTGTGTAATGAATAATCAGGTAATTTATTTATAAGTTTTTCTATTGTTCTATTGTCTATTGTTTCTCCCATTAGCCAAAGTATTATTTCACTACTATCTGATTGACTATATTTTAATGTCTTGTTTAATAATTGTGTTTTATCGAAAACAATTTCTTTATTTATGAAATTGTTTGCGTTTGAATTAAATACTGTTTCTGCAATAATTTTATAGGCAAAATAAATACTTGGCAAAACTGTAATAATTACAATTATATAAATATATTTTCTAACTTTATCTGATTGTATTTTATCAATTATTTGTTTTAGTGGAAATTTTAAAAATCGAACAATCATAAAGGTTGAAAAACTTATCATTACTGCATTGATAAAGAACAAATAAAATGCACCTAAAAAATAGTAAATATTACCTGTTGCAATTCCAAATCCTGCTGTACAGAGTGGTGGCATTAATGCTGTTGCAATTGCAACTCCCGGAATAACATTTCCTTTTTCTTTTGTTGCACCTGCAACAATTCCTGCTAAGCCGCCAAAAAATGCAATCAAAACATCGTAAATGGTAGGTGAAGTTCGTGCAAGTAATTCGGATCGTGCTTCATCTAGTGGACTTATAAAAAAATATGTTGCTGAAGTTAATACGCTAATAACAACAGCAATTGATAAGTTTTTTAGGGATTTTTTTAGTAATCCAAAATCATAAATGCCAACACTCAACCCTAAACCCATAATTGGACCCATTAAAGGTGAAATTAACATGGCACCAATTATCACTGCAGTTGAATTTACATTTAATCCAATTGAAGCAATAAAAATTGCAAAAATTAATGTCCAAACATTTACTCCTTTAAATTCTACCCCTTTTTCAATTGACGCAATTGTTGCTAGATTGTCATCTTGTTCGTGGCCCAGATTAAATCTATCATTTATAAACCACATTATTACCGTAATTAATCGTTTCATAGTTTTAATTTAGATTTATTACTTGTAACGTTTAATCGTTTGGTGTCGTGCGGGATTACAAGGCGTTTTCTTATCAGATTGCAACGATGTCTTTTACGAGTTGCCTACCTAACAAAACCTTTGAAACCCGCATTGATGGCTTCACATTTTTAGTACATTTCAAAATTAGGCAAATTTCATTTGTGGTTGCGTGGGTAATATGCCTTAATTGGTAATCGGTTAGGTGGATCGGAGGCGGAGCCGGTGCGGACGTCGTCCATGAACCTTTGAGTAGTATTTTGATGCATTGTTCTATAAGCCTTGGTATTTAGTTATATAAGGATTTGTGCGGGCGAAAATGGTTGTAATC
>DAOKYW010000002.1:0-233416 GCA_035325985.1 Bacteroidales bacterium
ATTGGTTTTGGAAGCGCGTAGATTGGTTTTGGAAACGCGTAGATTGGTTTTGGAAACGCGTAGATTGGTTTTGGAAACGCGTAGATTGGTTTTGGAAGCGCTGTGAAAGGTATTGGAATCGCTAAAACGCACTAAAATCGTTGAAGCGGACGGTATAATACAGCCGTTTTTAGGAAAAACCCGGTGTTTGGTTGCTGCGAACCTCATCATGTTCATCATCCTGACCTGCATCATGACATTGCTTACACCTTCCAAAAGAGAACGTAATGGAGTTCAATGCACGTGATTTGCTTCAGGAAAAGATTGATGGTTCCGGTCGTCTTCATGGCTGTGTATGGCTTGCCCTTTGGGCTGTTGCATCAGTCCGGCTTTAACAAAAGTGTTATAAAGCCAAAGCCCAACCTCAAATCTGCTTTGGGTTGGGCTTTATCTTCATGGGCGGCACTTGGTGCCCCGCTGTCGCGTCTGGCGGAGAGAGGGGGATTCGAACCCCCGGTCCGCCGATAGGCGGACAACGGTTTTCGAGACCGCCGCATTCAACCACTCTGCCATCTCTCCAAATGACATGCGTGTGGTCTTTCGTCGGGGCAGCAGGATTCGAACCTGCGACCCCCTGCTCCCAAAGCAGGTGCGCTAGCCGGGCTGCGCTATGCCCCGAAAATTGTCATACAATGTTGAAAGAACTTAATCAAACGACCGCTGTTTGTGCTCAAAGCTGTGCTGACAATCCTTGATACCAATCGTTTCAGGGGCGCAAAGATAGTAATAATAAACACATGCTGCAATTTGCTGCAAATTTTGTATAAGATAAATCCGCAGGAATAAAAAAGCCGCCCGGAATGTATTACTCCGGACGGCCTGATCAAAAGGTTAAGTAGTTTTATTTCAACACAATACGCTGGGTAGTTTTCTCGTGTGTTCCTACAAGGTGAAGGAGATAAATTCCTGGACTCCATCCATGCAAATCGAAGTCCATTTTCAGGATGTGGTCGTTCACCGGCACCCTCTGCCTGCTTACCAGCCTGCCTGAGAGATCCGTGATTTCGATGGTCATTTGCTGCGAATTCAGCGCCTTTGCCTCCATGGTAAAACTGCCCTGGTTTGGATTGGGCCAGATTCTGATGTTTCCGGCCTCAAGTTCGGCTATGCCAATGGTGCTCTTCACCCTGATATTGCGAATTTCAGACCATGGCCCGTCACCACAGAAGTTTGAAGCCTGAGCTTTCAGTCCTGCAATGCCGCGGAAATCCGGATTCCACGCAATAGCCACCGACATATCCACCAGGCTGGCAACACCTGCATTGGCCGGCTCAAGCACCACTCTGTAGGATTGGGCAAATTCCATCTGCGCAATCGTGTAGTTGCTCTGATAGCCATGCAGGAAGTCCACACTGTCGGCACCCATGGGTTTTTCCATCTGCGACGGAATATGCCACACATTAACCAGTGTTGAGTTGGTGATTTGCTGACTGCAATGGGCATCGGCAAGGTGCAGGAAGCCTACGGTGGCCGTATTGTTAAGGCTGAGGTGCATCAGATAAGGACTGGCCGAAACCTCTGTTACACTGCTGTCGGCCAGCATCAGCTGCCATGGTGATGTTCCTGTGAGATGGATTTCCAGGTTCATATCGCCGCAGTGACAGAGGTCAACACTGGCTGGAACGTTTAAGGCAGGCACCGGATGGATTTGTACACTCAGGCTGTCGGTGATGGTGGTGCAGCCTCCGGCTCCGGTAATTGTCAGGTAGAGCTTCACCATGCCTGATGCAATATCCAGGTTGCCGGGTATGTATGAAGTAATAAGCTGACTGCTGTCGGCAAAGGCGCCGTCACCATAGGTCCACCATAATTGTGACAGCATATTCTGGGCTGTTGCGCTCAGGGCTATCTCGCTTTCGTTAGCGCATACACTGCTGCTGCCGGCCATTTCCAGGGTGGGAGGCAGATGAATGGTGTGCTCGCGCATCTGGCTCTGGCTGCTGCAGCCGGGCAATGCGGTGGCTTGTACGGTTAGTTTAACATTGCCTGACGAAGCGTCATTATTGCCCGGGGTGTAAACGGGATTGAGCAACGACGGGTCGTTAAACTGTCCGTCACCGGCACTCGTCCAAAGGATGCTGCTGTAATTGAGGGCTTCGGTACCCGCTATGGCAATGGGCTCTCCGGGGCAAACGGCTGTGGCGTCGGCAACGGTCAGGGCAACCGGGGCATTGATGGTCAGCGAAAGCTGGCTGGTAACCACGGCTGTGCCGGTGGCTGTAAGTGTCAGGGTAACCTGTCCGGCTAACTCATCGGCCTCGCTCGGCGTATAAACAGGGTTAAGAATATTGGGATTGCTGAAAGTGCCTGTGCCCGAGCTTGTCCATACAAGGTTGTTGTAGTTCTGTGCCACGCCATTGAGTTGTGCCTGACTGCCGCGGCATACCACGATGTCGTTACCCGCCCATGCGGTGGTGTTAAGGCGCGGAGGAAATACGATATTGTCAATCCAGGCGCGGTCGCTTCCGCTGCTCACCGAATTGTCCTTCATGTATTCCCATTTGAAGATTTTTGGCCCTGCTGTGACAGGATAACTGGCCTTGGTCCAGTTGACCGTGCCGGACCACTGTCCCTTCAGCTCGTTGTTGATGTAGAACTTCAGGAAGTCGTAACTGGCCTCGGACGAAACCTTGTAATAGAAACTAATTGTATCGTTGCTGCCCACCTCATAATTAAGAATCAGCTGACTGCTCTGACTGTGTGTGATGGTGCCTGAACGGGCAGCGAAGCTACCGGCAAAAGCATCGCCCATCGAAATGGCCCAGGGTTGATTTCCGGCAAATGTCCAGGCAAACTGATCGAAATTACCGGTTTCAAAATCCTCGATAATAAGACCAATTTTAGCATCAAATTCGCGGTTGGCTGTGTAGGCACCCGAAACCATGCTTGCTGCAAACGAGGCCAGGGAACCGCTGGGTGCTCCCTGGCTGACGGTCACCGTAAATCCGAGGTTCTGCGATTCGCCTGCAGCAAGTTGTGGCAAACTTTGGACAGGGTTGCTGACGGTGAGGTATGGACCAGTGATCTGAAGCGTTGCATCAACTTCAGCCGACGGACTACCTCCGTTGTTGGCGAAGGGTATGATGAGCTGAACCGTTTCGCCCGGATCGAGACGACCGTTGTTGTTGCCCGTGGCGTCGTCGATCACAAAATTGCCAATACTGAACTGTGGCGCATAAGCCCGGATGGTAAACTGGCTCGACCAGCCGGTAGTGCTGCAATTAATGTTGAGCAGGATGGGAATAGGTGTGTTGTTCGGAACGGCATCACTTACAGTGAATGTAACGGCCTGATTGGCAGTGGCCAGTGCACCTGCTCCCACATCGCCCAGCGCAAACGCATTGTTCGTAAAGGTGATATACGGCGATTCGGTGGAAGCGGTTACCGTTACATTGGGTGCAGTTTCGCTTCCCACATTCTTCAGCGTCAGGTCAAGACTGGCAGTTTCGCCGTAATCGAGCTGTCCGTTGCCGTTTTGGTCCGTAAGGCTGAATGCGTTGTAGATCATATAGGGTCCGGCAGGAGGAATACATTCGATGGTTTGCTCATACCTGTAGAAGTTTTGTAAGGTAACCGTAATCCTCACCTGAACACCGGGTAGTTGAGGAATGATGGGAATCTGAATTGTACCCAATTCGGCAATGCCCGAGCCTATGATTTCGTTGTTCACTGTAAGTGTTACCCTTGCGCCGGGGTTGGTGGTTACTTCAAACACATTCATCCCGCTGAGCAGCACCGGCATATGATTGACGGCCAGCGTTTGCGGCACTTCGGAGTAAACGGTCATGAAAGCATCGCCATGGTGGTGGAAGAGCTTGTGGGTGATGTCTTTATGCTGTGGATTGTAAGGCCAGCCCGACTGCTGCAGAAAATACTTTCCTGCGGCATTGGCAAAGGCAGGCAGTATTCCCCTTGAGGGCGGCGTTGTGCCGTAATCGGGCATAAACTGCGGCCACATATTGTCGTAGGCGCCCCAGACATAAGCATCGTTGACGAAGGAGTAGGATACTTCGGTGGCCGCTATAAGCCCGAGCGCACCGGTATTGTGGCGGTGAAAGCGCTCGGTAAACGATTCGCTGCTGTAGTCAAACTTACCGGTGAGGCAGTTGACCGACCAGACAAAAGTAAGATGCTGATTGGTGAGCCCGTTCAGGCTTTCGTTTCTGTAGTAAGGCTCGCCCCAGCCCGTTTCGAGGCCGTGGTCGCGGTGCTGTACCATAAAGGCGCCGCTGTTGATGGCAGCATTTATTCCGTTGGCATTGCCACCCCAGTTGGTCAGGTGAGCCGTCGTGGCCGGAATGTAGTTTCGACCGTTAGGTCCAAAATAATTGACCACTGTTGCCGTGTTGGTGGCAGTGGACCATGCGCCTCCGGGTGTACCGGAATAGATGGCATTCTGCCTTACAGGACTTTTGCCCAGTGCATTTTGCCAGAATCCGAAAACCACTTCGGAGCAAAGCTGAAACCAGCGCTCGGTTTGCCAGCCCATGGCAGTAACGGGATTGTTATAAAAGTTGGCGCTTGTTGGCGGAGTACGCTCATAATTCAGAAACTTCTTGATCATAAGCTGCAATTCTGCTGCATTACGGGCTGTAATACGGGCAAACACGATGTCGGGCAAACCGTTGTTGTTTACATCAGCAAAGGGGTTGTCGGAAATATAGGGGTTATAGCCGCCCGGATGATCGTTCAGGGTATGCGAAATGATGCCATCGGCTGCGTTGGTGCTGTAATCGCCAAGTAATAGCACAGCGGCAGGCGGGATGGTCCAGGTGCTGTAGGCATTGTTTACATAGTTTTCTATGGCCTGAACTGTGTTTCCTCCCACATCCAGCAGGTTGACTACTTTGGTGATGATGCCTTGTTTCTGCCTGAATACCTTAATGCTGTCGGCCCATTGCGCAAAAGCCGGCGCAGTAGGTGTGATAATCAGATATTCGGCGCCCTGGTTGCGGTTGTTCAGCCATTCCAGGGTGCGTGCTGCATAGTCGATTTCCGGCAGGATTTCACGGTTCAGCAGGTGATCGTAGAGTAGGGGATCCCACCATGAGCTGCGCAGACGGTTTTCGCCGACAATGCCGGTGCCTCCCGTGAATTCGATTTCAGCTTCAACATGATGATAAACAACAAGTTCTTTGGTTACAGGATTGTATTGAAACGGAGTGAAGCTCATCATCATCACGTCCACCCCACGGATTTGCGTCTGACCGCCAATGATGAATGGCTCGGCAGGAAAAAAGGCATTCTTGCCATAAATCTCTGCATTTCGTGTGTAATTGAGCGGATTATCGTCGTTGCCCAGTGGTAGGGCCGGTGCGGCCATCAGATCAACATCCGGTATCACCTGCCGCTGTACCTGATGGATTTTCAGGCTTGCCGTGGCACCCTGAGGCAGGGCAATCATGCGGCTGATGGCAGGCAGATTGGGCATTCCGGCATCGGCAGGCAAGTAAATGCCTTGCAACTCGATGACTTGCCCCGAAAAATTGTTCTCTTCCACAGTGTTGAGCGCCATGCGTGGAATGTGCAACGAAAAACGAAGGCCGTTTTGTGACGAACGCAGCAATTCTATACCTTCCGGTTTGGATGTGTCGAATTGAAATTCAGCGCGTTGTGCAAAAAGAATCGCGCTGTTCTGTAAGAAGATAAAAATGATTAATTGCAGGAAAGTACCCCTGAAGTAAATCTTTTTCATGGATATGGGTTTTGATAATACAAATGCTTGAGTGCAAATGTAGTTAAGACTGTGAAAAATTGTTAATTTCAGTCTGGCTAGTTATGAACCCTCTTGGGAAAAATGTGCTTATTCAATGCAATGCATTAATTTTAAATGACTTGCGGATAGTATTTATTAACGCAAAATTGCGTGTACCGGATTTTCCCGCAAAAAAGTCAGGGATTCAGGGATTTCAGTACAGTCGGAAAAAGCCAGATTGCAGCAGATTAGAGCGAATCTTACAGGCGTCAGACTGCATGCGTAAGGTCAGATCGTCACCTTTTAACTGATAGGTGTAGCGTCCGGTGGCATTGCTGCATGACTTTGGTCCTTCGCCCGTTTTGAGGATGATTACGCCGGATTCGATACTGAAACTACCCTTAATGACTTGTGTTTCTTCCACCGATGGCATATCCAGGGTGTATCTGTTGCCTTCGAAGGTGATCATGGCGCTGCTGCTGTTGCTCACCCACGTACCCATCAGGGCTGGTTCGTATTCCTGTTTTTTTACCTGTTCAACCTTTTGAGGCCCGGTTACCGGAGCAGGCGAAGCTTCAGCCGCTATGGTGTCGGGGACAACAGGAGCAGCTTGCTCAACAGACACTGACATTTTGGAAGGTTTGTTTAATCTTACATAAACAAAAGTTGCAGCAAAGGCGATGATTGTCAGACTAATCAATACAACAAGCAGCAGCAGGAATCCCTTCAGGGCCGGCTGCTGTTTTTTGGTTTTTCTGCGGCGGGGCCTTCCCGTACCTGAAGTTTTGGTTGGCATGGTACATCCATTTTGGCCATGCTAAGTTAATCATTCTCGCTGTGCAAAGGCCGGTCAGGGATAATAAATGGGTGCGCCCGGGCCTAGTGGAATGCCCAATACGGCCCACATCACAAGAAAAATTGTCCAGACCACAAAAAACCACAGAGAATAGGGCAACATAGTGGAAATAAGAGTGCCAATGCCTGCTTTGGGGTCGTACTTTTCGAAATATACAATGATAAGGGCGAAGAAGCTCATCATCGGCGAGATGATATTGGTAACACTGTCACCCACCCTGAATACGGCCTGCGAAAGCTCGGGGCTGTAGCCCAGCAGCATGAACATGGGGATGAAAACCGGTCCAAGAATAGCCCATTTTGCCGAAGCACTGCCCATGAACATATTGATAAAGCCCGAAAGCATGACAAACATAATCAGCAGAGGCACCATGCCCAGATTGAGCTGTTGCAGCACCTCGGCACCCCTGATGGCAATAATCAGCCCGAGATGGCTCCACCTGAACCAGGCTACAAACTGGGCTGCAAAAAATACCAGCACCATAAATGCAGCAAGGCTTTTGAAGCTTTCGGTCATGCCCTTTATCACATCTGCATCACGCTTGTATTTGCCGGTGGTGGCGCCATAAACAATTCCCAGGCTGCCTGCAGCAAAAAACAACAAGGCAATAAAGCCTTTCAGCAGTGGCGATTTAAGCAGCGAGTTGCCGGGGCCGCGGAAAAAGCCGTTCTCCGGTAGAAGCGTAGCCAGAATAAGGACAAGCCAGGCCAGCGAAACCCAAAGAACCCTTTTGAGTCCCTTGCGCTCTGTTTCGTTGATGGGTAAAATAGGCTCGGGCGCTACAGTTCCTGTGTAGGCACCAAGCCGGGGCTCCACCACGGCATGGGTTATCCATGTGGCCAGTATGGCAATGATGAAGGTGGAGGCTGCCATAAAATAATAATTGGCGGTGGGCAGCACATAATAGCTTTCGTCGAGGATGCGGGCTGATTCGGTGCTGAGGCCGGCCAGCAATGGGTCGATGGTACCGATGAAAAGGTTGGCACTGAAGCCGCCTGATACACCAGCAAAGGCTGCAGCCATACCTGCAATCGGGTGTCGGCCCAGGGCATGAAACACCACACCGGCCAACGGAATAATCAGCACATAACCAAGGTCAGAAGCCGTATTCGATAAAATACCGGAGGCAACAATAACAAAAGTGATCAATCGCCTGGGCGCTTTGAGCACCAGCAGCCTGATGGCTGCGCTGATCAATCCGCTGCCTTCGGCTATGCCGATGCCCAGCAAGGCAACCATCACAATGCCCAATGGCGCAAAACCCGTGTAGTTGTCCACAAGTTGAAGGAAAATGCGGTGAATGCCTTCTTTCGAAAGCAGGTTAACCACCGTAACTATCTCGTCGGTGGCCGGATGCCTGGCTGTCCATCCCAGCCAGCTACCCAGCCATGAAAACAGCAACACCAAAAGGGCCAGTAAGCCAAAAATACTCGCAGGGTGGGGCAGGGCATTACCACCTACTTCAACGAAATGCAAAAAACGGTCGAACCGGCTTTTTTTGGCCTGAGTGGCTCCTTTAGTCATATTTTACCCCTGTTTTGGTTTACATTACGGGCAAATTTAGGAAAAATTCCCAAAACGGTCTCCGACAACAGCCTGATTAGCATCATTAACCACAGATGGCCAGAGCTGTTGATTTTTTAGGTTATTTTGCAGGCTCAACAGTGCCAGATTGCATGACGCACGAAACTATCCTCATTCTCGATTTCGGTTCGCAATACACACAGCTTATCGCCCGCAGGGTGAGGGAGTTGAATGTTTACTGCGAGATACATCCATTCAATCATTTTCCTGCATTGACACCCTCCGTAAAAGGTGTGATTCTCTCGGGCAGCCCCTATTCCGTTCGCGATGGATTGCTCACGCCTTCGCCCCTCCCGGCCTTGCGCAACAAGTTGCCGTTGCTTGGGGTTTGTTATGGCGCCCAGTTGCTGGCCCATGAGGCCGGCGGCAGTGTGGAAGCCTCAGCCATACGCGAATATGGCAGGGCTAACCTGAAGCATGTAAGCCAAACATCGCCCCTCATGGCCGGCATCAGTCAGCATTCGCAGGTCTGGATGTCGCATGGCGATACCATCCTGAGCCTTCCGGAAACATTTCAGGTGATTGCCAGCACAGCTGACGTTGAGGTGGCCGGTTTTGCCGTGCGGGACGAGCCTACGTTTGGTATTCAGTTTCACCCCGAGGTGTATCATTCCACCGAAGGCATGAAGCTGCTCCGCAACTTTGTTGTGGATATCTGCGGCTGCAGCCAGGACTGGACGCCTGCATCCTTTATAGAAGACACCGTAGCATGGCTTAAAGCCACACTGGCTGATGATAAAGTGGTGCTTGGGCTGAGCGGTGGTGTGGATAGCTCGGTGGCAGCCATGCTGCTTCATAAGGCTATCGGGCAAAACCTTTACTGCATTTTTGTAGATAACGGTCTGCTCCGGAAAAATGAGTTCGAGAAGGTACTCGACTCATACCTGCACCTCGGGCTTAACGTCAGGGGCGTAAGGGCAGGGGAGCGATTTCTGCAAAGGCTTGCCGGCATTACAGAACCCGAGCAGAAACGAAAAATTATCGGAAACCTCTTTATCGAAATATTCGACGAGGAAGCCCACCGCATCGAAGATGTAAAATGGCTTGCACAAGGCACCATTTATCCTGATGTGATTGAATCGGTTTCTGTCAAAGGGCCATCAGCCACCATCAAGTCGCATCACAATGTGGGCGGCCTTCCCGACTTCATGAAACTCAAGGTGGTTGAGCCGCTCAAATCATTGTTCAAAGATGAGGTGAGGATGATTGGCAGGGCGCTTGAGATACCTTCTTTCATCATCGACCGGCATCCTTTTCCCGGTCCCGGTCTGGGCATCAGGATTCTGGGCGAGGTTACGGCCGAAAAAGTGCGTATATTGCAGGAAGTGGATGAAATTTACATCGAAGGCCTTCGTGAACACGGATTGTATCATAAAGTATGGCAGGCCGGCGTTATTTTACTTCCTGTGCAATCAGTTGGCGTGATGGGTGATGAACGTACATACGAAAATGTTGTAGCTTTGAGGGCAGTGAATTCCACCGATGGGATGACCGCTGACTGGTCGCACCTTCCATACGAATTCCTGGCCAGGGTGTCGAACGATATCATCAACAAGGTCAGGGGCGTAAACAGGGTGGTGTACGACATCAGCTCGAAACCGCCGGCCACCATTGAATGGGA
Organism: Bacteroidales bacterium; assembly: GCA_035325985.1. GTDB lineage: Bacteria > Bacteroidota > Bacteroidia > Bacteroidales > F082 > JALNZU01. Next base: position 9,796 of record DAOKYW010000002.1, read on the forward strand.
ATAGCAAATGTGATCAGAAACTGATGAGCGCGATAAGTAAATATCTGACAATCATTGGTGTGGCTTTGCTTGGCCTGAGCAGTGCCATCCAGGCTCAGGTGCCTGTGCAGGTTTCGCAATTGATCGAGACCTACGAGGGCAAAGCCTATTACCTGCATACGGTGGAGGCCCAGCAGACGCTCTACAGCATCGCAAAGGCTTATGGTGTGACAGTAGAAAACATTTTGCTCAACAATCCTGATGCCCGGCGCGGACTCAGGGTTAATCAGGTGATCAGGATACCTGCCTCAGCATCACCGGCACAGCAGCCACAAAATCAGCCCGTAACACAGCAGCAGGGCGGCAATAACGAAGCCGGCGAATTCGAATATATTTATCATGTGGCCGGCAAGAACGAAACCTTTGCTTATGCTGCATCCGTTTATATGGTTCCGGAACGGCGTATTCGCGATGCCAACCCCAATCGCAGCGAGCCTTTCCGCGAAGGCGACTATATTTTAATTCCCATTCAGCGAAAAGACCGTCGCCAGCCCATCACCGAATCGCCGCAGCTCCGGCGCAGTGGCTTCGATCCGTACGACACGCCTTCGCAAAGGCAGCAATCAGGACCCACACGCCGCGATCTGGTGGATGCAGCCAACACCCCCAACACCCCCAGCACTCCACGGCAAACACAAGCTTCAACCACTACTGCAGCACCCGCCGCCGGCACAACGCCCCGGCAAAGCCCTGCAGAAAGCAATAGCGGCTCAGCAAACCGACAGTCAGCTCCTGCTACACAGACCAGTCGTCCGGCAGCCACACCACTGATGCCCGATAATGTTCCGACGGAGCAAACCTCTTATCAATCCGCCTTGCCATCGCGCCATATCGTCAGGCCTCAGGAAACACTCTACAGTATTGCAAGGCAATACAACATGACCACCGCCCAGCTGCAACAGGCCAATCCCGGCCTGGGCGAAAATATTCAGGTGGGGCAGGTTTTGCTGTTGCCGGCAGATGCATCCTCCGCCGGCCAGACACAGCAAAACACCACTTCTTCTGATCAGGGCGAAATAATTATCCACACCGTTGAGCGCGGCGAGACCTTATTCAGAATCAGCCGGAATTACGGTATCACCATAGAAGAGCTCAAACGACTAAACCCGGGACTTACCGAAAACTTGGCAACCGGTCAGAAGATCAGGGTTTTGAAAAAAAAAATAAGCCAGCCCTATCTGGTTCATCATATTGAAAAGGAGCAAAAAACCAAGCAGTTAGCCAAGGATTTCGGGTTAACGCCCGACGAACTGCAGCGGGCCAACCCCTCCATCGGCAAAAACGTTTTTCCGAATCAGGAGGTGAAGATTCCGCTTCAAACCAAGCCATTCACCGAATCGAAACAGCCCGACAAAAGCCCTGAACCTTTGATGCCGGCGCCGATCAAAAAGCCGGAAAAAGACCTGACAGCCGAAGTATCGGCCGGGGTCACACAAGCTGCTGCAGAGGCAAGCGACTGCAGACCCGATCCTTCGAACGAACAAACATTATACAGGGTTGCCTTGCTGCTTCCACTCTATCTTTCGGAAACGCCGACTGCCATGAGTTTTGCAGGGCGAAGCGCATCGGCTGAGGCGCCTCGCGGCCTTAGCTTTGCCCAGTTTTATCAGGGCTTTGTCATGGCAGCCGACTCGCTGGCTGAGCATTTCGGACTACGCACGGAGTTACTCATCCTGGATGTTGACCAGAGCTCTGGCTCGGTGCAACAAGCACTGGCCGACCCCCGGCTCAGGCAGGCCAATCTGATTATCGGGCCATTCTTTAGTCAGGCATTTGAACAGGTGGCCGCTTTTGCCCGCAACAACAAGATTCCCATTGTAAATCCTGTAACCCAACGTCGTCAGGTATTGGACGATAACCCCTTTGTGATTAAGCTCAGACCCGACCAGTCATCCTTGTTTGGACAGCTAGCCCAAACCATGACCATGGCCTATCCTGAGGCCAGCATCATCATAATGCATGCACCGGGACGCAACCTGACCGAAGCAACACAACTGACGGAAGCTTTTGAGCAAGCCATCAACAGGCGCAAAAAAGTGGCCAACAGCGACCTCATCAGGGCACTGTCGGGACGCAACTCCGGACCGGCATTCATACAGGCCGGAAGCACCTACCTCGATCTGGCTGATCTGCGTGCCCGACCATACGACAGCACATTGATTCAACGAAAGGTGACACGTCTGGCCTTTGCCCGAAACGATCTGGGCCGCTTCAGGGAGATAGCCGATACCTGGCGCAACAACATCGTAGTCGTGTATTCCGATGACAGGGCCTATGCCATGGATGTGCTGAACAGGCTTAATCAGGTTGCTGACGAATATAATATCCAACTGGTCGGGCTTCCTGATTGGCGCAAATTCGACAATCTTTTCATCGAACATACCGTCAGGCTTAATATGCACCTTACCGATGCCGTTTATGTGGATTACGAAAACCTGAAGGTGCAATTCTTTATTCAACAGTATCGCAGCAGATTTGGTATCGAGCCCAATACCTATGCCTTCGAAGGCTTCGACACGGGCTGGTATTTCCTGCAGATGCTCCAACGAAGGGGAAAGGATTTTATGCCTTGTCTGCCGGAGTACAGCACATGGCTGATGACCAATACTTTCCGCTTCAGCCGCGCAAGCGAAACTTCAGGCTTTGAAAACCAGCAATGGAACATCAGCCGGCTTCGCAATTACCGCTACGAACCGCTGAATATACCATAATCCGGTAGGTATGGCAATGCGCTTCATATGGTTAACAAGCCTGACGGCCTTAATAATCCTCATGGCCTCGTGTAGCAGCAAGGTGAAGAAGACCTATCACGAAAATGGTAAACTCAGCGCCATACTCCGTTACGAGGATGGACTACTTCACGGCATGTGCGAATGGTATTTTGCCAACGGCAACCCGATGATGCGTGCCGAATATTCTCACAATCAGCTGAATGGCAAACAGGAACGCTACTTCGAAAACGGCGTTCTGCAAAACGTGGCATGGTACAAAAACAACCTGCTCGATAGCCTGATGTTGCACTACAACATTTATGGCAAGCTGGTACTCAAGGAATTTTATCGCAACGACACCCTGAATGGCCCCATTGTCAGATACTATGATGATGGTTCAGTTTTTCTGGAAGGAACGTACAGCAAAGGTATGATGGATGGCAGCTGGGTATTCTACACTCCGGACGGTGGCATTGCCGGAAAAGGTGAATTCAGTATGGGAAGCGGCACACAGAAAGCATGGTATCCCAACGGAAAAACACAGCGCATCATCCACTACAAGGATAACATAAAGCATGGCCTGGAGGAGCACTTTCAGCCCGATGGAAAATTGGTTTTAAGGCGAATTTTCGAGATGGGCAATTTAGTGTCCGAAGAACAGTTCGATTAGGCCTTATCGCTCATTGAGCAGGTAAAAGCCACTTTTTGGCTGTCGAACCGCTGCTTGTCCAAAGCCTTACGATCAGCAAACCCTCAGCGTGCATAGGTCGTTCAATCCTGAACGAATGCTTGCCGGCTTCGAGTCGGGTGTCGCAGATTTCCTGTAATCGCCTGCCTTGTGTATCGTAAACTGCAAGGTGAACCGGAGTGCCTTCCATAAGCTCAAAACTTACCATAGCCTGATGGCCTTCGGTATGCAGCGCAAGTGGTATGCCTTCCTTTTCGTATTCCCCGATGCCAACGGCTGAAGGCGTATAGGTGAGCACCATACTTTTGAAATATGTTTGGTCGGGTATGGTGATGTTTAATGGCGCAGTGCCCTTGGAAAAACCATGTGAATAGAATGGTCCGGCTATGCCGTTGCTGGCCGAGTTGCGACTGGTGTATTCAATCCAGACTTCATAATTTCCGTCGGGGACCACTTCGCCCTGAAGATTACGACAGTCCCAGGTCACCGTATGCGAGGTGTGTTGGGTCAACGTAGCTCCGGTTACGGCATCCGTGCTGTTGTTATTCGAGCTTGCTACCCATTTCACCAAATGCTGCTTGCGCGCATTTGCCATCACTTTCCGGGTTTTTACGAAGTTTCCGGCGCCGTCCTTGATCCAGATGGCCAGCACATGACGCGGTGCGTAGGTGCCGCCATCACTTACGGTAGTGACCTGAAAGGTGAGCATTCCGCCCGTATAGGTTTGGGCAAGTGCAGGGCGGGCGCAACAAAGCCATAAAATAACAACTAATGATGCAGATAAGGATTTCATGATGTCTGTTGTTTTGCGCAAAATTACAATAAGCTGACAGTATGCAAGCTTACATTTATTTTTTGCCGGCCAAGCTTAATTGCCAGATCAGTATCCATTGTTAGATGCAGAAAAATTATCTTCGCTGACAAATCACACCATATGGCAGCAAAAAGGCCAAAATTAATCATCCCTCCTGAAAAATTTGATAAAATTCTCGAGGTTGCTGCTGTTGTGCTACTCTTCGTCTTGTGGGTATATACATTTGCTGTATGGTCGGTTTTGCCCGAAACTATTCCTGTGCATTTCAATGTCAAAGGGCAGGCCGACGGTTTTGGCGATAGGATCACCATATTCTTCGGCCCACTGCTCAGCCTTGTCCTGTATTTTTTGCTTACTGTGCTGAACCGACGTCCGGATATCTTTAACTATCCTGTAAAGATAACCCCCGAAAATGCGCAGTTTCACTATCGGCTTGCCATGCGCCTCATGCGCATGCTCAAGCTGTCGCTGGTGTTGATGTTCGGCGTAATCACATGGAGTATGGCTCATGCTGCCCGGACAGGCGACAGCCGCATCATCAGCCTCTCGTTGCCTTTTGTCCTTGCCATCACTTTTCTGCCAATGGTTTACTATTTCACCAAAATTATCCGCGACAACCCCAAATCGGCACCTACAACACAAACCAAGACCAAACCACGTAAGTTTAAACTCTATTAATATGCGCGTTTTTGCCAAACTTACCATAACCATACTGCTTTTGCTGCACTTGAGCTCGTGCAACAACAACAAAGTGCAGACGGGTTTCAGTGCCGCAACGGTCAAATTCTCCGCCTACGAAACCCAGCACACCGGCTTATGGCTCGCGGACGACTCTACCTTTTTATTTCTCAGCAGACCGAACGAAGGCATGTCGTGGACATTGCACTCCGGCAGATGGCGAATGACAGCAAACAAGATCTATCTTGACGGAGGTTTGGGTTTTGGCTTATGGCTGAAACCGGTTAAGGGCCGGCTCGAAATACTTGATTTCGAAGGCAACGAAGTGATTTCGGGCAAACCGGTCAGGTTAGGCAAGCCTGATGATCAGTTGTGGAACCAAGAAATCAATCTTGTCATGACAGGCAAAATGATCAGTCAGGACGGAGTGAGTTACTTTCTGCCCTGCAATACCCTGCAGTTTATCCGTCTGAAAGAGGGAATAGCATCCACCCGGCAGTTTGATGACAGGATAATTACCGCGAGGCTGACCTTAATTCCTTCCGAATTTAAGGCAAGCGAGCCGCCTGCATTAAGCCTCGAAAGCATTTTCGGACCTGACGAATGCAAGTGATGCCACAGGCTCGTTTATCCGGAGTGCTTAAGGCCGCCCGAAATCGCCTTGGTGGTCATGAGCAACAGAGGTAAAAATTTTTCAGCTCCGGCCGGATTTTTATCCTTTTGCTCCCTCCACGCTCTTAGAATTTTGATCTGCAAATTATTGAGAAGCGACAGTGCCGGCCCGCGGCACTCCACATTGGCCAGCTGACTCCGGCGACGGCTTAACAGATTTCCAACCGGTAATTCGTTGATCGTCTGGCGGGCATCGTCCATTGCCGTCCTGATCATCTCTAAAAGCCTGATACGTGCGTTTCGTCGTCGAACAGCGCTGCCTATTGCCTCTTGATATGCTCGTCGGCGTTGATGAGGTTCATTGTGCCCCATTGAAACTTTTACGCAATTCCCACGTGGACCTGAGCTGGCCATACAATCGGCCTGCTTCGTCATAGTTGAGGGTTTGCTGGCCATCGGACATGGCGCGTTCCGGACAGTTGTGCACTTCCAGAATCACCCCGTCGGCTCCGGCCATCACGGCAGCGAGTGCCATCTGCGGAACGTACTGGCGCAGGCCCACACCATGCGATGGGTCAACGAAAACGGGCAGATGACTTTTTTCTTTCAGCACCGGAATGGCATTGAGGTCGAGGGTGTTACGGTATGCTGTTTCGAACGTTCGTATGCCGCGTTCGCAAAGAATGATCTGCTCGTTGCCTGCCGAATACACATATTCAGCCGCCTGAAGCAGTTCCTCTATGGTGCCCGAAAATCCTCTTTTCAGCATCACCGGTTTACCTGCCTGGCCAAGCTCGTCGAGCAGGTTGAAGTTTTGTGCGTTGCGCGTGCCTACCTGAAAAATATCCACAAAATCCGCCATCTCGGCCACCTGAGCCACCTGCATCACTTCGGTTATCAGCAGAATGCCGTGTTGTTTGCACAAGGCTGAAACCTCTTTCAGACCGTTCAGACCAACTCCCCTGAAGGCATAAGGCGAAGTGCGCGGCTTGAACACTCCGCCACGCATCAGGCGCAACCCGTTCTGCTTGAGATGGTTGATGGTACTCATGGTTTGCTCATGGCCTTCGATGCTGCACGGACCGGCTATGATGCTCAGGCTGTTGCGGCCTATGGTGATACCATCGCCCAGATGAATGACTGTATCGTGCACCCGCCACTTACGCGACACGAGCTTGTAAGCATCCTCGACGCGGTGAATATCGCGAACACCTTCGAGCTGTCCGATGGCTCTGATATCGACTTCCTTTTTTCCGATGGCCACAAGATAGTGGTTGTGTGGTGTGCGCACCTCATTTACGCTGAATGCATTGGCTGTCAATACGTCCCGAATGGCTTCCATTTGACGGGGATTGACATTATTTTCCAGTTGAAGTATCATGTTGTGGGTGTTAACAGTTTGTGCATAAAATCAGCAATGCCGTAATCACTTTTTTCCGGGTTCAGGTTTCTGATCAGTGCGCTGCCCACCACGGCTCCCGGCAGCCTGTCGAACACAAATTGCAGCGATTGATGGTCAGCAATTCCAAATCCGGCCATCACGGGGTTTTTCAAGCTGAGGCTGATCAGCCTGTTGAACCAGTCTTCTTCCTCAGTTCCGAACCGGCGCTTGTTTCCGGTGGTCGAAGAGGCGGCAACGGCATAGATAAAACCCTTGCTCAGGCTGTCGAGCAAGCGGATGCGATGGTCGGATGATTGCGGACTGACCAGAAATACCGGGTAGATTCCATATTTTTGGTAGAGTGCCTGGTATCTGGCAGCAAATATTTCGGGCGGAAGATCGGGTAAAATGAGTGCCGAGACTCCGGCTTGCTGTGCATCGTACAGAAAAGCCTCGAAGCCATACTGAAGCACCGGATTGAGGTATCCCATGAGCACAACGGGCGCTTGAACATGAGCCTGTCGGAGCTGCCCGAAAATCCTGCGGATATTGATGCCCTGTGACAGCGCCGACTGGCTGCTTTGCTGAATTACCGGTCCATCGGCCAGCGGATCGCTGAAAGGTATTCCCACTTCGATGATGTCGGCGCCATGCCGGTCAAGCAGCTCCAGCATGCTTACCGTGCTGTCAGGGTGGGGATAACCCGCGGTGAAATACACACTGAGGATATTCCTCTTTTTGGTTTCAAACACTTTATCTAACGGATGCATATTCATCTGATTTTTGCATATAGGTGGCAAGGTCTTTGTCGCCTCGCCCCGAAAGGTTGACAACGATGTGCTGATCTGCGTTGAATTGGTGAATGTCGAGCACTGCCAGGGCATGGGCAGTTTCAAGGGCCGGGATTATGCCTTCGAGGCGACTCAGCAGGAAGGCTGCCTTAAGCGCCTGATCATCAGTGATAGCAATGTATGATGCCCGCTGCGTTTTAAAGAGGTGGGCGTGCAGAGGCCCGATGCCCGGATAATCGAGTCCGGCAGAGATGGAATGCGGTTCGGTGATCTGACCATCAGTGTCCTGCATCAGCATGGTCATGCTGCCGTGGATGATGCCCCGACTGCCGGTATGCAGCGAGGCGGCGGTGAAACCGCTGTCAATTCCCTGTCCTGCCGCCTCTGCGCCAATGAGTTGCACGTCCGTATCATCAAGAAATTGAAAAAAGGCACCTGCGGCATTGCTTCCGCCGCCCACACAGGCGATAACGGCATCAGGCCGGCTTCGGCCGGTCTTTTCGAGCAGTTGTGCGGCAATTTCCTCGCTGATCACTGCCTGAAGACGCGTCACCAGATCCGGATAGGGATGAGGTCCTACCACGGAGCCTATAATATAATGCGTATCGGCAGGATGGTTGATCCAATAGCGGATAGCTTCGTTGGTTGCATCCTTCAATGTCCGGCTGCCTGAGGTGGCAGGCCTCACTTCGGCGCCAAGCATCTTCATCCGCGCCACATTGGGCGCCTGCCGCTGCATATCGGTTTCGCCCATAAACACCATGCACTCCATATTCATCAGCGCGCAAACCGTTGCTGTGGCCACGCCATGCTGTCCGGCTCCTGTTTCTGCAATAATGCGGCGTTTACCCAGCTTTCGGGCCAGCAGCACCTGGCCAACCGTATTGTTGATCTTGTGCGCTCCCGTATAGGCCAGATCTTCGCGTTTGAGCCAGATATTGGTCTTGTATCGCTCCGAAAGGTTTGCTGCATAATAGAGCGGCGTTGGCCGACCTACGTAATCCTTTAACAAAGCATGATACTGTTGCCTGAACTCGGCCGAATCAAGAATGCCGGCGTATCCAAGCCTGAGCTCCTCAATATTGGGATAAAGCATTTCGGGGATGAAAGCGCCGCCAAAATCACCGTAAAAGCCGAATTCGTCAGGAAGATATGAGTGGTTCATGATCGCAGTTGTTTAAGAAATGTCTTGATTATGTCCATGTTTTTGATGCCGGGCGAAAGTTCAAACCTGCTGTTCAGATCGATACCGGCAAAGGCCGGATGGCGGATTTGCAGTATGCTTTGAGCATCCTCAGGCCCTATGCCGCCACTGAGGATAAAGGGTGTTTTCCCCTGATATCCGCTGAGCATTTGCCAGTCAAATTTTGCTCCGCTGCCTCCGCTTCCTCGCTTTCCGCTGTCAAAGAGGAAATAATCGGAGCAATGTGCAAAATCGGCTGTAATGCCAAAACCTTCGTCCAAAGGATGAAAAACCCTGATGACTTCGAGCTTGTTTTGTTTCAGCCTTAGACAGGTTTCTATATCCTGTCCGCCATGCAGCTGAACGGCCGACAAACCGAACTTACCGGCTATGCTCAGTATCTCATCCGCCGGGCTGTCCACAAATACGCCGGTGAGTTTGGCTTTGAGCTTTACGGAATTCAGCCTGAGGCCACCGGCATACCTCGGGCTGGCACGATGAAAGATAAGGCCGAGATAATCAACCTGGAGCTGGTCTGCCTGATGCAATTGCTCAGGCAAGGTCATGCCGCATACTTTAACCATCATGGGTTTGCATGTTTTCGCAGTTCGTTGACCAGTTTGCGGCAGGCGTGTTGCGGACTGCTGTGCTGCATGAAATACTCGCCAATCAGGAAACCCTGATAACCTGCCTGCCTGAGCCTCAGAATATCATCGGCCGAAGTGATTCCGCTTTCCGACACTTTAAGCTGGTTTCCGGGGAGATGTCCGGCCAGCTTAAACGAAGTGTTCAGGTCGGTAATCATGGTTTTCAGGTCGCGATTGTTGATGCCTGTAATCACTTCGAAATCCGGTAGTTTGTCCAGCTCTGACTCATCATGCACTTCAAGAACTACCTCCATGCCGAGCGAAAGTGCAAGCCTTCCCAACGCCTTGATTTCATCCCGGGTAAGTATGGCTGCTATCAGCAAAACGGCATCGGCGCCAATGCTCTTGGCTTCGATCACCTGATACTCGTCAATGATGAAATCCTTGCGCAGTACAGGACAAAAATTGAAGCGCCTTGCCTCGGTAAGGTCCTTGTTGCTGCCACCGAAAAATGTCGGATCGGTTAAGACCGAAAGTGCCGAAGCGCCTGCCTGCATATAACCCAGTGTAACGCGCTGCACATCGGCAAATTCGTTAATCATTCCTTTTGAAGGCGACCTTCGCTTGAACTCGGCAATAATGCCCTGAAGGTCCTGGCGGAGCAGATATTTCTTCAGCGAGAGAGGCCGGGTTTCGAAATAGATGCTCCGCTCGAGCAGTTTTATTGGGTATAAACCGCGTTGTTCGTCCACCTCCGCAAGTTTTTGCTCCACGATTTGCTGGAGTATGTTGTTCATGGTTGCATGGTTATAAGTTGAGTAAAAGCTTTGTAGGCATTGCCGCTGTGCAGCGATTCGGTGGCTTCCTCCACGCTCTGCATAAGGCCTTTGTGGCTGATGGTATCGATGGCCAGGGCCGCGTTGGCAATCACAACCTGCTCTGCTGCTTTTTCCCCTTTGTTTTGCAGGAGGTCCAGAAAAATTTGCGCATTCGCAGCCGTATCGCGTCCACCGGTTATTGCATCGGCATCAATCCTGTCAAAGCCGAAGTCTTCGGGATACAGCACTTTTTCGTCCTTTCTGCTGTAGCGCTTGAGCGGAGCCGTAAGCGAGCACTCATCATAGCCGTCAAGATTATGTATCACCGCATATTCCGTTGTTCCTCGCTGGTAGATGTAATGGTAAAGACGGGCCAGCTCGAGGTTGAAGACACCGGTGAGCTGATATCGGGGAAAGGCAGGATTGACCATTGGCCCAAGCATATTGAAAAAGGTTTTGATTCCCAGTTCTTTGCGCACCGGTGCTACCGATTTCATGGCTGGATGAAACAGCGGGGCATGCATAAAGCAGATGCCGGCTTTGTCGAGTTCGGCAGCCAGTTTGGCCGCATCGGCAGAGAAGCTGTAGCCTAAATACTCCAATACGTTGGACGAACCACTCACCGAACTCACGCCGTAATTGCCATGTTTGGCGACCTTGTATCCCGCGCCGGCTACGATGAACGAAGCGGTTGTGGAAATATTAAAAGTGTTTTTACCGTCTCCTCCGGTGCCGCAGAGGTCGATGAATTCATTGCTGCCCAGGTCAACCTTCAGGCAAAGGTCAAGCAGGGCATCCCTGAAGCCGGCCAACTCTTCGACCGTGACACCGCGCATCAGAAAAACGGTGATAAAACTGGCCGTCTGCGATGCATTAAATGCATTTTGCGTCAGAGCGGTGAGTACTTCTCGTGCTTCGGCATAGCCGAGCTTTTCGTGATTTAACAGGGCTTCCAGTGTATGTTTCATGATATCATGTAGTTAGCCAGTTTTTTAGGATCAGACCACCGTAAGGGCTCAGGATGGACTCAGGATGAAACTGAAGGCCTGTCAGCGCATATTCGCGATGACGTATGGCCATCACCAAACCGTTTTCGTCTTCGGCAGTGATGTGAAAGCAGTGGGGCAGGGTAGCCCGATCGGCCACCCACGAATGGTAACGTGCTCCTGCGAAGCTTTGAGGAGTGCCGTCGAAAAGCGGCTCATCAACTGCTGTCCTGTGTATGATGGTAGCCACGCCGTGAAACACCTGGCCGAGGTTAATCAACTGTCCGCCAAAACTTTCCGCCATGGCCTGAAGACCGAGGCAAATGCCCAGCATGGGTTTTATCGGAGCAAATCGCCTGATCAGGGGCAACAACAAGCCTGATTCGGACGGAATTCCCGGTCCGGGCGACAGAATAATCCTGTCGAATTCATCCACTTTTTCCAAGGTAATGCGGTCGTTGCGGGCTACCACAGGCAGACTTCCGGTGATCTGCTCCACGTATTGCACGATGTTGTAGGTAAAAGAGTCGTAATTGTCGAATACCAGTATCTTCATGGTTTTCAGGCGTTGGCGATGGATTCTATGGCCATGCGCAGTGCGGCCAGTTTGTTGTTGACCTCCTGTAATTCATTTTCGGGCGTCGAAGCAGCTACTACTCCTGCACCTGCCTGCATAAACAGCCGGTGGTGAATGCTCAGGAAAGTGCGGATGAGGATGGCCAGATTGACCTCGCCATTCAATCCGATAAATCCGACCGCTCCGCCGTAAAATCCTCTGCTGTGCGGTTCCAGGATATCGATAAGCTGCATGGCTCTTACTTTGGGCGCGCCCGAAAGCGTGCCGGCCGGAAAGGTGTCAGCAATCACCCTGAGATAGTCGCCGGGTTTGCGCAACGAACCGCTGACCTTTGAAACCAGATGGATAACATGGCTGAAATACTGTGTTTCCCTGAATGTTTCCACCTGCACATTTGCACAGCTGCGGCTGAGGTCGTTGCGCGCCAGATCAACCAGCATGGCATGCTCGGCATTTTCTTTGGGATCGGCGTTGAGTTTTTCGGCCAAAGCAGCATCAGCCGCAGCATTTCCCGTTCGTCTGGTCGTGCCTGCAATAGGATTGAGTATGGCTTTACCCTCCTTGATGCGGAGTTGACTCTCCGGCGAGCTGCCGAATAAGCGGTAATCTCCGTAATCAACATAAAAGAGGTAAGGCGAAGGATTGATGCGCCTCAAAGCCCTGTAAACATTAAAATCATCTCCGGTATAATCCACCTGATAGCGACGCGAAACCACCATCTGAAACACATCTCCCCTCAGGCAGTGCTGTCGTGCCCGGGCAACCATTTCCATAAATTGCTGATCACTTGTATTGCTCCTTAGCTTTCCGGACAAAGCAAACGGAAAGGACAAGTTGCGCTGGATGCTTATCGCAGCCAACAGCTGTCCGGTTTGCGATGCTTCGCCTTCGGGTATGAATTCGGTGATGGTTAGGCTGTCGTTGAAATGGTTGAGATGCAACACAAAGCGGTACATACTCATCACCATAGCAGGATGAGCAAAATCAGCCTCGTGCCTGATGTTCAGCTGTACATCCTCGAAGTACTGTAGCATATCATAGCCGATGTAGCCGTAAAGACCGGCTGTGGGAACAGTTTGGTCGGTTTGAAAAGTGTGGATAAAGTCCTGAAACTTCCCGAAAAAGTTTGATTTATTGACAGCAAACCGGTCTTTTGTTTGTCCTGAAAATGCTATTTCAGCTTCATTTCCTTTGATGCTGAAGCTGGCAATAGGGTCGAGGCAAACATAAGAAGAGCTGTCGGAGGCCGAATGATAATCGGAGCTTTCGAGCAGCAGGGCGTTGGGATAGCGGTCGCGCAATGCGAGATAAAGCCCTACGGGTGTGGTAAGGTCGCCGGCAATCTGGCTTGTCCTGATGTTGAGTTTCATGCGTTTGCGTTTTAACGAAAAAAGGCCTGCCGCGGACGACAGACCTTTTTCTTATGTGATTGAATGGTCGTACAATTCCTCAGCTTGTGCAGAAGATGCTCCGGTGCCACCACCAGAAATGTACGACTGTCTTCATTGTTCGTGACTTTTGTGCCCGCAAATGTATAGCATTTCTGAAACAGGCAAGCGAATACCGAAAAATTTTAGTGAAGCCAAACGCTTTTCCGGTGTAATTTTGCCAAAAGTATCACGATGCGTTATTGGATCATTTTGCTGATGACTTTGCTGGTCATCATTTCTTTGCCGGTTTACGCTCAGAGAAGTGCTGTCAAACAGGAGTCTGAACGAAAAATTGGACGCGATGAGTTTCCGGCCGCTGCACTCAGTCAGCTTGATCAGTTGAAAGGGCAGGCACGCGCAATGAAGTATTACCGGGAAATCAGCAACGGCATCACGACGTTCGAAGCCAAGTTTAATTGGCTTGACAGTCGGTGGAGCCTCGAGTTCGACAGTACTGGAAGGTTTATCGATTTGGAAAAAGATATTCCGCTCAGGAAGTTTAAAGCTGTAATGAACGATCTCATGCACAAGGAAATGAGCAACCTTGGCTTTCCTTACCGGATTCTGAAAGCGCAGCAACAGTATTCGTGGGCAATTGAAGATGGCAGGCCTTTTGATCCTGCTATTGTTGAACCGGGTCGCAAAGGAGTCAGGATACGGCTTGAAGTCGAAATCGAGGTGAAATCGCCGGCATTGGGTCTCGTTGCTTATGAACTTCTTATGGAGGAAAACGGTCATTTGTTACAAAAGCGGATGATTATTCCTCCATCCAATAATCACTTATTGTACTGATGTTTAGGTCATTATTGCTTATCGCTTTAGCACTGTTGCTCCATTTGTCCACTTTACAAGCTCAGATGTCTGTGGTTTGGGAGCCTGACATCAGCATGTCGGGCGGTTTGGGCGGACAATGGAGCTGGAACACCAAGTTTGTAACGCGGGTAGCTTTGGGGCAACCGGACGGACAACATCATCCAGATGCCGGCCGGGTGTTGCTTGCCGAAGCTCAGGGATATGTCAACAGGAGACTCATCGGGGGTCGCAGAATTACACTGGGTTTGTTGTATGGCATAGAAAATCCTTTGGATGAGGCAAAGGCCGAAAAAAGGATCATATGGCAGTATAGTTTCCGGAGCCAGGCCGGTAGCATTAGTCTTTTGCACCGCGCCAGGATTGAACAACGGTTTTTTGAAGAAAGTTTTCAGCACAGAATCCGCTATCGGATGATAGCTGATAAACCATTGCAGGGCGAAAAGCTGGATGCCGGAGAATGGTATCTGTTTGCAGGATCGGAGCTGCTGCTCAGCAGCAACGAACACTTCAGGAAGTTCAGAATCGACAACAGAACCGGAATTGGCGCAGGATTCTTGTTCGCAAACGAACACAGGCTTCAGTTTGAGCTTCAGCACAGGGCTCAGCGTATGTTTGATAAAAGCTATGCCTCCCGGCTCTGGCTGATCACATCGTGGATAATACCGTTCTGATTTCAGGTTGCATAAGCATGCAATTTTCAAACGTTTGCAGCCGATTTATTTAGACTGATTTTAATATAGCCTCAATTCGTCATTTTCAGTCTCGGAATGTTGTTTTATTATCTTTAAAAGCACTAATTTTGCACTGTTAAAGTATTCACATTGTGAAAAGTTCACAAAAAATAGTCAGGTTAATCATCAAACACCAAAACCTATGAACCTTGAAAAAATCATGAACGACCTGGAGAAAAAGCATCCGGGTG
Source organism: Bacteroidales bacterium (assembly GCA_035325985.1). GTDB lineage: Bacteria > Bacteroidota > Bacteroidia > Bacteroidales > F082 > JALNZU01. The sequence goes on from DAOKYW010000002.1 coordinate 24,826, forward strand.
AAGTGGAGTATTTGCAGGCAGTGCGCGAAGTGCTGGAATCCATTGAGGACGTGGTAAATCAGAATCCTCAGCTGGAAGCCAAGGGCATCATCGAACGCATTGTGGAGCCCGACAGGGTGCTGATGTTCAAGGTGCCGTGGGTTGACGATCATGGCAAAGTGCACGTCAACCTGGGATACCGCGTTCAGTTTAACAACGCCATCGGACCATACAAGGGCGGCCTTCGTTTCCACCCCAGTGTAAATCTCAGCATCCTGAAGTTTTTAGGCTTCGAGCAGATTTTCAAGAACAGCCTGACAACTCTGCCAATGGGCGGCGCCAAAGGCGGTTCGGATTTTGATCCCAAAGGCAAATCGGATGCAGAAATCATGCGCTTCTGCCAGTCGTTTATGCTCGAACTCTGGCGCCTGATCGGACCCGAAACTGATGTTCCGGCCGGTGATATTGGCGTTGGTGGAAAAGAAATCGGGTATATGTACGGCATGTACAAAAAGCTCACCATGGAACATGTGGGTGTGCTCACCGGTAAGGGTATTAACTGGGGCGGTTCGCTTATTCGTCCTGAAGCTACCGGTTTTGGTGCTGTATATTTTGCTCAGGAAATGCTTGCCACACGTGGTATGGACTTTAAAGGCAAACATGTAGCGGTTTCAGGATTCGGTAATGTGGCCTGGGGTGCCATCACCAAGCTCAACCATCTCGGTGCAAAAGTGGTAACGATTTCAGGTCCTGACGGATATATTTATGACCCCGACGGAATCTCGGGCGAAAAAATCGATTACCTGCTCGAACTGCGTGCTTCGAATCAGGATATTGTAAAGCCTTACGCACTCGAATTCCCCGGTGCACAGTTTGTGCCCGGCAAGCGTCCATGGGAAGTTAAATGCGATGTAGCCATGCCATGTGCAACGCAGAACGAGCTGAATAAGGAAGATGCTGAAAAACTGGTGGCCAATGGTTGCATCTGTGTTGCCGAAGGCGCTAACATGCCTTCGACGCCTGAAGCCATCGAGGTATTCAAACACGCCCGTATCCTGTTTGCTCCCGGTAAGGCAGCCAATGCCGGTGGTGTAGCCACTTCGGGCCTCGAAATGACACAGAATTCGATGAAACTCTCGTGGAGCCGCGAAGAGGTAGATGCCCGCCTGCACGAAATCATGCGCAATATTCACAACTCGTGCGTGAAATACGGTACCCAGGAAGACGGTTATATCGACTATGTAAAAGGCGCTAACGTGGCCGGCTTCCTCAAGGTGGCCAACGCCATGATGGATCAGGGCGTATTGTAATAGCAGCCCAAATCAGAACAAAAAAGCCTCCATGAACATGGGGGCTTTTTTGTTTTTAAAGCCATGATAGCCCGATATGGTTGACCAGAGCAATCCTCTATGGCCATATTGCAATGACTTGATGGTTAAAAGGGCCAGGGACTAAATGCAGTCATCACAACTTAGCGCACAAATCCTGACATTCCGTCTGTGTGGCCCCTGGCGGTAAAACCAGCTAGAGCCGGAACTTCCTTTTCCTGAAGCAGTTTTACATTATGAGGTAATTTTACTAAAACCTGATTATCCTTAAAATGTCGAAAAACTAGGACGAACCGGAGGAATAATCTCCCAAACAAGCAAGCATTGCAACCTCAAGGCTGCCGGAAACGGCAGCCTTTTTTTATCTGGTGATGCGGAAAAACTGTCATAATAAGTTGCTTCAGGGAAAAATCAGGATTGTCAGCTCTTACATGCATGGATACGGGCTATGTCCGTGTTGAGGGCTTCCTGTTTTTTGTACATTTCAACAATAGACAAATTTCATTTATGGTAACACTTTCTCCTGTTATCAAAGGTCACCAGGGAAATACCCTGTTCACACCTGAAGGCTTCAATGCTCCTGCCTTGGCCAAAATAAACACTTAGGCCTGCAATCTTCTCAGGACGAAAATGATAAGTTTAAAAATTTTTTCTATTTGATTTTAAACAATATTATTTTTGGGGGCTTCCATGACGACAAATTGAACGAGTCCATGCTGTTGAGCAAAAAAATTTAAACATTGTAACTTTCGGTTTAAACCATGAACAACCAACCGCACCAGATATCTTTCCTGCTTTAATGAACCTAAACAGGCTCTATTTATCTTTTAATCAGTCATTAACATTACCAACCATGAAAAGAATGCTACACCATTTCTCTGCCTTAAGCGTGGCCGCGCTTATTTTTTTCACTTCGGCCGGCCTTAGGGCGCAGGTTACCACCAACGGAGGCTCCGGCCTTGCCGCGACATACCCAAGTCTTGCTGCGGCCATTACAGCCCTGAACAGCGCAAGCATCACCAGCCCGGTGGTAATTACACTTTCGGGTAACGAAACTGCTCCCGCAGGCGGATATGTAATTACCGCCAGCGGTAATGCTGCCAACACTATTATCATTCATGGAAGCAGCAGCACGATTACTGCACCGAATCCTCAACCTTCAGGGTCGCTCAATGATGCGATTTTCAAGATCATCGGAGGTGATTTTATTACCATCCGGAATTTCACGATGCAGGAAAATCCATCCAATACTACCAACACCCCGGCTTCAAGCAATAATATGACCGAATTTGGTATTGCCTTGTTTTATGCATCAGCCACCAATGGATGTCAGCATATCACCATACACAACAATACCATTTCGCTGAACAGGAATTACACCAACACCTTCGGCATCTATGCCAACTCTACGCACTCTGCTATGGCAACAGGAACACCGGCCACAGCAACCGGAGCCAACGGAGGAAATCATAACCTCACCATCACCGGCAATACCATATCTAATGTCAATCAAGGGATAGTTGTGGTCGGGCCAATTGAGTCAGAAGACCAAAATACGGGATTGGTTATCGGTGGATCTGTTGCTAATGCCAACATAATTTCAAATTTTGGTACAGCTCCTCAATTGACTAATTATGCCAATGTCAGTGCAACGATGAACGGAGTGCTTGTCCGGAATTCGAATGGTTACAGCATTACCCATAACAGCATAACAAGCTCAGCCGGAGGAGTTACTACAGGCACGCTGAGAGGTATTTTTCACCATGCAAACTCAAATGCGCCTACACATACTTTTACCAACAATGTGACTTATAACACTATCTCTGTACAGGGCGGTGCAGCCGGAGTAAATATTGCCAATATTGTTCTGGATGAGACCTGCGCATCTGCAACCTCATCGCTGAATTTCGATAACAATGCAATAATCAACCTTAACCATACTGTTTCTGCTAATACCGGTGTTGTTGCCTTATCTAATTCCAGTGCACACAAACACGTAAGTATCAGCAACAATACCTTTAACAACCTGACATCTAATACTTCAGGTAATTTTACGTTTATCTCCGCTTCATATATTACTCCTGTTGATGGAACGAAAACGATTAACAACAACAGTATCGTAACAGGATTCACCAAATCGGTTGCCGGTGGTACAGTTTGGCTATATGGTGATTCAGGCTTATCAAATACCGGTACTTCAATTCAAAACAACAACAATAATTTTTCGAACATCACACTTACAGGTGGGACTAATATTTCAGGATGGTTTAATGGTAATGGAGTAGGTGATTTCCCGCAAAAAACCATAACCGGAAATACCTTTGAAAACTGGGCTTGTGGCACCGGTACAGTCACGGTATTACATACTGATTATGGGAACCTGGTTCAAATGACCGGAAACACCATCAATAACATTTCAGGCAGCGGTAAAATAACTGGGCTATTAGTTGGAACATCAGGGACTTATAGTGTTGCTGCCAATGTATTGAATAACACGATTACCCATCTTACCTCAATCGGTACAGGCGGAGATGTTACCGGTATAAGCTTTGGAGCAGCAAGCCCCACGACCGGTATCCACAATGTGGCCCATAATATCATAAGCAATCTATCCTCAACCGGTACCATGTCAACTGTTGTGGGAATTACCTCCTCGAGCCCGGGTGTCAACATTTCCAATAATACCATTCATACCCTGAGCGGTCTTGCTTCCAATAGTGGTGCTACCAACGGTATAATGATAACTTCATTTACCCCGGGTACCATTGTGAACATTTTCAAAAATAAAATTTACAACATTCAATCTACAGGAGCGTTTACGAACCAAGCGGGAGTTAATGGTATTGTTTGCTCCGGTTTTCCATCTCCAGCCACAATTAGTATATTTAATAATCTGGTAGGAGACCTTAAAGCACCAAATGCCAATTCTGTTGATGCTATCAGAGGGATTTCGGTGACTGCCACAGGTGCCGCGTCAAATTACAATATCTCTTACAACTCGGTGTACATTGCAGCAAGTTCTTTCGCTACCAATTTCGGAACCACAGGAATTTTCCATACTGCAAGAACAACAACCACTACTGCTTCTTTAACCCTGAGGAACAATCTGATTGTCAATAACAGCACAGCCTCCGGAACGGGATTGGTCATTGCTTTCAGGAGGAGTGCAGGAGGACTTGATTATCTTAACAATTATAACCTTGCATCGAACTACAACTGCTTTTATGCCGGAACGCCCGGTCCGAGCAATTTAATTTATTCCGATGGCACCAGCGTGGCACAAACCATTGACCAATACAAGAATGGGGTATTCACAGCCGGTACGGTTGCACCAAGGGATTCCCAGTCGTTTACAGAAAATCCGGCATTCGTCAGTGTATTGGGAAGCGATGCGGATTTTCTAAAGGTCAGCACTACGGTGCCCACGCAATTGGAATCAGGTGGCATTACCATTGAGGGCATTACGGATGACTATGCCGGCGTACTGCGTTATCCCAACCCGGGATATCCTGACAATCCGTCATCCCCCGCAACGGCTCCGGATGTTGGCGCATATGAATTTGGAGGTCTATTGCTGGATGTGACACCTCCGGTTATTGCATTTACCCCTCTGCCTAACACCGCAACGCTCACGGTAAGAACGTTAATTGCTTCCATTACTGATAAGAATGGTGTGCCTACTTCAGGTTCCGGACTCCCTGTTCTCTACTGGAGTATCAACAGCGCAACAGGTCCCTTTACTGCGGCCACAGCTACGCATATGTCGGGAAGCGATTATCAGTTCAGCTTTGGTTCGGGCGTGACATTGGGTGATGTGGTTTACTATTACATCGCTGCGCAGGATCTTGGTCCGATTCCCAACGTAAGTGTAAATCCTTCAACAGGTGCAGGTGGATTCACGATAAACCCACCCGCTGCAGCCACGCCACCTACCAATCCGGCCAGTTATGAGATCACTCTTCCAATATCAGGGGGGGACTATAAGGTTGGACCGGGAGGAGATTACGCCACCCTTACTGCTGCAATTACTGATTTGAACAGAAGAGGTTTAACCGGAGCCATACGGTTCTTGCTCACCCATTCAACTTATTCAGCAGATGAGACTTTCCCCATTAGACTAAATATCAATAATACTGCTCTGCCTACTTCTGCCAATACAATTACCATTAAGCCGGATACCTCGGTAGTTGCAACTATATCAGGAATTGCAGGTTTCAATCCGCTGATAGAAATCAGGAATAGTTATGTTCGCATTGACGGCTCCAATACCGCGGCAGGCACTACCCGTGATCTAACCATCGAAAATACAAGTCCCTATTCTCCGCAGGCGATCATGATTGGTTCCACCGGAACAACACCCATTGTTGGCTCAGGAATTCTGAATTCGAACATCATGATTAACGGATCAATTGTCGTTGGGATTATGGCTGTTGCTGTATATTCTAGTGATCGTACAGCAGGCTACTTTAATGACATCACCATACAGAACAATGATATCCGAAGAGGCTTTTCGGGCATTCACTGCCATGCGGTTGTTGCCGAAGGCAATGGCAGCGGATTACTGATAGACGGAAATTTATTGAATGCTGCTGGAACCGATGCAATCAGCTCTATTGGCATATACGTACAAGGTGTGGATGGTGCTACGGTAAGCAACAACACGATTGCGAATTTTTTTGGGCTTAATGAATGGAATGATATGGGAATATATCTGGCAGCCGGTACCAGAAATACCACCATCAGCAGAAATCTGATCCACTCACTGAAATACACCGGAACCGGAGGATATGGTGCTTATGGTATTCACATTTCAACCGGCGTAACAGACGCCAACATCACAATGGCCAATAATGTCATTTATGATATCTCGGGAGATGGTCATAGTTATACCGGTGCTTATGTATATCATAACCCCTTTGGAATTTTACTCTCTTCATCACAAACCGGAATAAACATTTATAACAATAGTATCCATCTTTTTGGAAATACACTTAATCAAAGTAACGCCATCTCCGCCGGTATAGGCCTTCTAAGCGGTTCTGTTGCGGATATTCGTAATAACGTAATTGTGAACAATCTGGGCAGACTTAGTGCTACTGGTTATGGTGCTATTGGTGTTTTTGCGCAAACGAGTAATACTCAGTTTGCCAATATCAATTACAACGATTATTGGGTCAACCCAACGGGTACTGGTGTAAAAGCAGTTGGTCAGATTGGCACAACGGCCTCGACCAGCCTGTCCGGCTGGCAAACAGCCACCGGGCAGGATGCGAACTCCTTTAGTGCCGATCCTTTGTTCACCACTTCCACTGATCTAAGGCCGCAGGCCGGCTCGCCGGTTTTGTTTGCCGGAACCCCACTGTCTGCAGTCACTACCGATTTTAATGGAGATGCTCGCAACAATCCGCCAAGCATGGGTGCCTATGAGTACGAAACAGGCTCTACAGGTCCGGTTGTGCTTTATGGCGCGCAGGATGCGGCATCCAATTACTCCTCCTGGACCGACGGCAGCAATGGTGGCGCAGGTTTTGGTGCATGGACGCTCACCGCTAACGCAGGCTCGGGTTTTGCCGGACATTTCATGGCCAACCCTGCCGGTGCCGGCATCACGGGTATGGACAATCCCTCGTTTGGATTGTATGCCAATCCCGGCGGATCGGGCGCGTTCGCCACAGCCGACAGGCCCTTCATCACTCCGCTGCCCGTTGGTGCAACCTTCAGCTTCGATTGGGGCGTGAACTGGGACAGTGATGTGCCCGGCGGCAACAAGGGCTTTAACCTCTATACCGGAGGCACCGGAGCAACAGAGATCATCAATGTGAACATGGCCAATTCGGCTGCCATTACCATCAACGGCAACCCGATGTTCAACAACTACGGCACACAAAAGATGACCCTCAACTTCGAGTATGTGTCGGCAGGCAACCTGCGCGTTTACGGTACCGGCCGCGATGGCTCCGAAACCTACGATCAGGTGATTCCGGTTGCAGGAGCGCCGGATGCCATTCGTTTTTATGCCAGCGGTATGAATGGCGGCAGCAACCGTGAACCTTACTTCAATAATTTGCAGGTTACCACTTTAACATCTGCCATAGCGTCCACCTCAACCGTTCAGGTAATAGGCAATGTGTTGCTCAACGATAGTCTGACTGCCGGCAATATGCTTATTGGTGCAGGCCATGCGTTGCGCCTTGGCCCGACCAATCAGCTGAGCATTAATGGCACTTTGGTGAATTCAGCAGGTACATCCGGGCTTGTGATTCGTAGCAATAACACCGGCACCGGTTCGCTTCTCCACAACACCGGCAATGTTCCCGCTACGATTGAGCGTTACATGCTGGGCGGTGGCTATCATACTGTAAGCGTGCCGCTTACGCAGTCCTCAAACCCTGTTACGGGTATGTTTTTAAATTCCAACCTTTTCCGCTTCGACGAGAACCTGAACGACTATGTCAGCATGGGCGACTTATCGACTACACCGCTTGATGTGAACAAGGGCTACCGGATGTGGTACACCGGCTCGACCACCACATACAGCTTAGCGGGAAACCTGAACAACGGCGCTTTCACAGCGGCAACAAGCTACAGTGGCGCTACTAAAGGCTGGAATTTGGTACCCAACCCATATCCTTCGCCCATTGATTGGGATGCTGCCTCCGGCTGGACCAAAACCAACCTGAATGATGCCGTTTATGTGTTCAACAGGGCCATAGCCGGTTCACCAAGTTCGCCACACGGCCAATGGGCCTCTTATGTTGACGGTGTTGGTACCAATGGCGGCACGAACATCATCCGCACGGGGCAATCCTTTTTTGTCAGGGCTAGCGCTGCATGGCCTGTGCTGACGATGAACAACAGCGTACGTACGCACGGCAACAGCAATATTCTGAAAAACAATGGTCTGATCCCTGATATATTGCGTATCATGGCCACAACGGCCGCTGGAACTGACGAGGCAGTTGTGCGTTTGCGCGATGGGTCAACAACCGGCTTCGACGGACAGTTTGATGCCTACAAGATGCCCGGTTCGGCAAGCCTGCCCCAACTGTATTCGATGTCGTCCGATAACCAGAAGCTGAGCATTAACGCTGTTCCTTCCTCACAAACCGTCATGGTACCTTTAGCGTTTCAATGGCAAAACAATGGCGAGGTCTCGCTCAGCTTCAGTGAGCTGGAGAGCTTCGAAGCCGATAGGGCCATCTACCTCGAAGATGTGCTGACGGGCGAGATGAGGAATTTGCGCCAGAACCCCGTTTACACCTTCAACCATACCGAAGGCCTGCCGGAATTGCGTTTCAGGCTGCACTTCAACGAAGTTGTCTCGGTTGGCGAACTTGATGGCAGTAATGCCCGCATCTGGAGCCACAACGCGCGTATTTACGTGAGCATACCTGATGCCTCTGGCAACAGGGCACGCATTGAGCTGTTCGATGTGCTGGGCAATTGCCTCATGGACATCAACCGCAATATTGACAATCCCACCATCATTCATCCTGCCGTCAGGGGCGTGGTGATTGTGCGCGTTACGGAAGCCAACAGGGTACACACACAGAAATTGTTCCTCCGCTAAGGTGTGTAATGTTTAGAAATGAATCTGACCACATTGCAGAGACGCAATCACATCATGGGAATGCCTAACAAGAACGCCAGAAACTGATATGCATCAAACTACGAAAAGCTGAAGTTTACATCGGTGGCAGGAAAAACATTTCGCGATGAAAGCCCTGCGGAGCTTGCTGAGGTGCTGTGCGCTGTTGCTGAGCGCCATAATTGCGGAAGTTATAGGTAAAGGTGAGCATCACAAAGCGGTTCAGCACATTGTACCGTGCGCTTTCGATGTAAGTATCCGTAACGTTTTGTGTGACGCTGCGGTTCTGGTTGAGCAGGTCGTAAACACCCAGCGTCAGCTCGCCGCGTTTGTTTTCAAATAGCTTGCGCCCCACATTGATATTCCACAGCCAGTAGTTTTCGTTGAAGTTGTCGCCTAAACCGGTGTAATAGAGGTTGTTCAGGTCGCTGCGAAGTACCCAGTTCGATTTGATGGTCCAGGCGACCCTGGCTTCGCCCACATGATAAAAGTAATTATTATTGGTTTGCGGCCTCACCTTGTTTTGGGTGTTCTGATGGTTAAGGCGGTACGACAGCGTAAAATCCAGATTCTGGCTGATATTGCTGCTCAGGGTGGCGCCGCCTGTGGTGGTGTAGGAGTTACTGAAGTTTTCGGTATTGTTGATCAGACTGGGTGTTCGTGTCCAGGCAAAGCCTCCTGTAAGGTTGATGTTGCTCTTGATTTTGCGGATAGGAAAGCCATAGGTAAGGGAAGAACGGATGTTAACAAGTCCCTGGAGGTTTTCGGGCCTGCTGTATTGTGCTCCTGCCGGCAGTGTATAGCCGTTGGGAAGCAAGGTGTCGTTACGGGCGATCAGCAGCGAATTGCCGATATAGTTATTCGTCATGTTCATGAAAATAAAACCCATAAACGACTTCCCCTTGGCTATCCGCGTGAGGTTGTAACTTGCGGTGAGGAAGTGGCTGTAGCTTTGCTGCAGTGTTGGATTACCACTCGAGAGGAGCAGGGGATTGGTGTTGTCCACCACATCGGAGAGTTGCGATGCTGAAGGCCCGTTGGTAAAGGTGCGATACATCAGCCGTGCGGTTTCGCTGCGCGAAAAGTTATAGTTGAACTGCAGCGAAGGCAAAAGATTGCCATAGCTGAAAGTGGTTTTGCTGGTGTAGGGCAATTCCTGCTGCGCCTCGAGGCTGGCCTCCTGCCAGGCCAGCTCGGCCAGAAAATTGTATTTCTCCTTTCGAAAACGGTAGCCGGCACCCGCACGATGGGTCAGGTAGCCACTGTTGAGGTCGCTCGAGAGCTCGGGAACCAACTGATTGTAAGCGCCTGCAATAATGTCAAAATCATTGGTCTGGCGCTCGCTTTCGTTGCTGGTGTAGGATAAGTTGTACGAAACCTGAATCATACCATTTTTACCTGCAGGCTCAGTATAGGTAATATTACCTGAGTGGCTCTGATTCAATGTTTTGGTAGTGGATTGCTGGCGGGTTGTGTCAATGTTTACGACAATACCTCCCGACCAGTTCATGGCATCCAGGGTATAGAGGAGCTCGTTGTTGTTGATGTTGTTGTTGAAGCGGGTAGAGAGCGATCTTCCCTTTTCGTTCAGACGAAGCCTGTAGATCAAGGTGTTGCCAAAATTGATGCCGTCCCATTCACGGTCGTACGTCGTCAGGCTGTGGTTGCCAATCGATAACATCAGCATGCTCATACTGGCGTCGGTAAAATTGTCCGAATTTGTTTTCTGCATACTGAAACGGGGAATGAGTATGATGGTATTGTTGTCGTCGATCTTATATTCGAATCGGCCGTTGAAACGGTGATTGTAGTTGTCTCTGCTGCTTTTGCTCGTTTCGTTGTAGGTGCGGCTCAGGTTCTCGTTGAGAAAGTATTGTCGTTCCAACAACTGATTCGTGTTGTTTCGGGCGAGGTTGAAAAAGTAGCTCATATTGGCGTTCAGCTTGTCCATCCACACATCGGTGTAGTTGATGCCATAGGAGTGGGTTGTGTTGTTGCCGTTTTGCTGCCCGATGAGGAAATCTCCGCGATTAAATCCTCCACCGCCGCCTCCACCCATGCCAAAGCGCATTCCTCCACCGCCACCACCGCCTCTTCCGCTCGAAAAGAAGCCCGAAAGGTCTTCGGTGCTAAAGTTCTGCTGGTTGATGTTGTTGCTCATTCCCAGCAGAGAGATTCGGCGTTTTCCAAGAAATATATTTGTTGTCAGCCCAGCCTGAAAACGATCGTTTTCGCCGAATCCACCGTAAACCTTTCCAAACTGACCGCTTCGCCTGTCCTGACGTGTCACGATATTGATCGTCTTGGTGCGCTGTCCGTCATCAAAGCCTGTAAGACGCGATTGGTCGCTCATCTGGTCGAACACTTCCACCTGACTGATCATTTCGGCCGGAAGGTTGCGCAGGGCTATGTTGGGGTCATCGCCAAAGAACTCCTGTCCGTCCACTAAAACGCGTCTTACTGTTTCGCCTTGCGCCTGAACGCCCTGGGGTGTAATGGTAACTCCGGGTAATTTGCGCAAAAGATCTTCGGCCGTGGCGTCGGGATTGGTTTTGTAGGCTTGTGCATCAAACTGGAGCGTATCGGATTTCACCCTGACCTGAACCGCTTCGCCTGCCACAGTAACTTCGCCCAGCATGGCGTCGGCCTTGTCAAGGGCGATTGTCCCAAGGTTATTGTTTTCTTCAATAATGGTCAACTGCCGCTCATCGGTTTTGTAACCCACATATGAAGTGCGGAGTACATATCGCCCTCTCGGCATATTGATGCTAAACTGGCCGTTGTTGTCGGTTGTGGTTCGGAACACCCTGCTCGTGTCGCGCATATGCCTGAAGATGAGGTGAGCTCCGGGTAAACCAGTGGCGTCTGTTTTATCCGTCACTTTACCCGAAACCTTAACCGGCTGCATCATGCGCTGGGGATCGGGCTGCGAGAAAGTCACTGAGGGAATGGCCATTAATAAGCTCAAGGCCAGGATGAGGTATCGTGTGGTCATGCAATCTTTTTTTGAAATATTGAACAAATCTCTTACAAATCTTATTCCCCGTGTACTTACAAGCCCAAAAACTCAGCGGTTTGCTGCCTTATACATGCGATGACTCACATGCCGAATCCCTGAGTTGAAACGGCTGAACTTTATATTAAATTTACGTAATCAACCCCCTTATTGCGGCATTATGTCTAATTTTGGGCGCTGATTATGAAGTTATCCAAAAAGCAGATTTTTTCGTTTATCATTGCCCTGGTATGCATCGTTGCGGGCTATCTGATTACCCTTGCCTCATTTCCCAAAAACGCCGGAAGATATCCGTTCTTTATCTTTCTTCTTCTTCTCGACCTGTACGTTTGGGGAATGTTTAAACGCAAGCTGTTCACCTATAATACATTTCTCAAAACTTCGCTTGCCATTCTCTACTGGTTACCACTTTTTGCACTGGCGGGTGCCACTTTGATTACCTATGTGGTGAAGTCGCACGACTGGCTTCCCTGGGTACAAAATCTGGTTTTTGGCAGCATTTTCACGTTTTACGTGGCCAAGTTCTTCATGGCTGTAATCATCTTTTTTGCCGACATCGTGCGATGGATCAAAGGCTTGTGGGATTGGGTCAGTTTTTCGAAAAGCAAAGAACCGGTTCCGGGCACGCGCAAGTATAAGCGCTCGGAATTTATGCAGCAGATGGCGCTGGTTACCGGAGGACTTGTGGTGACGACCATGTTTACGGGCATGTTCAGGTGGGTTCACCGGTTTGATCTGCGAAGAGTCAACGTCAGCCTGAAAGGCCTTGACCCGGCTTTCGACGGTTTTCGTATCGCACACATTTCCGATCTTCATCTTGGCACTTGGGCGGATGTTGATGCCCTGGAGGAGGCTGTTTTTGATATCATGTCAGCAAATCCGGATATGATTGTGTTTACCGGCGATCTGGTCAATTATTCCACAGATGAGGCACATCGTTTCGTAGATACTCTGAAACGCTTGTCGGCACCAAATGGCGTGTTTGCCGTGCTGGGCAATCACGATTATGGCGACTATGTCAAATGGCCCAGCGAGAGCGCGAAGAAAAAAAATATGGATGATCTCCTGCGTGTGTATCAAAAATCGGGTTGGACCTTGCTGCGCAATTCCTCGGCAGTAGTGAGCAGGGGTGAAGCCAGGCTGGCTGTTGTGGGTGTTGAAAACTGGAGCGCGAACACCCGTTTTCCGCGCAAGGGCGATCTGAAAGCCGCTATCGCAGGTGTCGAAGATGTGCCGGCCAAGGTCTTACTGAGTCACGACCCCAGCCATTGGAACGCACAGGTGACGGAGAGTTTTAAAGACATTGGGCTGACACTTTCAGGTCATACCCATGGTTTTCAGTTCGGTATCGAGATACCTGGCTTTAAATGGAGTCCGGCGCAATATCTTTACAAACAATGGGCCGGCCTGTATGAAGCTGAAACGGGACAATTTTTATATGTAAACCGGGGACTGGGGAGTATCGGTTATCCGGGGCGCATCGGCATTCTGCCCGAAATCACAGTGATTGAACTCAACTATTCAAATCAACAAGCATGAGGATACATTCAGCCACAATTTTTATCGCACTCTTTATTTTATCAGGTCTTTCAGCGAACGCTCAGCGCAGGGTAAAAAAGACTGAACTTCAGGTTGTTGAAAAACCTGAAACTGCCAAACAAGTCATATTTTTCATTGGCGATGGTATGGGTATGGCTCAGGCACAGGCACTGAAGCTGGCAACAGGTGAAAACCCCGTGATGTTTGATGCGCCGGTTATGGGCATGATCAGTACGCATTCGTATGATCACAAAATCACGGATTCAGGAGCAGGTGGTACTGCACTCGCCACCGGTCATAAAACCCGCAACGGCATGATTGGCATGCGTCCTGACAGCACGGCTGTGCCAAGTCTGGTAGATGTATTTTCTGCTTCAGGCAGGCGTACCGGATTAGCGGTGACTTGCGATGTCACGCATGCTACCCCGGCTGCTTTTGTTGCCAAAAATGTGTCGCGCAAGAATGAACAGGAAATTGCCGTGGATTTCGTGCAATCGACCATCGATGTGGTGATTGGTGGTGGTTTGAACAACTTCGTCCGGCGTAAAGACAGCAGGAATCTGGTAAGCGAAATGCAGGATCATGGATTTGCGTTTCAGGAAACTCTGCCAAAAAGCGGCAAAGGGTTTAGCAAGCTTCTGGTTCTTACTGACACAGCGCATCCGGCCCCGGCTGCCCAACGGACCAACTACACGCTTGCCGATGCCACCAGAGTGGCGCTCGAGGCCCTGTCGAACAACAACGACAAAGGGTTCTTCCTGATGGTCGAGGGTTCGCAAATCGATTGGGCCGGACACAACAACGACTCCGCCTACCTTGTCAACGAAATGATTGATTTTGAAAAAGCGGTGAAAGTTGCCGTCGATTTCGCCGACAAAAACCCCGGCACACTGGTTGTAGTTACAGCAGATCACGAAACCGGAGGGCTGACTTTTGTTCATGGAGCCAACAAGCGAAATAAAGGTGTCAGGTTCCAGTTTTCCTCTAATGATCATTCGGCTGTGTTAGTTCCGGTATATGCATTTGGTAATCAAGCCGATAAGTTCAGCGGTGTTTACGACAATACCGAAATCTTTCGGAAGATTCTGCTTGCGGCGGGCCTTGAGCCAAAGTAAAGCCCTTTGCAATGCAACCTTGCTTAATGCCTGAAGCAAGTCAGGCAATAGCCTCCTATGCTTTATATTTGGGCTTCTAATGCTTGCCATGTCAGGTTTGCACGCCCAACAGCCCGCTCGTCCGCTGGTGATAGCCCACCGTGGCGCCTCGGGAATTGCTCCCGAAAATACCCTCGCAGCCATACGCAAGGCCATGGAAACAGGTGTAAATATGATCGAAATTGATGTACACCTGACCCGTGATATGCAAGTGGTTGTCGTTCATGATTACACCATCGACAGGACTACCAATGGATCAGGAAAGATAAAGAATCTGGATTTCAGTCAGATAAGGGCGTTTGATGCCGGTCGGTGGTTTTCGGCCGAGTATGCAGGCGAAAGGATTCCATCTCTCGACGAGGTGCTCAGTTTGGTGAATGGACGCCACAAGCTGCTGATCGAAATCAAGCCAAGCCGTACAAACGATAAGCACACAGAAATGAAGGTGCTCGAAAGCATACGTTCGCACCATGCTCAATTCTGGTGCATCATTCAGAGCTTCAGCCCAAAAGTTTTGCAAAACATGCGCATGCTCGATCCTGTGGTCGAGCTTCATCAACTGGTGGTAGGCGATGTGCCTTTGCTGCCCTTGCATTATCATCAAACTTTGGCAGGTGGTTCGTTTACACAATACCGGCATGTCTCGGCTGTTAACCCTAACCATCGGTTTGCCTCGAAGCGTAAAATAAACAAGCTCCACAAGCGCGGACAGCGCATATTGGTCTGGACGGTTGACGACCCGCAGGTGATGGAAGACATGATAGCCAAAGGCGTCGATGGCATCATCACCAATCATCCCGAAAGACTCATTAATATCCTGCGCACCAAAGGCCTGATGTGAACCATCTTGAGCGGCCTCGGCATCCTTATTTAGAACAATTCAATGCGATTTTTGGGCTATTTTTGCTGTCATAAACAAGGTTTGGAATATGGAGCCACAATTCCTGGAAGTTACCCGTGATGTACAGTGGATCGGAATGCTGGACAAGGACCTGGTTACTTTCGATGTAGTGATGGAAACCAAGTACGGGACTACCTATAACAGTTATTTCATCAATGCCGAAAAGAAGGCGGTTGTGGAAACCGTTAAAGAGCGTTTCTGGCCACAATACGAAGCCAAACTTCGCGCCCTTATGCATCCATCCGAACTTGAGTATATTGTCCTCAACCATACTGAGCCCGATCACTCCGGATGCGTGCAACACCTATTGGAGCTTGCACCTCAGGCTGTGGTAATTGGAACAGGAAATGCCATCAGGTATCTCAATGATCTGATTACCATACCATTTAAAAGCATTCAGGTGAAAGATCAGGAAGAGATTAGTCTGGGCAACAAGACATTACGTTTTATCTCAGCGCCTAACCTGCATTGGCCCGACAGCATGTACACTTATCTTGTAGAGGATAAAGTGCTGTTTACTTGCGATTCTTTTGGTGCACATTATGCTGACGATCGGATGTTCGATGATTTGGTGGGCAACTGGGACGATGCTTTCAAATACTATTTTGATGTGATCCTTAAGCCATTCAGCAAGTTCATGCTGAAGGCCATAGAGCGCATCAGGCCGCTCGACATCAAGGTGATAGCCACCGGTCATGGTCCGGTGTTGCGTAGCAACTGGAAACGCTATGTTGATCTTTCTGAGCAATATTCAAGGGAATATCTTGCACTGCCGCAAGCGCACAGGGTTTACATACCCTATGTTTCAGCCTACCACAAAACCGGAGCGATTGCCGAAGCCATAGCCAGAGGAATTGAGGAGTCGGGTGTGGTAAAAGCTTATCCTCAGGATATTGAGCATACATCCCTTGGCGATATTGAAATGCAGCTCACCCTTTCTTCAGGGCTCATTGTGGGCAGTCCTACCATCAATCAGAATATCTTATTGCCGATCTATAAACTGTTTGCGCTGATTAATCCGCTGCGCGATAAGGGTAAGCTGGCAGGAGGCTTCGGATCGTATGGATGGAGCGGCGAGGCCATGAAAATCATCAGGGCCAACCTCGAGAGCCTGAAACTAAAGTACACCGACACCGACGTATTCGTAAAATTCTCGCCTGCCGAAGAAGACCTGGCGAGGGCGGAAGCTTACGGACGGCAATTTGCCAAAGAGTTGCTCCGGATGGCTTAAATTTTTAAGGTGCGCATCACTTAATGCCAGGGTTTTTTGCGCTAATGATTAATTTTGCGCTTCACCCAACGCATATGCAATCACTGCGCAGTAGTTTCTGGATTGTTTTTATCGCCGGCTTTTTTCTTTTGCCCTCATGCTCTCCCGAGAGAAATCTTGCCCGGAAGTATGCCCTAAAGGCTTCGAACCGCTCAGTGATGGTTTTGCTGCCTGACGAGTTGTGGTTAGTCAATCAGAAATCAGCATATCCAAAGAACAGCTTTACTTATGCTCAGGCAGCCGAAGACCCTCAACTGCTCGAAAATACCTTAATCTTACCGCAGCTCAGCCGGCAGGCTGTGTTGAATCTTTTCGGTCAGAGCTATCTTGCCGAACTGCGGAAATACGGACTGAATGTTTATACGGAGCAACAAATGGAGGCCTTTCTCAAAATTGACTCAACAGCCTATATAGCCAATATTGCACAACTTGAAATGCAGGAGTATTTCAGTCCGGTGGAGGATGAGGTGCTTGTGGGCGAAACGATTTATACCTACGACTTCACTGTAAACGGCATCAATCTTGGAATGTGGCTGGAAATCAACAAGGTGAACGAAGATAAACTCAGTAAACCAAAGGTTTTATTTGCCACGCATGATATTTTGGACCAGTATGAGGGGTATTTCACTATGCGTTTTATGACGGGTAAGATCGATTATAAGTTAAAGGTCGATACCTTGAATCTCAATCGCGTCAACAATTTTATCAGCTATCTGGGCAGATTATACGCTGCCTATACCTTCGACTACATGATGAACGACCATGTGGAGCGAAAGCTGGGGCCAGCTGTTATTCCGCGAAGATATTTCAGATGGGACCCTTTCAACAAAAGTCTTAAGGCAACCATCAGCGACAGATTTGTTGTGTTGGAGGATTAAAAAAAAAGCAGCCCGGAGAACCAGGCTGCTTTTTCAGTGTTGTTCATGATAGGATTATACAGTTTTCAGGATATCCCACACAAAAGCTCTGATTCCGACTTCTTCGTTGATGGCGTCGATTTTCCTGACTTTGTCGAGCAGGGCTTCAACTTTGTCGTCATCAACAATGGTGATCACCGCCGAGTTGATTTCAGGCCAGGTGTGGGTGCCCATGTGTGGTTCGCCGGTATTGCTGCCGGAGCCTTTCACATTTTCCAACCATGAGTAGCCTCTGATGCTAAGCTGCGAGAGCACATAATCAATGCGCTCGGAGTGGGCGACGTTAAAAACGATCAATATTGCTTTCATAGATCTTGCTGTTTTGCAGGTTGTTGATGGCTTAAATGTTTTGCTCCTGGAATTTACGTCTTATCTTCATGAGCTTGTCGCGTTCGCCGCTACGTGCCAATAAACCATACATGACAGGGACAACCACCATGGTTACAATGGTCGAAAACACCAGTCCGCCGATTACCGCGATGCCCATGGGTCGCCAGATCTCAGAGCCTTCGCCTGTGCTCAGGGCCAGAGGCAGCATACCAAGAATTGTGGTAAACGCGGTCATGAGAACAGGACGAAGCCTTGACCGGCCGGCATTGACAATGGCTTCATAAAGTCTCTCGCCACGATCGCGCAGCAGATTCGTGAAATCGACCAGCACGATACTGTTTTTCACCACAATTCCGATGAGCAACACAGCACCAAGTGCAGCGATTACACTAAGTGTGGTGCCTGTGACCAACAATCCCAGAATCACGCCTGAAAAAGCAAATGGGATGGAGAACATGATGATAAACGGCATGGTAAACGACTCGAACTGCGAGGCCATAACAATAAACACCAGAATAAGACTGAGTAACATGAGTAGACCAAGGTCCCTGAACGACTCCTGTTGATCCTGATAGGCGCCGCCCACCTCAATCATGACATCCGGAGGCAACTGCACTTCATCAACAATTTTCTTGATACTCTCAGCCAGCTGGCCGAGTGAAACTCCGCTGGGCTTGGCAGCCACTGTAACCACGCGTTCCTTGCGCTTATGCTCAATGGCCGGAGGTCCCCAGTCTTCGCTGATCGTGCCAAGCTCCTTAAGTTTAACCTTTTTGCCTTGTGGAGTGAAGATGGTAAGTTCTTCGAGCTGCGTGATGTTATTACGATACTGTTCGGCAAGCCTTACACGGATTTCGTACTCATCGCCCTCTTCCTTATACAGTGAAGCCTCCATACCATTCACACGGTTGCGGACCATGCCGGATACCTGAGCTGTGGTGAGTCCGTGTAGGTTAATCTTTTCGCGGTCGAGGTGAATCTGAAGTTCGGGTTTATCCTTTTTACGGCTGACGGTGATGTCTGTTGCCCCCTCAACAGCAGAAAGTTTGCTTCTCAACTCCTCGGCTACGCGGTTTGTGGCGTTAATGTCGTATCCAAAGATATCGATTTCCACCTGACTACCACCAAAGGCCGTGCCACCACCACCGCCTGTATTGATGTTAAAGTTGACAATTTCGGGGAATTCAGCAATGCGATTGCGCAACTCATCAGCAATTTCCCAAACCGATCGGTCACGTTCGTCAACAGGCGAAAGGCGGCAGAGCACGTTGATGACATTTGATCCTGATTGCTGGAATGCTGCAAAAATACTGCCTTCATCGTCAGCTCCCGATGTCACCGCCATAAGTTCAACTTCAGGGAAGTCCCTTTGGATGATGGCTTCGATCTTTCGTGCTGTTTTCATGGTTTCTTCCACCCTTATACCGGTCTGCAGTTCGATGGTGGCAGTGAGCCTCGATTCATCGGTTTGCGGTAAAAAATCGGTGCCAACAAAAGGTATTAGCAAAAGTGAGCCAATAAAAATACCCATTGCAGTAATCATGGTAACGGTTTTGTGCCGCAAAACCCAACGCAGTGAGCTGACATAGAAATCATCCAACCAATTCAGTAATGGTAATACTGTACGCTGATGATGATACCATTTTGGATTTTCTTTAGGCTTATGCAGACGAAGCAATTTTGACGACAGCATGGGTGTAAGACTAATGGCAGCCAATGTAGAGGTAATTATGGTGATTGTTACAATCCAGCCCAGCTGATTGAACAACACACCGGTGAGTCCGCCGACCAGGGTAAGCGGGAAGAAAACAGCCACAACTACCAGCGTAGTAACGATGACAGCAAGCCAAACCTCGTTGGTGGCATAAATTGCTGCTTCGCGCGGGCTGTTGCCTCGTTCGATATGGCGGGTTATATTTTCGAGCACCACAATAGCATCGTCAACTACCATACCTATGGCAATGGATAATGAAGTGAGCGAAATAACGTTGATGGTATTCCCTGTAACGAAAAGGTAGATGAACGCGACTATCAGTGAGATGGGTATGGTGAGCAAAATGATAAACGTAGCTCTCCATCGGCCAAGGAAGAAAATGACCACTAATGCCACAAAGATGAACGCATACATCAGGGTTTCGGTCAGGTTATTGATGGAGCCGTTGATGAATGTTGAAGTGTCAATGATTTGCTGCACTTTCACATCAGGTGGCAGGGTTGGCACTAAATCAGCCATAGCTTTGTTCACATCGCGGGCCACACGCACCGTGTTGGCCCCCGATTGCTTCATCACAAAAAGCCTTAAACCCGTGCTGCCATTAATTTTTTCGTCCTGAGACTTGTCCTTGAGCGAATCGCGTACAATGGCCACATCACGCAGATAAACAGGACGGCCGCCATAGTTACCCACAATAATTTCATTAAGCTCGCTGCTTTCGGCAAACTCACCCAGCACACGCAGCTGGTAATCCATTTGCCCCATGCGCACATTGCCCGATGGCATATTCAAATTTTCTGCAGCAATGCTGTTGCCTAGTTGCTCGATGGTCATGTTGTAGGCATCGAGGCGACGAGGGTCGGCTTCAACATATATCACGCGCTTGGGCACACCACTCAGCGAAACCGAACCCACACCTTCAATCCTGTTTAGAGGGTTTACAATTTTTTCGTCCAGAATTTTTTCCAGGCCAGAATAGCTTTCGTTTGCTGTTACAGCGTAGAAAACAATGGGCACCATATTGGTGTTGAACTTAAGTATTGTAGGCCTGTCAACTCCTTCGGGCATTCGGTTGTAAATACGGTCAATAAGGTCGCGTATTTCGTTGGTGGCTTCGGAGAGGTCGGCGCCCCAGGTGAATTCGATGTTGATAACCGATAAGTTATCGCTCGAAGTCGAGCGCACCAGCTTAACTTTATCAACCGTATTCAGGGCGTCCTCAAGTCGCTTGGTCACGTTGGTTTCGATGTCCGCTGCGCTGGCACCGGGATACGTGGTGATCACGGTAAGAAAGGGAGGGTCAATCTCGGGATACAGGTCAACCGACATGTTTATAAGCGAAAAAATGCCCATTACGATCACCGCCGTAAACACCATGAAAGTGGTGATGGGCTTGTTGACGGCAGATTTATAGATACTCATCGCGTTGCTTTGTTTGTCATTGATTCAGCACCTTCACTTTAGCACCATCGAGCAAGCGAGCTTGTCCCGAAATAATCACCCTGTTGCCGGGCTTGAGCGTTTCGCCCGTAACTTCCACCATATCATTATAGCGCTTAACGATGTTCACCGGCACTCGACGTGCCAGGCCATTATCTTCTACAAACAGATAACGATCGTTTGAACCCTGAAGCTTCAGCACAGCTGTGCTCGGCAGCAGAAAGGCCTGATCGCGGTCGAGGGCAAGGGTTACCCGTGCAAACATTCCCGGACGGAGCTTTTCACTGCGGTTATCTATACCTACCTCAATCTGAAAAGTTCGGCTCGAAGGATCGACTGTGGGATAAATATTGGTAATCCTTCCACTAAAAATTTCGCCTTCAAATACGTCACTCGTTACTATGGCTTCCATATTGCGTTTGACAAGCGGCAGATATTTCTCCGAAACCGGAAGCAGGGCTTTGAGCCGGTTCATCTGTACAAGCGAAATCACAGCAGGTTTGCCCGCTGCTGACGGAGCCCCGGTGTACATTTCGCCGTTTTCGAAATATTTACCTGAAACCACACCATCAAAAGGTGCTCTAAGCTGCGTATTTTCGCGGAGAAAGTCCACATTTTTGCGGAGCACCTCCAGCTGAGTGCGCAACTGGTCAAACTGCTGCTGGGCAATACTGCCAAGCTTTCGTAAGGTGTCGAGTCGGCGGAAGTCGGTTTCAAGGGTAGCCAGCTGTATCTCGGCCTGCCTGAGCTGCGTTTGATCCATTCTGACTACTGTCTGACCCTTGCGTACACGGTCGCCCACTTCGACCAATATGCTTTCGATGCGCCCGGGGGCTGCCGGAGCCAAATGCAGCTCCTCGAAAGCAACGAGGTTAGCGGTGTATTCCACATCGCGGGATATGTCTTTCATTTCCAGCGGCATAACCTCGACCGGCTCGAGCCTTTCAACAGTTTTGTTCTGGTCTGAATCCTGTTTGTTGCCCGAACAGGCGAACATAGCCGGTATCAGGGCAAGGGCGAATAAATTACGGATGGTTTTCATGTATTATATGATTATTGTTTTTATTTAAAGCTTACCATATAGTTTATCGAGTTGAAGTTTGGCGTTGAGCACCTGCATCATGGCATTCAGATAATCCGATTCGGCCCTGAGGTAATTGTTATCAGCCGTGATCAGATCGAGACCGGAGATAAGCCCGTTTTCGAATTTGTCCCTCAAGCTCTGGTAAACCCGCCGCGAAACCTCAATACTCCGGCGCTGATTATCGTATTGCTCAAGTGCATTATTAAGATTGAAAGTGAGCTGCTTCTCCTGTATTTTAAGCTGGTCGGTCAACAGCATTTTTGAGTTTTCGACGGTTAGCAGGTCGATTTTCGCTTGCTGTGTGCGGTAATGCCTCAAACCGCTCGAAAAAATGGGGATTTGCAACTGAAGCCCTATGATATTTTTAGGCGTCATATCAAAATCGGGTTTTAGCACTTTATAAGTATAGCGATAAAACCCGGCCACTGTGGGCAAAGCGGCTGCTCGCTGCAGGTCGATGCGCTTGTGCATGAGTTTCTCTTGCTGAAGAATCATGCGGAAGTCAATCTGCGTATTGAGATTTAACTTAACCTCCGGTATCACGGGATCTTGACCGGCAAGCAAGGTGCCGATGTTATCCGTAAGCTGAAGAGGTGTTTCCGGATCAAGCCCAAGCTGAAGCCTCAACAGGTTCAGCGCCATGGTATGTTGTCTTTCGAGCGAAGCCAGACTACTCCTGATGTTGCTCAGTTGTACCTCTAATTGTTCGGCATTCACGCTCTCAATCATTCCTACTCTGGCCATGGCTGCTGTCTTTTCGTAGAGGGCCTCGAGGTTTTTTACGTTTTGCTCCAAAATAAGGCGGCTTTCTGCAGTGATCTGTGCCATGTAGTAGGCTTCGGTAACCGAAGCAAGCACCTCAAGTTCTGTGCGTTCACGACTAAGCTCAGAAAGCTCTTTGGATAATCTTGCCAACTGAATACCAACGATATAGCTGCCGCTGAAAATCAGTTGATTCACGTTGAAAAACAGGTTGCTTGTCGGTTTGATGTCAATCTCACTGGCCGGCATATTTTCGTTGAAACGTATCACGATTTTGGCACCCAAAGCATTGCTGTAATCGGCATTAGCAGCTATCTGCGGTAAGCCGTTGGCAATAGCTTCGCGTAGCATCATTTCAGACTTGGTGATGGCAAGGCCGGCTGCCTTCATGTTTCGGTTGTGTTCCAGCGCAAATCCTTTGGCTTCTGCAAGGCTGAACACCTTGGTTTCCGCTGCTCCGAGGTAAATTGTGCTGAAAAGGATAAGAAAAGTAAGCAAGTGTCTAGTTTTCATTATTTTTCTATTAAGACATTTAAACTCGAAAAGTATTTGTCCATAAGCTTGAGACCTTGTGATGAGCAGATTCCTCTGAAATAGGGTAGAAAAATGTTTACAATCAGGTCATTAACCTTTGGCTTCATTGACCTGATTCGTGGACTTGTGCGGATAATGTTCATCATTTCGTAAATGAAATTATCAACAATAGCTACGTTGATCTCTTTCCTGAAGATTCCCTGAGTAATACCTTGTTGCAACAAAACAAAAGACGCCGAATATCGCGAAAGGTCGCAATTTTCAGTATAAAACATTTCCTGAATGCGATCAACGTATTTAGCCACATCTTCAACAAAAAGTGGAGAAAGGCTCACGCGTACTTCCAGTTTTCGTTCCATTATCTTGAATAAAGCTTCAACAACATGCTCGGATTGCTCGATAATATCAAGCAACTGCTTGTTTTCCTCCATAATAATGTGCTCAAATACCGCAAGTACAAGGTTATCTTTTTGTCCGAACAATTCATAAATGGTACGCTTTGACATACCCAGATCGGAAGCGAGACTATCCATGGTAACGTTGCGAATGCCAACAACCGGAAAAAGCTCGCATGCACGATTGATTACTTTTTGTCTGGCATCCATCACGAAAATTTTTGCAAAACTAGCAAACTATTTTCGTTTTATAGTTTTCTTAGTGAATTTTAAGAAAAAAGCCGGGCGGGTTGCCCGGCTGGTATCTTTAACGAATATAACTATCTTATCGCAATCTTTTGTCCTGACTGATTTTTCCCGTCAAGCTGCCTTACGATATAAACACCGGCAGCAAGGTTTAGTGGAATAAAGGCTTCAGTTCCTGAAATTTCGCTCAGGTGAACACGTCTTCCATAAATGTCGAGCACTTCGATGCGGGTATGGTTTCCTGCTGTCCTGCGCACTTGAAGTGTGTTATTAAGGCGGCTGTAGGTAAATGATACACTGGCAGCGGCCTTTTCCGGCTGACCCACAAATTGAGAAACCACAACATTGTCTATCAGCAGTGGATTGCCGAAATAGCTCACGGTTTCGAAGGCAATGCGTACCGATGGTTGCCCGGCCAGGAAACTCAGATCTATCGTTTGGCATGGTGCACCGAAACCTGAACCACACCAGTCGGAAGCTGATTGTGGCCAGAATACCTGAGCTGTTGGCGGATGCGTGGCAAAACTTCCGCTGCCATTTTCGCCGTATCGCGTCAAGGTCGTCCAAGTTTGTCCGCAATCGGTTGAGTAGAGGATATTCAGTGAGTCGCTGAAGGTGGGATATTGTGCGTTTTGCGCATAAGCATGTTGAAAGCTCAGATAGGCTGACGTCATGCTGCTAAAGTCGAATGGTTTGGAAATCAGGCGATCGCGCTGTCCAATACTGAAATAGTTCCGGAAATTGATTCCGGCCGCATAGGAACCATTGTTTCCTTGCACCGGATGCAGGCCCCATGTGATACCATTATCGGGATTGTGTGCCATCCATGAACCTTCGGTAAAGGCATTGGTTTCGAAGTCATCCTCAAAATGACCGGCCTGTGGTCCGATATAGAACCAATTGTTGAGCACCGTATTGTGGATACCCTGATTGTTCGAAACAGTCAGCGAGAGGGTATAAGCTCCAGGTTCGTTAAATTTCACCACAGGAAAGCGCGAGTTGGCATTGGTCCCGTTGAGGAATGAAAATGTTGTGGGTGCAATTTGCCATATCCAGCTGTCTGGCAATCCGGTAGAGCGGTCGATAAGCATAACTGCCTCGTTGACACAAGCATTACGTACGCTGGACGATGGCATGGAAACAGGTTCTTCAGGAAAATCGACCCTGAAGCTCATGGTGGTGCCCGTACCGGAAATTTGTGAGATGAAAATGCCGGCAGGTCCACCGTTTTGCAGAAATGCCTGAGGATTGGTGAAGTCATTAAATTCAACCCTGTTATAATTTGCGCCAAAAACGGCATCGTTGAGGTTGCCATTGGCTGTAGGGCTGCCGCCCGGCCGGAAAATATATATCTCGTCGGGTGGTCCCTGAGCATTGCCATTGCCGGCAGCCTGATTGATGCGGGTGATCAACATTCCGCTTCGCGGCAACGTGCCATCAAAGGTGCCCGATTTAAGCCGGTATTCTATGATAAAGAACTCGCTGCTGCTGTTGGGCGAATTAATGCGCCATGCGTTGCCTGTGCTGCTTTGCAGCGGATTGAGGGTGTACACGCCACTTTGGGTAATCACAGGGATATCGTTGATCCATCCTCCATATTTACGCTTCATCCATGCGCCCATATATTGAGGAGGATTGTTGTTCGAGGCCATAACGTCCCACTGTCCCACAGGGGTAATATCAGTAGTGGTGTAGCGGTATAAATCAGGTGCGCCCAGCGAATGGTACATTTCATGGCAAAGTACGCCCACGCCGCTCGATTGAAGGCTTGTTTCGAGCTGAAAATTGAAATCCCATACCCTTTTGCCATTGATAAATACTGTCTGCGAATACAACGACCAGCGGTGAGGCCACAACAGCGTGCTCCAGGCTGTTGTGGCACCGCGCACGATAAATACCACATTGTCCACTCGTCCGTCGTTGTTGTAATCCAGATTAATATTAGTTGGCACCGGTGAGTTGAGGTTTACCCATGTTACGGCATTGGCCAGCAATGTGTGCTCGCGCTGAGTACGCTGTTGATCGTTCTGGTAGCCGTCGGGGTTGGTCGTGGCATTGTAGGGCATGTAGTAGCTGCGCGGAAAAGTGTCCTGATACGAGCGGATAATATTGTTTTGCGGAACAGGATAGAAATAACTGTACAAGTCGAGTTGCCCATAGCTGATCTCCTTAAAATAATTGAACATTGAGCTGTAGTTGGGCGTGGAATTGTTGAAATGGTTCCAGTTGACAATGGTATCCTGTGTAAATTCGGCCTGATCGGCAAAACGGATGTAGATTACAAGGTTGTTGAAAAGCCCGTTGGCCCGTGTATCACCACGTATGCCTTCGGCAAAACGAAAATCGTTTTCCCACTTGCTTCTTATGGCATTCCGTTTCTCAACCGAAATCAACAATCCCGGCCGGAGATAGGTATCAGCAGGGTTGACGCTGCCAACCCGGAAAGGGGAGGGCAACAGTTCATCGTCAATCAGGTCAGCGTAATAGTAATATCCGTCGTCAGGATGCTGAACAATGGTGAACATTGCGGCATCGTGAAGCCAGTTATAGTATTCGTCGCCAGTAGCCAGCAAATGCAATGTTGTACCGTCGGGCTGGGTTACTTCCACGGCTTCGTTTGTCAGCCATGCGGCATATGTTGCATTGAAAAGGAAAATGAGCAGTAAGGCGTAAAAAAATCTCTTCATTGGTGGAATGGATTTGAAATAGTGAACGTTGCAAAGCTAAGCATAAATCGATTCAGGCTGTTTTCTTGGCTAGCCTAAAACTGATTACAATAGGCCGGAGGCTGTTCTCATCTATCCACAGCAGTAGTATTTTCTTGTCTGCTAGACAAAAAAGTCAGTCCAATTCTTGCGGATTGATACAGCAGCCTTGGTTGTGACAAGGCAACGGAAATAACGCAAGCATTTATGCAAAATGATTTATAAAATGGAAACCAACAAGCGAAGTAATTTCTTGTAAATCCCTCAACTGGTAACAATAAGTTAACATAGCATTTACCCTACGCTAAAAGCACTTATCTAAGTTTGCGCCAAATTAAGCGGAGAAAATGAAGCATTTCAACGTTCTTTTCATGGCGTTACTGTTGCTGGTTTCGATTGTAGTTAAGGCACAGCAAGCGGCTGTCACTGGGAAAGTTACGGATAAAGGTACAGGTGAAGAACTTGCAGGTGCCAACATATATATAAAAGGCACGACTATAGGAGTTTCTACTGACCTTGACGGTAATTATACACTGGGCAATCTTCAGCCTGGCAAATATACTATCGTGTGTTCGTTCATTTCCTATAAAACGCAGGAATTTCCGGAGATAACACTTAATCCTGGACAACGATTAGCACTGAATATTATGCTTGAAAGTGATGCCTTTCTCATTGAAGGTGTTACAGTTGTTGCTCGCCGTGCCACCAACACTGATCTTGCGCTAATCAGCTCAATCAAATCATCCGAGCAGGTGTTGAGCGGGATATCCTCACAGCAAATCAAGCGCTCTCAGGATAGCGATGCTGCGCAGGTTGTAAAGCGTGTGCCCGGAGTTATTGTAATTGATGGAAGGTTTATCAATATCAGGGGCCTTAGCGAACGCTACAACACTGTATTGTTGCACGATGTGGTGGCTCCAAGTATGGAAGCCGATGTCAGATCGTTTTCGTTTGACATCATCCCCAGCAACCTGATCGATAGAATTATGATCTATAAAAGTCCGGCCGCTGAGCTCCCAGGAGATTTTGCCGGTGGAGTAGTGAAAATTTACACTAAGGGCATCCCCGACGTAGAGGACATTCAGGTTAGTTACAATGCCGGTTTTGTGGAAGGTGTGAGCTTGGGGAAGTTTTATCGGGCACCTCAGGACAAAATGTACTGGACCGGATTCAATTCAGGCAAATACAACCTTCCGTCAAGCTTTCCTGCCGACCTTCGAAAAATATACGATAACCCCGACCTCCGAACCGAAGCCGGACGCAGCCTGAACAATGCCTGGGTAGCTGATGAATTGTCGGCAATGTGGAATCACAGTGGCTCGCTCAATATGGCAAAACGTATCAAGCTTAGTGGTAAACAGTATCTTGGTAGTATTTCTTCCTTAAGCTACAGCAATAACAAAAACGTGCTTGAAATAGAGCGCAAAGATTTTAATTCATGGGATCCCGTTACCGGTAGCAGTGTTATTTATCGTTTCAATGACGAACGTCATGTACAGAATATCCGTCTGGGTGTAGTTCAGAATTTTGCCTGGTCAATTACGCCTGAACATATTATTGAATGGAAGAATCTATTTAATCAGTTCAGTCAGGCAGAATACATCCATCGAACCGGGCCGCATTACGACTTTGGGTTCAATGCCAACAATCACTCTTTCTACCAGATATATAGAGGTGTCTATACCACTCAGCTTACAGGAAATCACAAATTTGATAATAAAAACAGCCTCGACTGGGTTCTGGGTTTTGGACTTGCCTATCGCGATGAACCTGACTACAGAAGATACAGATCCGATCTTGATACGGTTACCCTAGAAAATACCTTGTATGTGCCATTTGGAGCAGCAGCCGCTTATTTTCTGGGAAGGTTTTTTTCCGAAATGCGTGAACACAACTACACAGTCAATGCAAATTACTCGCGCAAACTTGGAAACATAGCCGGCATACAACCAGTATTAAATGCGGGTTTTTTTACCGAGTTAAAAGACAGACGTTTTGATGCCAGAAACATTGGTTATGTGCGTAGCAGCATCACCAACTTCAATCAGAATTTACTACGTGTGAGCATAGATTCGCTTTTTCACCCACAAAACATAAACAGCACCACCGGCATAGCCATCGATGAGCAGTCGAACCCCAGCGACAGCTATACTTCCGATAATACAAATTTTGGAGGTTTTGCATCGGTGTTTGCACCTTTGGGTCCCAGACTCAATCTGACTTTTGGATTACGTTTAGAGAACAACCTTCAGCGGCTTGACAGCTACACATTGACCAACGATCCGGTTAATGTTGAACTTTCCGAGTTTAAGTTGCTCCCATCGGCAAGTATTACCTTCAACCTAAACCAAGATATGGTTTTGCGCGCTGCATATGGGCGCACCACGAACCGTCCTGAATTCAGGGAGCTTGCTCCGTTTGGCTTTTACGACTTCAACTATAACCTGGTCAAAAAGGGGAACGACTCCATCGTAAATGCTACGATCGATAACTTCGACCTGCGATGGGAATGGTACCCATCAGCAAGTGAGATTATTAACTTTGGCGTGTTCTACAAATTGTTCGACAAACCTATCGAAACAACATTTGTACCCGGTGGTGGTTCGGGTGGTATCAAGACGTTTACCTATGCCAATGCCGCTTCGGCATACTCGTTTGGTCTGGAAGCCGAAGTACGAAAATCGCTCAAAGGCCTCACAAAATCTGGCTTTATTGACAGGTTGAGCATTATGTTTAACGGTTCTCTTATACAAAGTAAGGTTAAACTTGGTAGTGCCGGTATCGGCCAAAAACTCGAATCGCGCCCGCTCTTTGGTCAATCTCCATACATTGTTAATGCTGGCTTGTATTTCAGCGATCCCATCTCGCAAACTAATTTCACAGCCCTCTTTAATGTTATTGGGCGTCGTATATATATCGTAGGTTTTGATGATTACCCTGATATCTACGAGATGCCGCGTAATCTGCTCGACCTCACCCTAACCAAAAATTTTGGAAAGCACATAGAGCTCAAGGCAGGTGTAAGCAATCTGCTTGGAGCACCGGCCTTGCTGCTGCAGGATGGAAACCAGGACGGAAAGTTCGACGACAACATCGATCAGCGAATACAATATAATCAAGTTCCGCGAAACTACACCCTGGGTATAACCTATACTTTTTGACCAAAAAATTTTCAAATTCTTTGCTTAGTTCTGAAACCGGTCTAGCTTATTGCATGCCGGTTTTTTTTAGCGCTTAACATTGCCTTAATAATCAGTGGCAAATGCTTATCATTAGCTTAAAATACAATTAATAGCAAGCCAAACTGCCCTGGGTAATTTTGCCGCATTGATCACTTAACTCAAATCAATTCATTATGCGTATCAAAAATCAGTTTTTCAAGAGCATTTCGGGGTCTCTTCTCGTTGTGCTTTCCCTTAGTTTTATGCTAATCGGTTGTGAAAAAGATGACGACAAACCTCAGGGCGACCCACCAAGCATTTCGCTGAGCACTACAACCCTTAACGCACTTACCGGTACCAATGCCAGCACCGTGCTCACGCTCAATGCTCCTGAAAAGCTCAAAAAGCTTGTAATTCTGAAAAATGGTTTACCGTTCAGCACCGAAAACTTCAACGGTGAAACCACTGCAACATTCAATTTCTCATATTCAATTACCGAGACAGCGCCCGGAACTGTCGTAAACTTTTCGTTTCAGGCTTTGGACATGCTCGATCGCTACTCTGAACTGAAAACCTTCACCATCACAGTAGTTGAGGAAGTTAAAGAAATCGTTCAGGTAACTGGAAACATCACGGGCAATGTCACCTGGACTGCCAACAAAATATACCGTCTTAATGGCTTTGTCCGCGTTCAGGATGGCGCTGTTCTCACAATTCAGCCAGGAACCCTTATTATTGGTAACCGTGAATCAAAAGGAACACTCATCGTACAAATGGGTGGCCGCATCATTGCTGATGGAACCGCAGACAATCCCATTATTATGACATCAGAACGTGCTCCCGGTCTTCGCAACCCTGGCGACTGGGGCGGACTGGTTATCTGCGGTCGTGCAAAGAATAACATCACCGAGGCCACAGGCCAACCAACCGAACTCGAAGGTGGTTATGGTGGATTCCATGGCGGCAACAACGACGATGACAACAGCGGCATCCTGCGCTACGTGCGTATTGAATTTGCTGGTGTGCCGATTAACCCGAATGAGGAAGTGAACTCACTGACAATGGGCAGTGTTGGCCGAGGCACAATTATTGAAAATGTAATGTGCGCCTATGGTCTGGACGACGCTTTTGAATGGTTTGGTGGCACCGTAAACGCTAAAAATCTTATCTCATATCGCAATCTCGACGATGACCTTGATGTTGACCTCGGATACAGTGGTAATGTGCAGTTTGCTCTTGTTATTCGTGGCGAAAACCTTGCTGACCAGTCGGGTTCCAATGGCTTTGAAGTGGATAACAACGGATCGGGTAGCAATGCACAGCCCTTCACCAGTGCTGTATTTGCCAATGTAACTGTTATAGGTCCCAAATCCAACCGTGAAACTCCTATAAGTCTTCAATTCCAACATGCTGCCCAGCTTCGTCGCAATTCGCGCATCAGCATCTACAATTCATTTTTAACCGGCTTCCCCTATGGCCTTTACATCGACGATGATCGTGCAGGGTCAGGACAGGCGTTTCTCGACAACGAGTTGCAGATTCGCAATGTAATCCTTGCCGGTGTTGAGCATTGGGGAGGAAATGGTTATGGCTCAGCCGGAAATGTATTCACGGGTCCACCCTCCAATGGCGCACAGCATCCGACCAACCCTCGCGGTCAGGCCCTTCGCTCGCATGCTAACTTCCCCGGTGGTCAGGCTGCTTACGAAGAGCATTTCAATACTGTCGCATTCAATAATACCCTTATGCCTAAATGGCAGGATGCAGGTATCAACCCCTCGGTCTTCGAAGATGGTGTAATTAACCCTGTACCTCAGGCTGGTTCAATGTTGCTCACAGCAGCTAAATGGGATAATACACCCAAAGCGGGTGCGTTTTTCCAGAAAGTGAACTTCCTTGGCGCTGTAGGCACTCAAAACTGGACAGCACCCTGGGCCGAGTGGAATAGCCATATCGTAAAGTACTACTAAATCTAATCTCATACTGTTAATCAAGTCGGGAAGCACTTTTGCTTCCCGACTTTTATAATTAATGCGATTTTTAAATGCAGTAAAAATCTATGAGGAGCATTTTAAAACTCATTGTATTGACTATCTCTTCAGGTTTAATGATTGGGGCGTGTGCCGGCAATGAAAGCAGAAAAAGTAATGCTTCGATGCCTTATCACCTTGTTTCAGAATATTACAGCGAAGCCGAGCGCGATTCATTGCTCGTGGAAATTGTGACCTTCATTGGCCGGAAGCCTGCTCAGGCATCAGCCTTAAGCCGTTTTGAACCCCAATTCCGTTCTTACTACAGCAATCTTTCAAAAAATTTTATTTTATACTATTATAGTGTAAACGGCGACCGGCATACGTTCTACCTGAGCCGTCCGGCACGCTCCTCCGATGGTAACCGCCGAGGCGTATTAGGAACATTTCGAAAGGATGGTGAGGGCAAAATCATTGATTTCCGTGAGGTGCTTAATACCATCGTCAGCGATGAAGAAAGAATCCGTGAGCTGGGTGAGCAGCTGATGTTGTCGTACCTGACAGGTCAGAGATTTGATGAAATGCTCAAAGACCGCAGTATAGTGGAGTGGCCGGACAGCATGCTTTACTATGATACAACAGTTTTCGAATGGCGTTATGTGCCATACGATCCTGACCAGACTGGCTTCAGCAAATAAAAAAACCGCAGGCCATCAGCCTGCGGTTTTTTTTTAAACTATCGTGGTGCTACGAAAGCAACTCCAGCATTTTTGAGCCGATTTCGGCAGGAGAGTCCACCACATGAATGCCGCAGGCACGCATGATTTCCTTTTTGGCTTCGGCAGTGTCGTCTTTGCCGCCAATGATGGCTCCGGCATGTCCCATCGTTCGTCCCTTAGGTGCAGTAGCGCCGGCAATAAAACCTACAACAGGTTTGGTGCCGTGCGCTTTAACCCAATAGGCAGCATCAGCTTCCATGCTTCCGCCGATCTCACCAATCATCACAATACCTTCGGTTTCAGGATCTTCCATTAGAAGCTGTACGGCCTCTCTGGTAGTGGTACCGATGATAGGGTCGCCGCCAATGCCAATGGCAGTGGACTGACCGAGACCTGCCTTGGTAAGCTGATCCACTGCTTCGTAGGTGAGCGTTCCTGAACGGGATACAATACCTACGCGTCCCTTTTGGTGAATAAAACCGGGCATGATGCCTACCTTGGCTTCGCCTGGCGTGATGACGCCGGGACAATTAGGCCCAATGAGCCTGCAATCGTAGGCCTTGAGGTACTCCTTCGCTTTGGCCATGTCTGCCACAGGAATACCTTCGGTTATGCAGATAATTACTTTTATTCCGGCTTCTGCTGCTTCCATGATGGCATCAGCCGCAAAGGGCGCGGGCACATAAATGACTGATACGTCAGCGCCGGTTTTTTCCACAGCTTCCTTGACTGTGTTAAAAACGGGGCGATCCAGATGCATGGTGCCGCCCTTGCCTGGGGTAACCCCACCGACAATATTGGTGCCATATTCAATCATCTGTCCGGCATGGAAAGTACCTTCGCTGCCGGTAAAACCTTGTACAATTACCTTGGAGTGTTTATTGACGAGTACGCTCATTATTGGAGTTTTTTGCGGTTCAAATGTAGTAATTTTTCTTCTTCCAGTCCCCGCAAATTCACTAACTGCGGGCGTCTTGTCATGTTTAGCCGAACAGGCTGAAACTTACGGTCAAACCTGCCATGACAACCGAAACCATCGACATCAGCTTGATGAGAATGTTGAGCGATGGGCCGCTCGTGTCCTTAAAGGGATCTCCAACTGTATCGCCCACCACACCGGCTTTGTGGGTATCGCTTCCCTTGCCGCCGTAATTGCCTTTTTCGATAAATTTCTTGGCATTGTCCCATGCTCCGCCAGCATTGTTAAGCATCGAAGCAAGTGTAAATCCTGTAGTGAGTCCGCCCACCAGCAGCCCGACAACTCCAGCCACTCCAAGCACAACGCCAACGGCTACAGGAATGATGATGGCCAGAAGCGCGGGAACCAGCATCTCGCGCTGAGCTCCTTTGGTCGAAATCTCGACGCATTTTGCATATTCAGGCGTGGCTTTGCCTTCCATAATGCCGGGAATTTCGCGGAATTGTCTTCTCACTTCGTCCACCATAGCACCGGCAGCGCGGCCTACAGCCTTCATGGTCATGGCCGAAAATACAAAGGCCATCATGGCACCGATGAAAATTCCACCCAGAAGCAAGGGGTTGAAGATGGTCAGATTGTAAGCCTCAGCAAAATCGGTGATTCCGGCCGATGAAAGCTGAATGATGCGTTGTCCCTCTTCGGCTACCGGTTGTAAGGCGCTGCGTGCCGAGACAAAGATAATATCGCCGATTTTCATTATTCCGTTGGTTTGGTCGGCAATTTTGCCTATCCAAAGTCTGATTTCTTCTATATATGCTGCCAATAGCGCCATGGCAGTAAGCGCTGCTGATCCGATGGCAAATCCCTTTCCTGTGGCTGCTGTAGTGTTGCCCAGCATGTCGAGCGCATCGGTGCGTTCACGCACTTCTTTCGGTAAGTGAGCCATTTCGGCATTACCACCGGCATTGTCGGCTATGGGGCCAAATGCATCGGTGGCCAGCGTGATGCCAAGTGTGCTGAGCATACCAACGGCAGCAAAGCCAATACCATAAACGCCCTGTGCAAAATCGGTGAACCCGCCGGCAAAGCCAAAGGCCGCCAGAATACCTGCAACAATGGTTGTAACCGGAATCCATGTAGAGAACATGCCAACGGCAACACCATCTATAATAGTTGTTGCAGGCCCGGATTGCGCCTGACGGGCAATGCCTTTGGTTGGTTTGTATTCGTCGGATGTAAAGTATTCAGTGCCCTGTCCGATAATCACCCCGGCTACAAGTCCTGAAACCACTGAACCGAATATTCCCCAGGAAAACCAATCAAGATAGGCAAGAAAAGCAACTACGATGAGGATGAGGAACGAACTGCCTCCTGTGCCAAGCAGCAAAGCGTTAAGCAGGTTTTTTTGTGTGGCTGACTCTTTAGCCCTGACAAAAAAGATGCCGATAATTGAGATCAGAATACCGACAGCAGCTACTATCATCGGTGCGATTACATATTTTTCCTGATCGCCTCCTGCCATAATTGGCAGGGCAGCGCCGAGGGCAGCGGTGGCTAATATCGAGCCTGCATAGGATTCATAGAGGTCGGCACCCATACCGGCCACATCGCCCACATTGTCACCAACATTGTCGGCAATGGTAGCGGGGTTGCGCGGGTCGTCCTCAGGAATTCCAGCCTCAACTTTCCCAACCAGGTCGGCTCCTACGTCGGCAGCCTTGGTGTAAATCCCGCCCCCGACACGTGCAAACAGTGCCTGTGTTGAAGCGCCCATCCCAAAGGTGAGCATGGTGGCGGTGATTTCAACCATTTTCATGTGTTCGGTGGTTCCCGCGTGAACAAAGTGCAAGCCCAGAAACTCTAACCCGTTGGCCATATGTTCGGGAGTGTATATCCACTGACTAAGCACATAATACCATGCAGCAATGTCGATGAGTGCAAATCCTACGACCACAAGACCCATTACAGCTCCCGAACGGAATGCAATCTGAAGGCCGCGGTTAAGCGAGTGCGTGGCGCCCCAGGCTGTACGTGCAGAGGCATAGGTGGCCGTGCGCATGCCCAGATAGCCGCACAGTCCGGAAAAGAATCCTCCGGTAAGAAAAGCCAGGGGAACAAATGGATTCTGAACATTGAAATATGCCAGAGCGCCCAACAGTACCACCATCACGCCAAATACTTTCAGCACAACAGTGTACTGACGCCGGAGATAAGCCATGGCACCTTCGCGCACGTATTGGGCAATACGCTTCATTTCGTCGTTGCCTTCGCTGTTTTTCATCATCGTTTTGAAGAAATACCAGGCAAAAGCCAGCGCCATCAGCGACGCTACTGGAATTAGCCAGAATACGGAAGTAATCATAACAGTTTTCGGTTTTGGTTATACGTTGGTTACATGTGACAGCATTTCAAAAAAAGATTGAAACCGCAATCGATTGCTATTTCAACCAAAAACTTACAGCTGACAAAAGTAGTCCTTAAGAAAATTGCATCAAAGAGTTTTTTATGAATGCTTTTCATCAATTGATGTTGATAAATTTGCTCCTCAGGATTCATATTTTGCTGCATAAGTTCCTTTATTTGTATCGCTGAATCAATCTATGCAAAATTCAATGGAGAAGGTGCGCCTTGAAATAGTTCGCATGACTTACAGTCAATCTCAAAGCGGGGCATACGCACTAATCATGGGCGAAGTCGGAGGCAATCGTCGCCTGCCCATCATCATCGGTGGTTTCGAAGCGCAGGCTATAGCACTTGGTCTGGAAAAACTGCAGCCTCCACGACCTCTTACGCACGATTTATTTCGCAATTTTTCTCTTTTCTATGGCATTGAACTCATCGAAGTGCTGATTAACAAGTTTCATGAAGGTGTTTTTCATGCTGTCCTCCGATGCGAAAAGGATGGTGTAATCAGCGAGATAGATGCCCGCACTTCGGATGCCGTGGCATTGGCCATCAGATTCCAGTGCCCGGTTTACACCTACGAAAGCATATTGCAGGAAGCGGGTATTGTGCTGGAAGAAGAGGAGCTTGAAGACAATACCCAAGAGCCGTTGGAGGACGAAACACCCTTTTCGGATTATCTGATCAGCGAGCTGGAAGAAATGCTAGCCAATGCCATCGAGAACGAAGAATATGAAAAAGCCTCTCAAATTCGCGACGAAATACAAAGAAGAAGCAAACGTAAGAACCTATAAACCACCACAATGATAAGAAGCCATCTGAAGTTGACACTTCTCGTGCTGGGGCTTTTGGCCTCATTTTTATTTCTACGAGCTCAGGAATCACCTGCTGAGGATTCGGTCATCACAAAAGTGCAACAAGTAATGCTTGATTCTGCAGTTCAAAGCACCGATGCCACAGAAGCCAACGTGACTGAAATGAGTCGGGAAGCCGGTGCCGATAAGCGTAATCTGCTTGATATGGAGCGCCGATCGGGATTCAGTGTGGTGACTATCCTGCGTGGTTTGCTGGGTATGCTCGTCCTCATTGGGATAGCATGGGTGTTTAGCACCAACCGAAGGGCAGTAAATTGGAAGGTTGTTGGTATAGGGCTGTTGCTACAGCTGAGTCTGGCCCTTGGCGTGTTGTTTGTGCCATTTATCAAGGCTTTCTTCGAGTTTTTTGGCCAGATGTTCGTCCTGGTGCTCGATTTCACCAAGGCCGGAACATTATTCCTGTTCAGGAGTTTTGCAACCAACGAGATCGAAATGGCACTTCAGAACTTTGCCGTACAGATTCTGCCCACCATCATTTTCTTTTCTGCACTCACCAGCTTGTTGTTCTATCTGGGTATCATTCAAAAAATCGTGAAAGGCATGGCCTGGGCGATGGTGCGCCTGATGAACCTTTCAGGCACCGAAAGCCTTTCGGTTGCAGGAAATATTTTTCTTGGCCAGACCGAAGCTCCTCTGATGATCAAGGCTTATCTGCCAAAAATGAACAAATCGGAGATTATGCTGGTGATGCTGGGCGGAATGGCCACTCTGGCCGGAGGCGTATTGGCAGTATATATCAGTTTTTTAGGTGGCGACGATCCCGAGCAGAGGTTGCTGTTTGCCAAGCATCTGCTGGCAGCCTCCGTTATGGCTGCGCCGGGCGCTATTGTGGTTGCTAAAATACTTGTGCCTCAAACCGAAAATATCGACAAAACCCTGGATGTTGGTAAAGAACAAATTGGTAGCAATGTGCTCGACGCCATTAGCAATGGTACCACCGAGGGACTGAAACTGGCTGTAAATGTGGCAGCTATGTTGTTGGTTTTCATTGCATTTATTGCCATGTTCAACCATATCAGCATCTGGTTTGGCAACCTTATCAAAATCAATGATAGCATCGCTCAATGGTCGGGTGGGCGCTATAACGAACTTTCGCTGCAGTTTATCCTCGGCTACCTGTTCGCTCCGCTGATGTGGCTTATTGGTGTCAGCGGTCCGGATATCACGCTCGTTGGCCGACTGCTTGGCGAAAAAGTGATTATGACTGAATTCATCGGCTATGTGAGCCTTGCCGATCTCAAGAGCCTCAATGCATTTGCTGATCCCAAAAGTGTCATCATGGCCACTTATATGCTTTGTGGTTTTGCCAATTTTGCTTCAATTGGTATCCAGATTGGTGGAATCGGGTCGCTTGCACCCAATCAGCGTGTGCTCCTGTCGAAGCTTGGCATCAGGGCCTTGCTTGGCGGCACACTTGCATCGTTGTTGTCGGCCACCATCATCGGAATGCTCATCGGATAAACCTGAAAATCAGGAATGCGACAATATCATGATCTGTTAAAATTAGTGCTTCAGGAGGGCGTTCGAAAGAACGACCGGACGGGCACAGGTACCATCAGTATTTTTGGCCACCAGATGCGATTCAATCTTGATGAAGGATTTCCGCTGCTTACGACCAAAAAATTGCACACCAGATCGATTATCTATGAACTTTTATGGTTTTTGAAGGGTGATACCAATATTGGTTACCTCAATCAAAACAGGGTTACCATCTGGGATGAATGGGCCGACGAACAAGGTAATCTGGGGCCTGTTTATGGCGCGCAGTGGCGAAACTGGAACGGCGAAGGAATAGATCAGATCAGTCAGTTGATCGATGGCATCAGAAACGACCCCGACAGCCGCCGACACCTGGTTACGGCCTGGAATCCATCTGTTCTGCCTCTGCGCGGAAAAAGCTTCAGCGAAAATGTAGCATTAGGCAAAGCTGCTTTACCTCCTTGTCATGCCTTGTTCCAGTTTTATGTGGCCGACGGACGACTCTCCTGTCAAATGTATCAGCGCAGTGCGGATATCTTTCTGGGTGTGCCTTTCAACATCGCTTCCTATGCCTTGCTCACCCTGATGATTGCTCAGGTTACCTCCCTGAAACCTGGCGAATTTATCCTTACCCTTGGCGATGCTCATATCTATCTGAATCATCTGGAGCAGGTAAAGCTGCAGCTGAGTCGCGAGCCTCGTCCGCTGCCACGAATGACACTGAATCCGGCTGTGACCAGCATATTTGATTTTGGTTTCGACGATTTCACCCTTACAGGCTACGACCCTCATCCGCACATCAAAGGCGATATTGCCGTATGACAAAGCCCCGCAACATCATCATCATAGTGGCGATGGCCCGGAATGGCGTAATTGGGGCCCACAACAAGCTTCCGTGGCACCTTCCCGGCGACCTCAGGCGGTTTCGCTCGCTAACGATGGGGCATACGCTGGTCATGGGTCGGAAAACCTTTGATTCGCTTCCAAACGGTCCGCTACCGGGTCGTAAAAATGTGGTACTCAGTCGCTCAGGCCAAGGTTTCCCTGAAAATGTGACCGTTGTCGGTAGCATCGCCGATGTGCTTCAGCTCATCGGCGAAACCATTTTTGTTATCGGCGGTGGGGAAGTTTACCGGCAATTGCTGCCCTATGCATCTCGCATTGAACTTACCTTCATCGACAAAGATGTTGACGGCGATACCTATTTTCCCACCCTTGATCCTACAGACTGGAAGATTATCGCCGAAGAGGCTTTCGAGGATAATCAGCATCAATTGCGCGGCTGGTACCGCACCCTCGAGAGAGCAGGGGATTATCATAATGTTTGAGTGTTCGGGTGCGCAATTAATTTTTTATTACTTTCGGCACATCAAAGTTTTGTTTTTCAATACGATTAACCATTTGCAGCATGAATAAGCGCTTTACGCTACAGCAGTTAATTTTTGTTTTGGCCATTCTTTCTGTTTTTCCTCTTCGGGCGCAGGTGGGTGTAGTTAATCCTGCTGAGTTTGAAAAAAACGAGGGAATATTGCTGGTCTGGGATTATGCGCCCTCACGCGATTCTATAACCGCCAATATCGCCAGGGCAGCGCAACAGGCCGGCAAGGTGTGGATTATTTATTATCCCGGACAAGCGCCATACGATACTTCACAGATCAGAAGCTACCTGTACAGCAGGGGAGTGCTGCCTTTGAACCTGTTTTTTGTGCCTGCATGGACCGAAACACTGTGGATCAGGGATTTTGGCCCTGCTGTGCTGTATGGCGATTTCGGTCAGGGTTCTGAACG
The DNA here is from genome assembly GCA_035325985.1 of Bacteroidales bacterium. Lineage (GTDB taxonomy): Bacteria > Bacteroidota > Bacteroidia > Bacteroidales > F082 > JALNZU01. The sequence goes on from DAOKYW010000002.1 coordinate 65,042, forward strand.
ATTTATTGTGGACATGGGCTACAGCGCCTACGGAAGACCAAAGGATGATTCCATACCAACACAACTTGCCCATCATTGGGGCTGGCAGCATCAAACCTTTCCGGTACAGATTGAGGGCGGAAACCTGATGTTTGACGGCCTGAAAAGAGGATTTGCTTCCAAGCGTGTGCTCACCCAAAATCCCCAATATTCGCCTTCCTTACTGCGAAACATGTTTATCGATCGTTTTCAGGTGGACGACTTTGTTTTTCTCGACAACCTCAACAACTCCGGCGGCGGCATCTGGAAGCACGTGGATATGTGGATGAAGGTGCTTGATTACGAAACTATTCTGGTTTCTTCCTATCCCGAGCACCTGCCTGACTATAACGTCATCGAGAACAATGTGCTAGTCCTGCGCAGCCTGACCAATGCCTTTGGCAAGCCTTACACCATTATCCGGATACCTGCTCCGCCCAAAGACAACGGAACCTGGGCTACAACACAGAACGACGAAATGCGTACCTATACTAATTCGCTCATTATCAACAATACAGTGATTGTTCCTTCGTACAACCTGCCCGAATACGACAATCTGGCCAGACAAATCTATCAACAGGCCATGCCCGGCTACAAGATTATCATGGTTGATTCGCGCAACCTCACCACGCTGGGCGGCGCCATACACTGCATTACCCGCGAAATACCCGCACCGAAATTTGCCCGTATTGTGCACCGCAAAGTTACAGGCGCTCAAACTTTCTCTTCCGATTTTTATATCTACAGCAATTGTTCCTCTAATTCGCCGATTCAGCGTATGTGGCTCTATTACAAGAAGAATAATCAAACCGAATACACCAGGGTGCCTGTTTATATGGCCTGTCCCGAAAACATGGGCATCATTCAGGGGCTTAATCCCGGCGATACAGTGAGCTATTACCTTGAGGCCATTACATCGCATGGTAATGTAACCTATCCTGTGGCTGCCCCGGCAGCAAACTTCACTTTCTGGTTCGATCAGGCGGTCGGTATGCCTCAAATGGAGCATCAGCAAAAGATGCATATCTTCCCGCAGCCTGCAAGCGAAGGATTTTATATTCACCTTCCGGTGGCGGATGATGCAGCTCAGGTAAAAATTTATGACCGCACCGGCCGGTTGGTTTATGTGAACGATTCATATACTGCCGGCTCGTGGCTCGAGCCTAAGCTCCAGGCGGGCGTGTATGTTGTTGTGTTGCGTTCCGGAAATCAAATATTCAACAGTCAATTAGTTATATCCAAACGCTGATTGACCATGCCCATTTTCAGGCTGGACGATTCGCTGCGATTTCCTCCGGCATCAAAGGCCACAAGAATGGGTTTACTGGCCATCGGGGGTGACCTCAGGCCCGAAAGAATATTAAAAGCCTACGCTCAGGGAATTTTCCCTTGGTATGAAGCGGGCGAACCTATTTTGTGGTGGTCGCCCGATCCCCGCATGGTAATGCTTCCTCAGGAGGTTTATATCTCAAAATCGATGCGCAGGGTTTTGCGCGATCAGGTATTTCAGTTGCGTTTCGATACAGCTTTCGAACAGGTTGTGATGATGTGCGCATCGCCTTCGCGGCGTGATTTTTCAGGAACATGGATCACCCCCGAACTTGCTGAATCGTTTGTAAAACTGCATGAAATGGGCCTGGCCCATTCGGTGGAAGCATGGCAGCATGAGCAGCTTGTTGGTGGACTGTACGGGCTTTCGCTTGGCGCATGTTTTTTTGGCGAGAGCATGTTTCATACAGTATCCAACGCTTCAAAGGCAGCTTTAATTACTCTGGCGCAATTTCTTCATAAACAAGGCTTTATGATGATTGACGCACAGCAGGAAACAGAACACCTCTCGAGCCTTGGCGCCCGGCCATGGCCAAGAGCAGATTTTCTGGCCATGCTCACCAAAGCGGTAAACATGCCCACATTGAAAGGCAAATGGGATAGCCCTCAACAATTTTTTGTACATTTATCCCTTTAACCTTTCATCCATTAGAAGCGTGATGATGAATGACAGCGGGTTTATGCTCGAAGCAATCAGGCTTGCCGGAGAAAATATCATAAGCGGCGAGGGTGGGCCCTTTGGTGCCATTGTCGTAAAAGACGGAAAGATTGTAGGCATTGGCCGTAACAAAGTCACTTCGTCCAACGACCCGACCGCGCATGCCGAGGTTGTGGCCATTCGCGATGCCTGCCGCAACCTGAATACATACAGCCTCGAAGGTTGTGTGATTTATTCCAGCTGCGAGCCTTGCCCCATGTGCCTTAGTGCCATTTACTGGTCGCGGATAAGTGGATTATTTTATGCTGCCACACGATTGGATGCGGCCGATGCCGGTTTCGATGATGCTTACTTATACGAGCAGATATCCCTCGATCCGGAAAGCCGAAGCCTGCCCGCCAAAAAACTGCACAGGGAACAAGCCCTGAAGGTTTTTAACGAATGGAAGATCAGCCCGAGCAAAATTCCATACTGAAATGGAACATCAATTCGTTTCCCGCTTAGCGGAAGTGCTGCTGCGAAGCAAACACACCGTTGTCTTCACAGGAGCCGGAATATCGGTCGAAAGCGGCATTCCTCCTTTCAGGGGAACCGAGGGTATTTGGGATCAATACGACCCAAGGCTGCTCGAGCTTGATTTCTTTGTAATGAAACCGGAAAAGTCGTGGGCGGCCATAAAGGAAATATTTTTCGGTAAATTTCGCGGGGCGGAGCCCAATCCTGCCCACCTGACTCTGGCTCGCTGGCAGGCGCAGGGCCTGATTAAACGCATCATCACACAAAACATCGACAACCTTCATCAGCAAGCAGGATCGCACCATGTGGTCGAATTTCATGGAAATGCCCAGCGCTTAACCTGCCTGGATTGCGAAAGCCTGTTTCACGTTGACCCTATCCTGATTTCAAGACCGGTACCCTCGTGTCCGAAATGCAGTGGCCTGCTTAAGCCCGACTTTATCTTTTTTGGAGAAGGCATACCACGTGAGGCTTATCTGGAAGCCTTTGAAGAGGCTTCATTATGCGATTGCATGCTGATCATCGGCACCTCAGGTGAGGTGTATCCTGCCAATCAACTGCCTTTTACTGCTGCGTCGAAGGGCGCTTACATTGTCGAAATCAACACCGAGCCATCCCTGTACAGCAATAAGCTGAGTAACCTCATCATTCGCGAAAAGTCGGGTATTGTCCTACCCCTGACAGATCAATTCATCAGCCACTTAAACACGACAAAATGAAGCTTCTGCGAACCATCATCATGTTTATTGCCCTGCCGGCAACATATATCATGAATGCTCAGCCGGTAAGCCACGATGCCCTGGAAAAGCTTGAAAGTTATTACCAAAAGGCGCTTACGGACTGGAATGTGCCGGGCATGGCAGTGGCAATCGTAAGCAACGACAGCATTCTCCTTTCCAGAGGATTTGGTATCACCGACATCACGACCCGACAGGCCGTAAACGAACATACCCTTTTTGCTGTAGCCAGCAATACCAAAGCCTTTACTGCAGCAGCGCTTTCGATGCTTGTGGAGCAAAAGCAACTCAGCTGGAATGATAAGGTGAGAAAATACATGCCCTGGTTCGCGCTGTACGATCCATGGGTGTCGGACCAGATGACGGTGCGTGACCTGTTGACGCATCGCAGCGGACTTAAAACCTTTTCAGGCGACCTCATCTGGTACGGCAGCAGCTATTCCCGACGCGAAATCATCGAAAAAGCCCGCTATTTGCGTCCTGCATTCGGCTTCAGGGAACAATTCGGCTATTCGAATATCATGTATATCGCTGCCGGTGAGCTCATTCCCGTCATAACCGGACATTCATGGGATGAATATGTTGAACAAAAGCTCCTGATGCCGCTGGAGATGCGCCGTTCCACATTGCACGTCAGTACTCTTAAGGAAAAGGATAACGTTGCCCAGCCGCATACCTATGTTGAAGGCCGTTTGAGGCAGATTCCGTGGGTTGACTGGGATAATATGGGACCGGCCGGATCGCTCATTTCCAGTGCAGCCGAAATGTCAAACTGGGTTCAGATGCATCTCAATAATGGTGTTTTCAGGGGAAGACAGATACTTGCGGCAGAGAGCGTCAGGGCAATGCAGGAATCCGTTACACCACTTCCGGTGAGCAAGTCGTTCAACGAACGTTTTCCAAGCACGCATTTTCGTGCTTATGGGCTAGGGTGGAGCCTCTTCAACTATCACGGCGCGAAAATTGTCACCCATAACGGCGGTTACGACGGCATGATATCGCAAACTGTCATCATCCCTGAAAAAGGCCTTGGATTTGTGATTCTCACCAATGCCTTGTCGAACCTTTATTATCCGTTGATGTACAAAACCCTCGATGTGTTGCTCGGTGCAAGCGACGATCGCGACTGGAGTGCTGAGATGCTGGCCGTAAAAGAGCAGAACGAAACACGCAGCAGGCAGGAGCGTGCCCGTGTAGAAGCGGCAAGGGTCATGCAAACACGGCCTTCGTTGCCTCTGGCCGATTACGAAGGTTTCTACGGGAGCAAGGTTTACGACAGCATACAGGTATTTCGTCGCGACGGACAGCTTTGGCTGCAGATGATGCGCACCCCCGAATTCATCGCAAGGCTTACCCACTGGCATTACGACACTTTTGAAATGGAATTCATTACCCAGCCTTCGCTCCCAAAAGGCTTTGCCACTTTCGAACTCGACCGCAACGGCAAGCCATGGCGCATGAACCTCTTTCTGGATAATCCGGATTTTGATTTTACAGAACTTGAACCTGTCAGGTTGTCTCCCTGAACAATTTTACGCTCTTCGATGTTTAACTTCAAAATAATACCTATGAAAAATCTCATCCTCATTTCACTTATGATACTCAGTATCGGCTCTATCAATGCGCAGAAATCCTTTCACGATTTCGTTGTTACGGATATTGATGGCAAACCCTTTGCCTTTTCGGACCTTAAAGGCAAAAAGGTGATGGTGGTGAATACAGCCTCAAAATGCGGACTCACACCGCAGTATGCAAAGCTCGAAAAGCTCTACGAACTGTATGGTGGCGAAAATTTTGTCATCATCGGGTTTCCTGCCAACAATTTCATGGGACAGGAGCCTGGCAGCAATGCCGAAATCAAAGCATTCTGTTCGGAGAATTATGGCGTAAGCTTTCCGATGATGTCCAAAATTTCGGTCAAGGGCAGCGATATGCATCCTTTGTACAAATGGCTCACCTCGAAGTCGCTGAATGGTGTTGAAGACAGCAGCGTAAGCTGGAACTTCCAGAAATACCTGATTGATGAGTCGGGGAAATTGGTCAGGGTGATGAGTCCGAGAACTGATCCACTCGACCAGGAGATTGTCAGCTGGATTAAAGGTAGTTAATAAAACGAATCGCTGATAAGCGTTTTTTAAGGTTGAATCATAAGCACAGGGTTATCTGCATAAGAGCAGGTAACCCTTTTTTTGTTTTTAAACGTGGTTGTCAAACAGTTTCAGGTATCTTGCCTTAATCGCCATAAGGTGCTCTTTACTCATGTTTTCGCGGTAGATACGAATCAGCTCTACCGTTTTATCCTTTTCGAAGAAAAAGGCCCTTGCGGCATCGAAGTAGAGCAGGTTGGTGTCGTATTTCACTTCGGTTGTCAGCTCCACAAACTTGTCCCAGGCAATCGGGCCGGGCAGCTCAAAATATCCGTGGTGAAGCTGCTGCAGGTCTTTGTACATGCCGTCGCCCCAAGGTTCTAGGAAGAAATGTTTATCGAGTCGTATCCAGCCAAAGGCATTTTGAATAACCTTTTGCCTGCGTTTCATTTTCAGGCCCTCTTCAACAAAATACTCCTGCAATTGCTCGATGTCGCTGTAAAGGGCAAGGTCGCGCACGCGGATACAATACACAGGGTCCTGGCCGGGAAAAGTGATGGAGGCATGCACCGCATCGAAGGGAAATCCGGCTTTCTTTCGTATGGAGTTTACCGCCAGCATGATGTCGCTTGTAAAAAGATGGCCTTCGAGCATCAGATAGAGGTAGAGCGGCTTCCTTATGTCGGGAATCTGATCGTAGTAGCCATAAAAGGGCGATACCGACTCAAGAACACAAGTATCCTTAATGGGCAGATTGTGCTCTACGCAGCTTAGGGGCTCGTATTTCAGCAACCCGCCATATCTCATAAGATGATTTGCTTCCATGGTGCTGTGGTTTTTGATGTGGAGTAAAGTTACGAAATATTAAGGGATTATTTGATATAGAGCAAAAAAAAAATGCAGCCGAAGCTGCATTTTGAGCGGGCAATGGGGGTCGAACCCACGGCCCTCAGCTTGGGAAGCTGATGCTCTACCACTGAGCTATGCCCGCGTGTCCGCAAAATTAGACAAAGTTGTCAAAAATTATTCCCAAAAAATTGACATGAGCATGCTTCGTTGCGCGAAAAGATTCTTGAGTGCTATATGCCAATACCGGCTTGGCTCTATCGTTAGCAGCTATCATTACCCATGAGTTTTCATTGGAGAATATATAGACTGTATTGCCCTATTACAAACCAAAGACATACCGGTAGTTTTGGCAATAATTTACTGTTTAGAAAAGATGGCCACAGTGCGGGCTTTCCCGGCGCTTGTGTTAGTGGTAAAAGTGCAATGGATTGGCCTTATGATGCTGAAGAACAGCATGAAAAGGTGAAATATTTTGTCAAAATAATTGATTTCCCATGGAATGAGCACGTAGATACAAAATCAATCAGGTTTACTTTTGGCGGAAGAGGGCAAAGCATGTGCAATAAACTTATAGATCGGCATGATATGCACTGTATGGCCGTTCAGCGTCAGCGTATCTTCTTGCTGCAGTGTAAGGATATAGCCTTCTTTCATCCTGAAAAACGCCATGGCTTCCTTTAAGCCTTCTGTTTCCCTGTGCAGGTTATCGTGATTGAGCTGCTCGCAGACCTGTATCAGGCATTTGCATTGCTTATTTTCAAAAACGACAAAATCGCATTCATGCTGATCGCGGAAATAAAAGAGATTGTTTTTTTGCTGTCTGAGGTACAGAAAAACGGCATTTTCGAGCAGCCTGCCACGGTCATCACGAAAGCTCAATGTATTGGCATTTACCAATCCATTGTCAATGGCATACACTTTACGTGGATTTGCCGCAATGCTTCTGGCCGACCAGCTGAATTTTGGCAGAAAGAAGAGCAGGTAGGCATCGCCCAGCCACGAAAGATAGTCGGCAACCGAATTTGCAGAACCAACAGCGAAGGTTTTCCGGATTTTATTGTACGAAAACTCCTTTCCGATATTCGATAACAAATAGAGGGCAATATCCATCAAACCGGAAGTGTTTCTGATGGAATAGCGGATGGCTATATCCCGGAAGACAATGTCCTTCAATAGGTTGTGCAGCACTTCAGGATTATCTGTATCAAGATATTCAGGAAAGCCACCTTTGAGCAAGTATTTACTAAAGCTGTCCGGGTCGGCATCCAGCTGTTTGTACCTAAGAAATTCCTGATAGGAAAAAGGGAAAAGCTCATGCCTGATGTGTCTTCCGGTAAGCCGCGATCCAAGTTCCTTGCTTAAAAGCATCGCATTTGATCCGGTCAGATAAACTTTTTCGTTGCGGTCATGCAACTGCCTGACGAACACCTCCCACGAAGGCACATTCTGGATTTCGTCGAAGAAATAGGCATCAACGCCTTGCCCGATCACTTCATCCAGTTTTACAAAATCCTTCACTTCGAAGCCAAATACCCTGGGATCCTCAAAATTGAAATAGGCCGGTTTTTGATGATATTGCTGCATGATTTGTTTCATCAAAGTGCTTTTTCCGCACCTTCTGATCCCTGAAATTACCTCAATATGATTGCCGGTAGGTTGAAAGTGTTCCATAATCCCCCTTTCAATGATGCGGGCATTTGTTTTCAAAGAAGGCCGTTGGGCTTCTATGGCTTGTTGGATATCTTTTTTAAGTATCATTGGTTCACAGCATATGTATTTATTTTACAAATATAAAAAAGTTTATATTAGTAATGTAAACCTAAATCAATGGGACAACGATAGATAGTTTTTTTGGGCGTCCGGATTTTTCGGTACAAATATGGGCAGTGTATATTCCATGAGGTAAAAAACCATGCCCGGCTCTGATGATCGTGCTGTTTGGGGACTTGATGAACAACAAAGGCTTCTTCGGTAAATCTGCCAATGGATGGATTGGGTAAACTGGCTAGTGAATTGAATCTTGGATTGTTGGATCATGCGGTGTCAACCAATTGGTTAAATTAAGTAAGACATTGGATTACATCCATTTGTCAAAGGATATTCATTTCAAGCTCATTTCGATAATAGACAAACTTCACATGTGCTTATGAAGAGCAAATGGCATGAAATGGTCGTATTCGGCACTTTTGCCGGCCACCCCGCTTATGCCCGATTCAAACTATCTGAGCATAATGAAAACCTGTGGGGACCGACTTTATCTTCCGTGAAAACAAACATGTCATGCTTAAATCAAGCTAATTTTCCGCCTTACTAATTTTGGGTGTGCCTGCAACACCACGGCAATTGCCACAAAACAAAAAGACCATCATGGCTGATGGTCTTTTGATGTCTGTGGGAGCTACTGGATTCGAACCAGTGACCCTCTGCTTGTAAGGCAGATGCTCTGAACCAGCTGAGCTAAGCTCCCTTGCTTTAGGCCTGCAAATATACGACTTCTTTGGCAGCTGCAAGCTTTTGGCCAAAAAAAATGATTGGATTGGTTCGGATTTATAATATATAGCTGAATATCAATTATTTTAGATAAAAGGCGGTAAGGTTTTGCTACGATCATTTTATAAAAGGTAGTTTACATGGGCATAAGGTTGAAGTTTCATAAATTTCTTACTATTGCAAAAATGTTTTATGGTGAGAACTTTAAACTGCTGGTTTCGACTGATATGCACACTGTTGGCTCTAGGCTTACCGCTGAGTCATCTTCAGGCATGGCCTGCGCATCCGCTGATTGCCGCAGCTGCGCTGAAAAATCACCCTCACTGGGAGCATGCCGCGCCGGTGCCGGCGAAATCGCTTGAACAATTTGTTTTGGACAACAAGGAAGCACTTGCGGCTTTTTTGGCTGCGCACGAAGCATGGAGTATCCAACATTTGCCGCACTATCAGCCTGCACCCGGAGCATTGGCGTTTCAGTCGTCAGTGAGCGACGAGGATGCTTTGAAGCAATTTCTTGCTGCCTTGCGCGTCAACCCCAACATAAAAGTCCCGCTTTACCTGCACATACCAGCAGGCAGCAGTTCGTCATTACCTCAGACAAGGCCCGGCGTCATAACCACTCTCAAGAATACCAATGGTATGAATACAGGTACCTACGTACTTATTGCGGCAGGCATGGAGGTTGATCCCTTTATGGTGTTAAACTCGGCAAATGATGAACCCGATTATGGCTTCGATCTGGGCTTGTTCGAAGATAACAATACGGAATACGGCGCTGCCTATGGTTTCGGAAAGCAAACCTTTGGCAACCCGAATCTGGAATACAGCAGTCAGGCGCCATTTCACATGGGCTTCTATCACGAGCCGGGTATCGTGTTCAGGTTTGCTCCTTTTCTGCGTAAGACATTCCTCGATTATCGCCATAACCAGTACAGGGCACTGTCAGCATTTGCTTTTCAGCACAATGAGCCCTATTGGGGTTATCGTTTTCTTGGCTGGTCCATGCATTATCTGGCCGATGCCACCATGCCTTATCATGTCCGGCCGTTGCCTGGCTACAGCACATTGCGTATGTTATGGATAAACCTGAAGGCGATGCTCGGATTCAAAGAGGCCAGACAAAAGGCCATTCAGCTTGTATCGAACAAACATACGGCCGTCGAAGAATACTTGCAGCACCGACTTGTGGATATTTACAGCTCCGGAAATTTCAACGATCCCTTGTATCAGGCCCTCATGGCCAATCCTGCCATCGAAAGCATTAGCCATGATTACCTTGTGTCAAGTGCCTCAAAAGAGGCATTTCGGGATTCCCGGGATTTTGACAGGGCGGTCAGAAAAGGTCTTCCGCATGATATGGTGAACGACCCTACGGTGGAAACAAGTAATCACGGGCGGCTAACCGATATTATTGCCTACACCTCCGAAGTGATAAAGGCAGAACAAATAGAGCAACTTGAAAAAATCTGCATCAAACGGTTTACGCATCTCGGCATGGTGCTGCGAAGCATGCTGAGTACCATAGACTACGAAATCAATGAAATAAAACTGACTGCAAACAACAATTGATGATGAAAAGATTATACCGCATTCTTGGCATTTTGCTGGTTGTTTTGGTTGTCCTTGTGGGTTTGGTTATGCTGGCAGTAAGCCACATCAGCCGCAGGGCACTGCCTGATTACAATAAAAGCATTACCCTCCAGGGATTGAAAGGCGAGGTGCAGGTGCTGCGCGATGAGCGTGCCGTGCCACATGTTTTTGCCGACAATACCCACGATTTGTACATGGTGACAGGATACCTGATGGCACAGGACAGGCTCTGGCAGATGGACTTGCTGCGTCGGGCAACCATGGGCAGCCTTGCGGAAATATTTGGCGCTGATATGGTTGATGCCGATCACTTGTTGAGGGCTTTGAGGATGACAGAAAAATCGAAGATGGTTATGGACAGCCTGAGTCCTGATATGCTGTCCGAGCTGGAGGCCTTTTCATCCGGAGTTAACCAGTATATAGCACAAACAGGAAACCGGCTACCTCCTGAGTTTACGATTCTGGGCTATAAACCGGTGCCCTGGGAGCCCATTCACACCGTAAACCTGATTGGTTATATGGCCTGGGATCTTGTAGGGTCGTGGCAGAACGAAATTGCCCTTTACAAGCTGCGTGAGCTGTTGCCCGAGGAAAAGTGGCTTCAGCTGTTTCCGGAAATAGATAATCAGCAAACCTTTGTTTACCCCGAAGTACAGACACTTTCGCTCCTGGAAGCCGGCAAAAAGCTGGAGGATATGGGTCTGGAAATCAGAAACGGCAGCAACAACTGGGCCGTATCCGGCACTCGTACTGTTTCAGGTAAGGCCATGATGGCCAACGATATGCACCTCGGGTTCGGGCTTCCTGGAATATGGTATCAGATCAGGCAAACCGTGAAAGGCAAGTTTTCTGTTTCCGGCGTTTCCTTGCCAGGTGCACCTGCCGTAATTTGCGGCCATAACGATCATATAGCCTGGGGCATGACCAATCTGTATGTTGACGAAATGGATTTCTATGCCGAAACCATCAATCCGGAAGGCACTCACTACAGCTTCAATGGCAACTGGCTGCCCTTGGAGATACGTTCAGAAAAAATTGCCGTCAAAGGTGGTGATACCGTTGTGCGCACCATTGCTTTTACACATCGGGGGCCAATAATTTCCGGATTCAAAAAGATGGAGGGCGAACAAATCTCCATGCGATGGACAGGCAACGATTACAGTAATGAGTTACGCACTATTATGTTGCTGAACCGGGCAACCAACTGGGATGAATTTCGCGATGCGGTAAAAACTTTCGGCGCCGTTGCCCAAAATATTGTGTATGCCGACGTTGAGGGTAATATCGGACTTCAGGTAACCGGTAATATTCCCATTCGCAGGTCGGGCAATGCAATTTTTGTATATCCCGGCGATACAGATACTTATGACTGGACCGGGTCTGTACCATTTTCCGAACTGCCATTTGAATTTAATCCTCCGAGAGGCTATGTTTCTTCGGCCAACAACCGCACTGCCGGACCGGATTATCCTCACTATATCGGCTACTGGTACGATAATTCAGCCAGAATTGACCGAATCAGGCAGATGATAGAAGCCACAGACAAGCATGATACAGAGTCTTTTATGAACATGCACCTGGATCAGACCACTGCCTTTGCTCCGCCATTTGTCGAAAGGATTATACCTATTATTAAGAACTCCGGCGATTTAAGTCCTAAGACATTCGAAGCTATTTCCCTGCTTGAGAACTGGGATTACAGCATGCCCGCGAATGCACCTCAACCAGCCATTTTCGAAGGGTTTTACAGGCATTTTATGGCCAATGTGCTGAAGGATGAGCTGGGCGATAAGTTTGCCGACATTGGCGGAGGCTTGATGCGGCATATTTTCAGCCAGCTTTTCGACAATCCCCAATCTTCCCTTATTGATGATACAAGGACGACCGAAGTTGAAGATTTTGAAACTATTGTTGTCAGAAGTTTTGAAGATGCCATTGCCGAGCTCAGTGATAAGCTTGGAACGAAGCCGGCCAACTGGAAGTGGGGCGACATTCATCAGCTCACCTTAAACCACCCGATGGGCAGGGTAAAGGTACTGGATCGATTGTTCGGCCTTAACAAAGGACCGTACCCGGTGGGTGGTAGCTTTCATACGGTTAATCCCATGGCTTATAATTTCCACAAAGGCTATGCGGTCAACCATGGAGCATCGCAGCGACATATCTACAATACCGGCGACTGGAGCCAGAGTTATACGGTTATCCCGACAGGAACATCAGGCATTCCTGCCAGCAGGTACTATGCCGCGCAGCGCAATATGTTTTTGAAGGGAGAATATTACCGTGAACCCTGGAATCGGGAAGAGGTTGAAGCTGTGGCAAAGTATAAAGCCGTTTTCAGTCCTCAGTAACGGGATTTGAATTGTAAGTGTTCCGGCCTTTCGCACAAAAAGGGCTGGAAATAAGATGCTTGGATTGATTTGCCTTAAATGGGCCTGAACGAAATCGTGTAAAGAATAAAGGCCAGAACATGCAGTATGCTGCCGCCCAGCACAAACAGGTGGAAAACGAAATGGGACAGTGGCCTGCCTTTTTGAATGTAGAATAAAACCCCGGCTGTATACGCAATGCCGCCGCCGATGATTAGCCACAGCGATGAAACCGGTAATTGCTCCATTAAGGGTTTGATCACAAACATGGCCTGCCATCCCATGCCAACGTACAGCCAGGCCGAGACTTTCCGGTGACGATGTGAGTAGAACCAAATCTTGTAAACAATTCCGGCAGTGGCAATGGTCCATGTCACCCCAAACAGCACCCAACCCATAGCGCCTCCAAGCATGGCTAAGGCAACCGGCGTATAGCTGCCTGCAATAAGCACGAAAATGGCTGAATGGTCGAACTTATTCAGGTAAAATTTCAGGCGCGGACGGCTTGCACCATGATAAAGGGTGGATGCGGTGTAAAGGGTAATCAGGCTGGCACCAAATATGCCAAAGCTGACAACCTGCCAAACATTGCCCCAAAGGGCCGAAAAAGTGACCAGCAATGCAGTAGCAGCAACACCCATAATTATTCCAACGGCGTGTGAGATGGTGTTGAATTTTTCCTCACGCACTTTTACGGCCAGATGATGGGTTGAATTTTTCAATGGGTATCGTTTTACCTCAAACGCTTGAAAGTGGTAAAAGCTTGCCTTATCGGCAAAAAAATGTCTGATAACTTTTAGGTGTTTAATTTCAAACCGCTACGGGATTTTAAAGGAACACCAAAGCAGCCCGGCCTGATGCTTTCGCTGCAATTTCCTTTACTTTGCAGCAAAAACAATCCATGCATATCTTTTACGCTCCTGATGCTGCACCGGGACTTCTCAACCTGAGCGAAGAGGAGTCGCTGCATTGTTCAAGGGTTCTGCGCATGCAGGCGGGCGACAGGATGCTGATTACCAATGGCAAGGGTTTGTTTTTTGATGCGGTTGTCGATCTTCCTCATCCAAAAAAGACAAGTGTAGTGTGCAGCGAGGGCAGGGGAGAAGATAATGATCGCGGCTTTTCAATCCACATTGCCCTGGCACCAACCAAGAATTTGGAACGCACGGAATGGTTTGTGGAGAAAGCCACCGAAATAGGTATCGACAAGATTACCCTTTTCTATTCAGCACACTCGGAGCGCAAGGTTGTTAAACCGGACAGGCTGATGCGCACGGCCATAGCCGCCATGAAACAATCGGTCAAATCGCGTTTGCCTGAGCTTTGCCTTGCGGATAGCCTTGATGAGCTGATTAAAAAAGCTGTTGAACCACAGCGTTTTATAGCCTGGATTGATCCCGAAATCAAACAGGAATTGTCCTTCAGCATAAAGCCCGGCGAAGATTGTTTGGTTTTGATCGGACCGGAAGGAGATTTCACCAAAGAGGAAGTAAAGATGGCACAAGCCGGCGGGTTTGTGCCGGTAAGTCTTGGAAAGTCAAGGCTGCGCACCGAAACAGCAGCATTGGTGGCCTGTCATACCGTGCACATGGTTAATACACTTCAAAAACAAAACGTCTGAAATTACGTTTTCCTCTTATGAGATATTTAGGATTTTGTGTTGTATTGATTTGTCTGTTAGCACAAAGCGCTCTGGCACAGCACGATGTGCAGATTGCCCTGCTTAAATACAGGGGAGGCGGCGACTGGTATGCCAACCCGACTTCGTTGCCCAATCTGGTGAGATTTTGCAATGAGCAGCTGGGAACCAATATAAGTCCTTTGATTGCCACCGTGGAACCCGGTTCTCCGGAAATCTTCAATTTTCCTTTTATCCACATGACCGGGCATGGCAATGTGCTCTTTGATGGCACCGAAGCACAGAACCTGCGCAACTATCTGATTGGTGGCGGCTTTCTGCACATCGACGATAATTATGGCATGGACCCCTATGTGCGTCCACAGCTGAAAAAAGTGTTTCCTGAACTTGATTTTGTTGAGCTGCCAAAGGACCATCCGATATATAACCAGAAATTCAGATTCCCGAATGGTCTTCCCAAGATTCACCAGCACGATGGAAAACCTGCCCAGGGCTTTGGTTTGTTCTGGGAAGGCAGGCTCGTGTGTTTCTACACCTACGAATGCGATCTTGGCGATGGATGGGAAGACGCCGCGGTGCATGGCAATTCCGAAGAAACCCGCCTAAAAGCTTTACGGATGGGCGCTAACCTTATACAGTATGTTTTTAATCGCTGACAAACCGGCGCGCGCTTAATCGAAAAGCTTTTATAATTTTGCATAAAAGCTTGAAAACATTGTTATTATATTAACAAAGAACACTATGAATGTATTTGATCTCGACATGATCAAGGCAGTTTATGCCCGGATGCCCGGTAAGGTGGATGCTGCCAGAAACCTGCTTGGCCGTCCTATGACACTGGCTGAAAAAATTCTCTACGCCCATCTAGCTGACAAGCTCCCGGCTCAGCCTTACGATCGCGGCAAATCCTATGTGGACTTCAACCCTGATCGTGTTGCCATGCAGGATGCCACGGCACAGATGGCTTTGTTGCAGTTTATGTCGGCCGGCCGAAAGACAACGGCTGTGCCCAGCACCGTTCACTGCGATCACCTTATTCAGGCCAAGCTGGGTGCTGACCAGGACCTGAAGACAGCCAACGACACCAATAAGGAAGTGTACGATTTTCTGGCCAGTGTATCCAACAAGTATGGCATAGGATTCTGGAAGCCCGGGGCAGGTATTATACATCAGGTTGTTCTCGAAAATTATGCTTTTCCGGGCGGAATGATGATTGGAACAGATTCGCACACACCCAACGCAGGCGGCCTGGGCATGGTGGCCATTGGAGTAGGTGGCGCCGATGCGGTGGATGTGATGGCCGGAATGCCTTGGGAGCTGAAGTGGCCTAAGCTGATTGGCGTGAAGCTGACAGGTAAGCTAAGCGGCTGGACCTCGGCCAAGGATGTCATCCTCAAGGTAGCCGGCATATTGACCGTAAAAGGCGGAACAGGCGCAATTGTTGAGTATTTTGGGCCGGGTGCGGAAAATATCTCCTGCACGGGCAAAGGCACAATCTGCAACATGGGTGCCGAGATTGGTGCCACTACCTCCCTTTTTGGTTACGACGACAAAATGGAAGAATACCTGCGAGGCACGGGTAGGGATGCCGTAGCCGACGAAGCCAATAAAATAAGGCCTTATCTGGCAGCCGACCCCGAGGTATATGCCAATCCCGAAAAGTATTTCGACCAGCTTATCGAAATCGACCTCAGCACATTAGAGCCTCACATCAACGGGCCATTTACGCCCGACCTTGCCACCCCGGTTTCACAGTTTGCCAAACTGGCAAAGGAAATGGGATGGCCTTTAAAGCTTGAGGTGGGCCTTATCGGATCATGTACCAATTCGTCATACGAAGATATCAGCAGGGCTGCATCTGTTGCCCGCCAGGCCCTCGAAAAAAATCTGGAGGTCAAATCGGAATATACCGTTACGCCCGGATCGGAAATGGTGCGCTACACGGTGGAACGCGATGGTTTTCTCGATGTTTTCGAAAAGATAGGTGGTGTGGTGCTGGCCAATGCGTGCGGACCGTGCATCGGGCAGTGGGCCAGACATAATGCCGAAAAGGGCGAACCCAACAGCATCATGACATCGTTCAACCGCAACTTTGCCAAACGTAACGATGGCAACCCCAATACTCATGGTTTTGTAGCCTCGCCCGAGATAGTGACAGCTTATGCCATTGCCGGACGGCTCGATTTCAACCCGTTAACGGACAGCTTAGTCAATAAAGATGGCGAGGCAGTAATGCTCGACGAGCCGCAGGGCATCGACTTTCCGCCCCTGGGCTTTGCGGTGGAAGATAATGGCTACGTGGCTCCTGCGGCTGACGGATCATCGGTGCAGGTTGCTGTTGACCCCTTTTCCAGCCGCTTGCAGCTGTTGGCTCCATTTCCCGAATGGCATGGTCAGGATTTCGAAAAGATGCATCTGCTCATCAAGGCCAAGGGTAAATGCACTACCGACCATATCTCTATGGCCGGGCCGTGGTTGCGCTATCGCGGACATCTTGAAAACATTTCCCAGAATACCCTGACAGGTGCCGTAAATTACTTCAACGATAAGACCAACAGCGTGCTTAATCAGCGCTCAGGACAATATCAGGCAGTGCCCGATGCAGCCAAAGATTACCGCGATGCAGGTCCGGGTTCCATTGTTGTGGGAGACGAGAATTATGGCGAAGGCTCCTCGCGCGAACATGCAGCCATGCAGCCCAGATTTTTGGGCGTCAGGGTAGTGTTGGTGAAATCGTTTGCCCGAATTCACGAAACCAACCTCAAAAAACAGGGTATGCTGGCGCTCACTTTTGCCGACAAGAGCGACTACGACAAAATCCGTGAAACTGACCTGATAAGTGTTATTGGCCTCAAATCATTCGCTCCCGGAAAGCCGCTCACCATCCGTCTTCACCACAGCGATGGCACAGTGGAAGATTTTCAGGCAAACCACACCTACAACGACAACCAGATAGAATGGTTCAAGGCGGGTAGCGCACTCAACCTGATTAAGCAAAAGCAATCGATTAGCTAAGCATGTCAATTCAATAGCTTACAGCCGACCGAAGCTTCGGTCGGCTTTTTTTTGCTCAGCTTGTTGATCAAGACCTGAACAGACAGGATGATGCACTAAACAAATGAAGTTTCCGGCATCATTGGAACCAGAGAAGGAATGAGGGTAAATTGTATGGATGACTTTAAAGCAAACTGAGTAAAACATAAAATCTGCAATATGACCGGCCACATATTTCGCGCCGTGAGTGCCTTTGGTCGTATTTTCGCAACAAATATGCCGTTGATGAAAGCTTACATTACCACCCTGTTTCTTGTAGTCCTGAGCATAAGCGCCAAACTGCAGACTGTATGTTATCACGATGACCCACATCGCTACATACCTGAACGACAAGCAGATTACAAGCACATTAGTGCATGGTTGAGTATTGATACACTCACACAGGAGCTGGATGGCAGGGTGGAAATGAGGTTTCAGACAACACGCACTGACCTGGATACGCTCAGACTGCTTGCGCCCGACTTCAGGTTTTCGTTGGTCAGGTTGGATGGACAGGAAGTAAGATGGCTCGTGGCAAACGATTACCTGTATATTGTTTTGCCGCGCCGCAGGCCAATCAACAGCACGCATTTACTTGAATTACATTATCAGGTGAAGCATTCGCCGGAGCTGCATTTCATTGGCTGGAACGACAGCACCTTTACCATGCGCCGACAGATATGGGCTCACAGGCCATTTACATGGCTTCCTTATGTTGACGACCGCCTGACCATGGACTTATATATCACATTCAGCAGTCGTTATCAGGTGTTCAGCAACGGAACACGAATCTCGGTCAAAAAAAATAAAAACGGTACTTCCACCTGGCATTATCAGATGAAGCGCGAACATCCGTTTTTCTCTACGGCCCTTGTCATCGGACAATATAAATGGAAGTCTTTCAAGGCTTCGAATGGCCTTCCGATAGAGCTTTGGTACTATCCCGACCGCGAGTCCCATGTGGAAACCACCTACATGCTGATGGACGAAATGGTTCGCTTCTGCGAGGAAGAATTTGGTTTACCTTATCCCTATGAGCTATACCGGCAGGCTCCTGTTGCAGATTACCTCTATGCCGGGATGGAGACCACAACATCCACCGTATTTGGTGATTATCTGCATATCGACCCGCGTGCTTTCTGGGAGCGTAATTACGTGAATGTCAATGTACATGAGTTTATCCATCAATGGTTTGGCAACTATCTTTCGCATCTGCGACATCAGGATGTCTGGCTGACCGAGAGTTTTGCCACTTACTATGCCAAGCTGTTTGAGCGTAAATATTTTGGCGAAGATTATTATCAGTGGGAACGCCAGAAAGAGATGCAGCGCACGTTGAATGCTGCCCAACATGATGACTATGCCATTGCGGACAGCCGCGGCGGAGTTGACCGGTGGTATCCTAAAGGCTCGCTTGTGCTCGACTATTTGCGCGACCAGCTTGGCGACCTTGATTTCAGAAAGTCCATCCGGCATTATCTTACCAAGCATGCCAACAGCGAGGTGTGGACTTACGACCTGAGGAAGGCCATTTACGAAGCTACTGGGCGCAGCATGGATGCCTTTTTTGATCAATGGATCGAAAGGGGAGGGGAACCGTATTATGTGATTGATTACGAAGATCATGGCATGTCGCTGTTAATTAGGGTACGCCAGACCCAGTCCGTAACGGCAGTCAGGCCGGCCTTCAGGAACTGGATAGTGTTTGAAGCTTTTTTTCTGGATGCCACGCGTAAAACTTACCGGTTCTGGAACGAGGATACCGTGAGTTATTACATCCTGCCCAAAGAAGGAAACATCCTCTACCTGATATTTAATCCGGCCAACCGCATGCCCGCCACCCACACTTTTAATCGTAGTGTTTACGAACGACTTGATCAGTACCTGAACGCCTCTCGTCTCATCGATCGCTACGAAGCCCTTGTGAGCCTGCGTGAAGAGCCGCTCGAAACCAAGCGTTCGTATTACCTGAAACATGCCCACCTCAACAATCATCCTCTTGTGAGGGCCGAACTTCTCGAACAGCTGCGTTACGATACAGCTGCAGCGAGCATTGCGCTTTTTGCACAATCGCTAAATAACGAGGATGTTTTGGTAAGAAGGGCTGCCCTTCAGCGGCTCGAAAGCCATCATTTTCCGGAGCTTACACCTTTGGTGGCGCGCTGCCTGACCGATACTTCATACTCGAATATTATCGCCGCACTCGATCAGCTTGCACGTTTTGATGCGGCACAAATGCCGGAATACCTCGCAATCTGCGAGCACGAAAAAGGATTTCCGGGCCTGAATGTGCGCATCGCCTGGCTCAGACATGCCATTGAAACCGGCAAGAAGGAATACATTTCAGAGCTGACAGATTATTGCTCGATGCGTTATGATTTCCGGACACGAATGAATGCCATTCAGGCGGTTTCAGCGCTTGGCCTTTGGACTGAGCCGTGTTTGCATGAAATCGTTGATGCTGCCCTGCATTGGAACTTCCGTCTGGCACCTGTGGCCACTGATGCCTTGCTTCTTGCCAAATCGCACAGCCCTGAAACAGCACAGCTAATCCTTCAGATGCTTGAGCGGAACTCTGATAACAAGGCTGCAGAAACATTGAAAATAAAGCTTTTTGGCCAATAGCCGGCTTTGAATGCATTTTGTCACACAGAAATCTAAGCCTTTCAGTTCAGCAGATATGATGCTGATTGCTGTGCGGTACTAGGGAAAATAATTGCTGCATCAGCAGGTTTCAAACATTGAAGCGAATGTGGAGAATATCGCCATCTTCCACCACATAGTTCTTGCCTTCGACACGGAATTTACCGGCATCTTTCACCCCTTGCTCCGATTTGTAAGTTATAAAATCGGCATATTTCATCACTTCGGCACGGATAAAGCCCCGCTCCAGATCGGAATGTATGACACCGGCAGCCAATGGAGCCGTCATGCCTTTACGTATCGTCCATGCCCTGACCTCCTTAGGTCCTGCAGTGAAGAACGACTGAAGGTTGAGCAAATGGTATGCGGCACGGATCAGCTTGTTGACCCCTGGTTCCTGAAGTCCGGCGTCGGCAAGAAATACAGCCCTGTCGGCTTCGTCTTCCAGTTCGCTGATTTCGGCTTCCAGTTTGCCTGCAATGACCAATACCTCTGTATTCTGGCCTTTTAAGGCCTCAGCAACAGCAGCCGTATAGGCATTACCATTGGTGGCCGAGGCATCATCAACATTGCAAACGTAGATCACCGGCTTTGCAGTGAGCAGTTGCAGGTCGGAGAAGTATTTTCTGTCTTCTTCTTCTATTGGAGCATTACGGGCATTGCCCATATTTTCGAGATGATTCTTCAGGGTAGTCAGCACATCCAGGGCATGGCGGGCATCCTTATCACCCACCTTCACCAGTTTCTCCACCCGTTGAATTTTGCGCATAACCAGGTCGAGGTCACGCACCTGTAGCTCAAAATCAACAATTTCCATGTCGCGAACCGGATCGATGCTGCCTTCGATATGCGGCAGCTGGGGATCGTCGAAGCAGCGAAGTACATGAATCAGGGCATCCATGATTTGAATGTCGGCCAGAAACTTATTGCCCACTCCCTCGCCCTGACTTGCACCTTTGGCCAAACCGGGAACATCCACTATTTCCACGGTGGCCGGCACAACCTTAGCCGACTTGATGAGTGCATCAATGGCATAGAGACGAGGATCAGGCACTTCCACCGTGCCGATGTTCGATTTAGTGGCGCTGAAGGCAAAGCTTGAGGCTTCGGCCTTGGTGTTCGACATACAGTTGAAGATGGTCGTTTTTCCGGTATTTGTCAGGCCGATAATGCCGCATTTTAAAGCCATAGGAGAAAGTTTCGTTTTGGGCTGCGAAATTACTTATTATTTGGGGCAGGGGAGTCATGAAATATACCGGGATGAAAAAAACACGGCTGGCTATGCGGCGAATCTGCGATTAAATAGTAATTTTGCACTCTCATTTCAGGACCCTTCCGGGTCGGGCCATGATTGGGCTTGTCTCCTGAAAATGTGTGAATTGTTAAACCTCCCTGAACGAATTGCCGGAAGTTGGTGCAGGTACAAGTAAAAATTAAATGACTGAAAACGAAAACATCATCAACGAAGAACAGCTGCAGGAAGCACCTGTAGAGAACATTAATGTTGATGAGCAGCCTGCGGTCGCAGCAGAAGTTGTAACCGAGGCTCAGCCCGTAGCCGTAAAACCGGCCAGAAAGCAACAGATTCCCGGTGAATTTGACTGGGATGCTTTCGACAAGAAAAGCGAGAAGTACAATGTCAATGAGCGTTCAAGGCTCGAAAGCATGTACGACCGCACCCTCAGCGCCATCAACGACCACGAAGTGATCGATGGTGTGGTGGTTGACAAAAACAACCGTGAGGTCATCGTAAACATCGGATTCAAGAGCGACGGCGTTATTCCGTTGTCGGAGTTCCGCTACAATCCCCACCTGAAGGTAGGCGATAAAGTGGAAGTTTATGTGGAAAATCAGGAAGGTACCGGTGGCCAGCTTCAACTTTCGCACAAGAAAGCCCGTCTGCTTCGCGCCTGGGATCGCATCAATGAAGCTTATGAGAAGGAAGAAATCATCACCGGATACGTGAAGAGCCGCACCAAAGGCGGTCTTATCGTGGATGTGTTTGGTATCGAAGCCTTCCTCCCCGGCTCACAGATCGACGTGAAACCTATCCGCGACTACGATGTCTATGTGGATAAAACCATGGAATTCAAAGTAGTCAAAATCAACCACGAGTACAAAAATGTTGTGGTTTCGCACAAAGCGCTCATCGAAGACGAACTTGAGCAGCAGAAAGACGAAATCATCAGCAAGCTCGAAAAAGGACAGGTACTCGAGGGCACAGTGAAGAACATCACCTCATACGGTGTGTTTGTTGATCTTGGTGGTGTTGACGGTCTTGTGCACATTACCGACCTTTCATGGGGCCGCATCAATCATCCCGAAGAGATTGTTCAGCTTGACCAGAAGATCAAGGTGGTTATCCTTGATTTCGATGAAAACAAGAAGCGTATTGCTTTGGGTCTCAAGCAACTGACACCTCATCCATGGGATGCCCTCGACCAGACGCTGAAGATTGGCGACAAAGTTCGTGGCAAGGTTGTGGTGATTGCCGACTACGGTGCATTCGTTGAAATAATTCCCGGAGTAGAAGGTTTGATTCACGTGTCGGAAATGTCGTGGTCGCAGCATTTGCGCACTGCTCAGGATTTCCTGAAAGTGAACGATGAAGTGGAAGCCGTAATCCTCACCCTCGACCGCGAAGAGCGCAAGATGTCGCTGGGCATGAAGCAGCTGATTCCCGATCCGTGGGCCAATATTCTGCAACGCTATCCGGTTAATTCACGCCATACTGCAGTTGTTCGCAACTTCACCAACTTCGGTATCTTCGTTGAACTTGAGGAAGGTGTTGACGGACTGATCCATATCAGCGACCTGCACTGGTCGAAAAAGATCAAGCATCCGGCCGAATTCACCAAGATTGGCGACTCCATCGAAGTGATTGTTCTTTCGGTTGATGAGGAAAATCGTCGTCTCAGCCTTGGACACAAGCAACTCGAAGAAAATCCGTGGGATGTGTTCGAAACCATCTTTACTGTTGGCAGCATCCATAATGGTACCATCATCGGCACTTCCGACAAGGGCATGGTGGTTTCGCTACCTTACGGTGTAGAAGGTTTTGCGCCAAACCGTCATCTGAAAAAGGAAGATGGAACTCAGGCCAAACTGGATGAGAACATCGACTTCAAGGTGATTGAGTTTTCTAAAGAGAACAAGAAAATCATCCTGTCTCACTCACGCATTCACGAAGATCAGGCTATGGCAGCCCGTCAGGCTGAGGCAGATAGCAAGTCAGGCGAGGCCAAATCGACAAAACGCGCAGTGAAGTCGATAGGCGACAACCTGGAGCGTCCCACCCTTGGCGATCTGGATGTACTTGCTGACCTGAAAGAAAACCTCGAAAAAGAGGAAAAGGCCAGCAAAAAGAAGTAATCAGCATTTTAGCCATATTTTCAGGCCGCTCTGCAACAAAGCAGGGCGGCTTTTTTTTTGCTTGCTTAATTGGCTACGACGCTGATGGTGTGTCAGAAATCCCTAATTTAGTGTGATGATACCTTTTCAGATCACCTTTCTTGGATCAGGCTCGGCAGTGCCCAGCCTTCATCGAGCAGCCACCAGTCAGCTGCTGCGTTACGACAACCGAACCATACTGATCGACTGTGCCGAAGGTACTCAGCTCATCATGCAAAGGATGCACATCAGCCCCTTGAAGCTCGAAAAGGTATTGATCAGTCATCTGCATGGTGACCACTATTTTGGATTGATCGGACTGCTGAATACCATGCACCTCATTGGCCGCACAATGCCAATCGGTATTTACGGGCCGGCTGCATTGTTTAACATAATTCAACTACAGCTCGAAGCAGCGGAGACCATACTGCGCTTTCCGATTCATTTTCATCCCATTACATTAAATGACCATCAGCTTGTTTTTGCCGATGAGCAGCTAAAGTGTCATGCTTTTCCCGTACAGCACAGGATTCCAACCTGGGGTTTCAGATTTGATGAACAGGCCGGCCCTCGCAATATTCGACAGGAGGCCATTGACGAATTTGGCTTGAGCATAGAGCAGATCAGAAGCATCAAACAAGGCGCTGACCTCGTCTTACCCGATGGCAGAATACTGGCGAATCATATGCTCATTTCCGAACCAAGGAAACCCCGGAGCTATGCCTATTGCACCGACACTTCCTTTTTTCCGGATGTTGTTCCACATATCAGGGGTGTTGATTTACTCTATCACGAGGCTACTTTTGCGGCAGGAATGCAGGCAGAAGCTCAGGCTACCTGGCACAGCACTACAGCTGATGCAGCCCGCATTGCCTCAATGGCTGGAGCACAAAAGCTGGTTATCGGTCACTTCTCGTCGCGTTACAAAGATGTTGCACCATTGGTTGAAGAGGCCGCTGAGATTTTTGCTGAGACCATCGCGGCAAGCGATGGTCTTACGGTGTCGATTGAATAAAATGGAATAGAACAGCCTGGGAATTGCATTGCTATTGCCCATTTTTTTCTGTTTAAAAACAGCATGGACAACTATTTGCGCAATTTTTCAGTTTAGGTAAAAATTGCAGGGTATTCTTAGAAAAAACTATCCTAAATGAGGGCTTCGAACAACAGCTCTACCGGATGCATGGCATTCTTACCGGTGCCGTCGGCTATTTGATGGCGGCAGGATGTACCGGAGGCTGAAATGATCGCATCGTCATCCAAGTTTCGGACTGCAGGAAACAGCACGAGCTCGCCAATCTTCATGGAAACTTCGAAATGTTCTTTTTCGTAGCCAAATGAACCGGCCATACCGCAGCATCCTGAGGGGATTTCATGCACTGTCCAGCCGGCAGGAATACTTAATATAGTCCTGGCTGCATTGGTTGAAGAGATTGCCTTTTGCTGACAATGGCCATGATAGAAAATTGTGCGCTCCTCCGACTCGAAAAGTTCACGGTCAATTTTGCCTTTTGTCCAAAGCGAAGCAATGTATTCCTCAACGGTTAAGACATTTTTCGCCAGTTTTTCTGCTTTACGGCGCAAATCCTGTCCCACGAGTTCAGGGTATTCATCGCGAAAACTCAGGATAGCAGAGGGTTCTATACCTATCAATGGTCTTTCGTCCGACACTATATCGGCGAGCAAGCTGACATTGGTGCGTGCAATGTTCCTTGCCTGTCGCAGCAGGCCTTTACTCAGGTAAGTACGGGCGCTTTCGAGGTGCTTCGGAATGACCACTTCAACGCCGAGGCGCTCCAGTAAAATTATGGCCTTGATGCCAATTGGCGTGTCGTTGTAATTGGTAAACTCATCATTAAATAGCAAGACCCTGCCTTTCATATCCTCGGGTTTTATCCCGTTACGGCCTGATTTGCTCCAATCAGCAAGTGTTTGTTTGTGGAGCCGAGGGATGGAGCGCTTTGGGGCAAACCCGGCTATTCGTTTGAATACGGACGAAGTGAACTGGTTGGAAAATAAAAAGTTGGTCAACGAAGGAAAATAGGCACCCAGGTGGTTTAGCTTACCAAAATGTGCAATGAGGAGCGACCTGAAAGGCACACCATGAGCGTCATAATAATGTTGCAGAAATTCGGCCTTCAGCTTGGTCATATCCACGCTGCTGGGGCATTCCGATTTGCAGGCCTTGCACGAAAGGCAGAGATCGAGGATATCGTAAAGTTCTTTGCTGGCAAACGGGTTAGCCTGATTGTGGTCGCTCAGGATTTCCCGCAACAGGTTTGCCCTGGCTCTTGTGCTGTCCTTTTCGTTTCGTGTAGCCATATACGAAGGACACATGGTGCCGCCGATCACTTCTGTTTTGCGACATTGGGCTGTGCCATTGCATTTTTCTGCAGCCCTGACCATCCCTTCGTCCCTGCTGAAGTCAAAAATAGTTTCGAACTGCCGTGTGGACTGCCCGGGAACATACCTCAGGCTGCTGTTCATGGGCGGTGTTGCTACTATTTTGTTGGGATTGAATATGTTATGCGGGTCAAACACCTTCTTGATATCCTTGAATAGCTCATAGATATGTTCACCCAGCATGAAGGGAATAAACTGACCACGCAGCCGGCCGTCGCCATGCTCTCCGCTCAATGAGCCACGATATTTTTTGACAATCGCAGCAGTGTCGCGGGCAATGTTGTGAAATAACTCCACATCGCCCTGATCTTTCAGGTTGAGGACAGGCCTGAGATGTAGCTCGCCCGTGGCAATATGGGCATAATAAACACAGTCTTTGCCATACCCGTGCAGCATGGCGCTGATATCGGCTATGTAATCGGGTAGGTATTCCGGATGAACGGCGGCGTCTTCAATCACCGCCACAGGTTTGGCATCTCCGGGCATATTGTTCAGTATGCCAAGGCCGGCTTTGCGCAATTCCCAGACTTTTTTAATGTTACTTCCTGTAACTATCGGAAAATGAAATCCATAGCCTGAGCTTCGCATTTCGCGCTCCATTGCGCCGGCCTTTTCGGATATTTTTTCCTGCTCATTTTCGGCAAATTCGACAATAAGAATGGCAGCAGGATCGCCTTGCACAAAGTAACGGTTCTTGTTTTGTTCTATATTCTCGCGGGTAAGATCCATTACGGTCTTATCCATCAGTTCAATGGCCACCGGTTGATATTTCAAGGCGATCAGGTTGGCATGCAGCGCATGCTCAAGCGTGTGGAAATGGGCACAAACGAGCGCTTTATGCTTAGGTGGCAGATCCACAAGATTCAGCTTGATCCCGGTGACAAAAGCCAGCGTTCCTTCCGAACCGGCCAATAACCGGCTAAGGTTGAGTGGCGGACCTTCGGGATTATAGGGCCGGCATTGTGCCAGCAAATCAAGTGCATAACCTGTATTTCGCCGTTTAAGGCGGGGATCGGGATATTGCTCGTGAATCAGCTCACGATTGTCTTGATCGCTTAAAATCTGGTGTACTTTCCTGTAAATATCACCTTCAAGACCCGGTAAGCTGAGCTTTTGCTGTAATTGTTCCGGACTGAGGTCGCCAAAGACGACTTCGCTGCCATCTGCAAGCAGGGCTGTGATTTCAAGCGTATGATCGCGCGTTGAGCCATAAACGAGCGAGTGAGCTCCACAGGCATTGTTGCCTACCATTCCGCCAATCATGCAATAATCGGCCGTGGATGTTTCAGGTCCAAAAAATAATCCGTGTGGCGCAAGAAACTTATTCAGTTCGTTCAGCACCACACCGGGCTGCACCTTGACCCATTTCTCCGATTTATTGAGTTCGATAATGGCACCCATGTGGCGGCTGATATCGACAACGATGCCATTGCCCACCACCTGACCGGCCAGCGAAGTGCCTGCAGCTCTGGGAATCAATGAAGTTTTGTGCTCGGCAGCGAAAGCAATCAGCCGGCGGATATCATCACTCGAACGAGGAAACGCCACGGCAAGGGGTTTTTCGCGGTAAACGGAGGCATCGGTAGCATAGATAAGTCTGGTGGACTCATCGACCAATATCTCGCCGGAAAACCTTGCTTCGAAAGCTTTAAGGCTTTTATAAAGCTTCGACTCTCGAACGGAAGTGCGCTGCTCAGCACCCATCGATTACTTTTTTACCATGTCAGTGCTTTCGAATATTTTATCAGCCGATTTAGCAATAAAACCGGAGTACAATTTGCCATCGGCATCAGGATAGCGGAGGGCAAACTCGTAGTAGCAGCCGGGTATTTCCTTGATTCCTTCGATAAACTGCACTTGGATCATTTCGCTTCGGATACTCGACTGCTCGAGCAATTCGGCCGGTGTACCCTTGATTTCTCCTCCGGAATCATTGATACGAAAGCCATTATCCTTGAGCAGTTGGTTGACCA
The DNA here is from genome assembly GCA_035325985.1 of Bacteroidales bacterium. GTDB lineage: Bacteria > Bacteroidota > Bacteroidia > Bacteroidales > F082 > JALNZU01. Next base: position 92,766 of record DAOKYW010000002.1, read on the forward strand.
TTTGCAGGTTGGTGAATTTTTTCAGGTGATTCACACTTACCGTGAAATGATTTGCTCTGAAACCATGTACATAAAGCCAGGCTGCATATTCGGATTCCTGTCGAAGTTTCTCGTAAACTTCGTAACTGACAGGCTGCCAGCTTGTGCCGCTGAAAATGAGTTCGTCGGATGTTAACAGATCTGCCGGTATTGCATCAACGCATTGCTTAATCGTTTGCTGCACAAAGGGGCTGAAATGCCTGCTCAGCAATTCCGATATAAACACGCGTGGGCCGCCTTCCATTTCGTAATGTCTGGCATACAGATGTTTATCTTCGAAATGATACTCTCCGGCATAAGTGTAACCGGCTTTAATGAAGAGTTTCGACAATACTTCAATGTTCACCCGTGCATCGTCGAAAGTGCGGAACGCAATATGATCGTTCATTACGGTCTCGCCATGCGAAACGAACAGTTCGTGCACCTTCTGCACCGAAGGGTTTTGTGTGGTGTAGCCATCCCAAAGGCGGCCGAAAATTTGTTCTGCGGTCATATAAGTCATTTTATTTAAAACAATTGTGAGATTAGTTGGTTTTTATCAGCCTCCGAAAATAATGCAGAATAACCGGATACGAAAATTTTTTCTGCAAACACCTCCCGCACATGAGGAACGCCTGTCAGCAGGCCGGTCAGAGGATCAAACAAGGTATTTCCTCTGGCCTCGAAATGAGTTACTATTCCTTTTTTTACTGTCATGACAACGTCGGCATTTGCATTGCTCAGATGTATGGTGCGTCGAAAGGTATAATCCGGCGCGTAACCAAAATTCCAGCGGTCCTGCCTGTACTTTTCATCAGCCAGCTGACTGATAGCCTTTATCTCCGATTCGGTAAAATCTCTTATGAAATTGATATTTAATGTATTAATTAAATATTCCTGAAGCTGTAGTTTAAAATCGGACAGTGTGATTTTTGTGTTCAGCAATGCCGCTATATTGGCCATAGGTGCAGGTTTCGATGGTATTGCAGCGGATTCATAAGGATTTTCGGGCCGGTTGATCAGCGCACTGATGATACGGAGGTCGGCATCGAAAAGCAATGTGCCATGATGAAGGCTGCGGTTTTTAAAAACGTGGGCAGCATTACCGGAAATTTTCAAGTTATTGACAGATAGGTTACTAATACCGGTTACCTCTACTGTAAGATTAAATTGTTTCAGAAAGCTTACGATAGGTTCGGTTGCGGCCTTAAAATCAATCTTGAAATGACTTTTACGATTATCTGTAATCAGGCTGTAGTTAATATTTCCGGGAGCATGCACCACTGTTCCGCCTCCGGATATCCGTCTGATCACCGGAATGCCGCGCCGGAAAACTTCGTCGGTATTGATTTCAGCATAGGCATGCTGGTGTTTACCGGCTACCACACACCAGTCGTTTTCCCAAAGCATCAACACTTCATCATCAAGGTGTTTTACCACAAACTCTTCGGCTGCAAGGTTGAACCACGGGCTGAGGCCGGGTTTCCGGATATAAATCATGAAGCTTAACTGAGACTTTTGTGGGCCAAAATTAGTCTTTTAACCGCTCCAAAGGGCAAAAACACTACTTTTGCAGCCTTTGACCATCATTCCCACAACGAATTCTATCATGCACGAAATCAGAAATATAGCCATTATTGCTCACGTTGACCACGGCAAGACGACCTTAGTTGACCGCATCCTGTATCAAGTGAAACTGTTCAGGGACAATCAGGAAGTTCAGGAGCTTATCCTCGACAGTAACGATCTGGAGCGTGAGCGAGGCATTACCATTCTGGCGAAAAACGTTTCAGTCCGATATAAAGGCGTCAAGATCAACATCATCGATACTCCCGGTCACGCTGACTTTGGCGGCGAGGTGGAGCGTGTGCTCAATATGGCCGATGGCGTTTTGCTGCTGGTGGATGCTTTTGAGGGTCCGATGCCGCAAACACGCTTTGTGTTGCAGAAAGCTATTGAGATGGGTTTGAAGCCTATTGTGGTGATTAACAAGGTGGATAAGCCTAATTGCCGCCCTGATGAAGTGCAGGAAGCGGTGTTCGAGCTGATGTTCAACCTTGGAGCCACCGAAGACCAGCTGAATTTCCCGACGGTTTTTGGTTCTTCAAAGGAAGGCTGGATGTCCGATGATTTCAACAAGCCTGCACAGGATATCTCTTATCTGCTCGATGTCATCATCAGTCAGATTCCACCAGCGAAGTACCTGGAGGGCACACCACAACTACAGATTACTTCGCTCGACTACAGCTCTTACGTCGGGCGGATTGCCGTGGGTCGCCTGCATCGCGGGACCTTACAGGCAGGAATGGCAGTATCGCTTGTTAAACGTTCAGGCGAGATTACGCGCCACACCATCAAGGAGTTATATGTTTTTGAGGGCTTGGGCAAGGAACGTATCAAAACACCTGTGAGGGCAGGCGACATCGTAGCGCTGCTGGGTATCGAGGATTTCGAAATTGGTGATACTGTGGCCGATGCCGAGAATCCTGAATCCATGCCTCCGATCAAGATTGACGAGCCTACGATGAGCATGCTGTTCACGGTGAACAATTCACCCTTTTATGGTAAGGAAGGCAAGTTCGTCACCTCGCGACACCTGAGGGAAAGGCTATTCAGGGAAACAGAAAAGAATCTTGCGCTTAGGGTGGAAGAAACTGAATCACCCGAAAGTCTTCTGGTATTTGGCCGTGGCATTCTGCACCTGAGTGTGCTTGTGGAGACCATGAGACGCGAGGGTTATGAGTTTCAGCTGGGGCAACCCAAGGTGATTATTAAAACCATTGACGGTATCCGATACGAGCCGGTGGAAACCCTTACGGTGCTTGTGCCCGAAGACTTTACAGGCAGGGTGATCGAACAGGTCACCATGCGAAAGGGCGAATTGCTCGAGATGAACCCTAAAGGCGACCGCATGCACATGGAGTTCAGCATCCCGGCACGAGGCATCATCGGTTTGCGCAACAATATACTTACTGCAACCGAAGGCGAGGCCATTATTGCCCACCGCTTTAAAGCATTTGAGCCATGGAAAGGCGAGGTGCCTAACCGTAACAATGGTGCTCTGATCTCGCTCGATACAGGCGCTGCAATACCTTATTCCATCTGGAAACTTCAGGACAGGGGAAGGTTTTACGTCAACCCCAACGAGGAAGTGTATGCCGGTCAGGTCATAGGCGAAAACAGTCGTCAGGGCGATCTGGTGGTGAATGTGTGCAAGACAAAGAAACTGAGCAATGTTCGTGCCTCAGGTTCTGATGAAAAGATCATGATCATTCCTGCCATCAGGTTTTCGCTTGAAGAATATATGGAAAACATCCGCGACGATGAATATCTTGAAGTCACGCCCCGCAGCCTCAGGCTGAGGAAGATTATCCTCGATGAAAACGAACGCAAAAGAGCATCAAAAACCGTAACCAATGAATAGAAGCATTTTCGTTTTGCTGTTTCCGGTTGTAGTTCTCCTTGCAGGATGCAGCGTTATTGATCAGATAAATAAGACTCAGGCGCTCCAACAGTGCAATTTTGAGGTGAAGGGTGTAGATAGAATCAACCTTGCCGGTGTTGAGCTTCGTCAGGGTATGAAGCGTTCCGACCTGAACATTGCACAGGTGATGCAGCTTTCGAGTGCAATTTTCAGCAATGAGTTGCCCATTACCTTTAATGTTTTGCTGGACATCGAAAATCCAAATGACAAGCAGGCGATGATGTCGCGTATGGATTACCACGTTTTGCTTGACGGGCGCGAGATGGTGCAAGGACGTTTTAACGAGGCTGTCACAATACCTGCAGTTGGCAAAACCATTATTCCGGTCACGGTGCAGGCCGACCTGGTTAAGCTTTTCAGCGGACAGCAAGCCGACGCCCTGGCTAATCTGGCCTTCAGGCTGGCAGGCAATACCGGAGCGCAGCCGGTGGAACTTCAGGTAAAAGTCAAGCCATACATTGAAGTGGGTATCCGACAAGTTGCCTATCCGGGCTTTCTGACCTTAAAGAAGGCTTTCTAGCCGGCAAGTAGAGATTTCAACCCGGGCCACTGGCTGGCTGGTGTTGCAGGTTGATTCTTATACAATTCCATTACCCGTTCAAGTGCCGGTTTGATTATGTTGGGATATTCAAGCTGGATTTTCTTTCGTTCTTCCACCCATTGGGTGATGGAGGCAGCATCGAAAGCTGACGATTTCCAGATTACCTTTGCCCCAATCTTCTCTATTGCTGCAGCATTGCATTCCTGTTCGTATTGGCCGCGCATGGGTACTACAAGTAGTGGAATTCCCAAATGAAATGCTTCTGCCGGCGTCTCGAAGCCTGCACCACACAAAACGCCTGAGGAACTTGACATGCTTTTCACAAACGATTGTGAATCAACAGGAAAAACACTGATATCGGGCCTGAGTTCCATTCTGTGTCTAACCCTGGCAAAGATTTGCCATTTCATGCCTTTAATCACAGGTAAAATCTGACTCAGTTGATCGACAGCGTATGCCGGCAGATACACAGTCAAATGATTACACTGCTTTGGCCGGATCAGATAAAGCTCCTGTCGGATGACAGGTGTGAAGATATTGTGGTGGTAGCTCTCGAAATGAAACCCGACAGATTCTGCTGCCGGAGCATAATATCTGAGTACCATGTCAGCTGCAAGGTCGGGAGTTGCAGGCTTCGGGACTCCGGGTTTGATAAGAGCCGATTGATGGCTCAAGGCAACTATAGGTACTTCACGCAGGCGACAGGCCCAGGCAGTAATCGGCTCAAAATCGTTGATAATCAAATCATAATTCCTGACAGGTACTTCATCGACCGATTTAAGAAATTTCCAGATTCTGGCGTCTCTGTAGGTCTTAATATAATTGATGCCTCCCTTATGTCCAAAGGCAAATCCTAAGCCTTTGTAGTGAAAACGAACAGGAAAAGAGGGTTTCAGTGTATGTTCTGTGCCACTCACCAGTACATCAATCTGTCCATAGGCTCTTAGAAACGGATAAATCTGGGCTGCTCGACTGAGGTGGCCATTGCCTGTACCCTGAATAGCGAAAAGTATTCTCATGCGTTAAATTCCTTAACCATAAGCGCAAATAATTCATTGGCCTTCAGCTCGTCGGTAGCAAATAATGCATCATCGGCTATAGGTTTTGAAGATGTTGTCAGACCATTTAAGCGAAAATCAAACAGGGTCCAGCCTTTGTTTGATTCATATTCCAGTGCAGTTAGATTCTCAATCCAATCTCCTGAATTCAGATATTTTACATCATGATAAGCAGTGGATATGGTTTTAATCTCGGGGTGGTGGATATGGCCGCAAACAATTGCACTATAGCCTTTTCGAGCTGCAAGTCCGGCAGCCGTAACCTCAAAATCGTTAATATACTTCACTGCCGATTTTACATTTTCCTTTACCTTTTTAGAAAATGAAACCTTCTCAAGCTTTAAAAGTGTTCTGATGCTGTTGATGTTAGTATTCAGCCAGATGAGCGAATCATAACCAATGGCACCCAGCTTGGCAAGCCACTTCGAATATTGCATCACAACGTCGAATACATCGCCATGGAAAAACCATGTATTTTCTCCTTCAAGATCAATTGAAAGTTGATTTACAATATGGAGGTTGCCAATGGAGAATCCATTGAAACGCCTTAGCATCTCATCGTGGTTGCCGGTGATGTAGTAGATTTTGGTTTTGCGGGCAGCCATGGCGATAATTTGCTTAACGATTTTCATGTGAACAGGAGGCCAGTAGTTTTTTCTGAACTGCCAGATGTCGATGATATCTCCGTTCAGAATGAGTGTTTTTGGTTCGATGCTTTTCAGGTATGCATGAAGTTCGGATGCTCTGCAACCACGTGTTCCCAGATGAACATCAGAAATCACAACAATCTCAGGTCGGCGGCGGGGTATGCCCATAGTGCATTGATTTATGCTTGTCAAAGAAAAGCCTGCACCATGAAATCAAACTTAAGTCAGAATGAAATAATTGATAACATAATACTTCGTTTACATTAATAATCATGAGGTTGGATAATCGTCAAAGAAAAAAGGCAGCGGAGTACGAAGTGCTGAAAGCGTGGTTGATGTTGGATTCAGAATTGCCCAAGGGTAAAATTATTGAAAATGAATCGCCTGATTTTCTTTATTTTACTTCTAAAATGAAAGCTGTCGGTATCGAAATAACCAGCCTGAAAATCCATTCGCAAGACCTGGATTCGCTAATCGGACGAAAAAACTTTGGGGATTTGTATATGATGAAGCTGCAAGAGTTGATTACTAAAAAGAACAGCCTCCAATCCCTTTACAGGCGAAATCCACAGATAACAAAACTATGGCTTTTAATTGTCAGCGATGGTTTGGTTTATGACAAGGTTCACAGACTATTACCTTCAATGCAGCTTGAGGATGACAACGGGACTTTTAGCAAAATTGAACTCTTTTTTCACGGCCTCAATAAAGCCTTCAGTTTAAAATGATAATTTCTAAGTATTTTACCGTATTGTAGTTAAAAATTCTTATGCTTTTATTTGTTATGCCTTTTAATACAATGCGGCATTAATAAAAACAGTCGCCCGGGGGGAGCGGCTGTTTTTCTTTTCATTGCCATGCTATGCGTTGGTTTTGTTCTTCGACCATTCTTCTTTATAGTATTTCCATGGAGCCAGCAAAAATCCGTAGTTATACATGGCGTTGGGCTTATGATGGTCGAGGTGTGCAGTGATGGTAGCCCTGAGGTAGCGGTTGCTAAGCTTTTCGAGCATAGGCAGTCTGCGGTGAACCAGCACATCGTGAAACAGAAAGTAGGAAATGCCATACAGTGCGATGCCCAGACCGGCATAGAATCTCCAATCGAATCCGGCCTGTATGCCGAAAAAGATAAAAAGGAAACTGGGTGTGGCAAAGATGAGGGCAAACACATCATTCCACTCAAACCTTCTTCCATCGCGAATATGGTGGTCTTTGTGCAATATCCACAAAAAACCGTGCATGATATACTTATGAGAGAACCATGCAACAAACTCCATGAAAAGGAAGAAGATTACTGTAAGCAGGAGGGCAAAATACCAGGTCATTTTATTGTAAATTATTGGTTTTCAAATATTTTTCAAGATGAACCATAGCTATACGAAACCAAACTGTATATTGTTCGGGGTTTGAGGCCATCGAATTGACAACTTCTTTTACCGTCATATACTTCCAGTCAGCCACCTCCTCAGGATTGATAACCGGCTGATCGTCAGATACACCTATGAAAACATGGTCGAATTCGTGCTCTGTGAGACCTTGACCTACATCAGCCTTGTAAATAAAATCAAAGGCTTTGCGCATATTGCATTGCATCCCCATTTCCTCGCGAAGCCGTCTTTTAGTGGCTTCTTCAAGGCTCTCGCCCTCGCGTGGGTGGCTACAACAGGTGTTGGTCCACAAGCCGGGTGAATGGTATTTATGATGAGCACGTTGTTGAAGCAACATCTCGCCCCGCGGGTTGAAAAGAAAAATCGAGAATGCGCGGTGAAGCACAGCCTTTCGGTGAGCTTCCATTTTCTCCATTATGCCTATTGGATGGTCATTCTCGTCAACCAGCACCACAAACTCATCTGTCATTTCCGTAAATTTTCAGGTCGTATAGTTCTTTTCGAGCAGTTTATTTATTCTATTCCGGCTTATCTCATCCGGCCGGCTTCTGTCACGCAAATATAACAATACCTGCATCCAGAATCTGTTTGCGTTGTCAGACTTCTGAAATTGCGTTTCCAAATATTGGAGAACGAAGTCCCTGTCGGTGGCAATATGTTGATTGTAATGGAGAAAAGCAGGCGTTCCTACCTGAATGGTAAGCCTTAGAAACCTCAGCTCCGCATCATTCGGGGCACTCCTGATAGCCTGCTCAATCATATTTCTTCCTTCGGTAAAAAAATTATAACGCGAAACAGGCATAAGGGTATGCGTGGCCAAATTGGCCGTGGCAACAGCATGATAACCTGCCAGCACATAATTTTCAGCCTTCAGGCCGTCCTCTGTAATGCGTTGCAATTGCCGGGCAATATCCTTGCCTTCTTCTATTCGAAAGAACAATTTACGGGCGTCATCAAGCGGTGAAGCTCCTGCAATGAAAGCATTAAAAAACAATGAAAGAAAAATAATATATCTCATTTACAGCAGATTAAACTTATATCGTACAAAAGAGCTGGCCATCAGGAAGTATTTCGAACCGTTGTTGATGCGGATTCTCTTATCCTCAAGAAGTCGCTTTGCATTGAGTTTCTTGATTTTCCGGAAGAGCCTGTAATAATAGACATAGGCCACATAAACCCCAAAACGCACGCCCTTATGCAGTTGTCGAATGCCTTCCAGACCGTCCTTAAAGTCTTTTTCGATATCGGCTTCTATCTCTTCTTTCTTGGTTCTGTCAAAATTGTTGATGTCCAGACCCGGAAAATAGGAACGGCCGAGATGTTTGTGGTCGTTGTGGAGATCGCGGAAAAAATTAATCTTCTGGAATGCCGACCCCAAACGCATGGCAGGACGTTTCAGACGCTCGTATTCTTCCAGATCGCCATTGGTGAAAACATGCAGGCACATGAGTCCGACCACTTCGGCAGAGCCAAGGATATAATCCTCATACAACATCTGGTTGTATTCAATTTTGTCCAGGTCCATTTCCATACTCTTCAGGAAACGGTCAATATGTTCCCATTGGATGTTGTATTTGTGCACGGTATGTTGAAAGCTGTTGAGCACAGGATTGAGGCTTATCCGACGGCTTATGGCTTCTTCCGTATCCTTTCGGAATTCGCGCATGAGCGATGCTTTGTCGTGATCGTGAAAGGAGTCAACAATTTCATCGGCCAGACGCACAAAGCCATAGATGGCATAGATGGGGTCGTGAAATTCTTTATGAAACAGCCTGATACCCAAAGAGAATGACGTTGTATAGCTTTTGGTGGTCAGTTTGCTGATTTTGTAAGACACTTCATCGTACAATGCTTTCATGGTTTTGAGTTTTGGCGTTTGATAATCTCTTTGGCGGCCACCTGACCCGAAATAATGGTTGGAGGTACACCGGGACCCGGCGTGGTCAGCTGACCTGTATAGAGCAGATTTCTCACTTTTTTGCTAAACATGGAAGGTTTAAGGATTGCAGTCTGCATCAGGGTGTTAGCCAAACCGTAGGCATTGCCCTTGTAAGCGTAATAATCGGCAGCAAAGTCCCTGTTGGAGTAATATCTTTTGTAAATTATATTGTCTTTAAACTTATTGCCGGTAACCTCTTCAATTCTGCTGATGGAAAGGTCGAAATAATGCTGCCTCACTTCATCGGTATCATCCAATCCTGGTGCAACAGGGATGAGTATATAGAGGTTTTCCATTCCTTCGGGTGCTACAGTGGGATCGGTTTGCGAAGTACAGCTTAGGTAAACAGCCGGCCTTTGCGGCCAGCGAGGAGTTTCGTAGATATCGCGGGCATGCTGATCGAATTCCGGGTTGAATATCAGTGTATGGTGCAGGATGTTGTCCAACTTTTTATCAATTCCCAGAAAGTAAATAAGCGACGAGGGCGACATCACCCTTTTGTCCCAGTATTTTTCGTCGTAGCGGCGGTAGGGCGGGGGAAGCAGATGTTGCTCCACATGGTGATAATCAGCGCTGGCAATCACATAATCCGCTTCGATGCTCCTTTTGTTGGTATGCACCCGATGTATTGCACCATTGGTGACTTCAAGCCCGACAACTTCTTCATTATAGGTGAAATGGACACCCTGTTCGATGGCCAGTTTTTCGAAGCCTTGCACTACGCTGAACATTCCCTTTTTGGGATACCAGGTGCCCAGGGCAATGTCTCCGTAATTCATCAGGCTGTAGAGTGCAGGAATTTTATCGGCAGTAGCTCCCAGGAAAATTACCGGAAATTCGAGTGCACGAAGCAGTCTGGGATCTTTGAAGTATTTCCTTATGTAGGATGAGAACGACTGGAAAAGGTCCATACGGAATACCCCTTTGATGATGTCCCATTCAAGATATTCGGTCAGGCTTCTGGCAGGCTTGTACACCAGGCGATTGATACCAATATCATATTTGAAGGCAGCATCGTCAAGAAACTTGCGGAGCTTGGGTCCGCTGCCGGGTTCTATACTTTCGAAAAGTGCAATCAGCTGATTCAGGTCGGCCGGTATGTCGATGCGCTGGTCGTTGTCGAAATAAATAGTATAGGAGGGATCAAGGCGCTCGAGATCATAATAATCGCTGACTGTCTTTCCAAAGTAATTGAAAAAGTTCTCAAAGACGTCAGGCATCCAATACCAGCTTGGACCCATATCAAAAGTGAAGCCATCTTCGCTGAGCCGACGCGCCCTGCCACCGGGCAAGCTATGCCGCTCAATCACCTCAACTTCGAATCCATGTTTTGCCAGCACTGAGGCCGACGAAAGACCGGAAAATCCGGCACCTATGATAACAACCCTCTTTCCCATTTTAGAAAAATAATGCCAAGTTAACAATATTTAAAGCATATTGTTCGAATCTGTGCTTTGTTATCTAATTTTTATCGACCCAGACTGCTTAGTAAGATTGTGTTAATTTTGTTCCGCAAGGCATATACTCATATACTTACTGTGTCATGTTAATTTTAATACAGAGCCTAAACTTGCCACTCAAAGATCCTGTACTTATTTTTTCCATCATTCTCTTCATCATACTTTTTGCGCCAATTCTCCTCAATAAGCTTAAGATTCCTCACCTTATCGGCTTGATTATAGCCGGGGCACTTATCGGGCCACATGGGTTCAATTTATTGATGCGCGACTCCAGCATTACCCTTTTTGGAACTGTTGGGCTGCTTTACATCATGTTTTTGGCAGGCCTCGAGATGGATTTGGGCACTTTTCGCAAGAATAGCGGACGCAGTGTTGTCTTTGGCATGCTCACCTTTCTCATTCCGATGATACTGGGCATCGGGGCAGGATATTACCTGTTGAATTTTTCTATGATGACTTCCGTTTTACTCGCCAGCATGTTTGCATCTCATACGCTCCTGGCCTATCCTATCATAAGTAAACTCGGTGTGCAGAATAGCCGTTCTGTGGTGATTGCGGTAGGTGGAACGCTTATTACCGACACACTGGCCCTGCTTGTGCTGGCAGTTATCGCCAATATGGCCACCGGTGAAATTTCGACCGACTTCTGGTTGAGGCTCAGCATTTCGATCACTATTTTTACCCTAATTGTTGTTTTCATTTTCCCACTGCTCAGCCGATGGTTTTTTAAGAAATATGACGATAATATCCTTCATTATATTTTTTCGCTGGCTATGGTGTTTCTTGGTGCAGCGCTTGCTCAGGCCGCCGGCATCGAGCACATCATCGGTGCGTTTCTGGCCGGGCTTGCGCTCAACAAACTGATACCGCGCACCTCTCCGCTGATGAATCGTATTGAATTTGTTGGCAACGCATTATTTATTCCCATTTTTTTGATTGGCGTTGGTATGCTTGTGGATTACCGGGCCTTTATCCGTGATTCGGAAACAATAATCGTTGCTCTTGTAATGACCTCGGTAGCCATTTTCGGGAAGTTCCTGGCCGCTTTTTTTACACAAAAGATATTCAGTCTGAAAATTTACGAACGTAACATCATTTTCGGCCTGAGCAACGCCCAGGCTGCTGCCACACTCGCTGCCGTGCTTGTAGGCTACAATATCATCCTTGGTTATGACCAATCCGGTGCTCCAATCAGATTACTCAACGATGCGGTGCTTAATGGGTCGATTGTCATGATTCTGATAACCTGCACAATCGCATCATTTGCAGCGCAAAGAGGGGCTCAGCGGCTTGCTTTGTCCGAAATGGCTGATGAGCAGGATGCGGATACCACATCAGAAAGGATATTAATAGCCCTGTCCAATAAGGAAACACTCAATGAACTTGTCAATTTCAGTATGTTGATCAAATCGAAAAACAACAAGCATGATGTGATTGGGCTTCATGTGCTTAATAATGATCCTACAAGAGAACTCTCGGAAAAAAAGGCGGACAAACTGCTTGAAGAAGCCGCCGATATTGCCTCGGCATCTGATGTCTTTATGCGTAAGGTGCTTCGCTACGATCTAAACCTCGTAAACGGCATAACAAGTGCAGCAAACGAAACGAAAAGTACCGACCTCGTACTTGGTGTGCAGAGTCGCAAGGGCATCAGTGACAACTTTTTAGGAAACCTTACTGAAGGCATTTTAAATAAGTCTGATCTTACTGTCTGGATAAATAAAGCAGTTCAGCCAATACAGACCATTAAGCGATATATCATTGTGGTACCCGATCGTGCTGAAAAAGAAATTGGATTTCCGCTTTGGGTGGTCAAGGTGTGGAACATTAGCCGGAATACCGGGGCGAGAATCGATTTCTTTGCTTCTAATCACACCATTGAATGGCTTCAGGTGGTTCAAAAAAACCATCCGGTTGAGGCAAGCTTCACACCCTTTGCTGACTGGGACGATTTTCTAATTCTGAGCCGTGAAATTCGGGAAAACGATGCACTGATGGTTATCCTCAGCCGTAAAGGATTTGTATCCTACAACGAACAGATGGCCAAAATTCCCGGATACCTGAATAAGTATTTTACCAGCAATAACTTCATACTCGTTTATCCTTCCCAATCCGCCGAAAACTGGCAATCTGTCAAATTGAGCGAAGCATCCGTTTTTGAACCACTGAGCGAAAATCTGGAGCGTTTTGAAGAATTTACCAAGTATATTGGCAAATTGTTCAAGAGAAAATGAGGCTGTTTTTTTGCGGTTCGTGAAAAATGAGTGAACCTCAATGATGTATTGATAAATTAACTATTTTTGCACCCTCAATTTAGATAATAAGTATGTATCTGACCAAGGAAAAAAAGACGGAAATCTTTCAGGAAATTAGTGGATCGGCCACAAATACCGGTTCGCCCGAGTCGCAGGTTGCATTGTTCACTTTTCGTATCAAGCATCTGACTGAGCACCTCAAGAAAAACAAAAAGGACATGGCCACCATGCGTGCACTTGTTAATCTGGTAGGTAAGCGCAGAAAACTACTGGACTATCTGAAAGAAAGAGACATTGAGCGTTACCGCCACATTATTAAGGAACTCGGTATTCGCAAATAAGGCATTTAATAGCCATGCTCGAAAAAAGGCAATTTGATGATTGCCTTTTTTTGCATTTGCATAACAGCTAAACTTACAACATCATGATACCTCAAGCAATTAAGCAGGAAATCAGTCTTCCGGACGGTCGGCTGGTTACAATCGAAACCGGTCGCCTGGCCAAACAGGCCGACGGCGCAGTCGTTCTGTCTATTGGCAAAACCATGCTGCTGGCCACAGTAGTATCGGCAACTGAAGCTAAGGAAGATGTGGACTTTCTTCCACTAAGTGTTGATTACAAAGAAAAGTTTGCCGCCACAGGCAAATTCCCCGGCGGCTTTTTTAAGCGCGAAGGCCGTCCGTCGGACTATGAAGTGCTGATTGCCCGACTTGTCGACAGGGCATTGCGTCCGCTTTTTCCGGATGACTATCACGCCGAAACACAGGTGGTTATCAACCTGATTTCCGGAGAAAACGATGTGGCACCAGATGCCTTTGCAGCACTTGCCGCATCTTCCGCTTTGATGGTTTCGAACATTCCGTTCAACGGACCCATTTCCGAAGTACGCGTTGCCCGCATCAATGGCGAATTTGTTGTTAATCCTCCCATTAGTGCCCTCGAAGCTGCCGACCTCGACCTGATGGTTGCAGCTACGGCTGACAACATTGTGATGGTTGAAGGCGAATGCAAAGAAGTTTCGGAAGCTGTAATGCTCGAGGCATTGAAAGTGGCTCACGAAACCATCAAGACACACTGTCAGGCACAACTGGCGCTTGCTTCGCGCGTTCAAAAGGCATCACCAAAAAGAGAATACTGCCACGAAGTAAACGATGAAGACCTTCGTAAGGCCGTTCACGACTTTGCTTACAGCAAATGTTATGCACTTGCCGTTGAAGGTAATCCTGACAAACACGCACGCGCTGCAGCATTCGAAGCCGTTCGTGATGCATTCATGGAAACTATTGCAGAAGACGAAAAAGACGCGAAAAAAGGACTCGTGAAACGATATTTCCACGACGTCGAAAAGAAAGCCGTTCGTGATGCCATTCTTAATGAGCGTATCCGCCTTGATGGACGAAAGCTTAACGAGATACGGCCGATCTGGTGCGAAGTGGACTATCTGCCATCCACACATGGTTCGGCCATCTTTACACGTGGCGAAACGCAGGCGTTAGTCACCGTTACACTCGGTACAAAGCTCGATGAGCAAACTATTGATGGCGTTGTATTTGAAGGCACCAGCAATTTCATGCTCCACTACAACTTTCCATCCTTTTCAACTGGCGAAGCAAGACCCAGCAGGGGAGTCAGCCGTCGCGAAATTGGCCATGGCAACTTAGCCGAGCGCGCTTTGAAGCCAATGATTCCTTCCAACGATGAAAACCCTTATACAATCCGTGTTGTTTCGGACATCCTCGAATCCAATGGATCGAGTTCTATGGCTTCGGTATGTGGTGGCACTCTGGCCTTGCTCGATGCAGGCGTCAAAATCAAGAAACCTGTGGCTGGTATAGCTATGGGTCTGATCTCGAGCGGCACTCCCGAAAAATATGCCGTGCTGAGCGATATTCTTGGCGATGAGGACCACCTTGGCGATATGGACTTTAAAGTTACCGGCACCAAGGATGGAATCACGGCCTGCCAGATGGATATCAAAGTGGACGGACTCACTTATCAGATTCTTGAGCAGGCTCTTGAACAGGCCCGCCTTGGCCGCCTCCATATTCTCAACGAAATGGCCAAAGTGATTACCCAACCCAGGGCAGATTACAAGGATCATGTGCCACGTATCGAAAAGATGTTTGTGGACAAGGAATTCATTGGCGCTATTATTGGCCCTGGTGGTAAAATCATTCAGGAAATGCAGCGCGAAACCAACACCACTATCGTTATTGAAGAAAAGGGCGAATTTGGTGTCATCGATATTGTTTCGGCCAACAAGGAAAGCATCGAAATGGCCAAAGCCCGTATCCGTGCCATTGTTGCTGTGCCGGAAGTAGGTGAGGAGTATCTGGGAACGGTTAAAAGTATTCTTCCTTTTGGGGCTTTTGTTGAAATCCTGCCCGGTAAAGATGGCCTGCTGCACATCTCCGAGATAGAGTGGCGCCGGCTTGAAACTGTTGAAAGCGTGCTTAAAGTTGGCGATAAGGTCAAAGTTAAGCTTATCGGCATCGACAGCAAAACCAACAAAATGAAACTTTCAAGAAAAGTTTTGCTGCCAAAACCTGAAGCACCCAATAAGATGTAACTCAGTTAGAGTAATTGCGTAAACATCATGAAAAAACGTTCACCAGCATAATCCATGAGACAACTAAAAATTACCAAACAGGTTACCAACAGGGAAACTGCCTCGCTCGATAAGTATCTTCAGGAGATTGGCAAAGTGGAGCTGATAACAGCCGAGGAGGAAGTGGATCTGGCCCGACGTATTAAACAGGGCGACCGGGCTGCACTCGAAAAATTAACAAAGGCAAACCTGCGCTTTGTTGTTTCTGTTTCGAAACAGTATCAGAATCAGGGGCTTAGTCTTCCTGACCTTATCAATGAAGGTAATCTGGGCCTTATCAAAGCTGCTCAGCGCTTCGACGAAACACGTGGTTTTAAATTTATTTCCTACGCGGTGTGGTGGATTCGTCAATCCATTCTCCAGGCGTTGGCCGAACAGTCGCGTATTGTCAGGCTTCCGCTCAACAAAATAGGCTCCATCAACAAAATCAACAAAGCCTACGCCAAGCTTGAGCAGGAATATGAGCGCGAACCCAACTCGGAAGAAATAGCAGATATGCTCGAAATTACCGAAACCGAGGTGAAAGAATCGCTCAAAAATGCCGGTCGCCATATCAGTATGGATGCCCCATTGGTGCAGGACGAAGACAATACCATGTACGATGTGTTGCGTAGCGAAGAATCGGTAACACCTGAAACAGAGCTACTTTATGAATCGCTCCGCAAGGAAATCGACCGCGCCATATCCACCTTAACTCCGCGCGAAGCCGATGTCATCCGGCTTTATTTCGGGCTCAACGGCAGTCACCCCATGACACTGGAAGAAATAGGTGAAAAATTCGACCTCACGCGTGAACGTGTCCGCCAGATTAAGGAGAAAGCCATACGGCGTCTGAAGCATACTTCGCGCAGCAAAATGCTGAAAAGTTATCTGGGTTAAACGAAACCCATATGTAATCTCCAAAAGCCGTTGCCCCTAAAGCAACGGCTTTTTGCTTTTTCGGCACCTAAACACCGGCTGATTTCCTGAAATCGCATGAACGCGCTTCGTACCTTTGCTGAAAATCGATTTTGATGCGTATCGTCTGCTTTGGACCCGGTCCGAAATTCAAGGGTGGGATTGCCAATTACAATACCTCACTTGCCCGTGCCCTCGACAAAAATCCTGATAATGAGGTGTATATTGTTTCTTGGACACAACAATATCCGGCCATTATTCCCCGCGATTTCATCGACAGAAAAAGTCGCCGCGACCAATTGTCCGGAACGGGTATCAAGGTCCTTTACCTCACCAACTACAACAATCCACTTTCGTGGTTCAGCACAGCCCGCAGCATGGCCTCGCTGAAACCCGACATGGTAATCTTTCAATGGGCTATAGCCATTCAGGGCCTTCCATTGGGGATAATTGTCCGGCAGCTGAAGCGCCTGACCAATGCAGCCATTGTTTTTGACCTGCATTTTGTGGTACAGAAGGAAGGGAGCAAAATTGACGCCTTGTTCACCCGTTTTGTGCTAAGCAAAGTATCGCGTTTTGTTGTTCACGCGTCCAAAACCGCTCAAGAGCTGAAAGCCTTATTCCCTAAGCGCAAGTTTTCAATCCTGAACGATGGCGAAAAGGCTCAGGATGGTGACGGAAAGGTGGTCAGGCTTTACCATCCTGTTTACGATATGTTCGAACCCGACAAGGATTTCGACCGCGATGCGCATAAAAGCAGCATGAATCTGCGCCGGCATGTGTTCCTCTTTTTTGGTTTTATCAGAAAATACAAAGGACTTCATTTGGCCATCGAGGCCTTCTCAAAACTGCGCAGCCAGCGAGACGATGTGAGCCTGCTTATTGTGGGCGAGTCGTTCTGGCAAACTCTTGATCAAACAAAATGGACGACAAGGCTCAAACAAACAATATTTAAACTGGCCGGCCGCATCTTTCTCCGAAACAAAGACGACGAGCGCGACTATAAACCGCTCGAACTTATTGAAAAGTTTGGCTTGCAGGATTCAGTATATGTTGTTAATGAGTTTGTTCCCAACGAAGAGGTACACAAGTACTTCCAGGTGAGCGACAATCTGCTGTTGTTCTATCTTACGGCCACTCCTTCGGGCGTCGAATCGATTGGCTACAATTTTCGTATGCCCATGTTAGCTACAGCTGTCGGGCATTTTCCTGAAACCATACAGGATGGATTTAACGGATACCTGGCGCGGCCGCTCGACACTGATGATATGTGCCGCATTATGCAGAAAGCGATCGAGAATCCCATTCCGCGCGAACACGTGGCACAAACTGCCGAAGGTATGAGCTGGGTAAACTATGCTGATGTGGTGACTAAGCTGCTGAAATAAAAAAACCGTCCGGAGACGGTTTACGAAGATCAATAATCATCGTCGTCGAAGTCGTCGTAACTGTCGAATTCGTCGTCGTCAAATCCCATGTCGAAACCTTCTTCATCATCATCCCATCTTGGTTCGTCCTCGTCGTCGAGCATAGGATCAAAGCCATCAAGCTCTTCTGTTGCATCGTCGAGATAAGCATCGAGCATCTCATCATCAAAAGATTCCAGCGAAGCAGGATCTGCAATTTCTGATAATTTCGTTGCCTTCAGTTCACGCATTACCTCTGGTGACACATAAAACTCATCGATGTTGTTGAAGCAGAAATCGATATACTTCGGATCGCGTTCAAAAACCTCCTTTATCGTCTTTCCTTCGTATTTGCCAAAGGTGAAAACCGAATCGAGATCATAGAATTTCATTGGTAATAAAAGGTTTTAATTCTTATTGATTGATGCTTCAAAATTATCACCACTAACTCGGATTTCGCAAGTTTATTTTCAAAAAATGACTTAAAACTTTAGAAGGTTCGGAAGAACTGTCAGTTAGGGTGATGCCATTGAGAATTATCACCGCTCGTCAGACGGTTGTCCACACTACTTTTTAAAGATAAAATAGACAGCAAGCACCAAAAAAGCGAATCCGATCAGATGATTCAACCTGAATGACTCGTTCCTGAAAACAAGAAGACTGAATAAAACAAAAACGGAAAGCGTAATGACCTCTTGAATCACTTTCAGTTCGACGAGGCTGAAAGGGCCGCCATTGCCCTGATAGCCGATGCGGTTGGCCGGCACCTGGAACATATATTCGAATAAGGCTATCGACCAGCTGATGAGCACAATCCATGTCAGATTGAGTTGTTCGAAACCGCGAAAGTCCTTGAATTTCAGATGACCATACCATGCAAGAGTCATAAACGCATTAGATAAAACAAGGAGCAGAATCGTGGTAAGTGCTTTCACCGTATTATAGTTTTGCTGCAAAATTCCGCATTTTTGGTTTTGGTTGGCCGAGGCAGGTACCATTCGCCTAACCCAAAAAGGCTATTTTTGCGCAACAAATTCGCAGCGATGAATATTGCCCAAACTATTGCGGACTCAATAGCTGTCAAGCAAGGTATGCTTGCTGATGATGAGCTTATTGCCCTCATCAAAAAAATTTCCGAAGCAGCCATCAGGGTTTACCAAAATGGCGGAAAACTGTTGTTTTGCGGCAATGGCGGGAGTGCTGCCGATGCCCAGCATATCGCTGCTGAGCTTAGCGGTCGCTTCACCATCGACAGGCCACCGTTATTTGCCGAGGCTCTTCATGTGAATAGTTCATACATGACAGCAGTGAGCAACGATTACGGCTTTAATATCGCCTATGCCCGTTTGGTGGAAGCCATGGGCCGGCCGGGTGATATGCTGGTCGCTATCAGCACCTCGGGCAATTCGCCAAATATTCTTGAGGCAGTTAAAGCAGCAAAAAAGGCCGGAATGATGGTAGTGGGTATGAGCGGACAAAGCGGTGGAAAGATGCGCGAATGGTGCGATTACACCTTGTGCGTTCCTTCGGCCAACACGGCACGGATTCAGGAAGCTCATATTTTGGTCGGGCACATCGTCTGCGACATCATCGAAAACACGTTGTTCGGAAAATGATGACCAAAAACGCATCGTGGCCGGCAGCAGGCAAGGATTGGACCCTGTTTCTCGACCGCGATGGCGTAATCAATGAACGCCCGCCCGGTGATTATGTGCGAAATATTGAGGGTTTCAAATGGCTTCCCGGCGTTTTAGATGCCCTCGCCAGACTCGTTAATGTTTTCGGAAGAATCATCGTAATCACCAACCAGCAAGGTGTTGGGCTGGGTTTGATGTCACAGGATCAACTCGACCTGGTCCATCAATATATGAACGATACAATCATCAAATCTGGCGGAAAACTGGATGCGGTAATTTGCTGCACCATGTTGCGCCATGAAATGAACAATTGCCGTAAACCATCGATCCGGATGGCACTGCAAGCCAAAGAAATGTTTCCTGAAATCGATTTCGGAAAGTCGGTGATGGTAGGCGATACGGAAAGCGACATACTTTTTGGCAAAAATGCAGGAATGATTACTGTGCTGGTTGGAAACGAAGACAGTAGCATAGTCCCTGATTTCAAGCTGAATAGCCTCGTTGAATTCACGGATATCATGACAAAATCGAGCGAACAACAGTTATGACAATCACGACGCTGATCACCCTGGTTTTTTTGGCTTACGTAGCATTGCTGTTTATATTCTCATGGGTTACATCCCGAAAATCGGGTAATCAGGCCTATTTTATCGGCAATCGTAAGTCGCCGTGGTATATCGTAGCCTATGGCATGATAGGCGCCTCGTTATCAGGAGTTACCTTTATCAGCATTCCGGGTTGGGTGGGGCAGACGCAGTTTACCTATCTGATGGTCGTTTTTGGATACTTCTTTGGATACATGGTAATTGCGCTGGTTTTGTTGCCTATCTACTACAAATTCAATCTGGTGTCCATCTACAGCTATCTAAACACCCGTTTCGGCCAAACAAGTCAGAAAACCGGCGCGTTATTCTTTATATTATCCAGACTCATAGGTGCGTCCTTTCGGATGTTTCTGGTCATAAACGTGCTGCACATGTTTATCTTTTCGGGCCTCGGATGGCCATTCTGGACAACAGCACTACTTTTTATCATCATTATCACATTGTATTCATTTAGGGGAGGAATCAGAACTATCGTCTGGACGGATACCCTTCAGACCACCTTCATGCTGGCAGCCCTTGTCGTAACATTTTATATGATTGGCGAAAAACTGGGCATTCACATGGGCGGCTTACTCGAAAGAGCCATAAATGATGGATATACAAGATTGATTGAGGATGACTGGCGTCATGATAGGTTTTTCCTTAAACAGTTCTTCAGCGGGATGTTCATTACCATCGTAATGACCGGTCTGGATCAGGATATGATGCAAAAAAACCTTAGCTGCCGTTCGCTGCGCGAGGCACAAAAGAATGTGTTTAGTCTGGGTGCTTTACTTATTCCTGTCAATATTCTTTTTTTATTTCTCGGAGCATCCTTATACATTTATGCAAACGATAGCGGAATTATTATCAATTTTCCTTCGGATGAACTTTTTCCCAGACTCGCTATCGAACATTTTGGCGGATTTGCTGCCGTAGTTTTCTTTTTAGGCCTTATTGCTGCTGCATTTTCAAGTGCCGATGGTGCCATAACCGCGTTGACTACTTCCACGATTTACGATATCATCGGCTTTAAAGATGAATCGGCCGAATCAGAAATAACCTTAAAGCGCCTGCGCTACCTGATACATTTTTTTATTTCTTCGCTGATCATTCTCATTAATGTTCTTTTCAGAAATATCAACGACAAAGCGGTAATCGACAGCCTTTTCACCATCGCCGGATACACTTATGGTCCGCTATTGGGTCTTTACGCCTGCGGAATTTTTACGCAGTGGAGTATTAAAGATCGTCTGGTACCTATTATCGCTGTAGCTGCACCATTG
Source organism: Bacteroidales bacterium (assembly GCA_035325985.1). Lineage (GTDB taxonomy): Bacteria > Bacteroidota > Bacteroidia > Bacteroidales > F082 > JALNZU01. Next base: position 113,974 of record DAOKYW010000002.1, read on the forward strand.
CTCACATGGCTTTTAAACCGCTATTCGACCGAGCTTTTGTTTGGCTATCAATTTGGATTTGAGCTGCTTATTCTGAATGGCGCATTGATGATTGCAGGACTCTGGCTCATTAGAAAACCCCAACAAAAACAACAAACCATTCAATCAAATCAACTATGAAAAATTTCAGGTTCACGGCCCTGGCACAAACGCTGGACCGTCAGGTTCCGCCGGTAAACTATCCCGCAGAGAAAATTTCCGATTATTTCGGGTCAATGGTTTTCAACAACGAAACCATGATGGAGTATCTGACCAAGGAAGCCTATCGGTCGTTGCAGCAAACCATCAGCAGTGGTGCACGCATCGAAAGGCGAATCGCCGATCAGGTGGCTTCGGCCATGAAAGCCTGGGCCTTGCGTCATGGAGCAACACATTATACACACTGGTTTCATCCCTTAACCGGCTCTACTGCCGAAAAGCACGATGCTTTTATCAATCCGCTACCAAGCGGTAAAGCCATCGAAGAGTTTTCCGGTTCGTCATTAATTCAGCAGGAGCCCGATGCCTCGTCGTTTCCAAGTGGCGGCATACGCAGCACATTCGAAGCCAGAGGCTACACAGCCTGGGACCCAACCAGTCCGGCTTTCATCATGGAACACACACTATGTATTCCCACCATCTTTGTTTCCTACACAGGTGAGTCACTCGACTACAAGACACCTCTGCTGAAATCTATGGATGCTCTTGATAAAGCAGCAGTCAAAGTATGTCAGCTCTTTGATAAAAATATTACCAAAGTTTATCCCACCTTAGGATGGGAGCAGGAATATTTTCTTGTTGACTCGGCATTGTTTGCTGCCCGACCCGATCTGGTTTTGGCCGGCCGGACTGTTTTCGGGCATTCGTCTGCCAAAGATCAGCAACTGCACGACCACTACTTTGGCACCATTCACAGCCGTGCAAGGGCATTTATGCGCGACCTAGAAATTGAAGCACACAAGCTCGGGATTCCACTTAAAACAAGACACAACGAAGTGGCTCCCAGTCAGTTTGAGTGCGCACCTGTTTACGAAGAAGTGAATGTAGCCGTTGATCACAACCAGCTTTTGATGCACCTGCTCGATAAAGTTTCGCGCAAACATTACTTTAAAGTGCTGCTCCACGAAAAGCCTTACAACGGAGTGAATGGCAGTGGGAAACACAACAACTGGTCCATGGCAACAAACACCGGCGAAAACCTGCTTTCTCCCGGTAAAACCCCGCAGGAAAACCTCCGCTTCATGGCGGTGCTCACCATCATCCTTAAGGCAGTTCATGAGTATGAAGAGCTGCTCAGGGGAAGTATTGCATCGGCCAGCAACGATCTGCGTCTTGGAGGCAACGAAGCGCCACCGGCCATTATGTCGGCCTTTATCGGCGAACAACTTACAAAAGCCCTCGACGATTTCGAAAAATTGCCATCGCGCAAGGAACTTGGCAACGGCAACGGAAAGAGTGTTTACCTGAGTATTCCAAAAATCCCCGAAATCCTGCGCGATAATACCGACCGTAACCGGACTTCTCCTTTTGCTTTCACCGGCAATAAGTTTGAGTTTCGAGCAGTGGGTGGTTCCGCCAATACGGCAAAACCCATGGTGGCTCTAAACACCATCGTTGCTGAGTTGTTCGACAGGTTTTATGCCGGTGTACAAGATCTCATCAAAGGCGGATTGAAAAAAGAAGACGCCATCTTTGAGATGACAAAAACTTACATACGCGAGTCGAAGAATATCCGGTTCGAAGGCAACAGCTACAGCGACGAATGGAAGGAAGAAGCCCGTAAAAGAGGCCTCTCGAACCACGCCAGCACACCCGAAGCCACCAAAGCCTATGTGAGCGAAAAGGTTATCGAACTCTTTGAAAAGCATCAGGTGTTTACACGTCGTGAGCTCATTGCGCGTTATGAAATCAAGCTCGACAAATACGTGCGCAAGCTGCAGATCGAATCGCGTCTTGTTGGCGACCTGAGTATCAACCACATTATCCCAACGGCCATCAAATATCAGAATACGCTGATAGACAATGCAAAAGGACTCAAAGAAGTGCTCGACCAAAAAACTTTTGTCAAACTGAGCCGCAATCAGTTGCAAAACATCAAGGAAATTTCGGAACATATCGCCGAAATACGTCAGTTCGTTGAAGAAATGACCGAACAGCGACGCGTGGCCAACCGCCTTGAAACGGCCGAAGAACAGGCTGATGCTTATTGCTACAAGGTAAAGCCCTACTTTGATAAGATCCGTTACCACGTGGATAAGCTTGAGATGCTTGTGGACGATCAGTTGTGGCCATTACCCAAATACCGCGAGCTGCTATTCATTAAGTAAGCAGTTCGATCAACGCCCTAAGGCCGCTTTATCGTTCAGGTAAAGCGGCTTTTTTTTTCGAGTACGATCACTTTTCCGTGTTTCGGGCGTTTTGCCTAAATTCGCGAAATAAGGTTTGATAATGAAAATGAGAAATTTCCTTTTAAGCTTGATCGTATTATTGATTGAGGCAACTGCAGTCAATGCACAGTTCAGCGTGAGTCCGGTGGCTTCGGGTGCCAGGCTTTCCGAAACTCCGGGTTTTTTCTATGCTTTGCCGCGAACCGTCTTCAAAATCAATGTGATCATTGAGAAAAATGAAAGATTAAAAGGTCCTTACGCAGAATTTGCCCAAAGAATGTTGGGTGTCGATGATGCCATAAAACAGGATGAGACAGTTTATGCCATCAAGGATATCATCGTCAGCACCATCAGCGAACCTGACCCTAAAGCCTTGTTTTTTGTCGAGTTCGACGACAGAACCTCGCGCGATACCCGCAGCCTGATATTTGAATTGCTGAATAATGGTGTCATCCTGTCGATGGACGACGCCGTTGCTGCTCGTCCTCAAATAGCTGAAAAGGTTGAAACAACCTTGGTGAATGCCCCATCACAGAAGCATTTCCGCTATTTTGCCGAGCATAGTTTGTTTCAGCGCGTTGATACCATCGTAAGACGAATCACCATTGATACAACCGTTATCAGGCGAAATATTCTGCAATCTGCCTGGGTTGACCGCAATCCGGAACAAAAAGCACGTGCTGCAGCCGAAATGATTCAGAAAATAAGGGAAAGCCGCTTTAACCTGATCTCCGGATTTCAGGAAGTCAATTTCAGTCAGATTGCCTATATGGACAGGCAGATGCAGAAACTCGAAGAGGAATACCTCAGTTTATTTCTCGGAAATGAAGTTCGCTCACTCTATGAACAGGTTGTTTATTTTGTGCCGGAACAGGAAGCAAAAGGTTTTCAGACCTTTGCCCGTTTTTCTGAACAAAACGGATTGATCGAAAGTGGCAACAGGGGCGAACCTTTACAACTTGTGATTGAGCCGTCCGGTCTCACACGTGAGCTGAGCAGCAGCACTCCAAAGAACAGGCTCACCGGTGCACTCTACCACCGTATTCCTGAGCATGCTGAAGTTAGTGTGCTGTATAAGGGAAAAATTTATCAACGGCAGCGGTTATCCATCAATCAGCTGGGAAGTATAGCCGTTGCACCGGTCAACCGCACCAGACTGTTGTTTGACCCGATAACCGGAATGATCACAACAGTTAAGCGCGACTGATTAATCCACTGCTTCTCTGAGTCTTACCAATTGTTCCAGCAGCACAGCCACCTTGTCCAGGCGAAGCATATTGGCACCATCGGATAAAGCATTAGCCGGGTCAGGATGCACCTCCATAAACAATCCATCAGCACCTGTGGCAATTGCAGCTCGTGCAATGAGTCCTATCATCGAAGGGTTGCCTCCTGTTACGCCGGTTGACTGATTGGGCTGCTGCAATGAATGCGTCACGTCAACAACAACCGGAACGCCCAACGATTTCATGATGGCTACATTTCTGAAATCAACAACAAGGTCCTGATAGCCAAAGCTATTGCCACGCTCAGTCAGCAAAATTCTTGGATTACCACTTGCCAGCACCTTGTCAACAGCAAATCGCATAGATTCGCCGGATAAAAATTGTCCTTTCTTGATGTTGATGACCTTTTGCGTAACAGCTGCCGCTGCAAGCAAATCGGTTTGTCGGCACAAAAAGGCCGGAATCTGAAGAACATCCACATATTCGGCGGCCATCGCCGCTTCATGCGATTCATGAATATCCGTCACCACAGGCAAGTCAAATGCACTGCGCACTCTTTCCAGTACTTTCAGCGCTTTGATATCCCCGATTCCGGTAAATGAATCCCCGCGGGACCGGTTGGCTTTTTTATACGAAGCCTTGAAAATGAGTGGTATGTCAAGCCTTTGGCAGAGCTGAGCCAAATGCTCCGCTATTTTTAAAGGACTGTTTTCATCCTCTATCACGCAGGGACCAGCCATGAGAAAAAACCTGTCGGGACGCATGGTTTTAAAAAGTCCCCAATCTTTCATGTTGTTCATTGTTAATCAATATTTTGCAATTTCTGCCAATTGATCTGATTCGATGATTTGCTTACCTTGCGGTTTCAGCGCCAGACGCAGCAAGGCAACAGCCACAGAACGCCCGTGAATGGAACGGTACTTTTTTCGCTTTCCTGTCAGAAATCTTTCAGCAACCTTCATCAACCATTCACCTATTTTTTCGCCGAACCTGACTTCCTGTCTGGCGCCAAGTAATAGCGAAGGCCTAACAATCACCACATGCTCAATACCGGCGTTTAAGATTTCATTTTCCATCTCGCCTTTAGTGCGTAAATAGAAGTTTCCCGATTGTGCATTGGCGCCAATACTCGATATCACCACCATAGTCCTGACACCTGATTTCGCGGCAGCTTTGGCAATGGCAGCCGGTGCATCCCGGTCAATTTTAACAAAAGCAGCCTTGCTGCCGGCTTTTGCCCTGGTTGTGCCCAAGCAGCAAAATACAGCATCAGGAGAGATTTGTTCTACCTCGGCGGCAAAACCTTCGGCTGAAGCAATTCTCACCTGTGTCTTTGCATGAATATTGTCCGGCGATTTTCTTCCGATGCAAATGATTTTACCCACTTCCGGGCAATGCTGCAACTCGTCAAGCAAATAGCCGCCTACCAGTCCTGTAGCCCCAAATAATACCACAGTTTCTAGTTTCATCTTTTGGTGACTGATTTTAGTTTGAATAAATGTTCAGTAAAGTTAACCAAATATACGCCTGCGAAAATGAGCACCGTCGGTATAAGCATATACCATGCGGGTTTGTCCATGCCAAAAGCAACTGCAACTATTCCTGTAAACAAGGGTTGAAGGTAGATGAAGGCACTGTTGGTGGCCGGAGAAATCCGCTTTAAGGAATAGTTGTTCAGAAAGTATGCTGCTACAGTCGTAAAAAATAGCACATATCCTATTGATAACCATATGTTTAATGGGATATTGTGCCAGTCGGCTTCCATCGCCACGGGCAATGTAAACGGTAATACCCATAACAATCCGAACAGAAAAACCCAGCGCATGATATTAAGCGCAGAGTATCGCATGATCACTGGTTTAATCATCACAAGATAGAGGCCGTAAGAACTGGCATTGATCAGGATAAGCAGGTTGCCGAGCATGGTATTGCCCGATGCGTCAAACCGCCCACCGCGAAGAATCAGCATTGCCGCACCCAGTGTGCCGAGCAAAATACCTGTAATCCTCACCCAATGCAACTTTTCGCCCATCAATACTCTGGAAAAGAACAAAACGGCTATTGGCACACTTACCATGATAATACTCACATTGATAGGTGTGGAAAGGTTTAAGCCCTCAAAAAACATGATCTGATTGATGGCTACACCAAAAGCCGAAGCAATCGCAATACGTCTCAAATCGGCACCACTTGTCCTTTCGGCAGGCATCCACAATGAAACAATCCAGAATAAAAGGGCTGCACCCGCAACCCTGATGAGTATGATTGCGCGTGGTTCGAGATAATCAGGCATAATGCCCTTGGCCACCACATAATTTAACCCATAAATTAAATTGGCCAAAAGGGCCGCAACCAGCGCTGACGTTCTGGAGTTTCTTGCTAAGCCCACAACTCAAAAGGGCAGATCATCGGCTGCAGGATCAATCTCAAAATTACTTGCTGACGCCCTGTTTACCTGGTTCGACGGAATAGGGGAGGGGGCAGCATCCGTTGCACGTTCAAGCCTGTAGGGCTTGACATCGGTGTACCAACGTCCGTTGAATTCGCGCGACTCGATGCTAAACTGTAGTTTAAGCATGTCGCCAGCGTTGTATTCACGTACCTTGTCGGCCAGATCTCCCCAGCAAACAAAACAAATTTTGCGGGGATATTGATCCAGCGTTTCCACAATCAGTTCCTGTTTTGTCCAGGTTCCATTGCGACCTTCGCCACTGGTACGCTGACCCAGTTGAACGAATCTTCCGGTAATTTCTAAGCTCATATGATATAATTTTGATGAATTGCGCTATCAATCTGCCTTGGCTGGCATTTTGCAAAATTAACAAAACACTTTCAGCAACCGTGAACCAGACACCGATTTAGACTGTTTGTATGAAAACGGATACTAAAGATTTATCCCATGAAAACGATATCAATTTCACTCCTAATTATGTTAAATATGGTAATCACTAATACTTTAGCTAGTGGCCAGAGTCATGAAACCATTACACTTGGTGGTGGCTGCTTTTGGTGTATTGAAGCTGTTTTTCAACGCGTTAAGGGTGTAGAGAAAGTTGTAAGCGGATATGCCGGCGGTAAAATTGCTAATCCAACATACCGGGAGGTTACATCCGGACTTACCGGACATGCTGAAGTGGTTCAGCTTACCTTCGACCCAAAGGTTATTAGCGTTGAGAAGATTTTGGAGGTATTCTTTAAAATGCATGATCCCACAACACTCAATCGGCAAGGTGCCGATGTAGGCACCCAGTACCGCTCAGTAATATTCTATCATACTGAAAAACAGCAACAAATTGCAGCACAGATCATCCGGAGACTTTCCGAAGAAAAGGTTTGGGATAAACCAATTGTGACGGAATTAAGCCCGATGAAAGCATTTTACAAGGCTGAGGAATACCATCAGAACTATTTCAACCGAAACCCCAATCAGGGTTACTGCCAGTTTGTCATTGTGCCTAAACTGGAGAAATTCAATAAAGTATTCAGCGAAATCAGCACAACCCGCTGATTATCCAAACATGCCATACATCAGCCGCCCGATACTGAAGTAGATAAATAAGCCTACAATATCGTTGGAGGTGGTGATAAACGGTCCGGTGGCCAAAGCAGGGTCGATTTTGAACCTGTGCAGGGCCAATGGGACGAAAGTGCCAAACATCGAGGCAAACAGGATCACAGTGAGCAGGGCAACGCTTACTGTCATGCTGAGAGCAAACGATGGAGCAAAAAAGTAACTATAGACCAGCAAAATCAATGAACACGCCAGCCCATTGATCAAACCCACAAGCAGTTCTTTACCTAACTTGTTCATAAGGCTGCCGGTGAAACTGTTGTTTGCAAGTGCCTGTACGATGAGTGCAGAGGATTGGACGCCCACATTTCCGGCCATTGCAGCAATGAGCGGCATGAAAAAGGCCATTTCAGGGTAAATGCTGATTTGGTTCTCGTAGTTGGATATCACGCGCGAACCGAGAATTCCGCCAAAAAGAGCAACAAGCAGCCAGAATAAACGGCCCTGAGTAAGCTTCCATACCTCATCGGACGTTTCGATATCATGGCTGATACCCGACATCAGTTGATAATCCTTTTCGGCTTCTTCGTGTACAAAGTCAAGCACGTCGTCAATGGTTATTCTGCCAATGAGCCGACCAAGTTCGTCCACAACAGGCAGGGCTATCAGGTCGTACTTTTTCATGATAGAAGCTACTTCTTCGGCTTTTTGGTAGGCTTTTACCGAAATTACATCAGGATCGTATAATTCGGAGATATGATCGCGTGGCGAAGCAATCAACAGTCGTTCCAGCGATAGCAGACCAAGCAGCACATTAGAATCGTTGACTACATAAACCTGATATACTTTGTCAACCTGAGCAGCCTGAGCGCGCATTTCGCGTATGCAGGTCACCACATGCCAGTCAATATTGACTTTGACCAACTCCTTGGCCATGAGGCTTCCTGCTGTATTTTCCGGATAAAACAGCAGATCGGCAATATTCTGCGCCTGATTTCGGTCAATAATCTTGGATAAAACATCCTGTCGGATATTTCCCGGCAGCTCATTAATAAGGTCAGCAGCGTCGTCCGAATCAAGGTTGTCGATAACGTCGTGCGCCAATTCGGTACTGGACAAAAACCTGAGGAGATCCTCACGAACATCCTCTTCGAGTTCCATGAGCACTTCAGCAGCTTCTTCCTTATGGATCAGGCTCAGCAGATAGCGCGCTTCATTGGCATCAATACGGTTGATGATTTCAGCGATATCCGGAGGATAAAGCTCATTGAGCATAGTCAAGAGAAAATCAACCTGATTATTCTCGATGGCTTCGCGGATTTCTTCGATCTTTTCCTTGGTAATGAGCTGGCTCATCGAAGCAGGGTTTTTGGCACTGATGCGAAGATACGCTATTCATTAAATCATTAATCTGTGTGCGTGCCATACTATGGAAATTGTTTTCACAAATATGAATATAATTTATATTATGTTAAATAATGAAATGCTGACTATACCTGTTTAATCTCTTGGCTTGCACTTCGACCCCTACCCGTCAGGACATAAAAAAACCCTACGGAATACCGCAGGGTTTTTTAAAGAGGGATTGAAAATCTTAATTTTCGTTCAACTGCTTGAGTTTGTCATCCATCTTGAACCTGATGTAAACCGTCCTGAGCACCGACAAAGTTTCGGCGTTACCCGGTTGCAACTCATTGGCTTTTTCAAGGTATGGCAATGCCAGCCTGATAATTTCGTCAGCTTCTTTGGTCATAGCTTCATATTCTTTAATCTTATCGAGTGGCAGGTCATTGGCTTTAACCTGAATCTTGTTGGCCTCGTTGATATACAATGCACCAAGGTTGTAAATGGCATCGTAATAATTGGGCTCTATTTCAAGAGCCTTTTTGTAATAGCCTGCTGCTTCATTCATATTGTACATGTCGGCTTTCGTATCATCTCCATACAATGTACCCAGGACGAAGTATATGGAATAGTTTGTGGGGTCTTGCCGGAGCAATTCTTTCAGGTCGTCCACAACCTTTGCCCCCTCGCCAATCGAAAGATAAGCATTGATTTGTTCGAGCAGCAATCCTGCATCGTTCGGATATTTATTGCGGCCTGTCTGAATGGTTTCAAACATTTTTTCCGTATCACCAAGTCCCCTGTATGCTGACGCAACATTACGATATAGCTCAGGTTCGTCGAATCCTATGCCCTTCAATTGCTCATAATAATCTAATGCAGCATTAAAATCCTCAGCACGCAGCGATGACAAACCGGCGTTGATAAGTGCCAGCGTATCAACTTTGTTGATGAGTTTAGCTACCTCAAATGCCTTTGAAAAATCTTTGGCAGCTGATTTATAATCCGACTCGTTAAAGGCTTGTACGCCAATGCTAAAGTATTGCTGACCGATTACGTCAATGCGAGGTTTGATTTCAACCATTTGCTTGGACTTGTCGGTTGGGTCGAGCTCCATTGCTTTTCTGAACGACTCTAGACTCTTTTCCAGGGCCTGAGGGTCAAGGTTTGCAAATTGTTCCGAGAAAACGATATTAAGGTAGATGATACCCCTGTACATCCAGGTTTTTGGATCGTTCATCGTTTTTTCGTGATTGATGGCCTTGTCAATTGATTCGCGCGCCTTGTCGTATTGTCCGTTCTTATTGAACATAAATGCACTGGTTCGCTCAGAGTTCTGTGCCATAGTCTGGAAACCCAGAGCAAGTGCGAACATGATTATCAAAAGCTTTTTCATTGTGGATAAGGTTTGGGTTTATACAATATTTTGATGCATATAGTGTGCCAAATTTTATTTACTGGCTAACATCTTGTAAATCAGAAGATTTATCGGTTTCGATATCTAAAGATCCACTATCGGTAATCTCTTCGGATTCAACTTCCTCGGTGTTTGCCTTTGCAACGGCAGCAATTTCATCGCCCTGCTTCAGGTTGATAAGCTTCACTCCTTGTGTTGCTCTACCCATAACCCTCAGTGTATCAACACCAATCCTGATAAGAATTCCTGACTTATTGATAATCATCAGGTCGTCCTTGTCGGTAACATCCAGCATCGCGATAAGCTTACCGGTTTTCTCTGTAACATTGATCGTTTTTATACCCTTGCCACCACGGTTTGTAGTTCGGTATTCCTCTAACATTGAGCGCTTTCCGTAACCTTTCTCCGAAACGACGAGGATATTGGCATCCATATTTTCAACACATAGCATCCCCACTACCCTGTCCTGTTCGCCGGCTAGGCTGATTCCGCGCACACCGGAGGCGTTTCGTCCCATAGGCCTTACCGTGCTTTCATTGAAACGAATAGCCCGACCTGAGGCAAGAGCCATCATCACTTCGTTCTGTCCGTTGGTCAGTCGGGCCTCAAGCAATTCGTCACCTTCGCGCACAGTTATGGCATTGATGCCCGATTGACGCGGACGTGAATAGGCCTCGAGGCTTGTCTTTTTTATGATTCCCTTTCGGGTGCACAGGATGATGAAGTTATTGTCGATATAGTCCTGATCTTTGAGGTCGCGAACGTTTATGTAAGCCTTTACCTTATCGTCAGGCTCAATATTTATGAGGTTCTGTATTGCTCGTCCCTTACTGGTTTTTGTGCCCTCGGGAATCTCGAATACCCTTAACCAGAAACACTTACCCTTTTCCGTGAAGAACAGCATATAGTTGTGGTTGGTGGCCACAAAAAGGTGCTCAATAAAATCCTCGTCGCGGGCTTCAGAGCCTTTGGCGCCCTTCCCTCCCCTGCTTTGCTTACGATATTCTGTCAGTGGAGTGCGCTTGATATAGCCAAGGTGACTAATGGTGACAACTACCGACTCATCAGCAATCATGTCTTCGATGCGGAAGTCTTCAGCGGAGTGCACGATGGTGGTTCGGCGGGCATCACCGTACTTCAGTTTCATTTCGAGCATCTCGTTACGGATAATCTCAAACTGAAGTGCTTCGCTTCCAAGTATTTCGCGGAAGCGTGCTATCATAGCCTGCACTTCTGCATACTCTTCACGGATTTTCTGGATTTCGAGTCCTGTAAGCCTTTGCAATCGCATCTCGAGGATGGCCTTGGCCTGAATGTCCGAAAGGTTGAAGTTTTCCATCAAGCCGTTACGGGCTGCTTCAGGATTTTGCGATCTGCGGATCAGTTCGATCACAGCATCAAGGTTATCGAGGGCGATAAGCAGACCTTCCAGAATATGCGCACGTTTTTCTGCTTCTTCAAGCTCAAAACGTGTACGGCGCAAAACCACATGATGACGGTGATCAACAAAGTGTACAATAAGATCTTTGAGGTTGAGGGTCTTGGGCCGGCCACCAACAAGTGCAACATTGTTTACACTGAAGGCTGTTTGAAGCGGTGTCATTTGATACAACTTATTGAGCACCACATTCGATACAGCATCTTTACGCAGTTCGTAAACGATGCGCATGCCCTGCCTGTCCGACTCGTCGCGGATATCAACAATACCTTCGATCTTCTTATCATTTATCAGGTCAGCAGTCTTTTTGATCATCTCCGCCTTATTCACCATATAAGGTATGGAGTTGACAATAATCCAATCTCTGCCGCCATGTTCTTCAATTACAGCATCACCGCGCATTACGATACGACCACGGCCGGTTTCGAAAGCTTCGCGTACTCCTTCGTATCCGTAGATAATACCGCCTGTCGGGAAGTCTGGTGCCTTGACAAACTCCATTAATTCGGCCACCGTAATATCACGACGGTCGATATAGGCAATGATGCCATCAACCACTTCCGAAAGGTTGTGAGGAGGCATATTGGTGGCCATACCTACGGCAATACCGCTGGCGCCATTGACCAACAGATTGGGGATGAGCGATGGCAACACGGTAGGCTCCTGTAGTGTATCATCGAAATTGAGCTGAAAGTCAACGGTATCCTTGTCAATATCGGCAAGCATTTCTTCGGCTATCTTGCGCAGACGTGCTTCTGTGTATCGCATTGCCGCCGGATTGTCGCCGTCGATGGAACCAAAATTTCCCTGACCATCCACAAGCGGATAACGTAATGACCATTCCTGAGCCATACGTACCATTGCATCGTAAACAGATGAGTCGCCATGCGGATGGTATTTACCGAGGACTTCGCCCACAATTCTGGCCGACTTTTTATATGGTCTGTTGCTTAGCACACCAAGCTCAAGCATACCAAAAAGCACGCGTCTGTGAACCGGTTTTAGGCCATCCCTAACATCAGGAAGTGCACGTGAAACTATGACCGACATCGAATAGTCAATGTAGGCCGATTTCATCTGGTTTTCAATATTTACCCTGATGATTTTCTCTCCTTCGAATACTTCTTCCATTCCGGATTTTACATCGTTTTTTTAAGACTTGCAAAGGTAACAATTCTTTGTTTTCTGAGATCTTAATTATAGCCACCAAGATCTGAATTCACCAAGGATTTCAGATAGGGTTCAACAGGTCTTTGTTAATAATTCTGTCAGGCGAACAAAGCTGGACTGATTTTTGTTGGTACTTTTGAAACGTGCGGAAATATGCCATATAGTGTCAATTTCTGCCTAACATCAAACGAAGTGATAAATATGGATGCAAAATTTTCACCACAGGTGAAAGACATTTTGAGTTTCAGTCACGAAGAAGCCATCCGGCTGGGCAATAGCTTCATAGGGCTCGAGCACCTTTTCCTGGGCATTGTTCGGGAAGGCGACAGCAAAGCCTTGCAGGTGCTTAAATATCTTGGTGTTGATATTCAAGCCTTTAGAAAAAAAATCGAATCTGCTATAAAGGGCGAAGAAGGACCAAACGCACCCGGCGGAAATCTGCCGCTGATGAAGCAAACCGAACGGGCGCTGAGGTTTACATATATTGCAGCTAAAGAGCTAAAGAGTGATGTAATTCATGCGGAGCACCTTCTTTTGGCCATCTTACGTGATAAAAACAATATTGTGAGCCAGAGGCTTGAAGAACGCGGTATTGATTACGAATCATTTAAGAATGAATTGTTGTTTATGACCACAGGCAACGAAGAATTACCCAAGCAGCCAAGGGCCGAATATAACGATCCATCGGAAGAAGATGATGATGTTCGTCCTACGGGCGGTCAGCAGAAACGGCAAGCCGACAGCAAGTCGAAAACACCGGTGCTTGACAATTTTGGCCGCGACCTGACAAAGGCTGCAGAAGAAGGTCGTCTGGACCCAATAGTGGGGCGTGAACGCGAATTAGAACGCGTTGCGCAGGTACTGAGTCGTCGGAAGAAAAATAATCCCATCCTCATCGGTGAGCCGGGCGTTGGAAAATCCGCCATCGCCGAAGGCCTTGCCCTGCGCATCACACAGCGAAAGGTTTCGAGAGCCTTGTTCAACAAGCGCATCATCATGCTCGATTTGGCCTCGCTTGTTGCCGGCACTAAATACCGCGGTCAATTTGAAGAGCGAATGAAGGCAGTGCTCAACGAGTTGGAAAAAAATCCTGACGTGATACTCTTTATCGATGAGATTCATACCATTGTAGGCGCCGGTAATGCAAGCGGATCGCTCGATGCTTCCAACATGTTTAAACCTGCGCTGGCCCGTGGTGAACTGCAATGCATAGGAGCAACAACCCTGGATGAATACAGGCAGTACATTGAAAAAGATGGCGCGCTTGAGCGGAGGTTTCAGAAAATAATGGTTGACCCTACCTCGCCCGATGAAACACGTGAAATTCTAAACAACATCAAAGAGAAATATGAGGATCACCATCTGGTAAAATACACTCCCGAGGCGATTGACGCATGCGTAAAACTGACAACCAGGTATATTTCGGATAGGTATCTGCCAGACAAGGCCATTGATGCGCTTGACGAAGCCGGAGCCAGAGTACACATTAATAATATCAATGTTCCCGCTGAAATTATTGCGCTCGAAAACGAGATAGAAGAAACAAGGCAGAAGAAGAATAAAGCCATTCAAATTCAGAAATTTGAGGAAGCCGCCATGTTTCGCGATAAAGAGCGGAAGCTTTCGGAAGAGCTGGATCGGTCAAAACGAAAGTGGGAAGAGGATTCGAAGATTCACCGTGAAATAGTGACAGAAGAAAATGTGGCAGAGGTGGTTGCCATGATGACAGGCATTCCGGTGCAACGTATTGCGCAGAACGAAAGCGATCGGCTGATGACCATGGAAGCAGAGCTCGAAGGTTCCGTAATTGGGCAAAACGAAGCCATTAAAAAGGTTGTCAAAGCCATCAGACGCAACAGAGCCGGCCTCAAAGACCCGAGCAAACCTATAGGAACATTTATTTTTCTTGGCCCCACTGGCGTTGGTAAGACCTACCTGGCAAAAGTGCTGGCCAAATACTTGTTCGATTCCGAAGATGCACTGGTGCGTATCGACATGAGCGAGTATATGGAGAAGTTTGCTGTTTCGCGTCTGGTGGGAGCACCTCCCGGCTATGTGGGATACGAAGAAGGCGGACAACTCACTGAAAAAGTGCGACGTAAGCCTTATTCCATCGTCCTGCTTGATGAGATAGAAAAGGCGCATCCCGATGTATTCCACCTTTTGCTTCAGGTGCTCGACGACGGTGTACTCACCGACAGCCTTGGCCGAAGGGTGGATTTCAAGAATACCATTGTAATTATGACCTCGAATATCGGATCGCGCCAGCTGAAAGACTTTGGACAAGGTGTAGGATTCAGCACAACGGCACGCAAAAGCAGCAAGACAGCCTTTGCGCAGGGCGTCATCGAAACAGCTCTGCGACGTGCGTTTGCACCAGAGTTTCTCAACAGGATTGATGACGTCGTTGTATTCGAATCGCTTGAACGCGAGGATATCCACAAGATTATTGACATTGAACTTGGCCATCTTTTCCGCCGGGTCACCGATATGGGTTATGTACTCGAACTGACCGAAAAGGCCAAAGACTTCATTGTCGAAAAAGGCTGGGACGAGCAGTTTGGTGCAAGGCCATTGAAAAGGGCTATTCAGAAATATGTGGAGGATCCGTTGGCCGAAGAAATCATCCGGACAAAACTTAGCCCGGGCGACCGCTTGTTGCTTGATTATAATGCTGATGCACAGGATATGTTTATTACGGTGCTAAAACCCGACTCTGCGGTAACTACCGAATAAACATCCACATAATCAAAAATTTAGGATCTTAGATTTATATGTTAAAACAGATTCGTCACTTATGGCGGATCTGTTTTTCTTTAGAGCTGGTCTAAATTGGGGCTCACGTGCTTTGACAGGTTTTGATATGGACAAAATTGGCTATGTTTGTCCGCTAACAATTTATCGTAATATGAGTGAGATACCCAAACTGAAAGGCGGTGAGTTTTTGCTCCGCAAGGTTGATGTGCAGGATATTTTTATTCCTGAAGAATTCGATGAGCAAACGCAGATGATTGCACAAACCTGTCAGGACTTTCTGGACACGGAAATTTTTCCCAATCTCGACCGGATCGATCAGCAGGAAGATGGTTTGATGGCAGCCCTGCTGAAGAAAGCGGGCGAACTTGGCCTACTCGGGCTTGCCGTGCCTGAGGAGTATGGCGGATTCGAACAGCCATTTCTGACGGTCATGAAGGCTAATGAAGTGTTGGGCGCTGCTCACTCCTATTCTGTTGCCATTATGGCGCATACCGGTATTGGCACACTGCCCATTTTATATTATGGCAATGATGATCAACGTTCGCGATACATACCTTCGCTAGCCTCAGGTGATCTGATGGCAGCCTATTGCCTCACCGAGCCCGGTGCCGGATCGGATGCCAACTCGGGCCGAACAAAAGCTGTGCCCTCGGCTGATGGCAGTTATTATATCCTTAATGGGCAGAAAATGTGGATAACAAACGGAGGGTTCGCAGATATCCAGACCGTTTTTGCCAAAATCGAAAACGACCGCGTGCTGAGCGCCTTCATCGTGGAGCGTAATTGGGAAGGCGTGAGCATGAATCCCGAGGAGAAGAAAATGGGTATCAAGGGATCATCGACAAGGCAAATCTTTTATAACGACGTTAAAGTACCCTCAGAGAATCTGCTTGGCAAACGGGGCGAGGGCTTCCGCATTGCACTGAATATCCTGCATCTTGGCAGAATCAAGCTGGGTGCGACTGTTGTCGGAGGTGCCAAACGTGCTATACTGCATTCGGTGAATTACGCCAATGAACGCAAGCAGTTCGGAAAAGCTATCGCCGAGTTTGGGGCCATCAAGCACAAACTGGCTCAGCAGGTGGTTCGCACTTTTGCCACAGAATCAGCTATTTATCGAGCCAGTAAAGATATTCAGGACAATATCGCACTGATGAAATCGCAGGGCGTTGAGCATGGCAGAGCCAATATTGAAGGCGTTGCCGATTATGCCATCGAATGTGCCTTGCTCAAAGTGTATGGTTCAGAGGCACTCGACTTTGTGGTGGACGAAGCCGTTCAGATTTATGGTGGTATGGGCTTTTCATCCGAAACACCCGTTGACCGGGCTTATCGCGACTCCCGTATCAACAGGATTTTCGAAGGAACCAACGAAATCAACCGGCTATTGGCAGTAGATACACTGCTCAAGAAAGGAATGAAAAACGAAATCAGTCTTTTTGAGCAAGCACGCAATGCTTACGAAACCAGAAATGAAGCGCTTGGGTTCGGAGGAAAAGATTATTATGCAGACAAGGAAGCATTGGTTGAAAACCTTAAAAAAGCTGTGCTAATGCTTATTCCCGGTATTTCGGAAGCGTTTGGCCGTAAGTTGGCCGATGAGGAGGAAATTCTGATGAATATGTCCGATATGCTTATGCAGCTCTACGGCCTTGAATCGACCATGCTCAGGGTTAAGAAACTTGAAGCCTTAAAAGGTGAAGAGTATGCTGCCATTTATCGCGACATACTTGATGTACTTGCGCACGATGTTGCTGCCATAGTGCATAAAGCAGGAAAAGACGCCTTAGTTTCTTTCCTGCCTGTTGATGCTGCTGATGATCAACTCATTGCGATAGGCAAGCTATGCCAGCTCCCGGCTGTGAATGTTAAAGAAGCCCGCAGACGCATTGCCGATAAACTGATCGAAGAGAACCGTTACTGCTTCTAGAAAGTTTTATCGTTAACGCCAAAAAGCCACATTCTTCGGAAAGTGGCTTTTTTTGTTTCCTGCGCTAAGGCTGCGCCCATGCATTTTCCGAAATTTGTCTGACTGAACAAACCATGAGCAACCGCTTTGCTATCATCGACATCGAAACAACCGGCCTGAGTGCTGGTCAGGGGCGCATTACCGAGCTCGCCATACTTATTTTTGATGGTAATCAGCTAATTGACGAGTTTGTGACATTAATCAACCCGGAAATTCCTATTCCGTATTTCATCACAAAACTCACCGGCATCAACAACCAGATGGTAGCCGGTGCTCCAAGGTTCTACGAAATTGCCAGACAAGTGGTTGAGATGACGACCGACTGTATTATTGTCGGACACAACGTGCGCTTCGATTACAGCTTTTTGAAAGCAGAATTTAAGAGTCTGGGATATGATTTTCAGAGGCAAACACTCGACACGGTAAGCCTTGCCCGAAAACTTATGCCGGGTATGCCCGGATACGGACTGGGAAAATTGTGTGCAGCGCTCCGGATCGAAAACGCAAGCCGACACAGGGCTTATGGCGATGCCACAGCCACACTTGAGTTGTTTCGGCGACTACTTAGCCTGAACCCTGATCTTGCAGTTTCGGCAAAAAGAAACCACGCTTTCGGAAAGAAGCTCGATGTGGATAGCATCCCGGAGCTGACGGGCATTTATCAGTTTTTCGATGCCTCGGGCAAGCTCATCTATGTGGGAAAATCAGTTAACATCCGCGCGAGGGTGATGCAGCACCTTATCAACGATGGAACCCGCAAGGCTATGGAACTCAGGAATAATATCGAAGCCGTTGAGTTCGAACTAACCGGCAACGAGCTTATGGCCCTTCTGCTCGAATCGGACCTGATTAAAAAGCATCAGCCATTGTTTAACCGACAACAGCGCAGGTCGCTCTTCAATTATGGGCTTTATCACTTTGTTGACGAAAAGGGTTATATCAGGCTAAAGGTCGGCAAAACCATCGATGAGCTACTTCCTGATTATTCCTATTCTTCGCTGCAACAAGCCCGCGATCACTTATTTCAACTCACTGAGCAATATGCGCTATGCCAGAAGCTCAATGGATTATATGCCAGTAATGGCAGCTGTTTTCATTATCATATCGGTCAATGCAAGGGTGCCTGTTTGGGCAGCGAATCTCCCGAAAGTTATAACCTGAGAGCGTCCGAAGCGGTGGAGCGTTTTCACTTTGAGCACGACAGTTTTTTTATTGCACTCAAAGGCCGAAACGATGATGAGATGGGACTGGTTCGCGTGATGAGTGGCGTTTATATGGGTTTTGGCTATGTGCCCGTTGCTGATTTTCGTCCGGTACCGGAGGTGCTCGATGACTACATCATCAGGTATGCCGATAACCGCGATGTCAGGCAGATTATCCGGTCCTATCTGCGCAATTCAAGAGATTTTAAGCTGATCCCTGACACGGCTCCGATGCCTAAATAACCTTGTTCTTCACAATGACCAGACTGCTGTCGCGATCAGGCATGGCAACGCCTTCTTCCGGAATTGTGGAGAGAAAATCGTCAACCGCCCGCATGAGCCCGGGCCATTTCGGGTGATAATCATGCACAATGATTACTCCGCCGGGCTGGAGTCTCGGATAAAAAAATTCAAGGGCTTCTGCAGTAGGTTTAGCAAGATCAACATCCAGGTTAACAAGCGCAAAGCTCTCGTTATCAATATTATGTTTAGCTTCGCTGAATAATCCCTCAATGATTTGAATGTTGTTACTCTTGCCGAGCCGCTCCGACACCAGAGCCACATTGGTATCGGCAAAGCTGGCTGTTGAATATTCCGCGGCTTCGCCCTCCTCCCCTTCCAGATCCGAAGCATTGAAACCGTCGAAGGTATCAAAGAGGTACAATTTACGGCCGGGATCAAGGGCATGAAGAATTCGCGCGCTCTCGCCGCGGTACACCCCGACTTCGGCAAAAGCCCCATCAGGAACAATAGTCTTTAACCGGTTAACCTGCAGCCAAAGCAATATAAATCGCTCCTTGTCAGGATATTTTCTGAACAATTTTTTCACATCCGGACTTATGGCACCGGTTTTCCAGGCCCAAACCCAACCCTGATGCCGCTTTTCGTGGGCGTGAAAATGTCCGGCCAGATAGTATGCGCCAAAAACAACCAGGGCTGTTACCAGAATTATATGTAATACATTGATAATCATATTATTTATCCAAAAATCCCGTGAACAATTCCTCCATCATGACTAATCGTCTGACCTGTAACATAAAACGATAAGGGCGACAGCAGCCACAATGCCAAACTTGCTATAGCCTCGGGACCTGCCAATGCACCGGTTGGTATCTGCCGCTCAAATTGCTGTTTTGCTTCCCCGATACTCATGCCCGTCATATCAGCTTTTTTCCTGTATAGTCTTTGCATGGCCGGTGTATTGTGGTAGCCCGGGGCCAAAACATTAGCCGTAACACCCTTTGAAGCCATCTCGCGTGCAAGTGATTTGGCAAATCCCACGACTGCAGGCCTGAAAATATTGCTAAGCGCAAGACTATCCACAGGCTGCTTAACAGAAATACTTTCAATGAACAGGATGCGGCCATATTGCCGTTCTGCCATCTGCAGGGCAATCTGCTGTACAAGGCTGAGTTTCCACCTGAGTACAAGATGGTAAGCCTGATCCCATTGCTCGTCGTTTATTTCCATTGCCCCACCCGCAGGCGGTCCACCGGCATTGACCAGAATTCCGCTGATGGGGTGATTTTTTGACCATTCAATTATCTTGGAGATGGTCTCGGTTTGTGTTACGTCACCTGGAAGGATATGCAAATTACCGGAAGGATACTGATTGCAGAAAGATTCAAGAACGCCGGCTGTTCGGGCAACGGCAAGCACTATGGCACCTTCGGCAAGCAAAGCTTCTGCTACTGCCCTGCCAAAACCTGATCCGGCACCTGTGACAACAAAGTATTGACCGCTAATTTTTAAGTCCATGAGGTAAATGTTTTATCAAAGATAGGCATCACCCGGCTAACAATAGCAGAAGAAGTGCAAAGTTTCAAATTGCTACCTTTGCGCCTCAATTGATAAAGGATGGAAAGGACAGGAAGAAAAGAGCTATTTCGGGGATCGTTGGCTGTAGGACTTGCCGCTATGCTGTGGGGCTTTGATGGTGTTGTGCTTACACCGCAGCTTTACCGTCTCGACGTAGTTTATGTGGTATTTATCCTGCATCTGGTTCCATTTCTTTTCATGAACGTTCTTTTCTGGAAATCATACCGCAGCCTCAGGTTGATGTCGGCCACCGACCTGCTCACCTTCACGCTTATTGGATTATTTGGAGGCGCAATCGGAACCATTGCCATCGTAAAAGCATTATTTCTGCTCAACTTCAACCATTTATCGGTTGTGGTACTGCTGCAGAAGCTGCAACCGGTATTTGCCATTGCTCTGGCCGCTATACTGCTGAAGGAAAAAATCAGCCGCCGATATGCTTTCTGGTCAGCCATGGCTATTATTTCCGGTTATTTTTTGACGTTCGGATGGAACCTTCCTGATTTTAAGACGGGCAGCAACACCATATATGCGTCATTGTTGGCACTTTTAGCTGCATTTTCGTTTGGGAGCTCCACCGTATTCTCAAAAAAAGTGTTGTACAAGTATCCTTTTACCACTTCCACCTTTTACCGTTACGGCTTCACAACTGCCATTATGTTCATTTTCATGCTGTTATTTGGCGATTTCGGTCAAATTGCTGCCACAGGCCGGCGTGAATGGTTTTTTATCCTGCTCATTGGACTTACAACAGGTTCCGGAGCAATTTTCCTCTATTATTACGGCCTGAGACGCATTAAGGCCATGACAGCCACCATCAGCGAGTTGTTGTTTCCTGTTTCAGCAGTTGTTTTCGACTATTTGATTAACGGTTCGATACTCAGTCCTTTACAATGGTTTTCTGCAGCGCTGATGGTGTTTGCCATCATACGGCTCAACACACAGTTTCGCGAAAGTTAATGCTTGCCATTTTGGTAAAATTATCGTACCTTGGCATGACCAAATACCCCACATTATTATGAATGAAGACCTTAAAAGGGTTTATACCGGATCGCTGGTTGAAGCCACTTATCTTAAGGAAATGTTGCTTGAAAATGGTATTGGCTGCATTTTGCGCGACACTCTCCGCGAAAGCCTGATGGCCGGTTGGGGAAGCGGATCGCCTGAGAATGCCGTTGTGCTGTTTGTAGAATCAAGTCTTGCCGAAGAAGCCGAGAAACTCATCGGTCAATATTTTGATTTTACCTGATATGGAGCAATGCCTCCTGAACTGGTTTGTGCACTCCGGCGAACTGCGCAGGAGCAGCGACTTTCATCAGGAACTTTTCCTATCGGATGTAGCAGTTTACGAAGTATTGAGGATCGTTGACGGCAAGCCGTTATTCTTTGATGATCATCTCAAAAGGCTGATACACAGCATGAAGCTGGCCGGTTTGGGAGCGGTTTCAGATACCAAATTCCTCTGTGAGGCGGTGCGATTACTCATCGAAGCTAATCAGGCAGACACAGGCAATATCAAAATGCATATCGGCCGAAGGCACCCCAATGCTTCTCCGGTGCTGACGACATGGCTTATTCCCTATGCCTACCCTACGGCTGATATGTATGCAAAAGGTGTCAAAGTATCCTTGTTCAGATACGAGCGTCCGCAACCTAATGCAAAGATTGTCAACAATAAGTTGAAGCAGAGTTACGCTGAACAGATGGAAAAAGATGGAGCTTACGAACTTTTGCTGCATCACAATGGCTTCATTACAGAAGGGAGCAGATCGAATGTGTTTTTTATCGTGGATGGCGTTTTGCATACCGCACCGGACGAAATGGTGTTAAAAGGCATTACCAGACATAAAATTCTGGAAATCATTGCAAAAGAACACATTCCCATAGTTTTTGAGCCACTTGAAATCAAGATGCTCAACAAAGTGCAAGGCGCTTTCATCTGCGGAACATCGCCAAAAGTGTTGCCGGTCAGCAGCATTGATGATACCTTCCATTTCAGTCCACATAATGATTTAATCAATATAATAATAATGCATTACGACAGGTGTATCCAGCACGATATTGCTTCATTCTCATGGAAATCATGTTAATTTTAGGATAGGTCTGCTTAATCGATTATATTTGGACTGTGAGCAAAACGATTATCAGCATTTTATTTGGCCTAATCCTGTTTTCAGGCCTGATGGTTCCGCTTGATACGCCTGGTCAGGAGGTGTGTCTGAGTAGCGACGAAAACCGGTTAGCAGGACTCATCAACGACCTCCGAAGGCAGCATAAGTTGCCAGAGCTCACCCTATCGAGCAGCCTCACTTATGTGGCCAAAATGCATATTCAGGACTTGCAGACCAACAGGCCGGATACGAGCATATGTTCTACAGCAAGTTGGTCAAACAAAGGCACCTGGACGCCCTGCTGTATCACTTCACTTGCGCCCCGGCTCGAATGTAGTTGGAACAAACCGCGAGAGCTGACGAGTTATCATTTCCGGGGCTATGAGATAAGTCATTACGAGGAAGGCATCATTCAGATTGACAGCCTGTTCTTGCTTTGGAGTAAGACCTGGGCAATTCTTGATATGCTTCTTGGGCGAAATGCCCACAGCGATAAGCGTTGGGCGGTCATAGGCCTTGCCGTCAGTGAGAATTATGTGTCAGTTTGGCTGGGACAGCGACCTGATCCGGCAGGCAAACCCAACCTTTGCAATGATCAGCAATCCCAGGGATTGCTGCTGCCTGATGCACAAGCTGTTACAAGTGACAAGTCCGGTAAATACTACTTAATATTCGCCAGTTTTGCGAACAGGCCTGATGCCAACGAAGCCGTCAGACGATTCCGGAATACCGGTTTCCTCAATGCCAATGTGCTGGCGCGCGATGGACGGTTCAGGGTATATATCAATACATTCAGCAGCCTGAAGGAGGCCATGGATGCTCAAGAAAAGCTGAAGGTGCAGTATCCTGATATCTGGATTTTAAAGGATTAGCGTACAAAACCTTTTTCTTTCCAAGTTGTTTAGGGTGTATGATCAACATATTCTGGTTCCGGCGCGACCTCAGGCTGCACGATAATTACGGGTTGTACAGAGCACTTGCTGCAGGCTTGCCTGTCGAATTGCTGTTCATCTTTGATAGCGAGATACTTGAGAAGTTAGAAAACAAGCAAGATGCCCGGGTAACATTTATCCATAATGTGCTGAAGGATTTGAATGCAACACTAAAGTCCTCTGGAGCCTCTATCAGGGTGGAATATGGAAAGCCGCTGAACATTTTTGAAAAAATCATTTCGCAACAAGAAGTCAATGCAGTCTTTGCCAACGAAGATTACGAACCTTATGCTTTGCAGCGTGATAATGAAGTTGGCAAACTACTTAAATACAGTGGGATAACTTTTCTTACCTTCAAAGATCACGTCATATTTTCACCCGGAGAGGTGATGAAAGATGACGGACGACCCTATACAGTGTTTACTCCGTTTGCGAACAAATGGAAAAGGCTTTTGCTTGAAGAAAAGGAAACTTATTATCCTTCAGAAAAATACCTGTTCAATCTGACCAAATCGGAGCATCGGTTGCCTGATCTCGAAAGCATCGGATTTATAGCTTCTACCATCGAAGCTCCTAAAATACGCATCGAAACCCAACTCATTGGCAATTACGAAAATACGCGCAATTTTCCGGCTATTGCCGGCACCAGCATGGCAGGAGTGCATCTGCGCTTTGGCACTGTAAGTATAAGGCATTTGGTCAGGCTTGCCCTGTCCAATAGCGTAACCTGGCTCAACGAGCTCATCTGGCGCGAGTTTTTTATACATGTGCTCTATCATTTTCCGCACAGTGCGGCCGAAAACTTCAATCCACGCTACAACAGACTAAACTGGCGCAATAATGAAGAGGAATTCAGGCGTTGGTGCGATGGCCAAACGGGTTTTCCGCTTGTGGACGCAGGTATGCGCGAGCTTAACACAACAGCTTATATGCACAACAGGGTGAGGATGGTAACGGCCAGTTTCCTTACCAAACACCTGCTTATCGACTGGCGATGGGGAGAAGCCTATTTTGCTTCCAGACTACTCGATTTTGAGCTCGCTTCAAACGTGGGAAACTGGCAATGGGCAGCCGGAACCGGCTGTGATGCAGCGCCTTACTTCAGGGTATTTAATCCTTCGGAACAGCTCAAAAAGTTCGATAACGGAATGGAATATGTCCGCAAGTGGGTGCCGGAGTTCGACCAACCGGGATATCTGCCAATGCTGGATCATGCCATGGCACGCCAAAGGGCAATTGCAACCTACAAAGCTGCGCTGGGCTAGACAGGCAATGCTGGAATATGGGCTATTAAGCTCTATAGATTATTAAATTCCACAGCGGATTATATCTTTGTGAAAAAAATAGCGAACCTATGTCACAATATCAGCTGGTAGAAGTAAATAACGAACAACTGGAAAAGGAATGGCTTTCACTTCCTTCAAAAATTTACCGCAACGATAAAAATTACGTCAGGCCACTCGATCAGGATGTTAAAAAACTTTTCGACCCCTCACTCAACAAGAAATTACGTAAAGGTGAAGCCGTCCGCTGGTTGTTGCGCGACGCTCAAAATGAAAATGTCGGCCGGATAGCGGCATTTATCGACCCACATACCGCAAAAAACAACGAGCAGCCCACAGGCGGGTGCGGCTTTTTTGAATGCCCGAATGATCACGAAGCTGCAAAAATTCTTTTTGATGCAGCCAAAAACTGGCTTCAGGAACGAGGTATGGAAGCCATGGATGGTCCGGTTAATTTTGGCGACCGCGACAACTTCTGGGGTCTGCTGGTTGACGGATTCACTGAGCCGGTGTTCAATATGCCGTACAATTACCCTTTTTATAAAGACTTGTTTGAACAATATGGTTTTCAGAACTATTTCAACCAGTTCACCTTCCGTAGATTGATTTATGATGGTGGTTTAGATGAAAAGGTATATGAAAAGGCAGCTCGCATCCAAAAAAATCCAGACTATCATTTTGAAAATGTAAGCTGGAAAAAGATGGAAAAGTACGCCGAGGACTTTATGACCATCTACAATAAGTCCTGGGGAGTAATACCGGGAGTAAAAATGATTACCCGCGAACATGCCATGGCGTTGCTCAAGCAAATGAAACCTGTCTTAGACCCCCGGCTGGCCATCTTTGGTTATTATAAAAACGAGCCCATTTCTTTTTTCATCTGCATGCAGGATCTTAATCAGGTGATTAAAGACTTTGATGGACAACTCAACTGGATTAACAAGCTGAAATTTATGTACCGGCTCAAGGTCAAACAGCAATGCACGCGCATCATTGGACGCATTTTTGGCATTGTGCCGGAGCATCAGGGCAAAGGTGTGGATGGCGCCATGGTCTTGTTTTTCAGGGATATAGCTATTCAAAAAAACTTTAAATACAAGGAGCTTCAGCTCAACTGGATTGGCGATTTCAACCCGCCTATGATAAAAGTTGCAGTAGGCATTGGTGGTCAAGTGTACAAAACTCATATTACATATCGTTACCTGTTTGATCGGAATAAGCCGTTCAAACGCGCTGAGCGTCAGGATTCGCGAAGGACCAAAGGTTTGAAAGACAGTGAGGAGCATGCTGCCAAACCGGCGTAACCTCTCCTTTTCCAGGCGATTAGTCAGCGGAGTACACCAGCTTGCCGCCACTGAAGACAAATCGTGGACGTGCACCTGCCACTTCCTGCTGGCTGACCTTCATGATGTCAGCACTCAACACTACAAAATCGGCCAGTTTGCCGGCTTCGATGCTGCCTTTGAGATTTTCCTCAAAACCACCTTTGGCTGCCCAGATGGTCATCGACTTCAGGGCTTCCTCACGGGTCAGTGCATTCTCGGGCTGAAAACCTTCTTGCGGCCAGCCATTCAGGTCCTTGCGAAATACTGCGGCATAAAAGGTGTAAACAGGATTGATATCCTCAATGGGAAAATCTGTGCCGTTAATCAGCCAGCCATTTTGCGATAGCAGCATTTTCTGGGCATAAGCCCCACGCATGCGTTCAGCACCCACACGTTCGGCAGCCCAGTACATATCACTCGTTGCATGCGTGCTTTGGATGCTG
The DNA here is from genome assembly GCA_035325985.1 of Bacteroidales bacterium. Taxonomy (GTDB): domain Bacteria; phylum Bacteroidota; class Bacteroidia; order Bacteroidales; family F082; genus JALNZU01. Next base: position 140,325 of record DAOKYW010000002.1, read on the forward strand.
GGTATGATATGGTTGGCAGCAAACAAGCCAAAATCCTCAGGATGCACCACCTGAGCATGCTCAATACGCCAACGCCTGTCGTTGGGGCCTTGCAGGAATTTGGCATACAAACGCAGCACATAGCGCACGGCCGCATCCCCAATGGCATGCATATTTACCTGAAAGCCAGCATCGTATGCTTTTCGGGCAATCTCTTCGTAAAACGATGAATCATAGAGAAAAAGCCCGGAATTTTTCGGGTCATCGGTGTAAGGCTCTATCATCCGGGCTCCGCGTGAACCCAATGCGCCGTCAGCAAACATTTTAACAGCGGTAATACTCAACAGCTCACCGACTTGTATGCCCTTTGGGAGATAATGATTTAAGGTGACATCATCCGGATTAAGCATGGTATTGATACGCATTTTCAGGCGGCCATCGGTATGCAGCGACCTGATGAGCTCGATGGCCTCGTAGGACAGTCCGGCATCATGTACACTGGTCAGTCCGACAGCAAAGCAATTGTCCTGAGCTTCGAGCAAAGCCTGAATTTTTTCTTCATTCGTAAGTGCGGGTATCAGCTCTCGCACCGGAGCATCTGCCTTGTCGATGAGGACGCCCGAAGGTTCACCATTTTTGTTGAGCAGCACTTCACCACCCTCAATGCGTGTATTTTTATCAATTCCTGCCGATGCGAGTGCAGCCTTGCTTACCAGGCTGGCATGCCCGTCGATGCGTATGAGCATCATTTTCCGGCCCGGAAAGTGTTGCTCGAGTAAAGCATTGTCAGGAAAAGCTTTTCCCGGAAACAGGTTCTGGTCCCATCCCCTGCCCAATATCCAGTCTGATGGGTGCTTTTCGGCATGTTCCTTTAGCCGTTCAACGACTTCGTCCATCGATTTGCAGCCGGCAAGGTTGGCATAACGCACTAAATTTTCTCCATATCCAAAAAAATGGCAATGTCCATCAATAAATCCCGGGTAAACCGGTAATCCTGAAACATCCAGTATATAATCTGATTGATATTTCGAAAGCACCTCATCGTTGCTGCCAACGGCCACAAACTTTCCATCGGTTACTGCAAAAGCCTGGGCTGTATTAAATTGACCATCAACGGTATAGATGTTACCATTGATGAGAATCATATCGGCCTTCTGCCGGGGCGTATTGCAGGAACCGAGGAGGATTGTCATCATCATCGCGATAATTGGGTTAAAGTTTTTGTATGCCATAGATTAACTTTTCAAAGTTTTCAAAGGTAGTTGTTTCGCTATTGTTGAGGAGTTGGTAATTAGTGCCCGCAAATTTGATGATTAAATCTGCTTCTGAGGTATTTGAGGGCATGAAACCTTTGCGCTGCAGTGCGCTGGCTATCAATGCATTATTCTCCATATCGTCAAGAATGAGATAGGTTCCCTTCACTGTCTCCTGCACCTGAAAATGACCAAGCAATGGGTCGAATTTCAGCCTGTCGTTGCCAAAGCTTTGGGCAAAGGCATGGGTTTTTAGGAGAATTTCCGGAACACCCTGAACAATAGGAGCGTTATTGCCGATTAACCAGACATTATCTGCAGTTCGGATAATCAAATCAAGATCGTGCGAAGAAAACAAAATAGTCTTATGATGTTCGGATGCCAGTCGTTTAAGCAGGTGCATCAGCTCTATTTTGCTCGGAAAATCGAGAAATGCGGCAGGTTCGTCAAGCATGATGATGGGCGTATCCTGTGCTAAGGCTTTGGCAATCATTACTTTTTGTCGCTCACCATCGCTGACGCTATTCAATAATCGATGCTTCAGGTGGCCAACTCCAACGTATTGAAGGCTTCTCTGTACCACCAAATGGTCAGTACGGCTTAGCTTTCCCCAAAAACCTGTGTAGGGCGATCGGCCTGATGCAACAGTGTCAAAAACAGTCAGATATAATTCCTCAGGCCTTTCTGTAAGCACAAGGCTGATAGTACGAGACAGCTCATGAGGACTGAATGCCGTTATTTCTTTTCCAAACAGATAAATTTCGCCCTGCAAAGGCTTTAACAGGCCGGTGAGTGTTTTGAGCAAGGTCGATTTGCCTGCACCATTGATTCCGGCGATGGCTGCCACATCACCTTTTCTAAATGTCGCGTTAATCCCTTCCAGCACAAACTTTCGTAGTTTTCCGCTGGCATAGCCCACACTAAGGTTGCGGCAGCTTATTGCTTCGGAGGTTGTACTCATATCCCGGAAGGTGTTGAACGGTAACGCTTTACCAGTACATAAACCACCACAGGTGCGCCGATAAGGGCTGTAACGGCATTGATAGGCAGGCTTCCGTCAAAACCGGGAAGTCGGGCTATAAGGTTGCAGGTCAGTGCAAGCCCGGCCCCGATGAGCATACTGGCAGGGACCAGGATTCCGTGATTACTGGTTTTGAAAAGGTTGCGTGCCAGATGAGGTACGGCAAGCCCCAAAAATGCAATTGGGCCGGTATAAGCGGTTGTAACTGCAGTCAGGTAGCCGGTCAGCAACAAAACCAACGTCCTGAAAGGCCTGATGCGTAGTCCGAGATTGGCAGCATAGGAATCGCCTAACAGAAGGAGATTCAGGGGTTTGATCATCAGCAGCGATGCAAATAGCCCTATCAAAAGCGAAATACCGAAAAACGGCAGGTCGGCCCTGCTGACATTGGTAAAGCTACCCATGCCCCAAACGACAAAAGCCTGCAGGTCTTCCTTATTGCTGAAGTATTTAACAATACCTGTAAGTGCAGCCGCGAGGTAACCCATCATGATTCCTGCAATCAGCAAACTGGTCATACTGCTCATCATGCGGCTCAGCAGCGTGATGATGAAAAGCACTGTTACGGCGCCGGCAAACGAAGCCGTTACGATACCCACAGGCCCTAATAAGCTAAGCTTATAGGCATGGCCGGTGAGCATGGAATTGCCGAACAATAAAAAGGCAACGCCAAGACTGGCGCCGGAGCTGATGCCAAGGATGGATGGATCGGCAAGCGGATTCCGGAAAAGCGTTTGCAGCAACAAACCTGCTACAGCCAGCGCAGCACCTGTGACCATTGCGGTGAGCAACTGCGGAATTCTGAAATGTAGGATTATGGTGTTGAAGGCCTGATTTTCACTACTTTTCCCTTGAAGAACATTAAGCAATTCAGCAATCGGAATGCTGACCGAACCCCAAATAAGGTTGAGCCATGCCAGGGCCGGCAATAGCAGCAAGAGAAGTGTAAAAATGATAACAGACCTTCTGTTTGTCATCGCATCAGTTGGTGATATCGCGGCTTATGACCGGGCAGGATTTCGGGGTGGAAGATAGCGATAAAATCCGCGAGCAGGATGTGCGGTTCAAGAGGGCCTTGCTCAAAATATGCGCTTTCTCTGGTATTGCACAGGATTATCTGCCTTTTACGAAAGGCACTAAATTTACCATAAATGGCGTTTTCAGCCAGCAAACCTTGATAACCTCCAATATCGCCGGCATGCGGAATCCGCCAGTAATCGGCATTGGCTGCACGGGCAAGTATGGCCTCCGGGTCAAGTGGTACGCTGCCCGAAGCATTGATGTCTCTGAATATATACTCGGCACCGGCATCCTCCATTATTTTAGCGATATAGCTGTTTCCTCCGGGCACATACCACTGTCCGGCGAACAATTTATCGGAAAATATGCTTGGCCGGCTTCCTGCAGATTGGGCAAGCTCGGAGAGTTTTGAATATGCTGAGGCTATTGAATCAAAGATGCTATCGGCCAACGGCTGCTTATCGATCAGAAAACCAATCAGCCGCAGCCATTCTGCCCTGCCCAACGGATGCGGTTCGGTGTAATCGGGCCAGGGCAGCAAGGTGAGTGGCAGGGCTTGCATGGGAACAGGAAGCCCGGCTGCATCGGGGAAATACAACATGACGGCTCCGGAAAAAGTACTCAAAAGTTCATATTTGAAAAACCCATCACGGCCCACTTCAGCTACTTCTCCCCTCTCGAGCATCCGCTGCATCTCAGGGTTTTGAACGAACGGCGCTTCCGTGATTCCGGCTATGTGTTGCGCTGCACCCAGTTGCAGCAACATTCCCCATTGCGTTGACGAAAGTGTAATGAATTGCTTTACAGGAACTTTAATAGTATTATCTGGTTCAGTGGTCAAACTCCTTTCGCTATCGGAGCGAACAATTAACAGGCGATTGAGAACCTGATGATGATTCCACGGATCCATAATTTCCAGAATCTCATGGTCTTGTTCCAAAACAATGCGAAAGCCCTTGGCATAGGCCGGCTGAAGCACATAAGTGGTGACTTTGCTCCTGTCTTCTATAGGTTTGGAAGGCGAATGGCACGACGCGGAGCCCAGAAGCAATAGCAACATAAAGATGTAAAGCGCTGATAATAAATTATTTACATCTAAAGTTGGCTTTTTCAAAACAATCTGGATTGAGTGATGGCTTGAGCGTCAGTTTATTGCAAGATCAAATATCCTCATCAATGTCATCACGCTCAAGAAGCAGGATAGAGTGATGTGGCACAATGAAATAGCGTTCATTGTGATACAAAACCTCGATGGCGCCTTTCTGCAGAAAAATGGCCAGGTCACCTGTTCGCGCCTGCAAGGGCATGTAGCGCGTTTCGTCCCTTCCCGATTTCTTCCAGGGCTCAAAATCATCGTCCTGAAGGTTAGGTATCGGGTATCCCGGACCAACCTTGACCACATAACCACTTTGGATTGCTTCTTTTTCGCTGTATCCCGGAGGTAATAACAGACCACCGCGCGTTTTCTCCGGAGCCGATTTGGGTTTGATAAGCACCCTATCGCCCACCACAATGAGTTTTTCGAAATCTGTGTCGGATGGCATAATTAAGACTACAATTTTGAGGAACAAAAGTAGGAAAATTGACGAGCTGAGGTTAAAGCAGCCTGCGGTTTAGTCCGCTGATGAATGCACGATTTTGGCTACCTTTGCAGCAAATGCCAATGGATTTTAACAGCATTAAGCCATGAAGCTCTTTATGTTCCGCACTGCCAAACCGCGACGCTTCGCCTACAAGCCACGTTATTACGACGAAGCCAGGGAGGCGCTTGAAAAACGCAAAGCCGAGCTTGGTGTGGAATCGCATCTGAGCGACGAAGAAAAGCTCCGGTTGCGCATGAGTTCGCGCTGGCGCAGGGATCAGGCTACCGGACTGCCGGCAACGCGTTATACTTTTATTATTTACGCAATTGTTGCTTTAGGCGGCGTATATATCATTTTCTTTACTGATTTCATCGACAACCTACTTCGTAGTTTTGGGGTTGGGAAATAGCCGGGATTTATCATGAGTGATTTTATCAGGCTTCTGCCCGATTCGGTGGCTAATCAGATTGCTGCAGGTGAGGTTATTCAGAGGCCTGCTTCGGCCGTTAAGGAATTGCTCGAAAATGCCATTGATGCCGGAGCCAGCCGTATCGACCTCGTGATCAGAGATGCAGGTAAAACACTCATTCAGGTAACAGATAATGGCTGTGGCATGTCGGAAACTGACGCAAGGATGTGTTTTGAGCGTCATGCTACATCCAAAATCGAAAAAGCCGATGACCTGTTTTCCATCAGGACGATGGGATTCAGGGGCGAAGCCCTTGCAAGTATAGCTGCTGTTGCCCAGGTAGAACTTCGCACCAGAAGACATGCTGATGAGCATGGCACCGTTGTTCGTATCGAAGGATCCAAGGTTGTTGGTCACGAAATAGCGGCTTGTCCCGTTGGAACAACCATTTATGTACGAAACCTTTTCTTTAATGTTCCGGCCAGACGTAACTTCCTGAAATCTACCACTGTTGAGCTGCGACATGTGATGGATGAATTTCAGCGTGTAGCCCTTGTGCATCCGCATATTACATTTACAATAGCACACAACGACAAGGAAATGTTACACCTTGGCTCCGGATCATTCAAGCAGCGGATCATCGGCATTATGGGCGGCGTCTTTAACGAGCGTCTGCTTAGTGTAAGTCAGGAAGTTGCCAAAATTAAGGTGGAAGGATTTGTTGTTAAACCCGAGTTTTCAAGAAAGACACGCGGTGATCAGTTCTTTTTCGTGAATAATCGTTTTATAAGGCATGCCTATTTTCACCATGCGGTCGAAAATGCCTATTCCGAGCTCTTACCCAAAGAGACCTTCCCGGGATACTTTATTCATATTACCATCGATCCATCCGAGATTGATGTCAATATTCATCCCACAAAAACAGAAGTCAACTTTTTGGATACCAAGCTGGTGTATGCCCTGTTACATGCTGCTGTCCGCAAAACACTTGGCATGCATCAGTTAAGTCCACGTCTGGATTTTGATGCCGACAACAGTCATGGTATCGACTTTGGTGAAATAAGCCGAGCAAACCGCGAAGTAAGGCCTCCCGCAGTAACAGTTAATACGGATTTCAATCCATTTCGCAATCCCTCTCAGCTACCTTTTGGGGAAGCTCAACGGTTGAAGCCCAATGAAAGCTGGAGGCTTTTTTATCAGGATTCTTCACCTGCTCCTGAACAGACCAAAGAAAACCTCAGGCAGGACAATCCAACGGGTGCATCAATTTTCCTGCAGGTGCACGGAACTTATGTGCTGAGTGTAGTGAAGTCGGGTATTCTGCTTATAGATCAGCACCTTGCACACTGGCGGATACAATTCGAGCGCTTCATGGCCTTGCTTGGCAGCGGCAAAGTTGTTTCGCAGCAGATACTCTTTCCACATACGATTCAGCTAAACCCGCGCGATGCGCTGCTGTGCGAAAGTCTCATGGACGAAATGCGGCTACTCGGGTTCGATATCAGCCAGGCAGGCGAACGCACCTTTGTGCTTTCCGGATTGCCCGAAGGAACTGTGAACAATGATGCTGATGCTTTGCTGGAAGGCATACTCGAATATTTCAGGATTCATAGTGATCAAGTTGAACAGCATACACAACAACATCTGGTGCAGGCATTGGCCCAAAAAACTTCATGGCCTTATGGCAAAACCCTGACGCAGTCGGAAATGGCCAGTCTGGTGGATAGTTTGTTTGCTTGCCGGCAACCTGAACTTTCGCCTGATGGAAGGAAAATATTTACTTTGCTCAACATTGACCATTTGGCACAGTTCTTATCTTAAAATAAAATTTGCAACTGCATGAGCTATTATCAACCTATGGGTTTCAGGGTTCTACCCCCTGTTGTAAAAAATCTTCTGATTATCAACGGATTATTCTTTCTGGCTACCATATCTTTTCAAACCAGTTTCGGAATCGATTTAACGAAATTGCTGGGTCTGCATTTTCCGTTAGCGACAGATTTTAAGCCCTGGCAGTTCGTTACCTATATGTTTATGCACGGCGGTTTTGCGCACATCCTGTTTAATATGTTCGCCCTGTGGATGTTCGGATATGCGCTCGAAAACATTTGGGGCGGACGTCGCTTTCTTATCTATTACATGGTTACCGGCATTGGAGCGGGGTTGGTTTATCTGATTTGGATATGGATTCAGATGAGACCTGATATCATGGCGATGGATAAGTTTATCAGCACAGGCAGCATCGAGAGCCTGAATGAGTTTACTTCAAGCCATACATTTCGTCTGAGCAGGTACTCCGGCTTAATTTGGAATGAGTTTCAGCAGTTTGAGCGCAACCTTACTTTGCTTACCATTAATCCGGCTGATACAAGGGCGCTTAGCAAATCACTTGAATTCGTAACGATTTACCGCGAATTCTACCTTAATCAGTTTGTAGTGGTGGGAGCTTCAGGAGCTGTTTTTGGCATTTTGCTGGCCTTTGGCATGATGTTTCCAAACGCTCAAATCTATCTCTACTTTTTTATACCCATCAGAGCAAAATACTTTGTCATACTTTACGGGGCAATTGAGCTTTTTGAGGGTGTGATGAACAGACCTGGCAGCAATATTGCGCACTTTGCACATCTCGGTGGCATGATCTTTGGCTATTTTCTTATTCGTTACTGGAAAAAAAAGGGTGAATTCTTCGAACTGAACTGATATGGTTTACCAACAAAGACAAGAGAACTTTGGCGATGCAGTAAAACGTTTTTTCAGGAAACCATCTGTACTGCCAAGGCTGATTCTATTGAATCTGCTTGTTTTTCTGATAGTTTATGTAGTCAATCTTATTCTTTGGCTTTTTAAGGCAGTCGATCCTGAATCGCTGAACATTTTTGCCGGATGGTTGGCGGTTCCATCTGAACCTGCGAGGCTTATTCAGAAACCGTGGACCATTTTTACCTATATGTTTTTGCATGTCGGCGCTTTGCACCTGCTTTTCAATATGTGGATGCTGTACTTTGGAGGCCTGTTATTTCTGCGCTATCTGAGCGACCGGCAATTGTTGGCCACTTATATTTTTGGAGGACTTTCAGGAGCTCTTGTTTACATACTTTCTTATAATTTTTTTCCCGTTTTTCTGCAGGCCAACCCCTATGCCATTGCACTCGGCGCTTCTGCTTCGGTGCTTGCCATTGTGGTAGCTATTGCAGCCTGGGTACCAAATTTTCCCGTCAATTTATTATTTATTGGTAGTGTTAGGATTAAATATATTGCCCTTGCACTGATCATTATTGATTTCTTCAGCATTCAGGGCTCTAATCCGGGCGGACATCTGGCCCATATTGGCGGTGCAGCCTGGGGTCTGACCTACGCCTGGCTTATGCGCAGAGGATATGATCCTTCTGTTATTTTTAATTTGGGATGGTTGTTTAAGCGTAAGATACGTTTCAAATCATATCCTGCTGAGAAAAAGTCTCGGCCTGAAACCGATGAACAGTATAACCGGCGCAGGGCTGAGGAACAAAAAGCCATTGACCTTATCCTCGATAAAATTGCCCGCTCGGGCTATGACAGTCTGAGCAGTCGGGAAAAAGAAATTCTTTTCAAAAGCAGCAACAAAAGAAATTGAAAGAGGACAATATGATTGAGATTACCAGACTGATGCACAAAGCAGTGATTACACTTACGGTGCCTTTATCGCTGGTCATTTCGCTTTTGCTTGCCCTTTCTGCGGTTGCTTCCTTGTTTAATCCTGCGCAGGCTGAGTTCATGCCCTTGCTCGGATTGTTTTTTCCGGTATTTTTCCTGCTGGCCTTGCTGTCGCTTGCAGCCCTTGCAATTTTAAGAAATCGTTTTGCTTTTTTACCTTTGTTCATCCTGCTTGCTGTGGCGCCTCTTGCTACCCGATATGTAGGAAAAAACACTGTTGGCTCAGGAAACAACCATAAAATCATTACGTTCAATGTGCATGGATTTCGTGGAGTCGGACATGAGACCGGGCAGTCGGAAACAGCCTTGAAGATTGCTGCTCTGCTGAGGGAAAATCAGGCTGATATTTTATGCATCCAGGAGTTTCGCTCATGGTCCGGAAACATCGCTGCAGATGTTAAGGATTTTGCAGATGCAACAGGTTTGGATTATTCCTCTTATTCAATTTATTGGCCTAAAGCACAAAGTGCTTCGGATGTACATGTTATCATCAGCCGCTTCCTCATTTTGAGGAGTGGACCGGTAAGTTCAAAAACACACAGAAATATTGCCCATTTCAGCGACATAGCTACTGACAAGGGAAATATACGTATCGTAAGTACACACCTTGTTTCGTTTAGTCTGGACAACAACGAGATAAGCATGTTAGGTCAGGGTGACTGGCTGGATAGAGAGCATGTAAGAAGATATGCGCCCAAACTATCCGGAAAACTAACCAGCACTTTCAGAATCAGGACAATAGAAATTGATGATTTATTGAACTTTACAAATAAAAGTGCTCTTCCGCTGGTCTTGGCGGGCGATTTTAACGATACTCCCGCTTCACATACTTACAGGAAATTGCGTCAGGCTGGTTTCGTTGATGCCCATCCCCGTAATGGAAGAGGAATTGGGGCTACCTATGCAGGCCGCATTCCGCTCCTGAGAATTGATTATATATTTCTCTCTCCGGCATTTGAGGCAGGAAAAAGTGAGGTAATAAGAACCAGACTTTCGGACCACTACCCTGTTGCGTTGACCTTTGGTAAGCGAAAAACTTTAGAAAACTAAGCAATATTATGCAATTCAGGCTTGTATCTGATTTTAAACCTACCGGTGACCAACCTGAGGCCATAGCACAACTCACTCAGGGCTTGCTCAGGGGAGATCAACATCAGGTATTGCTTGGCGTAACCGGGTCGGGCAAAACATTTACAATTGCCAATGTATTGGCCGAAGTTAACCGCCCTGCCCTTGTGCTAAGCCATAATAAAACACTTGCTGCCCAGTTGTACGGCGAATTCAAACAGTTCTTTCCTGATAATGCTGTGGAGTATTTCGTCTCCTATTACGATTATTATCAGCCCGAAGCCTTCATTCCCAGCACGAACACCTACATTGAGAAGGATTTGTCGATTAACGACGAAATTGAAAAGTTGCGGCTGAGCACCACCTCATCGCTGCTCTCCGGACGCACCGATATTATTGTTGTTTCATCGGTTTCGTGTATCTATGGCATCGGTAATCCTGACGACTTCACCAATAATATCATCCCACTGGCGGTTGGTCAGCGGATTAGCCGCAACCTGCTGCTCAACAAGCTTGTTAACGCTTTATATAGCAGAAGCGTGGCTGAGCCGGGACGCGGGCAATTCCGGGTCAGGGGCGAAACACTGGATATTTTTCCAGCCTATCTTGACCATGGATACAGAATTTTATTTTTTGGGGATGAAATAGAGCAGATCGAACGTATCGAAATCAGCTCCGGAAAGCGCATCGAGCGCCTTGAAGAAGCCACACTTTATCCGGCAAATATATTTGTGACATCGCCCGACCGCATGAAACAGGCGCTTGATCAGATACAGCTGGATATGATAAAGCAGGTGGAATTTTTCAGAGAAACCGGTAAGCATGAGGAAGCCCGAAGGCTTGAAGACCGCGTGACCTACGATATTGAAATGATGCGTGAATTAGGCTACTGCAGCGGGATAGAAAACTATTCACTGTATTTTGACGGCCGTAAGCCAGGATCCAGACCTTTTTGTTTATTGGATTATTTTCCGGATAATTACATTACCATTATCGACGAAAGCCACGTGACAATACCACAACTGAGGGCCATGTATGGTGGAGACCGCTCACGCAAACAGATACTTGTGGAATACGGTTTCCGGCTTCCTGCAGCTCTTGATAACAGGCCTTTGAAGTTTGACGAATTTGAAGCTTTGTGCGGTCAGACCATTTATGTGAGCGCTACACCCGCTGATTATGAACTGCAAAAATCAGAAGGCATAGTTGTTGAGCAGCTCATACGTCCGACAGGCCTTCTCGATCCTCTTATCGAAGTGAGGCCCAGCCTCAACCAGATTGATGATCTGCTCGAAGAAATCCGTCAGGTTGTCAAACGAGGTCAGCGGGCACTTGTCACTACCCTCACTAAGCGTATGGCGGAAGAGCTGAATAAATACCTGCTGCGTCTGGAGATAAACAGCAGATATATCCATTCGGATGTTGAAACCCTTGAAAGGGTTGAAATTATGCGTGGTTTGCGCCAGGGTGATTTTGATGTGCTTGTCGGTGTCAATCTGCTCCGCGAAGGGCTGGATTTGCCTGAGGTAAGTCTGGTGGCCATATTGGATGCCGACAAGGAAGGTTTCCTGCGCAGTGAGCGATCGCTCACGCAAACGGCCGGTCGTGCTGCGCGAAATGCAGAAAGTAAAGTCATCTTTTATGCACATAATATAACCGGCAGCATGCAGCGCACCATTGACGAAACAAACCGACGGCGACAGAAACAAATGGAATACAATGCGTTAAATAATATTACCCCCACCACTATTATTAAATCAACCACAGCTGTTCTGGGACAAAGCTCCGTTGTCGATGCTGCAGCTGAGAAACGACAGGAATACCTGTTGCGCGAAATGACTCCGACGCTGGCTTCCGATCCCGCGCTGAAGTATCTTAAGCCCGAGCAAATTAAAAAGGTTATTACGCAAAGTAAAAGGGCTATGCAGGAGGCTGTCAAGGCACTTGATTTTATTGAGGCTGCCAGACTTCGCGATGAAATCAGCCAGCTTGAACAGATGCTCAGCAAAATACAGTAAAGCTGATATTTTCCCCTTTTTAGACTTTATTTTACCATTTTTGGAAATAAGATTGAGAGCAGTTCATTTGGCAGATAAACTCTTGTGCAAGAATTTTTTTTTCCGCACATGGATTTGGTTAATTTTGCTCCTCAGCATAATTTTAACAGCTGAAACTTATCCTTTAGTTCTCATGAAAAAATATTACCCTAAATAGCGCATGAAAAAGAAGATTCTTGTTATTGACGATGAATTAAGCATCCGCCTATTATTGGAGAATTATCTCAGCAAAGCTTATGATGTAACCACGAAAGGCGATGGAATGGAAGCTATGAAATGGTTGCAGGACGGCAATTTGCCTGATTTGATCGTGGCCGATATACAGATGCCCAATTTAGATGGCATCCAGTTTATTGCACAAATCAGGGCAAGTGGATACTACAAAGAAATTCCACTTATTATGCTGTCGGGCATCGAAAGTAGTCAGGAAAAAATCAAATGCCTGAAGATGGGAGCCAATGATTATGTGGTCAAACCTTTTAATCCCGAGGAGCTCGCCATACGCATCGAATTGCTTTTGGCACGAAAATAGCGCGCTATACATTCCATTCTGAGGCAAACCAGGATTTATCATGCAACGCATCCTTTATATTGGCGGCAATCTTGCGAACACGGAGGAGCTTCGGGCCATAAGCAATAACCTTGAGATTCGGGTATGTGCTAATGGACTTGAAGCTATGCGGTCCATTAATGCCAACTTTGTCCCCGATTGCATTATTTCAGAGTTATATCTGCCAGGGGTAAATGCGTTGGAGATTTATAAGCTGTTAAAGTCGCAGGTAATTGGCGAGGGCATTCCTTTTTTTGTAATTGCTGATGAGTCAGATCGCAAATTGAAAGAACAGGCCATGCAAATTGGCATTGACGATTTTTTCGATGGAAAGTTTTCGCCTGAAAATTTGCTGTTGCGCGCTGATTTTCTGATTCAACTAAAGAACCTCAAAAAGGGGCAGGAAACTGCAAAACCTGCATTGCGTGAGTATAAGCTTCCCTGGGAAAAACGACTTTTCGATATTGTTGTTTCGCTTACCGCACTATTGTTGCTATCTCCTTTGCTTATACTGGTTGCCATCGCCATCAGACTTGAGTCGAAAGGCAAAGTCTGGTATGCTTCCAAACGTGTCGGAACCGGTTACAAAATCTTTGATTTTTACAAATTCCGGTCTATGTACACAGGTGCCGATAAGGACCTCAGCAAGCTCAAACATTTGAATCAATATCAATCGTCCTCCGAAGAAGTTACCAAAGAGGAAATGGCAGAAGAGTGCAGCAGATGCGCCGCCTTGCCCGAAGGCACTTACTGCTCACCTGTGCTGTTTAAGGAAGGACAAAAGATATGTGAATACTGGTATCAGGAACTGAAAAGGAGGAAAAGCGGAGCCACATTCATCAAGATCAAAAATGATCCACGCGTAACCAAGGTCGGTCGCTTTATTCGAAATACCAGCATTGACGAGCTCCCGCAATTGATTAATGTGCTTAAAGGCGATATGTCGATTGTTGGCAACCGGCCTCTGCCATTGTACGAAGCAGAGCAGTTAACATCGGACGACTGGAGTGCAAGGTTTTTGGGCCCTGCAGGCATAACCGGACTCTGGCAGGTTGAAAAACGAGGAAAGAAAGGCGTCATGTCGGACGAAGAAAGGAAAGCGCTTGATAATCAATATGCTGAAACCTATTCGTTTTGGGGTGATATTAAGCTCATTCTTCGAACAATTCCGGCACTGTTTCAAAAGGAAAACGTATGAGCTCAATTGTTAACAACTTTGTAGAAAAAGTGTGCGCCAAGAGCATTGAAACGTATTGGCTTGTTGATAATTTTACTGTTTAGTCCATAACACAATCAGGAACCGTTATGAATAGAATTCGCTTCACATTAGTTTATGTCTTTTTTACGGTTCTTTTGCCATTCAGTAACACCATAAAAGCTCAAATTCTAGCAACTGACGAGTCAAAACTTTTTAACCCGCTTACTGATGATATCACCAAGCGTTTGCCGAACATTCGCGTGCTTATTGATTCTGCGGTGAAACATTCCCCTTCGGTAAAATACGAAGAACTCAAGGCGGACTATTACTATTACGAACAATTAACGGTAGAACGCCACTGGATGGAGCACTTCAGTTTCAACCTTGACTGGAACTGGGGTATCTGGAATTTCCATGACCGTCAGTCATCAACCATAAGCCCTCCTTTTTCTATTTCTATAGACCTTAATTCGGTGAGGGACAATTTTGCTATAGGCTTTTATATTCGCTTCCCGCTGGCTACCCTTGTGGACCGGAGAAACCGCATTGCTAAACAGAAAAAGTGGCAGGAATTGTCGTTCGTTCAGCGTGAAATCAACAGACAATTTGTGGTTACGCAGGTCATTGAGGCTTATGACATGATGATTCAGTGGCAGAATTATATTCGTATTTACAACGACTACCAGAAGTTCACACTCATACAGATGCAAATGGCCCAAAACCAATTTCTCAATGGAGAGATCGGCACTGCTGAATATACAAGGCTCAAGGAAATTCAAACGCGTGGAGCAATTGAATACCAGCAAGCAATTGCAGAATTCAGCAAAAACTATCGCACACTGGAAATACTCACCGGAATCAACTTCAATCTTGTCAATGTTCTGAGATAAAAGACGACCTATGGATATAGCGCAGTTTCTTAGAGTTATACGCAACAACCTACTGCTCCTGATAGCAATACCTATATTGCTAGCATTGGTTGTTTTTTACTTTACTCGCAATCAAGACAGTGTCTATGAATCGGAAGCGATTATATACACTGGTATTACAACCGGTTACTCTATCGAATCCACGGCTCAGCGGCCTACAGACTACTTCTCTACAAGTGCACAGTTTGACAATCTGATTAACCTGATTAATTCACGTCAAACTATTGTTGAGTCTGCCATCATGCTTTACGCACAGAATCTTTCCCTCGAAGGTTACAACAGCCAATACATATCGAACGAGAACTACGACAAGCTGATGAAAAACACCCCCAAACATGTTAAGGACATGGTGGTGAAAAATGGTAAAGCGGGTGTTCAGCGCGAAAAGGAAGAACAAATCAGGGCATTGGAACGCGAACTTAAATCGCTTGAAAGAGAAATAAATAAGCAGCGCATAAATGGCTCTGATACACCAGAAATGCAGTCATCACAGGGTACGCAACAGGAAATCGGCCTGTCAAAGGATGATCCGGTTATTCAACCGCAATCCTTGTATTATAATGATAATAGGTCAACAGAAAATTTTAACTCAAACATTACGACAACGGGCAGCGAGCGTGTGCATATTGTCAAGGCCGGCGAAACACTGCTTACAATAGCCAGACAGTATGGGGTGAGCATGAATCATTTGCGCGAAATCAATAACCTTTCATCTCAAGAGCTTAGATCAGGTCAACGAATAGTTATCGAGCGTTCGATGCCGGTGTTAACGGTTACGAATCAACAATACAAGCTGGATTCACCAATCCCGGATGATGCGGAGTCAGATCAAATGATTGATGATGTTTATGATCCCGGCACTGAAGATTGGAACGCTTTTATCCATCAGCCTGCCAGACAGGAAAGTGTCAGGTCGCGCAATCTGAACAATGAAATGATTGACCAACTTATCGAAAAAGACCCCATCATACCCATTGGCGTAAGAGAAGACGATTTTAACAAAACAGTCCAAAATTTCACAAACTACTACAATTCAAGCGACACCAACTATATCTATGGTCTCCTCCACTATGGTGCAAGTCCTCATTATTCAATCAGATCGTTGAAAAAGCTCCAGATCTATCGTATAAGTAACTCCGACCTTGTCAGATTGGTTTACACTTCCGATGATCCGGGTATCTGTCAGCAAACGCTCAAAATAATCGCGCATGTGTTCGTTAAGAACTACAAGCTGTTGAAAGAGAGTCAGACTGATATGGTGGTTGACTATTTCCGCAGGCAAGTGGACAGCGCCGACATGATATTAAAGTTAACTGAGGATAAGCTGCTCACTTTCAATAGAAAAAATAATATCATCAATTATCCTGAGCAGACAAAATTCATTGCCGAACAAAAGGAACAACTTGATCTTTATTACTCTAACGAACAAGTCAGGATGGCTCAGTCGGCTGCTTCGCTCCGCGAGCTTGAAACAAAGCTCACCCGACGCGATAGCATCTACTTAAAAAGCGACGTCATCAATCAGAAGCGTAAAGAATATGCTGACATAACAGAACGCATTCTGATTAACGAACTTGCCGAAGATTATGATAAGCGAATCGGCGATGAAATAGCCTTGCTGAGAAAAAGAGCTGATGTGTTGCGTGATGAAATAAAACTCTATGTCGATCAGCTCTACTTGTACAGTCACTCCACCCAAGGATTGCCAATTGCAAGATTACTTGATGAATGGCTTAAAAATGCCCTGACTTATGAAGAAGCCAAGGCAAGTCTAGTTGTGCTTGCCCGTCGAAAGCTCGACTTTGTGAGAACCTACCAGCGCTTTGCTCCTCTGGGTGCAATCCTTAAGCGTATTGAGCGTGAGATGACTATCGCAGAGCAGACCTATCTCGAATTGCTCAGAAGCCTCAATCTGGCCAAAATGCGACAGCAAAATCTGCAGATGGCTACCAACATCCGAATCGTAGATCCACCTTACTTCCCCTTGCAAGCCAATCCTTCCAGGGCAAAATACCTTGTGGTGGCAGCAGCACTTATCGGATTCTTTTTAGTACTATTCATCATCCTGATGCTCGAATATTTTGACATGTCACTCAAGAATCCTGACAGGGCAGTTGAAAAAATAGGATTGAAACTCGCCGGCGCATACCCATACCTTGGTGCCAGCGTCAGAATGAAGGATGCCACTTTCGTCACCAACAGACTGGTGGAAATGATTATTCAAAATATCAAACGATCCATTGCCCTAAATTCAGTTTATCCGGCCCGAAAACCCTATCTGGTACTCTTTTTCAGTACTCAGGGTCAGGTTGGTAAAACCTTGATAATGAGTAAGGTTGCCAATAAGCTTCGTACTTATGGGGAGAGGGTGCTGATGCTGAACTACGCTGAAAATGAAACGGCACAACCGGATGATGCTGATTTAGAACAGCAGTACCAATACTTTATTCGCGAGAACTTCCCGGAAGTAAGAAACCTCAGAGACCTTATCAATGCTCAGGTTTTACGGCGGGAAAACACTCCTTACGACTATATTCTTCTTGAAATTCCATCCATTATTTTCCACAGTTTCCCGATGGAACTCATCTCTCAGGTTGACGCTGCCATGTTGGTGGTAAAAGCCAATGCCGGATGGACAAAAGCCGATGAAGGCGCATTGGAAATTGTCAAAGAACTAGCCAAGGAGCCTCCAATGGTTATCCTCAACGAAGCTGAAGATTATGCCATCAGGGAAATGATCTCCGGTGTTAAGTCGCATCGCACTGATTCCATTACACAACGCCTAAAGCATTATATCACTTTACCAGCAAGAATCAAAATTCAGGTAAAGGAAAACTGATCCTGACCATTGAACCACCTCCTGAAAAAGCTACTGACCAGCAATAACTTCCTTTCGCTGGCGAATAACGGTCTAGTCGCCGTTTTCTCTTTCCTGAGTTTCTTTATGCTTGTTCGTGCACTACCTCAGGAAACATTTGGTGAGTGGGTGCTCTTAATTACAACTGGCGGGTTTATCGATATGTTGCGCTTTGGCATCACCCGGACCGCAGTAATACGTTTTGTTGCAGGAGCTGATGAAGGAGAAGCAAAAGCACTGATGGGTGCAAATAGTCTGATCAATCTGTTGTCAACCATTCTGGTAGCCATAACGCTGTTTAGCATTTATCAGCTGTTCGAGGATCAGTTAGCAGGTTCTGGTTTCCTGCTCTTTTTTAAATGGTATCCATTGCTCGCGTTGTTTAATCTGGGATTCAACAACGCTCAATCAGTGCTGCAAGCCAAAATGCGATTCGATCATATGCTTTTGCTTCGAATGATTAATGTGCTGAGCTTTATGCTGTTCCTCATTTACAACATCTGGAGCAAATTCAGCATCGACACCATCGTTTGGGCATATCTCATCACCAACCTAATAAGTTCTTTGATTGCATCTGCCATGAACTGGGATGGCATCAGACATACTTTTCAGGCTAACAAACAAGCAGTTAGGACAATCCTGAACTTTGGAAAATATACCACAGGAACACTTATCGGTAGCAACCTCCTCAAAAGCTCCGACACATTTATTATAGGTCTAAGTTCCTTTATGGGTCCGGCAGGTGTGGCCGTATATAGTATTCCACTCAAGCTCACCGAAATCATCGAAATTCCTTTAAGAAGTTTTGCCGGAACTGCTTTTCCCAGTATGTCGAAGGCTGCAATTGAAGGTAAGCTGGATGAAACCAAACGCATATTTTATCAGAATGCCGGCGGTACTACCCTGCTCATGATTCCATTAATGACCGTTTGTTTCATATTCGCCGAGCAGATTGTATGGTTTCTTGGTGGCTCTGATTATGTTGTTTCTGCAAACATTTTCAGAATATTCTGTATTTACGGCTTGCTCCTGCCCATCGACAGATTTATTGGTGTTACACTCGACAGTGTGAATATGCCAAGACAAAACTTTTACAAAGTCCTGTTTATGGCTTTATTCAATATCATTGGTGATGCTATCGTAGTTTTCGGACTCTCTAAGATTATTCTGGGAACTTCATGGCTCACTTTGATTGCACAGGGAATTTCTCCGGACGATGCTTATCGTGTCGCCCACGGATTTTCGCTCATCAAGAGTCTTGAATTGGTAGCCATTGTCACCATCTTGTTTACATTGCTGGGCATTGTTATTGGATTCGGCTATTTGGATAACGCTGTAAAGCTTAACAAAAACGCTATATTTGCTGAAGGCTACAAAGTACTCCGAAGCAATTGGACGACTTTGCGTGGTAACATTAAACTCAACAGTCAGCAATGAACCTTTTTTCGTCGCTTAAAGACAAAAATGGTGCAGAAAAATTACAGCATCCTGGTATCATCTTGATGCTTATTGTGCTTACTGTTATCTTGGGATACGTTATCGCTAAAGGTGGCATGATGATTGCCATCGCGCTGGTTCTGCTGTTTCCGGCAATTGTTTTTGCCAACCGCTTTCTTAATAATCCCAGAGTTGGTATATACACAATTATCGTACTTGCCTTCACAGCTATTGGTTTGACAAGGTATATCCGCGGTGTCCCTTTGGGGTTGACCATCGACGTATTTCTTGTTCTGACCTATATCGCCATTTTCTTCAGGTATTTTTACGAAAAGGTGAACTGGACGCAAATTAACCGCGACCTTCTGTATCTGGCTGTGGTTTGGTTCTTGTATTCCATTCTCCAGCTTGTTAATCCTGAAGCATTAAGCAGGACAGCATGGTTCTATGCCATGCGTGGTATATCCCTGTACATGCTGCTGTTAATACCCTTGGCATTATTGATTTTTAACAGGTTGCGCTATCTGATCATCTTCCTTTATATGTGGGGTGGGTTTTCAATTCTTGCAACGCTCAAGGGTCTTCAGCAATTATATATAGGGCCCGACTCTGCCGAGCAATACTGGCTTGATACGGTTGGCGCTGTTACCCATATCCTTTTCGGTGAGCTTCGTGTATTCTCGTTTTATTCGGACGCCGGACAATTCGGTGCAGCTCAAGGGGCAGCGGGAGTGGTTGGCCTACTGATAGCTACCAACATTAAAGGAAGATTTAATAAGCTCTTTTTTACTGTTATGGGTGTTGCAGGGCTTTGGGGCATGATGATTTCGGGTACGCGCGGTGCTATGATTGTGCCGATGATTGGGGGTGCTACCTACATTCTCTTGAGGAGAAATTTTAGGGCTTTTTTCATAGGTGCCTTTGCCATGGCTATCATCTATGTGTTTTTTGCCTATACATATATCGGACAGGGTAACTCACAAATCCGACGCATGCGCACAGCATTCAGGCCCGAAGATGACGCATCTTATCTCGTGCGCCTTGAGAACAGAAGAATTTTGAGCAACTACCTTCAAAGTAAGCCTTTTGGAGGAGGTATTGGCAGCGCTGGCGACTGGGGTAAACGATTCTCCCCTCAGGGTTTCTTGGCTCAGATAGCAACCGACAGCTGGTACGTTCAGATATGGGCAGAACAAGGAATTATTGGTCTTATCCTTCATCTGACCATTCTAAGTTATATTTTATTGAAAGGATCATATATTATAATGGTGAGGCTTAAAGAGCCTGAGCTGCGCGGAATAATGGGGGCCCTCATGGCAGGATTTACCGGAATCATGGGGGCCAGTTACGGAAACGGTGTTTTAGGTCAGATGCCAACAGGTGTTCTGATATACCTGAGTTGGGCATTCATATTTATGAGCCAGCAGCTGGAAAGAGAATATGTCTTCCTTGTGTCGAAGAAGCTAAATCCCTGGTCTTTCTTCAATAAAACCTAAAACAATATTTACATGGATACGGCAGATGATCAACTGAAATGGCCTGTGGTTTCCTTAGTCACAGTAAACTATAACCAATCGGCCGTAACCTGTCAGCTTCTGGAATCGCTTCGCGCATGCACCTATCCTGCTTTAGAGGTTATTGTGGTTGATAATGGATCACCTACTGACAATCCGGATATCATCGCCGAAAAATTTCCTTCTGTAATTCTGATTAAAACCGGTAAGAATCTTGGATTTGCCGGTGGAAACAATGCAGCTCTGCCCTATGCAACAGGCAAATACCTGCTTTTCATCAATAACGACACAGAGGTGGAGCCTAATTTTTTGCAGCCCATGGTCGAACTGCTCGAAAACGATCAGAGCATTGGCATGGTGAGCCCGCGCATTCAGTTTTTTCACACTCCCGGAGTACTCCAGTACGCCGGCTTCACACCTTTTAGTAAAGTAACTGCCCGCAATTTTGCTATAGGTTTTGGTGAACACGACAACGGTCAATATTGCGATGTGCGCGAAACCGGATCCATCTTTGGTGCTGCCATGCTTGTTCCACGCAGGGTGCTGAACGAGGTTGGCCCGATGGATGAGATTTATTTCCTTTATTATGAAGAACATGACTGGGCAGCCAGAATTAAAAATGCAGGATATAAGATCTATTTTGACGGCAGGTCGCTGGTACTGCACAAAGAATCTATTTCTACGGTAAAAGAAAGCCCTTTTCAGATTTACTATATGCACCGTGGTAGAATATTATTTGTGCGCCGCAATACGAAAGGATTTACCAAAATGCTCAGTTTGCTCTACCATTACACTATTGTACTGTTTATCAATACACTGCGTTTCCTGCTCAAGGGCAGAGCCGATCTTGCCAAAGCGTTTCTTCGGGGCATGTACTGGAACCTTGTTAACCCAAGTCGATAAAACCCATTAGCTATGCCAACTGCATTACAGATTCTTATCCGGCTAATCGAATTTTTACTCTATGCCTACCTGTTATTTGCAACTGTTTATGTGACCATTTTTGGCATTAGTGCGCTATTTTACCGCAAGCCAAAAAAAATTGCAGCGAAAGTTTATCGCAAGATTGCAGTACTCATACCGGGCTATAAAGAGGACAAAGTAATTATTGGGGTGGCTAAAGATGCCCTGGAGCAGGATTATCCCGCTGACCGCTTCGAAGTGATTGTGATTGCTGACACTTTTAAGAAGGAAACCCTCGATGCCTTAAGGGAAATTCCGGTTAGGGTTGTGGAAGTGGTATTCGAGGTGAGTAAAAAATCCAAAGCATTGAACAAATGCATGGAAGTTATCGGAGATGATTATGATATTGCCGTTATACTCGACGCAGACAACATTATGGATCATTCCGTTCTTCGTCAGTTCAATGAGGCCTTTGAAAGAGGTTTTGTTGCAGTGCAAGGACATCGGACTGCAAAAAACCTCAATACCTCATACGCAGTATTGGATGCCATCAGCGAAGAGATTAATAACAGCATCTTTAGGAAAGGTCACAGGGCACTTGGGCTTTCATCGGCCTTGATTGGCTCAGGTATGGCCATGGATTACAAACTCTACAAATCCACTATGGCTACCATTGACTCGGTGGGCGAAGACAAGGAGGTTGAGCTTAAATTTCTGCGCGATGGTATTACCATTGAATATCTGCCTGATGCAAACGTGTTTGACGAAAAAACCTCGCGTTCAGATGTGTTTGTTAATCAGCGCAGGCGTTGGCTTGCTGCGCAGTTTGTTTATGTAAGGACACATTTTTTTGACGGAGTTGTTCAATTGATCACCAAAGGAAATGTGGATTACTTTGATAAAGTAGTTCAGTTTATGCAACCTCCCCGAATCCTGCTCACAGGTACTGCTTTTCTTTTTTCGCTGTTCTATCTGTTGATTTGGCTTTTCTGGTCTGATTTTTACGATCAGCTTGCCCTGGGCTTTGTCCATTGGGTAGCATTATTTGTTTTGAGCAGCCTTATTTTACTCATCAGCACTCCGGGCAGGTTTTTTACTAAGAACACCCTGACTGCACTGTTCTATTTACCTGCCGGTTTTCTGCTGATGTTGAAAAGCCTACTTAAAATAAGAGGAGCCTCAAAGCGGTTTATCCATACCACGCACGACCATACCGATCATCATGTAAAGAAAGCTGGAAAACCTGGTTGACAACTTAACATAGACTATGCCTATGAAAACCAGGCAGCAGCATTTTCCCTTAGTTTCTATCATCACGGTAAACTATAACCAGACCGAGGTAACATGTGCCCTGCTCTCGTCACTGCAAAAAATTACCTATCCAAATATCGAAGTGCTGGTCATCGACAACGCCTCGGCTGACGACCCTCAAATCATCCGACAACGCTTTCCTAATGTCATTCTTGTACTTAACCCCATTAACTACGGTTTTGCCGCAGGCAACAATTTTGGTCTGATGCGAGCCAAAGGCGAATACGTGATGTTGTTGAACAACGATACCGAAGTAGAACCCGGTTTTCTGGAACCATTGGTAAGTAAGATTCAAAACAATCATGAGATTGGTGCCGTAAGCCCGAAAATCAGATACTTCTACAGCCCGAAAAACATTCAATATGCCGGTTATGCCCCGATGAACTATCTGACTATGCGAAATTTTGCCATTGGTCACCATGAAACTGATATCGGTCAATATGATGAGGACAGGGAAACCTATTATGCTCACGGCGCAGCCATGCTGGTGCCTATGAAAGTTGTCAAGGAGGTGGGTCTGATGTCCTACATCTTTTTTTTGTATTACGAAGAAGCCGACTGGTGCGAACGGATCAAGCGCGCCGGTTATAAAATCTTTTACGTAGCTAATTCGCTCATTCTGCACAAGGAATCAGTCTCAACGGGAAAACTCAGCACGCTGAAAATATATTACCTCAATCGCAACCGGCTTGTTTTCATGCGTCGAAATGTCGAGGGCTCAAAATTCTACCTTGGCCTGGCGTATCAGTTGTTTTTTGCCATACCCAAAAATGCCTTCAGCTGGCTGATCAAAGGTAAGTTTAGCTTATTTTACGCCTATTTTCAAGCCATTGGGTGGAACCTTAGTCATCTGTTTGACCCTGAAATTCACGAGAACCCATCACTATGAGTGCGAACCTTCCCATTTTTCTGAAGGTTTTTCTTCAGGTTGCCGAAATAGCGTTGCTCCTTTATCTGGGTGGCACGGCACTCTATCTGCTCGTATTCTCTGTTGCCGCTCTGGTGCCGTACAGGCCAAAAAAACGGCCGGCCGGAGCACTCAAACGGTTTGCAATTATTTTCCCCTGCTATAAGGAAGACGAAATTATTTTTGATGTAGTACAGGATGCCCTTGAGCACAACTACCCTAAATCGCATTTCGATGTAATCGTTGTGGCCGATGGTTTCAGGCCCGAGACCATAAAGAAGCTTGAGACTTACCCTATTATCTTATTTTCCAAGGATTTTGAAGTAAGCACTAAAACCCGGGCAATCAATTTTGCATTACGACAGCTCAATGACTCGGATTATGACGCTGTCTGCATACTCGATGCTGACAATCTGATGGCCGATGACTTTATTCACTTGATGAATGATGCACTTTCAGCCGGACATCTTGCTGTTCAGGGCCATCGTATTGCCAAAAATCTCAATACGCATTTTGCCGTGCTGGATGCAGCCAGCGAGGAAATTAACAACCGGATTTTTCGCAAAGGGCAACGTGTACTCGGCCTTTCATCGGCGCTGATAGGCTCAGCTATGGCCTTCGACTTTAAATTTTTTAAAGCATTAATGGCCGATGTGGAAGTGGTTGGCGGCTTTGATAAAGAGTTGGAGCTGAGAATGCTGAGTAATGGCATCGTGATCGATTATGTGGACAATGCATACGTGTATGACGAGAAAGTGCAGAACGCCAGAGTATTCACCCGTCAGCGAAGGAGATGGCTTTCAGCACAATACCATTATTTTGGTAAACATTTCACTTCTGCGGTAAAAGCTCTTGTAAGCAAAGGAAATATCGAATATTTCAATAAAGCGATACAATATCTCCAACTACCCCGACTATTATTACTCGGTTTGCTCTTCATTTTTGCTCTGGCAGCTACATTATGGCCTGAATACCTCTGTGCTGTTTGCTGGCAACTTGCTTTTTTAACCATCCTCATTGCCATTGCGCTTGCCTTACCGCCTGAATTTTACAACATGCGAACATTTACAGCAATCATCAGGCTTCCGTTGGTTTTTGGTTATATGTTGCTATCTTTACTTCAAATCAAGGGAGCAAACAAACAATTCATACACACCAAGCACACCTATAACGCCTTCCAAAAAAAACGTCATAAAAAACATTAACAATATGCGAATCGGCATTGAAGGTCAACGGTTATTCCGGCGCAAGAAACATGGAATGGACATGGTAGCTCTTGAGCTTATCCGCAATCTGCAAAAGATTGATACTGAAAATGAGTATTTTATTTTTGTCAAGCCCGACGAAGACCCGGGATGCCTTGCACCAACGGATAATTTTCGCATTGTGGAGTTAGCCGGCGGTGCCTATCCAATCTGGGAACAACGCGCTTTGCCCCGGGCTGCCCGCCAAGCCGGTTGCCAACTCCTGCACTGCACCAGCAATACCGCCCCACTTAATCCGGGAATGCCGCTTGTCATTACACTTCACGACATCATTTACCTCGAAAGCATCAGCCTTTTCAAAAAAGGCGGCACCATGTACCAGAAATTTGGCAATATGTACCGGCGTTTTGTGGTGCCCCGCGTAGTGAACAAAAGCAGCCGCATCATAACCGTTTCGCATTTCGAGAAACGTCGCATCAAGGATTTTTTTGGTTTTGCAGATGAAGACGAGCGTTTAGTGGCTATCTACAATGGTGTTGGCGAACATTTCAAACCCATTAGCGACAAACACGTCCTGCAGAGCGTTAAAGAAAAATACCGATTGCCTGACCGCTACGTATTTTTCCTTGGAAATACCGATCCTAAAAAGAATACCATTGGTGTATTGAAAGCATTTTCGGATTATCTGAAAGCAGGAAATCCGCCATTAAAACTGGTAATGCTTGATTTTGAGCACAATGCACTCGAGGCTCTGCTGAATGAAATTGGCAATCCTGCGCTGCGCGAGCAGATACATCTTACCGGATATGTGGTCAATACCGACTTACCTGCCATCTATGCGCAAAGCGAATTGTTCCTTTATCCTTCGTTGCGCGAAAGTTTTGGCATACCTATGCTCGAAGCCATGCGCTGCGGTACACCTGTCATCACCTCCAACACTTCGTCTATGCCTGAGGTTTCAGGAGGAGCAGCCATACTTGTTGACCCCTATAAGCCTGAAGAAATCACGCAAGCCATGGTTACCCTCATTAATGATAAAGATTTGCGCAAGCAGTATATCGAAAAAGGATTTACACAATCGGCCCGCTTTTCATGGTACAATATGGCGTTGGAAGTACACAAATTGTATATGGAAGTTTTGCAATAACATTTTTTACATTTGTCTCCATCAAAAGCTGTATTACGCATGATCAGCAACAGAGATTTCATCGTCATCGGTTTACAAGCCCTCGACAGCCGGATTGGCAGCAATTGTATCAATATTGCTCAGGAAATTGCCCGCTTCAACAGGGTCTTGTATGTAAACTATCCGCTCGACAGGCTCACCCGTTTCAGGGAGAGAAAAGACCCGCTGATTCAAAAGCGTATCAGGGTTGTGAGGGGTCTGGAGCCGGATCTTGTTCAGATTTCTGACAACCTGTGGAACCTTAATCCGCGCACTACACTCGAAAGCATCAGCCAGTTGCCTAACAACACGCTTTTTGATTTTTTGAACAAGATCAACAACAAACGATTTGCCCGGCAGATTAAATCGGCCATTCAAAGGCTGGACTTCAGCAACTATTTCATTTTCAATGACAGTGATATGTTCAGGGGTTTTTACCTCAAGGAATTGCTTTCGCCCGAACTTTATGTCTATTATACCCGCGACAACCTTATCGCCGTTGATTTCTGGAAAACACAAGGTATCCGCATTGAAGCTGCTTTGATGGCCAAATCCGACCTTGTGGTGGCCAACTCTACCTACCTTGCCGACCATGCAAGAAAATTCAACCCAAGGTCATATTATGTTGGCCAGGGCTGTGATGTGAGCCTATTCGACAAAAAGCTTATCGACCGCGTACCGGAAGACATCAGCAACATTCCCGGCCCTATCATAGGCTATATCGGCGCATTATTCTCTTTACGACTCGATTTGGAAGTAATTGAACACATAGCCCTTCAGCGGCCGCAATGGCAGGTGGTGCTTGTAGGACCTGAAGATGAAACATTCAAAACAAGCCGGCTGCATCAGATTAAGAATATCCATTTTTTGGGACCGAAAAAGATGGAGGAACTCCCCTACTACCTAAATGCTTTTGATGTTGCTATTAATCCCCAGTTGCTTAACGAGGTTACCATTGGCAACTACCCAAGAAAAATTGATGAATACCTTGCCATGGGTAAACCTACCGTTGCCACAAGGACCAAGGCCATGGAAGTTTTCGAAGATTATACTTATCTGGCAGATAGCAAGGAACAATATGTGACATTGATTGATAAGGCCCTGGACGAAAACACACCTGAACTGGAAGCAGCACGGGAAGTTTTTGCCCGCAGCCATACATGGGAGAATAATGTGCTCGAGATTTATAAGTGGATGATTCATACTTTGCAACAACCAAAATCATAGATTATGGGACTGGTTGAAAAGCTTAAAAGCAATCCAAGGCTCAAACGACTGGCCTTGTGGATGTTAATGCCCCGCAATCAGGCACGTCCAAGATTATGGGTTAAGTTGTTTCTGAACCCATTCAGGCACACCAAAAAGAAAGGCTCACTGATTCGCCGCCGCACCCGGATGGACGTATTGCCATTCAACCAATTCGTGCTGGGAAAAGACTCCACTATCGAAGATTTTGCCACCATCAACAATGGTGTTGGGCCTGTAATTATTGGCGACCGAACACGCATTGGGTTGGGCTGTGTGGTCATCGGGCCGGTCACTGTCGGAAACGATGTGATGTTTGCCCAGAATATTGTCGTTTCAGGTCTTAATCATGGATATCAGGATCTAAACCTGCCGCCAAGCTTACAACCAGTGGAAACCAAGCCGATACACATTGGCGATGAGGTGTGGATTGGCGCTAACTGCGTCATTACGGCAGGCGTAAACATCGGAAAACACGCTGTTGTGGCCGCCGGAAGCGTGGTAACCAAGTCGGTGCCTCCTTATTCGGTGGTTGCCGGTAATCCTGCAAAAGTTCTTAAACAATATAATGTTGACACCAATCAATGGGAAAAGCCTCTAAGCTAAAATTCGAACCACAAACTACTCATGGAAAAACTACTCAAATTCTATCGTTATCTAAATGATTTTCTGCGCTATGGTCAAATCCGTCCAACATTAGCCGCTATTATTTACATATTCTTTGGCAGATCAATATTGCGTACCCGATTGGTCAGAGGAAAGCTTGGATTTTTTCTCCACCGAAAAGATACCCTCGACTTTCAGTTTGCCAATTATGCCTACGAATGGGGAGTTAAACGCTTCATGCTCAATCATTATGCTGATAAGGACGTTTTCATCGATGTTGGAGCCAACATTGGAACATACTCAGTCATGCTCGGTGGTAAAGGGCTTAGGGTATATGCATTCGAACCTGCATACGAGAATTTTAAGGCGCTGAATATCAATATTATGCTGAATAAACTTGAAAAGAATTTCAAGGGTTTTAATTTTGGACTGAGTAATGAAAACAGCAGGGCTGGGTTCAATTACGACCCTTTGAATACCGGCGCTTCACACCTCGACATCCTGCCTTTCGAGGATGAAACCTTTGCAGAAAGAGCTATTCATACCGAGATAGAAATCCGGCGCTTCGACGACATAGTCAAAGAACTTGATATTAAGGCCTTTGACCGCATATTGATGAAAATTGATGTTGAAGGAATGGAAGCGCAGGTTATTGAAGGAGCAAAAGAATTTATCCGCAACCATGAAAACATAACGCTTGTTATGGAATGCGTTCACACCGGTAAAGAATTGCTCATGAAAAAGCTGGACGAAATCGGCAAATTCGAATACATCGAAGTGGACAACTTAAATTTTGGCGCTAAGAAAATCGCCTGATAAAAACTTATATACCATGCTCTGGGTCGAAATTTTCTTTTGGGTTTTGTTGTTTATCGTATTCTACGCCTATCTGGGATATGGCATATTGCTCTATCTGTTAGTCCGTATTAAGCGGTTGTTTGTCAAACCCTTTACCCCCGATCCTTCCTATGAGCCCGAAGTAACGCTTTTTGTGGCTGCATACAACGAGAAAGACTTTGTGGATGCAAAGGTTCAAAACGCCCTTGAGCTCGATTATCCTCAGGAAAAAATTCGTCAGATTTGGGTGACCGATGGTTCCAACGATGGAACGCCTGAACTGTTAGCCAAATATGCCCATCTGGGGGTTGAAGTTTATCACAAACCGGAGCGTGGCGGCAAGATTGGCGCTATGAATCGTGGTATGGCATTTGTTAAAACGCCCATTGTTATTTTCTCGGATGGCAATACTCTGTTGGGCCGCGAAAGTGTACGCCGCATTGTTTCCCTGTTCAGCAACCCTAAAGTCGGCTGTGTTTCAGGCGAGAAGCGCATTTTTGATAAAGACAAGGACACAGCTGCCGGAACAGAAGGTATTTACTGGAAATATGAGTCAAAACTTAAGAAATGGGATGCGGAGCTATACTCTGTAGTGGGCGCCGCCGGTGAGCTTTTTGCGATTCGTACTAACCTGTTTACAGAAGTTGAAAAAGATACCCTGCTCGACGATTTTATTATTTCGCTCAGGGTGGCCATGAAGGGTTTCACCATACAATACGATCCTGAAGCCTATGCCATCGAAACCTCCTCAGCCAACGTGAAGGAAGAACTCAAGCGAAAGATCCGTATTGCTGCAGGTGGAATTCAATCAGTAATCAGGTTGAAAAGCCTGCTCAACCCGTTTAAATATTCCATCTTAAGTTTTCAATATGTTTCCCACAGGGTTCTGCGATGGACACTGGCTCCCATCTCCCTTCCTATTATTTTTCTGCTCAATGCTACCTTATGGCTGGATGCCGGTATGTTCAATTTCAGCAACTTATACACCTGGCTGTTTTATCTGCAACTGGCTTTCTACCTCATGGCCGCATTAGGCTGGTACCTCGAGAATAAAGCCATAAAAATCAAGGTGCTTTTTGTTCCGTATTACTTCCTCATGATGAATTACGCCGTGCTCATGGGCATCAGGCGCTACTTCAAAGGCTCGCAAAGTGTCAACTGGGAAAGAGCCAAACGCGGAACATTATGAACCGCCTGGTTGCAACATCAGGACTGCTGATCATCTTAGCAACCCTTATCTGCATCCCGCTTCGGGCACAAAAAGCCTGCAATCATACAATTAACCTTTCCACAAATGTGTTCGACGGTACCAATGTTGTTCCGGGCGATACCATTTGTATCACCGGAGGCCAACGCGACTATCTGCTTCTCAGGAACATCACCGGTACGTCATCCCAGCCCGTTGTGTTAGTAAACCGTGGTGGTGTATCAGTAATCAACACTAGTCACTTTTACGGCATAAAAATCTCCAATTGCAAGCATATCAAGCTGATAGGCACAACTTCTGCTGCTCAACCTTATGGCATCAGAATCGTAAGGGTTGGCAATGGTGGAGGTATTTCGGTGGATGATATGAGTACTAATGTGGAGATTGCCCACATAGAAATAGCCAATACTGCTTTGGCCGGTATTTATGCTAAAACTGACCCTGATTGCAGCTTTGTTGCCACCCGCGACAAGTTTACGATGTTCAATCTCATCATCAGGAATTGCTATCTGCATGATATTGAAGATGAAGGCCTTTATATCGGAAGCTCAAAATTCACCGGGCAATACCTTCCTGCATGCGACACAACCGTGCTACCCCATTTTATTCATGGTGTTCATGTGTTTAACAACATTGTTGAGCGAACCGGCTGGGATGGCATTCAGGTGGCCTCAGCACCGGTAGATTGCAGAATTTACGGTAATTTTATTCGCAATGACTCGTATCGCGAAACGCCTAATCAAATGTCTGGTATCCTGATTGGAGGCGGATCAAAATGTGACTGTTTCAACAACCAGATCTTTGATGGTAAAGGTGATGGCATTGATGCCTTTGGGTTCGGAACACAAAAAATATACAACAACCTGATTGTGAGAGCAGGAAGAACATATTTCCCTAACGACCCCTCCTACCCCAGACATGGGATTTTCGTTGGCAACTCACCTGATGGAGCCGCTGCCATTTATCATATTATGCACAACAGCATCATTTCGGCAAAGAGCACAGGCATTCGATTTGCCAATAACAACACAAGCAACAACCTCATTTTCAATAATATTATAACAAATCCCGGTGATTTCGGCACTGTCGGTAGCAATGCCTATTTTCAGAATACTTCGGCATCGGTGTTGTTTAATATCCGAAATAACCATTTCAGCGAGCGGATTGATACCCTTCGATTCCGTAATCCAGCGCAGGATAATTACGATCTGTTTGCCAATTCTCCATCCATAAATAAAGGCTTCGATGCCGGGCTCAACGCGGTGAATTTTGACCTTTTGAATCGGCCCAGACCACATAATCAGGGCTATGATATTGGCGCTTTCGAATGCCAGGATATCAATGCTGATTTATCCGAGTCGGGCAAAGAAAAAATCGTTTTAAAATGCTTTAATGCCGAAAGAGGCATGACAATCAGGGTGACCGGCCATGTTTCAGGACCTGCCTCAGTCAGTATTTTCGACATTTCGGGCAGAAAACTTATGGATTTTCCGATATGGCTTCAAGCCGGCGAAACAACAGAACTAACTGTTGATATGCAGGCTTACGGGCGTGGAGTCTATTTGGTGAATCTGAGCCATAAAGAAACTACCGAAACCTTGCGCTTTCTTTTTCAGTGAATAGGATTTGAGGCTTTCATCACTTATATTTGTAAGTGAGAAGATTCATTTTCCTTAACCGAAGGAAACAAAACGGCAATGGCAACGGAGAAAAGTCGTAAAACGCTGATGATTGGCTACAAGTTGAGGCAATTTAAGCTGCGACTACAAGGCATAATATACTCAGGGAGAAAGTATTATTGCCCACTCTGCAATAAGTTTTACCGTAAATTTCTCGATGGTGGTGAAGATCATGCCGTACTTCGCCGTCTAAAGGTAATTGGGGCTGGACGCAGGCCTAATATGGTATGCCCGGGCTGCCACTCCACCGATCGCGACAGGTTGCTGCATACCTTTCTGTGTAACAACAATTCAGTCTCTTTTCCAAAAGTCAGTATGCTTCATATTGCACCTGAGCCAGCCCTCTATAAATGGATTAAGAAACAATACCATTCTAACCCAGCCAATTACACTGCCGGTGTCAAGTATCACGAAGGATTCTATTACGACCTGGACATTAACCTGATTGATATTACCAGCCTGCCTTATGATGACGAAACTTTTGGCTTGGTTATGGCAAACCATGTACTTGAGCATATCAAAGACGAATCTAAAGCCCTAAGCGAGATATTTCGTGTACTGAAGCCCGACGGAAAAGCCATTCTGCAGGTTCCATGGTCACCATTGCTCGATGAAACCATAGAGGAAATGAAGCCAATGAGCGAAAAGGAAAGAGAAGAGTATTTTGGACAACATGATCATGTGCGGCTGTATGGGCGCGATTTTGTAGAGCGGCTGACTCGTGCAGGGTTTGTAGTCAGATCATATGCGTTAAATGAACTGGATGCCGATCAGGATTATTTGAATTGTATTGCTGTCAACGCTGACGAATTAGTATTTTTAGCATCGAAACAAGCAAAACAGTGAAACAATCCACGAAACCATTGCTTATCATTGTCGCTCTGCTGATAACCATAACGTTTGGAGCCTCAGCAGAGGAATTTCCGGCGTATCTGGCACCACCTCCGCATGCTATCGAAGCGAAAACGCTTAACTACGAAAACCTGAAATGGGCACTCAACCAAATCAACATTGCTCAAGAACATAACCGCCTGGACAGTGCATGTGCCTTGCTTGCATCCTTTGGCCTTGCCACCCGCGACTTTTCGTTAGCCAAGCATCATAGCGCCACCGAATTTGCTGAACTTAATGCTACGAATAGCCATCCTGAACGTATTTTCAACGCATTGCTACGATATAGTGAAGCGCTTGAGTCATCAGGTGAACACGAAACCGCATTGAACTTATGGATTAAGTTTGCTCAACGCATGGAGCAGAGTGCACAAACTGAACTCATGATGGCTTCGCTCGCCAATGTCATCAGGTTATCGTTGAAAAAGAATGAACCTGCCAGAGCGTCAAGATTTCTTTCAACTATTGACACCTTGTATTTCAGGACAGTTTCAATACCTGTGCGATTTGAGCTGTTGTTGCAAAAATTCAATATTTCAATTGTCGAGAATAGGGCAAAATCAACCGACTTTGATGTGCTGGCGGCATTGGTACTCAACGAAAAGCAAATCCAAGATCAGACAAATCTGATCAGAGTGGCAGATGCCGGATTGGCTGCCGGCTTAGGAGCCGCGAAAAGTAATTTGCTTCAACGTCTCCTCCTTAAAGCAATTCAACTTACCGAAACACAGAATTCTTCCACCCTATTTGCTTTCATGCTGAATCATCATTTGGATCAGCTTAATAATCTGGTTGAACCTACTCATATACTGAAATACCTCCAAAAGATACCTGAAGATCGCAGCAGACTGAATGCCGAAATGTTTAAGGCACTTCAGGCAAATCAACAGGAAAGTGCCTCTGTCGAACAGCAAATGGCGCATGAAAGATTGTTTGGCTGGATAATTGTCATGGTTTTAATTTGCTTGTTTATTTTCATCAACATAAAGATATACAGGCAGTTTCGTATTGAGCGTAACCGACTTAGGGACATAATAAGCGCAAAGTTGTCTGAAATAAAGCACCTCGAAGAACTGGAGGGCGACACTGATGAATTGATCGAAAACAAGGTTAATGAACGCATTGAGGCCATAAAAAATGAGCTAGACCTTCGTAAGCAGGTGGATGGCGAGCTTCAGCGTGCACTATCAGAAGCCGAAAATGCCAATTATCTGAAAAACGCTTTTCTCGCCAACATGAGTCATGAAATACGCACTCCGCTGAATGGTATTCTGGGATTTTCCGGACTTCTGCAAAACGAGTTTGCCCTGAACGACAAACCCGAATTGTTCGATTATGCCCAGTCTATCGAGCGTAGTGGCGAGCGCCTGCTGCACTTGCTCAACAACATCATTGATATTAGTCGATTGGAAGCCAATGATTTAGAAATCAGACAAGAACCTTGCAGCCTGAAATCATGTCTGGAGCCTGTTGTTAGCACATTTCAGTTCAGGGCAAACGAAAAAGGTCTGAGGCTGGTTTCTGATTTCGAGGATTGTTTAATAATTGCCGATGCCAACACACTTCCCAGGGTGTTCAATGAAATGATAGATAACGCATTGAAATATACTGACAAAGGATTCATTAAAATAAGCTCGCGGCTGATTTCGGACAAGTCGAAAGTAGAAGTAAAGATTCAAGATACCGGTATTGGCATAGACTCATCCTACCTTCAGCAAATTTTTGAACCTTTCCGGCACGAAAGTCTGGGATACTCCAAGCAATACCAGGGAGCCGGACTAGGAATTCCATTAGCAAAAAAATTGGTAGAACGGATGGGTGGCATGATGCAGATCAGCTCGGAAAAATCAGTTGGAACTACCGTGATAATGGAATTTAACCTTCATTCTGCAGACGAGAATTCTTCGGTTGTTTCTTCTGGTTTGGAGGACAACACCCTTTCACCGGTAAAATTCAAACAAGCACTCATTGTTGAGGATGACCCTTCCAGCAGGTTGATTCTGAAAAAGATTCTCGAAAAATCTATGACTGCTGCGATAGCTGCCGATGGCGATCAAGCCTTGCAGATGATTGAAAATGCTCTGGAAAACGGTCAGGTATTTGATTTGGTGATGATGGATATCAATCTGCCGGTTCCCTGGGATGGCGTAAAACTCAAAGACTACATCCTGAGTAAGTATTCCGGTTATGTGAATAGTACATTTATTGCGCAAACAGCTTATGCCATGGAAGGTGATAAAGAACGCTTTCTTTCAGCAGGTTTCCATGGTTATCTGTCAAAACCCATCACCCGCAAAGAGTTAGAAACTCTGTTGAAACAATTGTTTGTGAGATAATTTATTATAAAACATGAAACTCCTTACCTTTGAATTTTAAATGGTGCGGTTTAACTAAATTACTTCTATATCAGTTGCAAGATGCCAGATACTAAGCCCATTTTCAATATTCTACTTGTCGAAGACAATGAATTGAATCAGAAATTTGCTTTAGCAGTTTTAAGAAAGCTTGGTTATCAGATAGATGTTGCAGAAAACGGTCTGGTTGGACTGGAAAAATTCAAGTCAAAAAAATACGACATCATCCTGATGGACATTCAAATGCCTGAAATGAATGGCATTGAAGCAACAATGGCCATTCGTCAGATTGAAGCCCTTGAAGGGGCAAACAAACATATTCCCATCATTGCGGTAACGGCTTTCGCTTTGGAGCAGGACCGAAAAAATTGCACGGAAGCAGGTATGGATGATTTTCTGGCTAAACCTTATAAGCCTCAGGAACTGGAGCAAAAGATTTTGGATGTGAGCAGACGCTTTGGTATTTATTGATATTATTTGCAGTTTTGACTGCTTCGCATGCTCACCTAAAGCACATTGATAGCAAAAAACCCTGATGAGACTCATCAGGGTTAATTGTTTCTTTTTTAATGTTTTAGCTTAAATGCAACCATCAGCTGTGCAGCAAGAAGCTGAGGTCGGCACCCGGTTCAAACTCTTCGGGTTCAACGCCAAACTGGAACAAGCGCATGGGTTTGCTTCCATTAAGTTTCATCTGAAGGCCTTCTACCTCGAGTAAGCTTGACTCGCGCAGGCCAACTACCTTAATATGACGGTTGATAATCAAAAACTCTTCAATGCGCTGTTGTCTTGTTTCGCCACCATGTCCGGCAGGATGAGCATCGAGATAGTGTGGATTGATTTGGAAGGGCACCAGATTCAGGCAGTCGAAACTTGCAGGCTGAATGATGGGCATATCGTTGGTGGTTCGAAGCGTCGGACACGCCACATTGGCACCTGCACTCCAACCCATAAAAGGCATACCCTGAAGAACTCTCTTTCTTATTGGCTCCATCAATTTATAATGGTGCATCTGTGCTACTAGGTGAAAAGTGTTTCCTCCACCAACAACAACACATGATGCCTCAGCAATTGCAGCAGCAGGATCCGTATGATGGTGAACTGATTGCACCTTGCAACCAAATTCAGCGAAAACACCGGCAACGCGCTCTTCATAAACGTCATACGACTTTTTGAGGCTTTGAGCCGACAATCCGACGCCGGCATAAGGAATGAAAAGTACGGAGCTAATGTCATACTTCTTTAAAAAACCGGCGATGAAAGGTCTGGGCCACCCGAGGTAAACTTCGCCGGGATTTGTGGAATTACTGATTAATAAAAGCTTCATTTTGAAATAGTTGATGATAGCAGACCAAGGGCTGCCGGTTATACATTTACTACGCTAAGATAAGAAATTTTCCGGAATCTGTCCCTGAGGTGTTATCAGAATCACAGCCAAATAAAAAACCCGGCGATTGCCGGGTCAAGGGTGCCCAAGAAAGGACTCGAACCTTCACGAGCGTGCGCTCACTACACCCTGAATGTAGCGCGTCTACCAATTCCGCCACTTGGGCTTACAGATAAGAACGTTGAAAGTGCCCAGGACAAGATTCGAACTTGCACACCGTTGCCGGCGCCAGCCCCTCAAGCTGGTGTGTCTACCAATTCCACCACCTGGGCAAAGAGAGTGCAAATTTAATATGAAATTCTGATGTTCCAACATTATGCTAAAAAAATCAAACTGATTTTGAACATCGCCGCCCTGTTTTGTACATTTGAAACGTAAACACGCTACACATGCAACTTCAACAAAAAGACCTCGATCAGATACATCTCAAAGGTATTGAGCCTGAACAGATTGAACGCCAGTTGGGCTACTTCAGAAAAGGGTTTCCTTATATGCAACTCATCGAACCAGCCACCATTAACAACGGAATCAGGCTGATAGACCCTGAAGAGCTGGAAACACTGATAGCGGAATTTGACCAGAGAAAGCATGATTATGATATCCTGAAATTTGTTCCGGCATCAGGCGCAGCAAGCCGCATGTTCAAGCATTTGTATGAGTTCTCTCAATCTTTTCAGGAGACCTCCGCTGAGGTGGAATCAATAATGAGTCAAACAGATTTCGGCAGTGTGGGTTACTTTCTTCAGCATATCAAACGTTTTGCATTTTACGACGACCTGAAAGCCGTTATCGCCTCGGCAGGAGAGGATCTGAATCAGTTGCTCGAAACCGGAAAACTTGGCCGTGTGGTGGATTACCTTATCAGCGAGCGTGGACTGAATTATGGCTCGCTGCCCAAAGCTTTGCTCAAATTTCACTGGTATCCTGATCATAGCAGGCTGGCACTGGAAGAACACCTGGTGGAGGCAGCAGTTTATGCCGAAGGGCAAGATAAAGTAGCCAAGCTCCATTTTACGATATCGCCCGAGCACAAGGCCAGATTTCTTCAGGTACTCGACGAACTCAAGCCGTACTACGAATCGAAATTAGGTGTCAGATTTGTGATCAGCTTTTCCGAGCAGAAGTCATCCACGGATACTATTGCTGTGGATATGCAGAATCAACCATTCCGAAACGATGATGGCACCCTGCTTTTCCGGCCCGGAGGTCATGGCGCGCTCATCGAAAATCTTAATGACCTGAACGAGGAAATCATCTTCATAAAAAATATTGACAACATCGTACCCGACAGACTCAGATCGACAACTTATCAGTACAAGAAGGCCATAGGTGCATTGCTGATCAAGCTTCAGGAGCAAACGTTTGAATACCTCGACCAGCTGGATAGCGGGCTTATGGACGAAAATGAGCTTGAAGCAATTGCGGCTTTCGCACGCAACGAACTGATGATCAATATCCCAATAGCCTTTGAAGCCTACGATTTTATGGAGAAGGTCGATTATTTGTTTACTCAGCTCAATCGGCCAATGAGAATATGTGGTATGGTGAAAAACGAAGGCGAGCCGGGTGGAGGTCCTTTCTGGGTTTTATCGCCCGAAGGTGTAAAATCGCTCCAGATTGTAGAGTCTTCTCAGATTGACATGAGCGACCCCGCTCAGGCAGCTATTGTAAAATCAGCCACCCATTTTAATCCCGTTGACCTTGTTTGCGGGGTGTACAATTTCAGAGGCGAAAAATTTGATCTGACTGATTTTGTTGACCAGAACACCGGATTCATCTCGACGAAGTTTAAGGACGGAAGAGCGCTAAAAGCACTGGAACTGCCCGGCCTCTGGAATGGTGCCATGTCCGACTGGATCACCATCTTTGTGGAGACTCCGCTCATCACTTTCAACCCGGTAAAAACAGTCAACGACTTGTTAAGGCCACAGCATCAGCCTGAATAAGTATTTAGTTGATCGATTGCTGAAGCTTCAGACGAAGAAATTCGTTTTCATCTTTGGCCAACATATGAATTTCGAGCATGTATCGAATAACCTTTAGGATTTTATCCTCCCTTTTTCCCGGAAAGCATGAAACCAGCTCGTATAGCGGATATGGGCGTTGCTGAAGCAAACGCTTTATGCTATCGGAGATCTGGCTGAACTCAAAGTCGCTGATTTCGAGCTCGTTTCTACGCAAGCAAACATCACAACGGCCACAACGTTTATCGTTGCTTTCGCCAAAATACTGAAGCAACTGGCGGCTTCGGCAATGCTCACTGTTGTTTACAAAATCCAAAACAGCCTGTAAACGTTTTGCTGCCGCTTTCTTTCGGGAAGTATAGGATTCGTTGGAAAGGCTAAGGTGGCGCTCATCAATTCGTTCGCTCAACCATACAAGCTGTGGCTTTTCTGAGCGAGGCTGATAAGCCAGAATACCAAATTTTTCCAGACTTGTCAGAGTCTGTACAACCTGATCGACAGTCAGATTACATTTACGACCAAGGTCTTCCTCCGAAATGGCCACAAAATCAGTCAAAATACCCGGGAAATTTCGCAACATGGTTTTGATGAAGGGATCAAAAACCGGCTGCTCCACCTGAAAGCGATAAAGATCTTCTCTGTTGGCCAGAATATAAACTTTACTGCTTTTGCGGAAACCGTCGGTGAGCATGACTAATCCTTCCCTTTCCAGGATTTGCAATACGTTGAAACAAACCAATGCAGGTATTCCATAAGTACTCGAAAACTGTTGAAGATCAAAATCATATGCACGATCGGTGCCACTTCCGACAGGAATATTTAAAAAGTTACCAATGGCCTGATAGACATTCCGGATGGTCTTAATTTCGGGATAAGTGGCCTCAAAACTGGATTTTAAGTTCTTAATATCCTCTGTGGAGATTAACATCCAGGCAGCTGAATCGTTTCCATCGCGCCCTGCCCTGCCGGCTTCCTGAAAATAGGCCTCCAGGGTGTCGGGCAGGTCCATATGCACAACCAAACGCACATCGGGCTTGTCGATACCCATGCCGAATGCATTTGTAGCCACCATCACCTTGGTTTGGCCTCGCATCCAAAGGAGTTGACGTCTATCACGCTCATTGCCATCCAGCCCGGCATGGTAAAAAGTTGAGCTAATCCCATTGTTATTGAGGTATTCTGCCATTTCGCGTGTACGTCGCCGGTTTCGCACATAAACAACGCCGCTGCCATGCGGCATCTGTTTGAAAAGCCTCAGCAGAGCCGACATTTTATCAGCATCATGAACAACGTTATAAACCAGATTTTTTCGTTCATAACTTGTCTGAAATATCTGCCTTCCCCTGAAACGCAACTTGTCCATAATGTCCTCAACAACATCGGGAGTGGCTGTTGCCGTAAGTGCTAAAACAGGTGCATGCTGCGCATAAGGTCTTATTTCTGCAATTTTTAAATAGGGCGGCCGGAAGTCGTAACCCCATTGCGAAATGCAGTGCGATTCGTCAACAGCTATCAGGCTTACACGGAGTTTTGCAATGGATTCAATAAAACGTTGTGTCTGAAGTCTCTCTGGTGAGATGTACAAGAACTTAAGCTGACCAAATGCAGCATGGCTGTAAATGCGCTCAACCTCCAGACTATGCATACCCGAATATATGGCTTCGGCCTGAATACCGCGCTTTTTAAGCTGCTCTACCTGATCCTTCATTAATGCAATCAATGGCGTAACGACGAGGCATAAACCATCCATCAACATGGCCGGCACCTGAAAGCAAATTGATTTGCCTCCTCCTGTTGGTAGTAATGCAAGTGTATCGTTACCAAACAGTACCGAATCAATAATCTCCTCCTGCATGGGCCTGAATGTGGAATAGCCCCAGTAACGCGTGAGGACTTCCCTGGCCTTCCTGTTCATAATTTATTATATTACAGGCGATTACTTTCTTAATAATTGAGCAATTATCGAGAATAGCTCGTACTTGTTTATGGGTTTGGTAATAAACTCGTCACAACCTGCTTTAATGGCTAATTGCTTGCTATCTGCATCTGCAAATGCCGTCTGGGCTATAACAGGCAATGCGGGATACATTTCCTTAATACGCCGCGTGGCTTCATAACCATCCGTATGAGGCATTTGAATATCCATAAGCACAAGGCTTATGTCAGGATTACCGCGACAATAGCGAATGGCCTCTTCACCATTTTTGGCCCAGATTAACAAGGCACCTGACACTTTCAATAATGACTTAAAGAAGAGATAGTTGGCCTCTACATCGTCAACAATTAAAAAGATTTCCTTGCTCCATTCAAACATCTCGCTGGAAAAACCGGTTCGGGCCATTCGCCTGGGCACACAATCCGGCATGGTAAAATAAAACGTTGTACCCTTACCAGGTTGCGAATCAAACCAAATATGTCCACCCATAAGCTCGACAAGCTGCTTGGTGATGGCCATACCTAAGCCTGCACCTTTGCTGTTCAGCGAGCTTGTCTGGCTCACTTGACCAAATCGTTGAAATACCTTTGATGCCAGCATAGGGTCGATGCCGATACCCGTATCCTTTACATAAAATTGTAATAAACCGGGTTCGCCCGGTAGATAGCCGAACTCTATATAGCCTGTTTCGGTAAATTTAATCGCATTGCTCAACAGATTGATAAGGATCTGCCGGAATCTGTATGGGTCGGTATATATGCAGGCATCACCAATGTTTGCGTTTCCAATTCTCAGCTCAACTGATGTTTTATCGCGTCGCTTCTTCAATTCGTTATCAAACATCTGGAACATTTCCTCAAAAATGGGCTCAATCTTGACTTCGGTCTTTGTTATCCTGACCTGCCCGGCCTCAATACGCGAAATATCAATGATGTCCTCTACGAGCTGCAGAAGCGACCTGCCAGAGGATCTGATCATCTCAACAAGATTGACCAATTCCTGCTCTTTGAGTTGCTCTTCAAGTATCAGATCCGAAAACCCGATAATAGTATTTAGCGGTGTCCTGATTTCGTGACTCATATTGGCCAGGAAGGCGGTTTTCATGCGGTTGCTTTCGTGTGCTTCAGCCAATCCGCTGCGCAACTGTTCAATATCATTGTCAATTGCCGGTTCAAGCACAACAAGGTAAAGCCGCTCACTCAACTCACCACCGGGAAAAAACCTGAGATACATATTACCGGCTGAGGGCAGTGCAACGACAAATTGTTTGCTATCATGTTTTTCTGAATAACTGCTGTCAGAAGCCTGTGCCTTTGATTGATCGCTACCTGTAAGCTGCCAGATGGTCATGGTCGGACTTAAATCAACCGATATACTGAAGAAATCCTGAAATGCCTTATTGAACTGCATGATTTCCCAGGCAGCATTTAAAAGTGCTGCAGGTTGTTCAAGCTGATTAAACCACTTCATTAAGGACATTTGAGGGTTCTCCATTTTGTGATGAATTTAAAATCTGATAAATATAGCCATTTTCAGCACAAGGGCATACAAGCGGCACGGCTTCATTGATCAAGTCTGGTGTTGCCTTTGGTATGCCTGGGAAAGTACGGACAATGCCTGCACCCATTCCCACAACAATAGCCTCGTCGCTTAAGATAAGACTCCTTCATTACCCTATAGCCATTTTCGATATAAAAGTCCTCGCCTTCTACAAGATTGTTGTTAAACCTATAAAACCGATCATCATTCATTTTTCGTCGATATTGAAAAATTGCACCTCAAAATCATCCAGCTGAAAGCGCTTACGCTCCTTGTTCCAAATATAAACCTTTATTTCTGAGGCTGTTTCATCCCATGGCGGAACACGAAAACCCGTTTGAAACACTCTCCATGTATCGGTGATCGAATCAGGCATCTGTTTGATCCGGAACGTCTTATAAAAATTAACCTGCTGCGATTGATCAGAAACAGCATAAACCAATAGTGCATCCTGAGCAGCATCCGGCTCGTTTTCGCGATACTGCAGATTCACCTTTACATACACGTCTCCCGGTGTTGGCACAAAGTCGTCCTGCTGCAAAACCAGGGTCGGACTGTAAATATTTGATTGGTTCATTTGTGCCAACTGATTGCCTGAATACGCCTCTTCGGAAGGCTGAATACCATTGGAAGTCCAGGGGTTGCGACTATGCTCCATCGTATTGATGAAGTGCGCAATAGTTTCTCCGAGATTGTCGCTGTATATCGGTTCGGGATTTCCGCCAAATACATTTTTATAGGCATCATCCCAACGGAGAAACACATGACGGTATTTTTCAGCGTTCATGGCATCAGGGTGGATAATACCCGCCTTATATTGCCAGGTTTGAAAAAGGTTAAGCGCCATCAAGAGTATTAATACCGGAATAAAAACGAATTTCAACAGCTTCTTCTGAAAGACAAAACGGATGGAATAGCTGAACGGAATAGCAAATAAGGCATAAAAATCTACCATTGGCCGCATGCCGAAGCTATCGCCGTAAAACCAGTTCCACCAGGAAGATAATATGTAAACCAGCACCAGGAAAAAGATCAAAAAACTTGACGCCATCCATTTACTTTCTTGCCAGATCAGCATAAGCCCGGCCAGCATGAATAACATAATGGGCGTATAAACAAAGAAGCCTTTACGAAAGCTAAACAGAAACTGCATGAAGGCCGGACTGGCGAAGTTAAAACCTTCGTTCTGGTAAGACCATAAAAACAGACTTCCTGTCAGATGAAAATTATATACCAGCTGCAAAGCTATGACAGCAAAAGTCAATAACATGCCATGAACCAGCAGCCTGGGTTTTTCGCCGATAGACCTTAGGCCTTTGATCAATTCAGGCTTGGAACCGGCAACGAAAGGTAATGCGAGGATTAAAATGCCATTCGATGGTCTGATCAATATCACCAGACCATAAAAAGCAGCAGCAAGCAGAAAATGTGCTGATTGCAAACCTTTAAAATACAACCTGCTGTAGAGCAGAAATATGGCAATAGCGGCAAAGGAATAAACATGGGAATGCGACGGCTGTAAAAAGGCATAATGAAACAGATTGGTGCCAAAAGCTATGGCTATCAGGGTAATTACAGCTATGGATTTTGGAATGTCGAATAGCAATAAGAGCCGTATTGTAACAAGCAGGCCGATGGCAAGCCATGTTGCGCCTGATAGGGCTACGGCATACTGAAATATAATATTATAGCCATCTACAGGCATACCGGATATCCACGAAAACAGCATGGCCAGCAGGAAAAAAGGCAGTATCATCAGCGCGGTTCCCATATAGAACTTATTGATGAGCACCCCGTTGACCGGATGAAAATAGTGAGCCATATAATCGAGGCTATGCCGCTTCTTCTCGGTTTCGAGCACCGGCGAGAAATCACTTCCCTTATGAATGAAAACAGCCGTCAGGTAAGCATAATATCCACTGCCATCGCCATCCACATGACGCATGGCCTTATCCTGAAGCAATAGTTGCATGATGTAGAAAATGATTACAACCAGCGCAATGACGAA
The DNA here is from genome assembly GCA_035325985.1 of Bacteroidales bacterium. Lineage (GTDB taxonomy): Bacteria > Bacteroidota > Bacteroidia > Bacteroidales > F082 > JALNZU01. The sequence continues at coordinate 184,037 of DAOKYW010000002.1, forward strand.
CGACCGCATACATCAGATTTTAATTTACAAAGATATATTTCCCCTAAACATTGCTCACCTCGCACAAACCCTCTTAAAGCAAGAAAGCCGGCAAATAATTACCGGCTTTCTTTACATCATTTCTTAAATTACTTGCTATCCATCACTTCCAGAACCTCAACCTCAAACACGAGTGTAGAGTAGGCAGGAATATCCGGACCACGGTCAGTGCCTCCGTAGGCAATATCAGAGGGTAAAATCAGCTTTGCCTTACCTCCTTCACGCATATACGTCAAGGCTTCATCCCATCCTTTGATGACCTGCCCCTGACCCACTGTAAACTCAAAAGGCTGACCTGAATCTTTCGATGACTGAATCATTTTTCCACTCAGGTTATAAAGGGTGTAATGCACCTTTATCTTTTTTCCGTTTTCGACCTGTTTTCCTGTGCCTTTCTCAGTTTCGATGTAATACAAGCCGGAAGCTTTGGGTGCAACCGTTATATTGTTGGTTCTGAGGTAAGCAGCAATTTTTTCTGATTCTTCCTTTCTGGCTTTCTGCGCAGCAGCTTCGGCACGCTGATTCTCTAATGCCCTTTCCTTTTCAACCTGAGCCTTGGTTTTGAAATCGACCAGTTCCACATTGTAAAGCAACGTGGTGTAAGGAGGCACAATCCCCTGACGGCCGGTGCTATCAAAAGCAAGAGGCGATGGAACAATCAGGTTGGCTTTGGTGCCTTTTCGCAAATAGGTAAGAGCTTCGTCAAAGCCTTTCGTATCGAATGGAGCGCCAAACTCCACATCCATAGGACTGTTGCCTTCAGTCGAGTAAAGTGTTGAACCGTCAATCGTTTTTATGGTAAAGTGCAGTTGCATTACATCACCGGGTTCAGGCGCTTTTCCTGCTCCCTTTTTGGTTTCAATGTAGTACAAACCTGATTCCAGAGGCTGGACAGTGACGTTGTTGGCAGCAAGGTATTCTTGCAGTTTGACCTGCTCCATTTCTTTCATTTCGAGCAACTTAGCACGCTCCTCAGCTTTGGCCTGTTCTGCGGTTTTCAGTTCGATAAGTTTCATATCAAAATAAATCGGCTGACCAGGCTTGGCAAAGTCCGGCATTTCTGGCATACGGGCCATGACCATGAAGAAAGAGTCGGCAGGAAATACGACTGTTACGGAATCACCAACGCGCATCAAGGTAAAAGCGGCATAAATATCGCCTTCGAAAGTAGGTTCTATAACAGGAAAAGTCAAAGGCTCGGGCAAAGTACGTGTGTCGAAAAGGATACTATCTTCCAGGCGGTAAACCATTGAAAGTGTGATCAGATCATTGAGCTGAGGCTTCACCTCACCGGCACCTTTGGTGTGCCATTTGATGTAAACTCCGTTTTCGGCTTTCTTGAAGCCGGGATACTTGCTTTTGCTGCATGCGCCTGCTGCAAGCACCAGTGCAAGCAACACAACGACTGTTTGGATGTGGGTTTTGATTGTCATGTGATTATTTAACGATTTCAATAAGTTCTACTTCAAATACAAGAGGACTAAATGGCGGTATGGCACCGGCCTGACGTTCGCCATAAGCCAAATGCTGGGGAAGAATAAGCATTGCCTTGCCACCTTCCTGCATTAGAGCAATTCCTTCGTCCCATCCTTTAATGACTTGTCCCATGCCGAGTGTAAATTCGAAAGGCTGGCCGCGGTCGTATGAGCTGTCAAATTTCGTTCCATCAAGCAAAGTGCCCTTGTAGTGCACCTTAACAGCCTGACCAGCACGGGGTGTGAGTCCTGTGCCTTTTTTTTGTTCGACATAGTAAAGTCCGCTGGCTGTTGGTTTTACGGTGATACCTTTTGCAGCCAGGTATTCATTAAGTGCCTCAGTACTTTGGGCAATCATAGCCTGCATGGCATCTTGCCGCTCACGTTCAAAAGCTTCCTGAGTCTGAAAACGAATCATGCCGACCTCAAAGCGCACGACTGAGTTAGATTTAACGAACGAGGGCATTTCACGCACCATAAACATACGTTTGAAAATCGAGTCAGCGCGGCAAATAAAGCTTGCAGAATCACCTGCCGTCATCATAAGCATACCTTCGTAAAAGTCACCTTGAAATGTGGGCTCCATGAGCGGAAACAACATTTCACGGCCCATGTAACGGCTGTCGAACAGGAGCGAATCATCGATATAATATTGCATATTGGCAGTAACGATGTCGCCAATTCTGGCCGGAGGGAGTCCGGGTGTTTTTCGGTGAAACTTGTACACTAAACCGCTTGGAGCTTTCTCAAACCCACTGGGAATGCTCTGCCCGCATGCCGGAACTGTAACGGCAAGGAACAACGATAGAAAAACGATAGTTCTCATTTTTGATACTTATTGTATGTCAATTACTTTGATAATATAAATAATAGGCGAGCGGGGCGGAATTTTTTCAGAGTCACCAAGCAGCCCGAAAGCAAGGTGCGAAGGTAGGACAAATTTGGCCTTGTCGCCCTTGCGAAGAAGCAGAATGCCTTCTTCCAAACCGGTCTCCACACCTCCTTTTCCAACAATAAACTGCTTATAACCCAGATCATCGGAATTGTATATCACCTCGCCGGTTAAAAGCATAACCCGATATTGCAGCGTGACCAACTGTCCATATTTTGCCGTCTCTCCCGTGCCTGCTGATTCAATCTCATAACGCAATCCGGTTCCCGATTTTTGCATTTTCCAGCCATAGCGCCGCAAAAAGTCAGCAATATCTTCTTCTTCAGAACGCAATAAATACCTGTTGGCTTTGATCAAAGATTCCTTCATATCAGGCTGTTCTGTTGCTTCCGGCAGGCTGTCATTTACCCGCTGCCTGCATGATGTGGCCAAAAACAGTAGGCCAAAACATGCGGTAAGCATCATTAAAAAGTACCGTTTATTGATACACATAATCGAGCTCATGCGCATATTGTGGCAGCACCGCCAGCAGTTTGTCAATCGTTTCTGCCATAGATGCCTTAGAGGTTCCTCCGGCGGCATTGGGATGGCCTCCACCATTAAAATGTTCGCGGGCTAAAGTATTTACCATAAATTTACCTTTCGACCTGAAAGAAAGCCTGATCTGGTCTTTGCGCTCGGTGATCAGCACGGCCAGATTGATGTCCTGCATGCTCAGCGGATAATTGGACAAACCTTCCGTATCACCAATTTGGTGGTTAAACTCTTTCAAATCCTGCAGTGTCAAAGCAATGAACGCAGTTTTTAACTCAGGGATTACCTTCATCCTTTCGAGTATGGAGAATCCAATTAATCTTAGCCTGTTTTCCGTGAACGTATCATAAATGAGCCTGTTGAGTCGCTCAGCATCTACTCCAAGCTCAATAAGTTTGGCCGCAATCCGGAAGGTGGCAGGATTCCGGATGCTATATTTGAACGAACCCGTGTCGGTCATGATACCCACAAAGAGGTTTTCGGCTACCGCCAGACTGATGAGCTCTAAAAAGCCAAGCTCATCAAAAAGCCGGTAAACCAATTCTGCCGTGCTCGATACTTGGATATCCCAATAGGCAATATCGTAGTTATCTAGTTCAGGGTCAACATGATGGTCTATCATAATACGAATAGCAGCCGACTTAAGCAGGTCATCATAAATATTTCCTGCACGGGAAAGCGCATTATGGTCAACACTGATAATATATCGCGCCTGTTGAACGATTTCTTTAGCCAGACGAGGTTGCTTATCAAATACGATTGCATCGTCAATGCCTGGCATCCAGCCAAGGAAACCCGGATACATATTAGGAATCAGCACTTTGGCATGATTACCTAGCTTATTAAGGACTTCGGCAAGCGCCAGAGCCGAACCTATGGTATCGCCATCAGGGTTGCTGTGCGTGACAATAGCAAATGGTGAATTCGAATTAAAAACTGGAGCCAGAACAGCGCTTTGAGATAATATCGTCATCTAATTTAGCATGATTTGCAAAGTTAATCAATCCTGTGTCACTGGAAGTCAGAGCGAAATGTCGAATCTTAACTTTGCATAAATCAAGCAATCTATTACCTATTTTTGCAGGCAATTATTTCCATCATTCAACCAAATAACACGAAACCTGATTATGGCAGGAAACATCACATTCACCATGATTAAACCAGGAGCAGTTGCCGAAGGTCATTCGGGAGCTATTCTGGCCAAAATTACTGAAGGCGGCTTTCGCATCAAGGCCATGCGTATGACCCGTCTGAGTAAGGAACAAGCCGAAACTTTCTATGCAGTGCACAGGGAAAGGCCATTTTTTGCAGGACTGGTAGCTTCAATGAGTTCCGGTCCTATTGTTGCAGCCATTCTCGAGAAAGACAATGCTGTGCAGGCGTATCGCGATTTTATCGGGGCAACCAATCCTGAAAATGCTCACGAAGGCTCGATAAGAAAATTATTTGGCCGTTCCATCGAAGCTAATGCAGTACATGGCTCCGACTCGGATGAAAACGCTTGTATTGAAAGTGATTTCTTCTTTAGTGGTTTTGACCGCTTCTAAACCGAAGGTTCAAATACGCTGAACGTATGATCAGCGTAAATGAAGATTACCTTTATCACCTTCTTTGATTTCCCCTGCTCAACAGGGGATTTTTCATTTGCAGCCGTCTGATTGTTCTCAGATTTAAGCGCAGCTTCGACCGGATGCAAATCGCTCTGCGGCAATTCAGTGGCTTTTTCGTCAGTTGTGTGAGCTTTAGGTGCTGTGGTGACCTCAGACGTGCTATCATCGAATAATGAAGGCTGTACGGCCTGAAGCCGGGGCTTTTGTTCCTCGCGTTCGCCAACCGAAGGAGAAATTGTTGCAGGACCTTTTCCCATCAGCAACCAATCAAGACTAAATTCAGGAAATGACTCCTTGAGCTTAATGATAAAGTCCGTGCCTGGTTTATTACGGCCTGACAGGATGTGTGAAATTCCGGAACGCTGAACATTCATCACCTCAGCAAGCTGAGCTGCATTGATATTCTTCGTTTTCATCAGATGCATGATACGATCCTTAACTTCTTGCATTGCTTTACGCTTTGTTTACAAATGTAGCTATAATGAAATCATCTGCAAAAATTTCAACAGTTTACATTTGTAACTTTTCACCAACTGAATATTTAACTGATTTGATAGTTTAGTTAGTTTACAATATATAACTTATAATCAATAATTTAATAGGTACTTACGCTTAGAGTCATTTCATTGTCAAAAATCGAAAAATTTTTAAACTATCAATTTAAATATACATCAATAAATACTGATTTTCAATATATTAAAAATATATATGTGAATATTCTGAGAATGTTAGGGTGCTAAATCAATCTGAAATTAATTGTTTTTGGTTTGGATACTGTTTACATATGTGTATCATAATGATATACAATAATATAACTAATTTACATGTTACAATGATAAACATGAGTTACATGTGTAAATTTATGTTTTATCTTCAATGAATTCCACATTCAGTATTCATTTCATACTTGTCTATGGTATAATTCCTACATTTGTCTGTAACCAGTTGAACGATGTTGGACCATTTTAAACATATTTCTATACTTCCCCTGCTCTTGCTGATATTCTTCGCTACAAATGCTCAGCCAAATCAGGACACATTGTTGGAGTCGGCCATGAAAATGCCTGATTCGCTCAAAACAACATATCTGCTGAATACCATAGCACAGCAATACCGAAGCTTGCCGGAAAAGTCGCTTAGCTGGATTGAAGCTGTTATCAAACTGAGCTACGAACTCCACGAGCCCAATGCACGCTCTCAGGCTTACAGATTTGCAGGTGCAATTTATAAGAACCGGGGCGAGTACGCCAAATCATTGTCATTTCACCTTAAATCGTTGAAAATTAATGATTCTTTACAGAACAAGGCAGCTTTGGCAACAAACTACAATGATATTGGTATTGTCCACAAAAATCTTGGAGATTATCAACTGGCATTAGAAGCCTATCTAAAAGCCAATGCCTTGGTCACTGAGTTGGGTATGTCAAAAGGAATTGTCATGACCCTCAACAACCTGGGCACCATTTACGAGGCACTAAACCAGTATGACAATGCCCTCAAGTATTATAACAGGGCTTATGCAAAAGCCCTTGAATTCGGAATAATGGAAGGTTTATCGGTGACGCTCAGCAATATAGGTGAACTTTATGCAAACAAGGGAGATTATCGTAATGCCCTGAATTATTTCCGGGAAGCGATTAGCATTGACGAAAAGACCGGCGACCTTTTCGGTTCTGCAGTTACACGGTTGAACATGGCGGCTATGTTCATCAATCAAAGAAAATGGGATAGCGCTGATTATCATTACAATAGAGTCAAGGTAGTAGCAGAGCAGTATCATTCGCATGACTTGCTGGCTAAAGTGTACAACGGCTTGACAAAGATGTACGAAGAACAAGGCGATTACCGTAACGCATTAAAAATGTACCGATTAGCACGGAATGCACAGGATTCCGTTTACAACGAAACAGCATCAAGACAGTTGGCTGAAATGACAACCCGCTACAATGCGCTTCAGAAAGACCTTGAAATAGATCAATTAAAGGCTGAAAATCTTCTTAATGAACTCAAAATCAGGCAACAGAAATCTGATCGACTGGCGCTCCTTATCTTGCTGGGGTTTACATCCATTATCGCATTTTTGCTTATCAAAAGGTACAAGACCAAGCAGGAGCATAAGCACAATCTAGAAATTATCCGGCAAAGGGATGAACATTTATCGGCCCTGGTAGAGGTACAGGAAAACGAACGGAAAGAACTGGCAAAAGAACTTCATGATGGGGTTGGTCAAATGCTTTCAGGTTTGAAACTTGGACTGAATTCATTTAAAGTAAACATTGAGAAAAATAAATATAATATAAATGATTTCAATACTTTACTAAATATTCTTGACCAGACAGTTGTCGAAATCAGAGGTATTTCGCATCGCATGATGCCAAGGGTGCTGCAGGAAGAGGGACTTGTGCCTGCAATCAACGATATGCTCGAAAAGTCGTTCAGGTTTAGCGAGGTGCAATGGGAATTCGAACATTTTGGTTTAAAGGAAAGATATGAAGAACGATTAGAAATCAGTTTATTCCGTATTTGTCAGGAGTTGGTGAATAATATCATTAAGCATTCCGAAGCCACCAAGGTGAGTGTTCAACTCATTCAAAATCAGAACTTCCTGATACTTTTTGTGGAAGATAACGGACGTGGTTTTTCGATCAGCAATAAAGAGAAAGGTATTGGTCTGCTCAATATTGCTACTCGATTAAAGAACCTTCATGGCGAGTTTACAATGGAGCCCAGCCCTACAAGCGGTGTAACAGCAACGGTCAGAATTCCAATAACATAGGTATGCCAAAAGTAATTATTTGTGATGATCATGCCATTGTTACAGATGGTTTGCGTAGCCTTATTCAGTCCGAACCCGGATGGCAGGTTATTACTTCCGTTGAGAACGGTCGTGAGCTGCTGAATGCGCTCAGGCTGGTAAAACCTGATATTGTGTTGCTTGATGTGGATATGCCCGTGCTTAACGGATTGGAAACGATGAGGTTGATACGTGAACATTATCCTACCACTAAAGTTATTGTACTGACCATGCATGATGAACCATCATTGGCAAAGAAGTTTTTCACGCTCGGCGCTTATGGCTATCTGCCTAAAAACTCGGATCGAGATAATCTATTCGCCACCTTGAATAAAGTTGCAGAGGGTATTCCTTGCTTTGACTTTCTTTATGGTCAGAAGAAACCGGCTGCACCTTCTGAGGAAGCTGACAATGAAAGCGCGGTGATTTCTCAGCTCACTGACCGGGAAATTGAAATCCTTAAACTGGTTACGAGTGGATTTTCGAACAAGGAGATTGCCGACAAGCTGAACATTAGTCACAGAACAGTTGATACACACCGAACAAACATGATGAAAAAACTCGGCGTGAACAATGTAGCCGGTTTGGTCAGGTATGCAATCAGGAATGGGTTCGTTTGAACTAAACATTATCTATTGGATTGAAACAACAGCCGCCTGTTGTTAAAAATTTTCCTACCCATGGCAGTCTAAGCCGAATATATTGGATTCTCAGCGGGGAATAGTACCGCCAAAAATTATCTAATCAATTGTTTTAATGGTATTTACAAAAGAAAATGGGCGAAAGTTTTTGCGCCCATTTCCAAAAAAATTACTACTGATTACGATGAGTTAAAAATCAGTGCGTTTTGACGAGCTTAATTTGCTGATGATGCTCCGGCCCGACCACTAGAAGGAGATAGGTGCCTGCACTCAGGCTTTCAAGCCGGGTGGTCAGATAAGCTTTATTAATATCCGTGAGCACAGTGTGCAAGATCTGCCTTCCGAAAAGGTCATAAACGGAAACACTCAACGGACGAAGTTCGTTGAGCCTGATCTGAACCTTTTGATCGAAAGGATTGGGATAAATTACCATCATTTGGGCATCGTGCAGTCCGGTGTCGATGGAGGTAAGCCAGTTGGCAGCAGCCACAAAGTCGGGAATACCGTAGCCAAAGGTATTGGATGGATTGCCGGCAGTGGAGCCACTTTGCATAATGGCCTGCTTGATCTGCATATTCGTAAAATTCGGTTTCGCTTGCCAAAGACATGCAGACATTCCGGCGATTATTGGCGATGAAAACGAGGTTCCATTGCCAAAAGTGAAGCTGTTGTTCGATCCTGTCAAGGCCGTACCCTGCCCTTGCGCCATAATATCGGGTTTGATACGACCGTCGTATGTGGGGCCGATACTGCTGAATGAGGCTCTGATGCCTGAGGCATCTACAGCTCCGATAGAAAAAACTTTAAAACCGTCGGCCGGCGCACCAATGTATGGGAAACTGTTATTGCTTCCCGAGTTACCGGCACTGTTGACCACGAGAATACCTTTGGATGATGCAATGTCAGCGCCAATGGTCACAATGGCCGTTTGTCCGTTCATGTGGCTGTAGTCATGGTTCCACTGAGGCCAGTCGAAATCAATGTAACCTAATGACGAATTAATGATGTCCACCCCAACGCTGTCGGCAAATTCGGCAGCAGAAACCCAGTTGTATTCTTCGATGAGATGTTCGCTCAAGACATATTCGGATTTGAGCAGCCAAAAAGAAGCTTTTGGTGCTGTGCCAATGAGTTGTCCGGGCCTATTGGAAGCAATGGTGCTCAATACGGCAGTGCCATGGCTACTTTCGGTGTAAACATTTCCACCGGGTTGAGTAAAATCTATAGTTCCAAGAATCTGTCCATTGTTTCGGATACTATCGAAAGCGATGTGGGTGTTAGCTCCGCTAAATCCACCATCAAGAATGCCTATCACCATACCTTCGCCCCTAAAACCGTTGGCGTGAAGCGGCACTCCATTGATTTGGGTTATTTGATTCAATCCTGTTCCATAATCATAAAGTCCGGCAGAACTTTTCGGTTGAGCCGACATATCAGCCTCAAAAATTTCCATGGCCTCGTCGAACAGTTTCTTTTTAATCTGATGCTTAAGAGGCTCTTCAGTAAGTGTTTTGATACTCAGCACATAGGGCAATGCGGCAATGGCGTTGAGCACCTGTTGGCTGGTGGTTTGAATGGTCACCCCATTAAGCCATTTTGTAGGAAAAAGCATCGTGGCTCCGGTGCCTGCAACTCCGCTGAGGTACTGCGGATTGACCGGAATATCATTCTCGGTTACAGGAATGTTTTGCCGGATGCGTCGCTGAATAGCGCGTTGCGTGAGAAAAGCACTGGGGTTATCGACACTATAAGGCGAACCTGACTTGTCAGTAAATTGCACATAGTATGTGTTGGGAGCTATCTGTGCCTCCAGACCCAGAATTGCCATCAGCAATGCCAAGACCAGTATGTTGCGCATATAACAATTGTTTAATCTATAATAATCAACCTATTATCTTTTCTGTTCACATCCGGAATCCAGTCTTTTCCCAGCTCAACCTCCCTCACTGCCGCATTGGTCTTCAAGGGAACAACAAGCGTTCGGTTGCCGGAATGCCAGACATCTGCTTTCAGACTGATTTCTTCGATGGAGTCGTCCACAAAAGTAATTTTTATGTAAACAGGCAAGGGTAATTTGCCCGTGTTTTCAACAACAAGCTGATTATCAGCCGTGATTTTCCGCAAACTAAGGTCTGGATAAGCATATTCGTAGAACCATGGCTCAAAGAACCAGAAAAGATCGCTATCTGTTGCACTTTCAAATGCGTTAAAGAAATCCAGCGGAATGGGGTGCTTTCCGTTCCATGCGGCCATATAATGCTTCAAGGCTGACTTAAACAAATCTTTTCCCAAAGTATGCTCAAGAAAATAATAGGCTGCAGCCGGCCGCACATAGCTGCCCAGTCTGAGCGTGGCATAATTTGCCGACATAAAATGATTGGGCACCATAGGTGGAATATCATATTCGCTTCCGGCAACCTTTTCGTATCCGCGCATGAGCTTTTCGAGATATTTTTCCTCCGGAAACAGGCTATCGGCCAGATAGTGAGGCCATAAGGTTGCCCATCCTTCGTCCATCCATGCATACTTTTTTTCGTTAATTCCCATATAGAAAGGCATATAGGTATGGGCAATCTCGTGAAAAGTCAGCCCAAAATTGCCTGACAGTGCAGAAGGCGCGCCGTTTATGGCCATCATGGGTGTTTCCATACCTCCGGCCGCTTTTCCGTTATGCATGGTGGTCATGTGTTGATATGGAAAAGGGATGCCGGGCATTTGCTTTGACATATATTCTATACTTAAGCGGCTGAAATAAGCTACCTTATCCCAGTGGCGTGCCCCTTTGTTGTAAACGGCATGTGCCAGTATGCTGCTTCCCTCATTATCAGTAGAAACAGCCACAGCATCCCATACAAGCCCCTTGCCCACACCAAAACTAAAATCCGGCACTGCCTTAGCTTTGAAACGAAAGACGCCGGGAGTCCTTTTACGAAAAACCCTGTTTTCGTTATAGTCTTCCACATCAATGATCCTCGTCACTTTGTCAGAGGATGAGGCCCGACTGATACGATCTACGATTTCCGGCTGAAAAATTTGTGCGGAATTACTCAGTTCTCCGGTGGCCCAAACAACGTATGATTTTGGAACACTGATGCTTACATCGTAATCATTAAAATCGTTGTAAAACTCCACACTACCACCATACGAAATCATATCCCAACCATCAATGTCGTCGTAAACGGCAATCTGCGGATACCAGTAAGCCACAAAGACGATGGAATCGCTGAATTTTCCCATACGCACGGTGCGCTGCGTGGGCAATGGAACTTCCCATTGCATTTCGACAAGCACTGAATCGCCCGGAGGAATTTTCATACCCGGACGCACTATCAGCTTGGTTCCCAATCGGTTTACTTTAGTATTGTCGTCTGGTTTGATGTTTACACTTCCCCATTTAAGCAAGCGCAATTGGGTGCCATCGTGCAAATCAGCGGTGCCAAGGTCCCAGTCGCGGGCATTGCCCTTGCGAAAGATATCCTGATACAGGTTGAACACCAACCGGTCGAGGGTATCAGGGCTGTTATTAAAATAGGTGATGGTTCCCTGCCCTTTCAGCATACTTTTTTTCACATCGAGTGAAGCATACAGCTGATACCTGGCCTGGTTTTGCCAATAATTCCGTCCCGGAATCCCATTGAGCGTCCGGGTTGATTGATCAATGGCTGATTTCCAGTTAAGGGGAATGGGATAATTATCCCTTTGGGCAACTGCGGGCATTTGCGCTAGCAGAAGGAAACAGAACAGAGCATTGAAAATAATTCGCGACTTCATGAAAAGCAGATTTATAGTGTTCAAAAGTAGGTGAAATGCTGAACGTTCATCAGGCCGGCAAGTTTTCGTTAATTTGCAGCTAAAAGACGGCCAAATGCAGAGCATTAATCCTTTCAACGGAAATCTTATTGCTGACTATGCTGAAATGCTTCCGGATGAGATTGATACCCAACTGGAGTTATCCGGTCAGGCTTTTGCACAGTGGTCAATTACCAGCCTCAGTGAAAGATCAGCGCTTTTAAACTGCTTAGCCGATGTGCTGGAGAAACACAAAGAGCAATATTCGCGGCTCATTACCAACGAAATGGGAAAGCCTTTGAAAGAGTCGAGGCTTGAGCTGGCCAAATGCGTCTGGCTTTGCAGGCATTATGCTGAAAACGGACCGGAATATCTCGCTTCCAGCCTTATACATACAGAAGCACGGCAGTCAAAAGTCAGCTTCGAACCATTGGGTGTCCTTTTTGCCATAATGCCCTGGAACTTCCCTTTCTGGCAGGTGTTCCGTTTTGTTGTTCCGGCTATTCTGGCCGGCAATGTGGTAATACTCAAACATGCACCAAACGTGACAGGTTGTGGCATGGCCATACGCGATGCCTTTGCCGGGGCAGGATTTCCCGCCAGAGTGTTCAATCAGTTAATCATGGATGTTGCACATACCGAGAGGGTTATTGCTCATGCTGTGGTACAGGGCGTTACCATCACCGGCAGCGAACGTGCAGGTCGATTGGTAGCCCAACTGGCCGGCAAACACCTGAAAAAAGTTGTGCTTGAGCTTGGCGGATCAGATGCCTTTATCGTGTTTCCTGATGCTGAACTGGGCGATGCCTGTGCCACAGGTATGATGTCGCGCATGCTCAATGCCGGACAAGTATGTATAGCAGCCAAGCGCTTTCTGATTCATGAAAGCCTGTACGAAAGTTTTATCAACCAGCAGATTGAGTTGCTATCCACACTTCAACCGGGCGACCCGATGGACGAAAGCACCACAATTGGACCAATGGCGCGGCCTGACCTCATGGTGCAGATTTGCGAACAAGTGAAACGTTCTGTTGATGCCGGTGCAAAACTGGTTTTTGGCGGACAGGCTTTTGAGCACTTTCCTGCAACACTTATGCCGACATTAGTTAAAGATGTCAAGCCCGGAATGCCGCTTTGGGACGAAGAAAGTTTTGGTCCGGTGCTATGCGTCACACCATTTAGCACAATCGAAGAGGCCATTTTCCTTGCCAATCAAACCAGATATGGCCTTGGCGCATCGATCTGGACTGCCGATCAACAACTGGCTGAGCATGTGGCATCGCGTCTGCATGTAGGCAGTGTTTTTGTGAACAGCCTTGTAAAATCAGATCCCAGGCTACCATTCGGTGGCATTAAGAACTCAGGATTTGGCAGGGAACTTGGCGAGGCCGGCATCAAGGAATTTGTGAATATTAAAACCTATTGGCTTCAATAATGCAGATCGACATCATAACCATTTTTCCGGAAATGTTCGAAGGGCCTTTCAGCGAGAGCATCATCAAGCGCGCAGTGCAGAAAAACCTGGTAAATATTGTCATTCATAACCTCCGTGATTATGCCACCGACAAACACCGTAAGGTGGACGATTATCCTTTTGGTGGCGGAGCCGGAATGGTGATGATGATTGAGCCTCTGGACCGTTGCATCAGCCACCTGAAATCGCAACGCACTTACGACGAGGTTATCTTTTTAAGTCCCGACGGACAAAGACTGCATCAGAACTTATGCAATACACTTTCGCTGAAAACCAACCTCATGCTTTTGTGCGGCCATTATAAAGGTATAGATGAGCGTGTGCGGGAACATCTGGTGACCATGGAAATTTCCATAGGCGATTACGTACTGTCGGGAGGAGAGCTGGCAGCCGCAGTACTCACAGATAGTATTGTCCGCCTCTTGCCAGGAGTGCTGGGCGACGAAAGCTCGGCTCTTTCTGACTCTTTTCAGGACGGACTGGTTTCAGCACCGGTTTACACACGTCCACGTTCATACAAAGGCTGGGATGTTCCGGAAGTACTGCTTAGCGGCAACGACAAATTAATCAGGGAATGGCGTTTGCAACAGGCGCAGGAGCGAACCAGCGCACGCAGGCCCGGACTGCTCGATAGTTTCAACAATGGCTAAGTGCTTTGGCAATAAATAAACCACTGCTGACGTTGAATTTTCCCGAAAAGCTTAACAAATATCCGGCTTCGTAAAAACATATCATAAATGGAAAACATCACTTTGGGAATTGGGTCAAGGGTAAAACACCCACAGTATGGCAAAGGCGTTGTCATTCAGGTGTATGGCGATTCTTATGAAATCACCTTTATTGATTTTGGCACTAAAACCATACTCAAGTCGTTCACGGGATTGGAGGTGCTTGATTATGTGGGCAGCGAAACTGATTTGCTAAGCTTCGAGAAGGTAGAAAAAGTCCTCACCAAGGTGCTGCGCAGGTTTGCCGACATTCAGGAAACCGTTCCTTTGGGCAACCGCTGGAAAGGTGGGATGATGATTCTTCAGCCTGCCGACAGAAGCCTGAAGCCCAAGGAAATACCTGTTGAAACATTCTTTCACAAGATTGTGATGGTTCGCGATAGGATACGTGTCATGGAGCAGCGCATCAATGCCTCCGACTTGCCTGACGAGGAAAAAGTGAACCTTCAGCAGTACATCACGCGCATTTATGGCAGCCTGACCACCTTCAACATTCTTTTTGCCAATAAGGAAGACCAGTTCGAAGGCGAGTCGTCAAAGTAATGGACAGCTCACGCTTTGTTTCGCAGGAAGTCGGCTGTGCTCTCAAAGTAACTCCATAAAAAAGACCTGCATTCAGGATCCATTTGCACCTGATCCATAGCATGCTTCATACGCATAAGCCAATGATCGCGGGCTTTTTCGTCGATGGGAAAAGGGGCGTGACGCATGCGTAGTCGTGGATGGCCCCGGCGTTCGGAATAGGTTGCCGGACCTCCAAGATATTGCACCAGAAAAAGAAACAAGCGAAGTTCGGCTGCATCCAGATCGCCTTCGTACATTGGACGCAATACCTCATCCTCTCTCACACCTTCGTAAAACAAGGCTACCAGCGTTTTCAGTGTTTCGCGGCCAATCCGCTCGTAATAACTTAGTTGCATAGCTTATTGCAGCACTATTTAACCCCACGACTGCGGGCAGCTTCTTCGAGCCTGCGCTGAAATGCAGATTTCTTGACAGGTTTCTTCTTATTCTCCTGAATCTGTTTGTGCAGCTTATCCTCGTTAATCGAAATCCTGAAGATGTACATTTGAGCAAAAGTAATGAGGTTGGCCAGCAAATAGTAATAACTCAGTCCTGAGGCATAATTGTTGAACAAACCAAGAAACATGATAGGCATGATGTAC
Organism: Bacteroidales bacterium; assembly: GCA_035325985.1. Taxonomy (GTDB): domain Bacteria; phylum Bacteroidota; class Bacteroidia; order Bacteroidales; family F082; genus JALNZU01. The sequence continues at coordinate 199,179 of DAOKYW010000002.1, forward strand.
ATCATTATTTTCATACCAGGCATCTGATTGCTCTGGGCGCCCATCATCTGGTTATTCAGGTAGGTATAAATAATCGTACTGGCGGTCATAAGCAAGGTAAACAAGCTGACGTGCGACCCATAGAATGGAATATTGAAAGGCAGATCTAACACACTATCGTAGCTCGAAAGGTCGTGAGCCCACAGGAATGCCTGCTGACGCAACTCGATGCTGGAAGGAAAAAACCTGAACATAGCAATTAATATGGGTAACTGCAGCAACATAGGCACACACCCGGCCATGGGATTGACGCCGGCCTTCTTGTACAGCTCCATGATGGCTTGCTGCTTCTTCATGGCATCCTCCTGCTTGGGATACTTTGCCGAAATCTCGTCGATTTCGGGTTTCAATACCCGCATTCTTGCGGATGAGATATAAGTCTTGTATGCGATAGGAAACAGGATGATTTTGATAATCAGCGTTAAAATCAAAATGACAATGCCATAATTCATGCCATAACTGCCCAACCAGTTGAAGATGGGTATTACCACATACATATTGATCCATCCCAATAGAAAGAAGCCCCAACCCAATGGAATCTGCCGTTCAAGGTCGAGCTTATAGGCTCGCATCTGATTGAAACTGTTCGGACCAACATACATCGAGAAACCTAAAGTCTGATCGCCTGAAGCATTATAGGGAAAGTCCATAGAAGCCTCAACACTTCTCAGGTAACGGGGATGATGGTGCTTATCTTTGGTATGAACTTTTAGCAGCGCATTATCGAAAGCCTCGTCAGCAATCAGACTTGCACTAAAGAAACGCTGTTTGAATGATACCCATTTAACCCTGGTTTTTATTACCTTTTCTTCATCCTTTGTTTCGCTCAGATAGTCCACCTCATCATTATGGTGCTTAAAGTAGATGGTCGATCCGTTAAACTGGTCAACCGACCGTTCCTGTTGAAGAAGATCGGCTTGCCAGTCAATGTTCAGAAAAGAGGTGTTCTGAGCGATGACATCCTGCATCCCATGAATGAGGATGTCGAATTTCAACATATACTCCCCGTTGCGCAAACGATAAATATATTCAATGTACTGATTATCAATCTTATTACCGACTTCGTCACCGGCATATAAGCGCATCGAAAAAACTGCAGAGTCGGCGATGTTCAATGGTTGACTGGAAGTAACCGGTTGGCCGTTCAGGTACGGCTCAAAATACAATGCAGCAGTATTGATAATCCTGTTGCGTGAAAAGAAGGAAATATCAAACTTATGGTTAAGCGTATCGAACAGCCTGAGAGGCTGGCCATCCCATGTTTTATAGTGATTTAACTCAGCCTGACGAAAGAAACCACCTTTGGTGGAGAACTGCAGCGAGAGGACGTCGGTCGTCACGGTCAGCAGTTGTTCCTGCCCTGTAGCAGCAGCAGCAAAAGCGCCAAAGCGATCGTTGAGCTGACGAAAAGCCGTTGCAGTATCCTCAATTCTTGTTACCGGCATTTCCTGCTGCGCCTGCTGCTGTTCCGACAGCATTCGCAGGGAATCAATCTGCATCTGTTGCTGCCGCTTAACCTGAGCTATAGAATCAAGCCTGTACTGCCTGCGTTCAAGCTCCTCTTTGGAGGGTGTCATCCAAATGGAATAGCCGATTAAGATGGCCGCTATCAGGACAAACCCTATGAGGGAATCTCTGTTCATCGAAAAAGTTTTAAGGGTGCAAAAATAGGGAAAATGCCCATGCCGGGAACCATCCTTCTACTGCAGCAAACAATTATCTGCCTGCCTGAAGGTATCGCTTCACGGCTTCCACAAAACCCACAAACAAAGGATGTGGCCGGGCCACCGTACTCTTGTATTCAGGATGAAACTGCACGCCTACAAACCAGGGATGATGCTCCAGTTCAATGATTTCCACGAGGTTTTCCTTAGGATAGTTACCCACTGTGCGCATGCCGGCCTTGTTGTAAATCTTGCGGTATTCGTTGTTAAATTCGTAGCGGTGCCTGTGCCTTTCCGAGATCATCGTTTCTTTATAGAGCCCGAAAACCTTTGAGTCCGGCTCAAGCTTGCACGGATATGCCCCAAGACGCATGGTTCCGCCCAGATTCTTGACTGTTTTCTGGGTATGCATAATATCGATGACAGGATGAGGAGTGCGCGGGTTCATTTCTGTGGAATGAGCATCCTTTAATCCCAGCACATTACGACCAAATTCGATAACTGCACACTGCATGCCAAGGCAGATGCCAAAGAAAGGCACATTGGATGTGCGTGCCCACTCAATGGCAGAAATCTTACCTTCGATACCCCGGCCTCCAAAACCAGGCGCTACAAGCACTCCTCCAACACCGTAAAGGTGTTCATGCACATTGCTGCTGTCAATATATTCGCTGTGGACAAACTTAAGGTTAACCTTGCAATCGTTGGCCACACCGGCATGTATAAATGACTCACTTATCGACTTATAAGCATCTTTTAGCTCAACATATTTACCAACAAGCGCAATACTGACTTCCATTTGCGGGTTGTGCAGCTTGTGCAGAAATTCTTCCCACTTGCCAATGTCAATTTTGTCGGGAATAGGTGTCTGAGTTTTTCTAAGAACCTCAATATCAAGCTTCTCCTCCAGCATAAGTAGCGGAACATCGTAAATGGAGGCAGCGTCCATACTTTCAATCACTCCCGAAACCTCCACATTGCAGAACTGAGCAATTTTACTTCTTATGCCATCGTTCAGGTGTTTTTCCGTTCGGCAAACGATGATATCGGGCTGAACTCCCTGCTCGAGCATGGTTTTCACTGAATGCTGAGTAGGCTTTGTTTTAAGCTCTCCGGCAGCTGAAAGAAAAGGCACCAGTGTCAGGTGCACCACAGCGCAGTGGCGACCCATTTCCCAGCGCATCTGACGTATAGCCTCAATAAAGGGGAACGACTCTATATCCCCTACTGTTCCACCAATTTCTGTGATGACAAAATCGAAATTACCGCTTTGCCCCAACAATTTAATGCGTCTTTTGATCTCGTCGGTTATATGGGGAATCACCTGTACAGTGCTTCCCAGAAAAGTTCCTGCCCTTTCTTCGTTAATCACATGCTGGTAAATTCTGCCGGTGGTTACATTGTTGGCCTGAGAAGTGGGCACATTCGAAAATCGTTCGTAATGTCCAAGATCAAGATCCGTTTCAGCCCCGTCCTCGGTCACATAGCACTCACCATGCTCATAAGGGTTAAGCGTTCCGGGATCGATATTGATGTAGGGATCAAGCTTTTGAATAGTCACCGAAAAACCACGGCCCTGAAGCAATTTAGCCAGCGAAGCAGAAATAATGCCTTTACCCAGGGAGGAAGTTACCCCGCCTGTAACGAAAATATATTTGGTGTCTTTCATAGCTTATTGAACCTCAACAAGCGGGCAAAATTAAGACGTTCAAACCTAAAAAACATGATTTCCCTCTTACCGGAAGAAATTTTAATTGGCGCAAAAGTGGCAAATCAATAATACCGATAGCTTTTCACGCGGCCGATATGCCTGGCAAGTCTGACCACCTGACTGGTGTATCCAAACTCGTTGTCGTACCAGAGGTACACAATGATGGAATGCCCGTCGTTGGATACTTTGGTGTTTGGACTATCAAAAATGCAGGCACACGAATCGCCGATGCCATCGGACGAGACAAATTCGGTAGCATTACTGAAGCGGATCTGTTCGATGAGTGAGCCACGCAGCGAGGCATCAAGAAACAGTTGATTGACCTCATCAACGGTGACCTTTTTTCGCACATCGAGTGTGAGGATAGCCAGCGAAACATTGGGTACAGGCACCCGAACAGCATTCGATGTAAGCTTGCCGGCCAGACTTGGAATAGCTTTGGTAGCAGCTGAATCAGCGCCGGTTTCGGTGATGACCATATTAAGTGGTGCAGCCCTGCCTCTGCGCGTTTTTTTATGAAAGTTATCGAGCAGGTTCTGGTCGTTGGTGTAGGCATGAATGGTTTCGATATGACCCTTTTCTATGCCAAAATGGTCTTCAATGATTTTCAAGCCTGGCACAATAGCATTGGTGGTACAGGAAGCAGCGGAAAAGATGGTTTCGTTTTCAATATCCACAGCGTTCTGGTTAACACCATAAACAATATTGGGTATGTCGCCTTTGCCCGGTGCAGTAAGCAATACCTTACTTGCTCCCTTGGCTTTCAGATGCTCACTCAGGCTTGCCCTATCCCGTACTATTCCGGTATTATCAATAATTAATGCATCGTGAATACCATAGGCAGTATAATCGATATCTGCAGGGTTTGCGGCCGAAATAAATTTGATAATCTGGCCATTGGCAACCATCGCCGAGTTTTCAAGGTCTTCGTTGGCCACCCCATTAAATGGTCCATGCACTGAGTCTTTCCGGAACAATGAAATACGCTTTTTTATTTCCTCAGGCTTATTGCTTCGGGTAACTATAGCCCTCAGCCTTAGATGCGAACCATTGCCTGCAAACAGCACCAACTCACGGGCGAGCAACCGGCCAATCCTCCCAAAACCATAGAGCACAACATCCTGGGTTCGTGTACTACGTGGCGGAGCACCGATGAACTCCTTTAACTTGTCTTTGACAAATGCACTAACGTCAGCATAAAGGTGCTGCTCAGCCGACCACTCCGAATTGAGTCGTCCTATGTCAATACGGGCCGGAGCGATGTCCTGCTGCAGAATTTCCTTGGCAATCATCAGCGAATCCTGAACCCTCACAGGCTTTTTGAGAATGGTTTCAGCCCTGATGTGCTTGTTGAGAATCTTTCCTGAACCACGATTAACAAGCACCGACCTCAAAAGGATAAGCTCAATCGACTTTTCATACCAAAGGCGACTAACAACATTAATCAACTCAGCAGCAGCCTTCTCGTGATCGATCCAATGGCGTAGTGATGCATCAAATTGTTCCATAAAAACAGGCTATTTGGTTTTGGATTTTATTGGTATCCAGCAAAAATATAACCTTAATGCAATCGTTTGCAAATGGTCAAAAAAAAATGCAAACAAAAAAGGCTGCAGCAAAACGCGGCAGCCTTTCTCCTCATGATATCTTAAGATTATTACTGACCAAGATAGGCTTTTAACAGCCTGTTTCTGGCGTTGTGCTTGAGTCTGCGTATGGCTTTCTCTTTAATCTGGCGAACCCTCTCGCGCGTCAGGTCAAATTTTGCACCAATCTCTTCGAGGGTGTAGGCATGATTCATCCCTATGCCATAATACATATTGAGGACGTCGCGCTCCTTTTCGCTGAGCATAGCCAGCGATCGCTGTATTTCCTGACCCAGGGATTCCCGCATCAGGGGCTCATCGGTGTCTTCGGCATCTTCGGGCACATACTGATCAAGGAACATCATGTCCTCGTCTTCCATAAGCGGGGCATCGGTCGAAATGTAGCGTGAGCTAACCTTCAGGGCAGCTTCAATTTTGTGTTCCGGAAGTTCCAGCTCGCTGGCCAGTTCTTCAGTTGAAGGGCTGCGCTGAAGTTGCTGTTCCAGTTGCGAAGAAACCTTCTTGACCCGATTCACCTGACCAACCTGATTAAGAGGCAGGCGAATGATACGGGCCTGTTCGGCCAATGCCTGAAGGATAGACTGCCTGATCCACCACACAGCATAGGAGATGAACTTAAAACCACGGGTTTCATCAAACCTCCGCGCAGCCTTAATGAGTCCGACGTTGCCTTCATTAATAAGGTCAGGAAGGCTGAGCCCCTGGTTCTGATATTGTTTTGCCACCGACACAACAAAACGAAGATTGGCATTAACAAGCCTCTCAAGAGCCTTTTCATCGCCTTGCTTTATCCGACGTGCCAGTTCCACCTCTTCTTCCGCAGTTACCATTTGCTCTCGTCCGATATCCTGCAGATACTTATCAAGCGACTGATTTTCACGGTTAGTGATGGATTTTGTTATTTTAAGCTGCCTCATGGTTCGAAACTCGGTTGTAATAAAACGTATGGTTTAACAAATTGTTCAGTTGGTTCATTCCAGGTCATAAGTATAACCCGATGAACCGGAAAAGTCGTTGAATATTCAATGACCTGTAATGATGGTTGCGTTTGTTTTGATGGTTTTTACGTTAACTTGTTCTAAAAGGTTTCTTAATTATTTCACAAATTCAAAACTGATACGCATGCCATTGGGGTACATGCCCTGAACGCGAACAGTATTTGAGCGGGTATTGTTGAGGGCCGACTCAAGCTCCTCGCGGCTATCAACAGGGGTTCCGTTAATTTGCAAAATGATGAAATCCCTGCCAATACCACCTCTTCGCAAAACACCATCTTTAACATCAACAACCCTCAATCCTGCCCTGAGTTTTAGATCATTCTTTTCATTTTGCGAAAGCCTGGCAAGCGTAGCACCCAGATCGTTGTTAAAAAAGGTTGCCTCACGCGTGGCTAGCTGGGTATTTCCATCCTGATTGCGCAGTTTAACATTCACTGTTCGTGTTTTACCATTGCGCAGGGTGAGAATCTCAACAACATCGCCGGGACGATATTGGCCAACAGCCTCAAGAAGTTGGGATAGCGAATTCACGGGACGTTTGTTAACCTCCAAAATCACATCGCCTGCTTTAATGCCGGCTTCAGCAGCACCACCATTTTCTGTAACCCGTGCAACATAGACGCCCCTGATGTTTTCTTCCCCTGATTTGGCTGCTAACTCCTCATCCATCTCCCTGATTTCGACGCCGATAAATGCACGTTGTGGTTCACCAAAGCGGATGATGTCGTCAACCACTTTTCGAACAATATTTCCAGGAATGGCAAAACTATAGCCTTCATAAACACCCGTGCGTGAAGCGATGGCGGCATTCACACCTATAAGCTCGCCGGAAGTGTTTACGAGGGCGCCTCCGCTATTGCCTCGATTGATAACTGCATCCGTTTGAATGAACGAGTCGATGGACGATCTGTTTCCAAGGATATTGATGTTACGCGCCTTAGCACTCACAATGCCGGCAGTAACGGTGGAAGTGAGATTAAAGGGGTTACCGACGGCAAGAACCCATTCTCCTACCTTCACTTCGTCAGAATTTCCGAAGTTCAGATAAGGAAGATTGCGGCCGTCAACTTTTATAAGCGCAATATCGGTTGTCGGGTCGGTACCCACCACCTCGGCAATCATTTTGCGCCTGTCGTTGAAGGTTACTTCAATTTTATCGGCACCTTCAACGACATGGTTGTTAGTCACAATATATCCATCGGCTGACAGTACTACTCCGGAACCAAACCCAACGACACTCCGCTGATTTCCATGAAACGGGCTTCCGTAAAGGTACTCGCGAAGCGAGCCAAAGAAATCATCGTAAGTGGTGGTACGCGTGCGCATCTCAGTTCTGATATGCACAACGGCATTAACTGTATTCTCGGCGGCTTCCACAAAGCTGATTTCGGCCGGCATGGCAGCCAAACGGGCTTGATGGATGCTTGGCATTTCGGGCTGAACAGTTGTTCGCAACGCTTGTTGTCCAAGAATATCGCCCTGCGGCTTACCCGAATAACCAAAAATGAGGTAGATGACCAGAATAATGCCACCACCTAACATTCCCCATAATAGGTCTTTCAGTTTTCTGTTCATACCTTGCAAATTTTAATTCTTAACGTCATTTAGTTGATTCTGTTTTTCTAAGCAGTGTTAATTCGTGTTAATGTACAGAACTCAAAATTTTTCAGCATCTCGGATTCGATTAAATTTGCTACAAAAAGCGAACCAAGCCTTAAAACGCTGAAGCTGCTTAACGTAATTTAACGCTGCATGAAACAAAATACCCCGCAAGCGCTGGAATTCTTTAAATACCATGGTGCAGGAAACGATTTTATCATTGTTGATAACAGGTTTCAGCAGATTGATTTTGTGCCGGAACTTGTCAGCTTTTTATGCAACCGACATTTGGGAATTGGTGCCGACGGGCTGATCAGAATTGAGCTGTCCGACGATGCAGATTTCAGCATGATCTATCATAATTCCGATGGTTTGGCAGGCAGCATGTGTGGCAATGGCGGGCGATCAGCAGCTGCATTTGCACTTGAATCAGGAATTTCGGGCACTCACACCCGGTTTCAGGCTTTTGATGGAATGCATGAAGCATGGATCGAAAAGTTTGAAAATGGAAGGTTCAGGGTTAAACTGAGCATGGCTGATGTCAAAGGATTCAGCGCATTTGGAGAGGATTTTTTCATCAATACCGGTTCACCTCATTATGTAAAAAAGGTGGAGGATGTTAATTCCGTTGATGTCTTGAACAAAGGCAGAGAGATACGGTACGATAAGCACATCTCGGCAGATGGTGTAAATGTCAATTTTGTCGAACAGCAGGGAGCAATGCTCAGGGTGCGCACATACGAGCGGGGCGTTGAAGCCGAAACGCTTTCGTGCGGAACAGGTGTTACAGCAGCCGCCATTGCGAATTATCTGTGGAACGGCTTTGAAAAAAGCGAAATATATACCAAAGGAGGAGTACTCCATGTTTCGCTCAGAAAGAGTGGGGATTTTTTCACCGGTATTTTTCTGGAGGGACCTGTACAGAAGGTTTTCAGCGGGAATATTATCCTTAATTTTCAATGAGTTATCCCTGAAGTATATGTTCATTCAAGCAGAAAATATTTCCATAAGGGCGATTGAACCCGACGATGCAAGCCTGATATACAAATGGGAGAACGATAAATCCTCATGGAGCCACAGCGATAATCTTTTACCCTATTCATACTTTGAGATTGAGCAGTTTTTGCTTGAAGGACACGATATTTATCGCAACCGTCAGGCACGTTTCATGGTTGATGTTTTAAATGAAAATGAAAACCGTACCGTGGGTATGATTGACCTGTTTGAATTCCATCCTCACCATAAGCGTGCCGGAATCGGGATTTACATTGACTCCGGCTTCAGAAGGCGTGGTATTGGTTTTAGGTCTTTACAACTGATTATCGATTATGCATTTGAGGTTATAGGACTTCACCAGATTTATTGTTCTATGCTTTCGGACAACGAATCAAGCATAAAGCTCTTTTCCCGACTTGGTTTTGTAGCATCAGGCAAACAAAAGGATTGGTTTATTTACAAAGGCATATACCGTGATCAGTTGTTTATGCAATTAATCAACCCCAAACACTAACAACCATGGGTGCATATTATCGTGTGGGCGGATCGCGAAGGCGCAGAAAAAATGGTTTCGGACTATTTGTCCTGATTGCTTTTTTCATCATTTTTCTATCTGTTGCACTTACAACTTACGTCGTCTTTTTCCGCCCGAACACCTATACCGCGGCATTGCCGGTGGCCGAGCTTACCATTCCGACAGGCAGCGATTTTGACAAGGTGAGCGAAATTATCTATGGCAAAGGATTGGTAATCAACAGAACAACTTTCAAATGGGCATCTTTCTGGCTGCAATACCATAAAAAAGTACGACCGGGCTACTACCTTGTTTATCCCGATATGAGTAATCTGGAGCTCATCAGGATATTAAGGTCCGGAAGGCAAACTCCTGTAAAAGTGACTTTCAACAGCCTCCGCGATGTTTATCAGCTTTCGGAGCGCATTGCAGGACAGATTGAAGCTGACTCGGCATCCATAGCAGGATTGCTCAGCGATTCGGCTTACATTTCATTCCTGGGATATGATATCTATACCATTCCTGCCCTCTTCATACCAAATACTTATGAGTTTTACTGGACAACGAGCGCCGAAGGTTTTATCTCCCGCATGTTCGAAGAGCATAAACGGTTCTGGAATGAGAGCCGCCGAACCAAAGCGGCTCAAATACCGTTGAGTCCGCTCGAGGTGAGCATATTGGCATCAATTGTTGAAAAAGAAACCAATAAAAACGATGAAAAACCCATCATCGCCGGCGTATATATCAACCGACTCAGGTATGGCTGGCGGCTTCAGGCCGACCCTACACTTGTGTTTGCTACGCGAGACTTTGAGGCCCGGAGAATTGCAGATTTTCACCTCAATTTCAATTCGCCCTACAATACTTATATGTATGCAGGATTGCCACCCGGGCCTATTTGCATTCCTTCCATCAGTTCCATCGATGCCGTACTGAACTTTCAGAAGCACAGATTCTTTTATTTCTGCGCCCGGGATGATCTCTCGGGTTATCATGCATTCGCCGAGAACTACGAGCAACATCAGTTCAATGCCTGGAAATACAGACGCGCACTCGACAGGTTAAACATCAGAAGATAAACATGATAAAAGCATTCAAAGCCTATGACATCCGGGGCGTATGGGAAAAAGACCTGGATGTTCACATGATTTACAGGATTGGATATTTCCTGCCTCAGGTCCTCAATTCGACCCACATACTCGTGGGACGCGATGCCCGCAACTCCTCTCCTGTGCTGTTTGATGCCTTATGCCGGGGCATCAATGATGCCGGAGCAGATGTAAGCAATGCCGGTATCACGACCACTCCGATGATCTACTGGGGAACAGGAAAATATCATTTTACCGGCTCGGTGATGATTACCGCATCGCACAACCCTCCTCATTACAACGGACTTAAGGTATCTGCTGCCGATGTTGTGCCTGTGGGGTACGAAACCGGTCTGAAGTGGCTCGAGGAATTGGTTGAAAGTGGCCTGATTACGCCAAAAGCACGCAGAGGAGAGGTGAAGGATTTTGATTTCAAGGATGATTATCTCGCTTTCCTGCAGCAATATAGTGGCAACTTCAGCAATCTGAGGATAGGCGTAGATTGCAGCAATGGAATGGCAGCCCTTTTAATTAAAACACTTCTGGGTAAAGAAGCATTTTACATCAATGACCACATCGACGGGAACTTTCCAGGCCACGAACCCAACCCATTGGAACCTGAAAATCAGGAGCAGATCAAGCAACTTGTCATAAACAGGCAATGCGATATTGGTCTTATTTTCGATGGCGATGCCGACAGGGTTATGTTTATCGACGAAAACGGCAGATTCGTGTCGCCCGACCTCATCATTGCGCTTTTAGGCCACTATTTCTTTGAGCAAAAAGGTGGAAAAGGGCTTGTATTGCAGGATATCAGAAGCTCGCGTGCTATTGCCGAATACCTCAGTCAGTTTGGGGCGGAGGTTAAGACATGGAGGGTAGGAAGAGCCTATGGTGCCGGAAAACTTCGGGAGATCGATGGAATCTATGGAGGTGAGCTGGCCGGACATTATTATTTCAGGGACTTTTATTACTCCGATTCGGCCATGGTTGCCGCATTAATTGTTTTGCAGCTGATCAGTCAGTTCAAGGCTTCGGGATTTTCGTTTTCCCAGCTGATAAAACACATCTCCGGCTACTACAATACCGGTGAAATTAATTTCAGGATCAGCCAAAAGCAACAGGCTATGGATGCTGTGATTCAGCACTTTATCGCAGAAAAGGAACCGCTTCAGATGATGGATTTCGATGGTTACAGGCTTGATTATCCCGATTTCTGGCTGAATATCAGACCCAGCAATACTGAACCTTACCTAAGATTTCTGGCTGAAGCCCGCACTGCCGAAAAATTAGCATATGTCGAGAATACCGTAAGAGAAATTGTGTCAAGATTTGAATGATTTTTATGAAAGAGAAGATTATATTACTGACATTCATTGTTTTGGGTGTTTCTTTTTCTTCATGCGGAGGTGACGAAGAAAAATTCCGATACCACCTTGAGAATGGGATTGACCTCATTTTTCAGGCAAGAATTCAAGAAGCGGAGGTTGAACTGAACAAGGCCCTGCGTCAAAAACCCAACTCGCACGAGGCCATCTACTACCTTGGCGCTTGCCGCCGTTCGCTGGGCGATGTGGAAGGTGCCAAAGCAAGATTTGAAGAAGCCATAAAGCTTAACCCCACTTATGCAGAGCCTTATCTGGGTCTGGCACTCATTTATCAGGATGTTTATCAGGACAGGGATATGGCCTGCCAATACTTTTTGATGGCTGAAGATCTGGGCATGAAAAGTTTAATGGACTATACTAAAAGGTGCCGGTAATCAACGTGTTACACGGTTCTTCCGTTAAAACTTTCCAATACATACCTTAACGAGGCGGCCTTTTCGTTATCAGTCAGACACTCCAATATACGTGTCTTAAACTTCCAGCATGTCATCTGACGTTTTGACATTCTTCGGCTTAACTCATAAGTCGAAATGTCGGGATTGCAGCAAATTGTCATGGCAATATCCAAAGCTTCGGATAATGGAATTTTGCAGCGATGAAAAACCGTATGTGCCACTGCCGATTCTTCCGTTTTACAGCGTGTACAACGTCTCGAGTAGGGCTTTTTTCCCTTGCAGTAATGTGTATGGCCACATTTCCTGCATATAAAACCATCGCGCCATTTGATATCGGCCAAGACGCCTAACAGCTGCTCTTCAGATTGATTTTTTGCCTCTGCAAATGCGTCAACCGATGATTTTGATCCCTCTGTATCGTTCATCATAAATCCTTTGGAACGAATCATGATGCAAATTTAACAAAAGTGATAATTAAGCGATTTAATTTTTTGTATTTTTGCCCCGAAATTTAGGATTCAAAAAAATGACCAGACATCTCATTATGCTCGTTTCTGCGCTTGTTTTGATGACAACCGCATGCAGTAATACTACCGGCAAGGAAACCAACAATCCTGAAAGCGACATTTCATCAGGTAAACCTGAATACCTGTCCTATGAAACTTTTCTGGAAAAGGTGTGGAATTTTGAAAAAAATCCCCAAACCTGGGTTTATGAGGGCGAAGTGCCTGCCATCATCGACTTTTATGCCGATTGGTGCGCACCTTGCCGTCGGATAGCGCCCATTATGGAGAAAATTGCCAAAGACTACGAGGGACGCCTGAAGGTTTATAAAATTGATGTGGATAAAGAACAAAGGTTGGCCAGCGTGTTTCAGGTGCGCAGTATCCCTTCCATTCTGTTCACACCTTTGCAGGGTCAGCCGATGATGCAGGCCGGGGCACTCTCGGAGGAAATGTATGTTAAAATCATTGAAGAAGAATTACTTAAAGCAAAACAATAAAATCAAATCATGGTTGAGCATTTAACTAAGGAGACTTTTCTGCAGAAAGTCTTTAACTACGAAGCAAATCAGGAGTGGAAATTTGAAGGCGATCTTCCCTGCATCATCGACTTTTATGCCGATTGGTGTATGCCTTGCAAAATGGTAGCGCCTGTGCTCGAAGAGCTTTCGAAAGAATACGAAGGTAAAATCAACATCTACAAAGTGGATACTGAAGAAGAGCAGGAACTCTCTTCCGTTTTTGGCATTCGGAGCATTCCTTCACTTTTGTTCTGTCCGAAAGACGGACAGCCTCAGATGGCGATGGGCGCCCTGCCAAAGGAATCGTTTATCAAGGCTATTGATGATGTCCTGTTAAAGGGATAATCAGCAAGTTTGCCACAACATCAACCACGCCCTAAGGACGTGGTTTTTTTTGTTTGGTACTTTTGCATGTCAAATCGCATCTATGCAACTTGTTTTGCCGACAGCCTATTTTCCTCCGGTTTCATGGATGGCTTTATTTCTGGTTTCATCGGCTCCTTTGCTCGAAATTCATGAAACCTTTCCCAAGCAAACTATCCGGAACCGATGTCATATACTGGCTGCTAACGGTAAACTCAGGCTGACGGTACCATTGAAAAAGCCCAATGGAAACAAAACGAAAACCAGCGAGGTTGCTGTTGACAACAGTCAATCCTGGCAGGAACAACATTTTCGGTCAGTAGCCTCGGCTTACCGTAATGCACCCTATTTTATGCATTATGAGGAGGAACTTCATGACTTTTTTGAGGTCAGGCATTTATCACTTATTGCACTGAGCTCAGACAGCTTAGAGTTGATATTGAAGATGTTACGAACAGAAAAGTCATGGAACTACACTGTCTCGTTCGACAAGCAAATAGCCGGTGGTGCAGTAATGCTTGATTTTCAAAGTGAGATTGATCGTCTGGATGCTGATTTTCCAGTCTATATGCAGACTTTCTCGGAAAGGCACGGGTTTGTCCCCGACTTAAGTGTAGCCGACCTGATTTTTAATTGCGGGCCGAAGGATTCACTTAAATATCTGGAGCAGGTTGGCCGTGGCCTCATCAAACAAATTATGCCCTACTCCGGATAGGCAATCCTGACGTGATAGATATTCAACAACTTACGCTTGAAAATTTTCTTAACGATGTTGATGTCGCGGAGTGTAATATCGGCATTGGTAAACTGCTGATCGGCCAGCTGTTGTCCGATAATGTGTTCAATGAGGTCGTTGATCTTTTGCTCCGTAGGCTGTTTCAGGCTTCGCGATGAGGCTTCCACGGCATCAGCCATCATGACAACGGCCGTTTCGCGGGAAAAAGGAATAGGCCCGTGGTACCTGAAACCTCGTTCGTCCAGCTGAATACCGGGTTGCAGACGCTGAGCCATGATATAGAAATAGTTGACGCGGGACGTTCCGTGATGCGTCCTTATAAAGTCAATAATTTGTTCCGGCAAGCCTGCTTTTCGTCCCATTTCTATGCCCTTGATGACGTGATTTAGAATAATAGCAGCGCTTTCGCTTGGGCTGATATCATCATGAGGATTATATCCACCAGCCTGATTTTCAATGAAGTAATAGGGATTCTCCATCTTACCGATATCATGATACAGCGCACCTGTACGGGCAAGTAATACATTGCCACCTATGGTGGCCAATGCTTCTTCGGCGAGATTAGCCACCTGAATGGAATGTTGAAACGTACCCGGAGCCCTCAGCGCCAACTCCCTGAGCAATGGATTATTGGTATTGCTAAGCTCCAGCAAACTGAGGTCGGTGAGTTCCCTGAAGATTCGCTCCAATAAGTATATGAGTGGCAAAGAGAACAAAGTTAGCGCACTGCTGGCTGCAAATTTTCCAATCATGATAAAATCAAAATGCTCAAGTCCGGGAAGTTGTGTCAGGCTAAAGCCGGTATAAACAGCAAGATAGCACAGGAATATGATCAACGATGTACGGAAAAAAAACAACCGACGGCTATGACGCACCAGGCTGAACACCACCGCGTAGCCCACAACCAACTGAATAAATACGAATTGAAAGGCATTGGGAACAGCTATTGCAACCAGAAATGTGGTAAGCAAATGCACAACGATAGTGGTGCGGGTGTCGAAAAATGTGATCAGGACGATGGGAAGAATACCAAAGGGCAGCACATAAAAATACTGTTCTGCTTTGTCGAGCAGGATAAATGCAGGCACTACAGTGGCTAACATCATGAGCAAAAGCAGGTTCACTTTGCGCAGCTGATCGAAGAGCCCTGCCCTGAAACGTTGTATATATAAGTACAGGATGGCAAAGATGAGCACAATAAGCAATGTTTCACCGGCGCGCTGTCTGGTCTGGCGCTTCTCGTCCCCTGCTCTGCGATCGTATTCCATCCTCAGGGAATTGAGTATGGTCAGCTTTTCTTCGTCCACCACATCACCTTCGCTGATAATAAGCTCGCCTTTCTGAATCAGTCCGAAGGTGGGTGAAATGCGCTGCCAAGCCTGCTCCAGCTCCTGTCGTGTCATCGCCTCGTTATAAATCAGGTTTTGGGTCAGCGATTCGGTGAGCAAGCTGAGGGCAGTTTGCCGGTCGCAATAGCGCATGGTGTCCGTTGCTCTGCGAATACGCTCATATGCAGTAGAAATATTGTGCACGTCGTCAACCGAACGGATAACCACTATGCGGTTTCTGACGATATTGATGCGGCCCGCAAAATCTTCGCGATCGAGAATATTGTTATGCTGAAGAATGCCATATTGGTGAACCTCATCGAAAAGCCGAAGGAGCATTCGGGCGCAAACCCTTACCTCGCGTGACGGACCTTTGAACCTTTCCTGAATAGCCTGCTCCAGTTTTTCGCGACTGCGCATCGTTTCATCTTCATCAAATACAAAATATGGATATACCTGCTGTCCGACTTTTCGGCGCTCGGCAGACAACTGTGCCTCTGATTTGTAGATGGTGAAATCGAATGGGGCATATAAATGGGGATGCTGCCACGTTCGGCCAGGCTGAAATTCGTACCCGAATCTGACCGTTCGCGGCATGATTAGCACTACAAAGGCCGCTGCAAACGTAAAGGATACCAACTTGACAAGCGGAAAATGCAGCCTATAAAAACTATCTGCAAGCTTCTTGCGCATTTTTTATGGTGTTGGCAACGAAATTACACTATTCGCTTCACTTAACGATACCTGACAATTCAGCTTTAGGCATGATCCTAATCAAGCCATTTTGTAAATTTACCCCTTAAATAGTTCAAGAATAACAAATAAATCCTGAACATGCCCTTTTTGAATCAACTCCCTGTGATTAGCCTTCGCAAAGAACCCTCCGAGAAAAGCGAATTGGTGTCGCAACTCCTCTATGGCGAAACTTTTGAGCTGATGGACCACTTTTTATCCTGGGCGCTGATCCGCTGCACCCACGATGGTTACGAAGGCTGGATAAGCCATGCCCAGCTTCAGGACACCATTGAGCTTCATGCATCGCAGGAGGAAGTCTGGTTTGTTGCAAAGCATTTTCTTCCGCTGCGGCAAAGCGGCGGCCATATGCTTATGCTTCCGTTCGGCAGCACACTAGCCAACCGCGACAAGGACATGATGGCAGCAATTTTCGCGCAATGGCAGGCTGATGGCAGTATCGTCGCGCCTAAGCAAGCCGGCCCGGTACAAATAGTTGAATATGCCCGGCTTTTACTAGGTTGTCCATATTTGTGGGGCGGACGAAATCCTTTAGGCTATGACTGCAGCGGTTTCGTTCAGGTAGTTTACAAGGTGGCCGGGCATGCGATTCCACGAGATGCCGGTGAACAAGCTAAATCTGGTCAATTAATTGATTTTCTGGACTTTGCTAAGCAAGGCGACCTTGCCTTTTTCGAAAATGAAGCCGGAAACATTGTGCATGTGGGTATATTGGACGGAAACGGTGGGATTATCCATTGCTCGGGCAAGGTTCGCATGGATATCATAGATGCACATGGAATCTTTCAAAAAGAATCCCGGAAACACACCCACAAATTACGCTTTGTGAAACGTGTATTACCGGATTAAGTAAATCTTTATATCAAAGCGCATAGGTTCCCTATGCGCACCGTTCATGAAAAAGATTCTACACTGCAAAAATTACCTGATTATTAATCGGATAGCTACGCTATAACATCAGCTTGTGACGCAATTATGATCTTTACTTATCGGTTCTTACATGATTTACCCACAAGGGCAATACCCACAAACCCCTTTCATAATGCAACTGCTAAGGAGTTGCAGCGGCTATTTGAAGCTTAGCTTAAAGGATTATTACAGCAACACCAGGTTTACCGCTGACAATATTTTTCTTGAGTCGGGTGGAAGGTCGAATAGTCCCGGCGCTTCAGAAAAATATGTTCAGGAAGGAGTTGGCTGCTGATGCCATGACGTAAACCCATGTAGCCGGTGCATTGGCCGTGGGCAGAGCCAATGCTAAGCGCTGCAGACAAACCGCCCCATCGATGGCTGGCGTAAGACTTTCAACATTGATTGCGACGGAGCATCCTCACAAACAGAAAATTCAGCTCCCAGAAGCCTGATATTAAGTATTTTGCGTCGAAGAATCAAATTACATAAAACGATTATAAATTGAGCACTTGCTGTTAATGTTAAACATTTAACACTATATTTGCAGCCGAAAAGTTCTTCGGGGCAGGGCGAAATTCCCGATCGGCGGTATAGTCCGCGACTCCCGCAACAGTGGGACTGAACCGGTGAAACTCCGGTACCGACAGTTAAAGTCTGGATGGAAGAAGGACGGGTTATTAGTTGGCATGTTGCTGCATTTGCGGCCAATGCCGATGGCTTCACGACGATTAAAATCGTTTTGTTGTACTCGTTTCTTTTTGGTTGAATGGATCCTAAGCCCCGGAGCGATTCGGGGCTTAATTTTTTAACGCTATTCAGGTATGAGAACGGTCATTTTATTCTTCATCGCGGGGCTGATCAACATCGGAGTTTCGGCTCAGACAATTAGCGGCAAGGTGCTTGATAACGAGAGCGGACAAGCTGTGGCAGGCGCTGAAATCAGGTTACAGCATTCAAGAAAGGGAACATTGTCCAATGCCTCCGGAGTATTCAGTCTGACTGTGGACCAGCGCGAAGGCACACTGATTGTGAGCCATATAGGATATCGCACTCAAGCATTGGAATTCAATGAAAACAGCAGCTCACTAATCATCAGGCTCGACAGGAGCATCACACAGCTCGACGAAATACAAGTGATGGCGCATACTGCACGCGAAGGATACACTCCCATAGCCTTCTCTAGAATTGGTGCAGAAAAAATTGCACTTACGCTTGGAGACAGGCCTTTACCAGAAGTCATGCGCTTCAGTCCGGGGGTTTATGCCAGCCGGGATGGTGGCGGTTCGGGTGATGCAACCCTCAGCATTCGGGGATTTCAGCAGGAAAATCTGGCCGTGCTGCTCAATGGCATCCCTATCAATGGTGCAGAGAACGGATTGGTTTACTGGAACAACTGGATGGGACTCACGGAAGTTGCACGAAGCATTGAGTTTCAGCGTGGCATCGGAGCCAGCAAGATTGCCCAGAACTCGGTGGGAGGCACCGTTAACATTATAACTACCGGAACGGGTAGTGAGTCGGGCGGACATCTCACACACCAGCTGACCGATTATGGCAATAGCCGTACTTCGCTGAGCTATAATTCAGGAGAGATGGGAAATGGTTGGTCGTTCAGTCTGCTTGGCTCCAGAACCAGTGGTCCGGGATATGTTGATGCTACCTATGTGGATGGATGGGCATATTTTTTGAGCATCGGTAAGCATTTCGGCCCAAAGCAACGTTTGCTGTTTACCGCTTTGGGCGGCCCTGAACGCCATGGTCAGAGAAACATGAAAGTTACGCACGAAGAAGTCGAACGCTATGGTCACAAGTATAACAAGGAATGGGGGCACGATAACGGCCGCATCAACAATGCCAGCGAGAACTTTTATCACAAACCGCATATCGGTCTGACTCATTATCTGCAAACGAGCAACAGAACCCTCATTGTAAGCACCTTATATTGTTCGCCCGGTTGGGGAGGCGGCAAGTGGAACGACAGCTATCAATACGGGCCGGGCGTTTTTTCGTTCCGCAACGCTTCAGGTCAGATTGATTGGGATGCCATTTATCAATACAATGCTTCCCACACGGATACGGCAACCTTAGCCAACGGTTCAAGAGTAACAGGGTTCAGCAAGGTCGTCCAGACAAAATTTCTTGCCAGCCATATGTGGGCCGGAGCACTCAGCACGCTTGAAACTGACCTCGGCAAGGGCTTTCGTCTGACATCGGGAATACATTACCGCTATTTCAGCTCAACACTCAGGCAGGAAGTAGCTAACTTATTGGGCGGAAAAGTGTATATCGACGATTACAGCTGGTCATTGGCAGGCGTAGCCGGCCGGTCGCAGTTAAAAATGCCGGGGGATAATATCAGGCTTCACAATGGTGCCCTGCTGAATATGATAAATGCGTTCGCACAGGTTGAAAAAAGCTTTGGACGTACTACAGCTTTTATAGCAAGTTCAGTCAGCGGGCAAACTTACCGGCGGCGCGATATTTACAATTATCCGGATAACCCTGACAGTGAAACGGTGTGGCGTGGAGGTTTCGACCTTAAAGGCGGGTTAAATTATCATACGGGTAGCCAGAGCAATATCTATGTCAATGCAGCGCATTTCAGCAGACTACCCTATTACAAATTTGTCTTTGGCAATTTCAACAATATTCCGGTAAAGGACATTGGCAACGAGAAGGTAAGCACTGCTGAGGCCGGATTTAACCTCAACGGAAGCAATACTGCCTTGAGTGTTTCGGGCTATTATACGCTTTGGCAGGATGTTTCCTTTCTGACCCAGGAATACATTCAGCTTGAAAATAATACGCAAACCCGGGCTATGGTCAGCGGTCTGGATGCCTTGCACAGGGGAATTGAAACAGACCTTAGCTGGAATATTTATAAAAAGCTGAAGATAAGCGTATTGGCAGGATTAGGCGATTGGAAATGGCGCAAGGATGTGGAGGCCAAGCTACTGAATGACCGTGATGTAGTAGTTGACACGATTAATGTTTATGCAAGAGGTCTTTATGTAGGTGGAGCCCCGCAACTTCAGGCAGGATTTCAGCTGGAGACCAAACTTTTTGACCAAATGAGTCTGAGTTGGCGCACTTTATATTACGACAGGCATTATGCGGCATTCGACCCTGCAGGTCGTCAGAATGAAGCTGACAGGCGACAGGCTTACAGAATTCCTTCGTACACAGTTTCAGATTTAAACTGGTCTATGCCATTAAAGGTTGCCGGTCAGGATGCTATGGTGTTTTTGAATGTCAACAATGTTTTCGACAGAATTCACATCCTCAAGGGTGAAGACGGCCCGGAACACAACAAGGATGGATTTAAGGGTTTCTGGTCGTTTGGGCGAAATTTTGACATGGGCCTCAGGCTGAGTTTCTAAATCTTTTTATTGAGTTTTTCATCCTCACAGTTATTGCGCATAAGCATTCAGTTCAGTATGTTTAAAACGTTCATTCCTAACAAGATAAAACTTACTGACATTTTTTTAACAATGATTGGAGTTGATGAAATTGAATTCCAAAGCATTAGCTAAAAAAGCTTAAAATTGAATGCTTTATGTTAACAATTACTTAATCTGAATACGCAATTGTATCAATACTTTTGCGGCGTGAAAATACTATTCATTCACCAATTAAAACTTTATGAAAAGAAACCTACTTTCTAGCATGATGACCGTGCTGTTTGTGTTTTTTATGCAGACAGTACTTGCTCAGGGCGTAACCACTTCTGCACTGAGTGGACGGGTTAGCGACAGCAAAGGCGAAACCCTGCCCGGCGCAACAGTTGTAGCTGTACACAATCCTTCAGGAACCGTTTACGGCACCATCACAGGAGGTGACGGACGCTATTTCATTCCCTCGATGAGGATTGGCGGCCCTTATACGGTAACGGTAAGTTTTGTCGGCTACAAGGAATCTCAGTACAAGGATATTTACCTTGCACTTGGTACAGCCACCAACCTCAACGCTGTTCTTTCGGAAACAGCTTTGGAGCTTGGTGAAGTAATTATTTCCGGAAAGAGGGATGCAGTTTTCAGCTCCGACCGCACGGGTGCTGCCACAACAATTCCTAACGAAGCTATTCGTACGCTTCCGTCACTCAGCCGCTCAATCAACGATTTCACGCGACTGACACCTCAGTCCAGTGGTCGTTCGTTTGTTGGTCAGGATTCCCGTTTGAACAACATCACCATCGACGGTTCGATCTTCAACAACAGCTTCGGACTGGCTGACCAACCGGGCGGACGTACCGGCAAAGCTCCGATAGCCCTTGATGCCATCGAAGAAATCCAGGTGAACATTGCGCCTTATGACGTACGTCAGGCTGGATTTATCGGTGCTGGTATTAACGCCGTAACCAAGAGTGGCACAAATGAGTTTAAAGGCTCCGCCTACTTTAACAATCGCAATGAGAGTCTGGCCGGTAAGAAAGCCGACGGCGTTGAGATTGTTAAAAGCGACTTCAACGTTAACCAGTATGGTGCAAACCTTGGCGGACCAATCATAAAGAATAAGCTGTTCTTCTTTGCCAGCGCCGAGTTTGACCGCGATGCCCGTCCGGCCACCCCATTCCGCGCCAACGCAGGCGGCGAAACTGTAGGCGGCAATGTTACCCGTGTTTTGCGCAGCGACCTGGACAATCTCCGCTCTTTCCTGAAAGAGAATTTCAATTACGAAACCGGACCTTATGAAGGATACAACAGCGAAGCCTTTGGCGACAACCTGATTGCCAAGCTCGACTACAACATCAACAAGAACCACAAGGCCAGCCTGCGCTACAACTACTTCAACTCCGAAACCGATGTACTGGCCAGCAACAGTTCTTCGCTTGGTTTTGGCAACCGCCGCTCGAATACACAGGCACTTAATTTCCAGAACACCAACTACATTCAGAAGGAAAAGATTCACTCCATTATTGGTGAGCTTAATAGTGTATTTGGTAAACTGACCAACAACCTGATTTTAGGTTATACCTATCAGAACGAAGACCGTGGATCGCGTGGCGATTTCTTCCCCCTCGTGGAAATCCAGGAAGCTTCCAGCACCTATATTTCGTTCGGTTTCGAACCTTTTACACCGAACAACAAACTTAAGTACAGCACACTGCAGCTGCAGAACAACCTGACATACTTTGCCGGCAAGCATGTGCTTACCGGTGGTATCAACGTTGAGCGTTTCTCGTTCGAGAATGTGTTCTTCCCCGGCTCTCAAGGTGTATTTGTATATAACAGCCTGGCTGACTGGTACACCGATGCCAATGCAGCTATTGCCAATCCGAACCGTGGTGTAGGCGATCCCAACTTCGAAGGCCCTGTTACCCTCCGCAGGTTCCAGCTCCGCTATTCTGCTCTTCCGGGCGGAGCCGAGCCTGTTCAGCCAACAAAGGTTACTTATGCCGGTGCTTACGTGCAGGATGAGTTCTCGCCTATCGAAGGACTCAATATCACAGCGGGCTTGCGCGTTGACGTCCCGATTTTTGACGAAACAGGCTATTTCAATGAAACTGTTGCAGGTCAAACATTCATTGACCGCGACAAGAACCGCAACTACAAAATCAATACGGCCAAGCTGCCCGATCCCAAGCCGCTCTTCTCACCTCGCTTAGGCTTCAACTACGAAGTTTTGAAAGATCGTGCACTTCAGGTACGCGGTGGTACAGGCCTCTTTACCGGTCGTCCGGCATTCGTATGGATCTCGAATCAGATTGGTAACAATGGTGTGCTCACCGGTTTTACCCAGGTTGACAACACCAAGAAGTATTTCTTCAGCCCTGATCCAACTCGCTGGATTCCTTCTAATCCTGCCCTTCCGGCTTCTTACGAACTGGCCATAACCGATCCTGATTTTAAATTCCCACAGGTTTGGCGTTCGAATATTGCTGTGGATGGAAAACTTCCCTACGATATTATTGGTACCGTCGAATTTATCTATACCAAAGAAATCAACGGTATTGGCTACTTCAATGCTAACCTGCCCGATAGTACTGCTGCTTTTGCAGGACCAGACAATCGTCCGCGCTACCTTGCAACCCGTATTCGCAACAACGTGGTTAATGCTATAGTACTCGATAATAAGGGAGAAGGAAGCAGCAATATGTTGGCTGTTAGCCTCGAGCGTCCGTTCAGCAATGGGTTCTTTGCCAAGGCCAGCTATGCCAGAGGCGTCTCGAAAAATACCGTCAATCCGGGCTCAATTGCCGCAGGTTCGTACAATAACAACGCCATTGTCATGGACCCCAACAACGCACCTGTTGCCTTCTCCGATTACGATCAGCCCAACCGTTTCTTTGTTGCAGCATCCTACCGTAAGGAATACGCCGGTTTTGGTGCCACCCAGATTGGTATCTTCTTCGAAGGACGTGATCAGGGACGCTTCAGCTACATTTACTCGACGGATATGAATGGCGATGGAAATTTGAACGACCTCATTTATGTTCCCAAGGATATTTCTGAAATGAATTTCCAGACCTATAAGCCCTCGGTAAGTGGTGTAACCTCAACCGTTGACTACACCAGTGAACAGCAGGCAGCAGATTTCGAAGCTTACATCAAGCAGGACAAATACCTCAGCTCCATTCGCGGTAAATATTCTGAAAGAAATGGTGCTATCTTCCCCTGGATTTTCAGGGCCGACCTGAATGTTACCCAGGAATTCTTTGTCAATGTGAATGGAAAGCGCAATACTATTCAGTTAAGTGCTAACCTATTCAACTTTGGAAACCTGCTGAACAACAAATGGGGAGTGGGTAATGTTGTCAATAATTCCCGTCCGGTGCGTTATCAGGGAAGAGACGCAGAAAACAAGCCCATCTACAGGATGAACGTTATGAGCGTGACAAGAGTGAGCCCAACCGAGGTTACCTATACACCCATCACAGAAACCTTCAGTCGCAGTGCCAATATCAGCGATGTATGGCAGGGACAGATTGGTATTAAATATATCTTTAACTAAAGTTTCACTGGCGATTTACAGAAAAGCCTCCCTTCGCGGGAGGCTTTTCTTATTTTTGTTCATCAACTTCATTTTATGCAACGAAATGCCCTATTGCTGATTTTCTCACTGCTTATTGCACTGGTTATCATTGCATTTGTTCCGGAATCAAAGCCAAAAGACGAGTACCTGGTTGTGCTTTCGATGGATGGATTCCGGTGGGACTACCTGCAAAGGGCCCACACTCCAAATCTTGATGAATTGTTTGCCAAAGGTGTTAGGGCCGAGCGGTTTATTCCAAGTTTTCCGACCACAACTTTTGCCAACCACTACACTATGGCTACCGGACTCAGACCGGGAAAGCATGGCATTGTGGCCAACAGCTTTTACGACCCGGTATCCGGACGCTATTTCAACAGGCCGGGACACAGAAAATCGGTCGAGGACGGCAGCTTTTACGGCGGTGAACCGATTTGGGTAACTGCTGAAACGCAAGGCATGACCACAGCCACCTGCTTTTGGGTGGGCAGCGAAGCCGATGTTAAGGGAATCAGGCCAAGCTATTGGAAACGCTATCAGCATAATATGCCCTTTATCGATCGCATCGATACAGTACTTTACTGGTTGCAGCTTCCTGAGCAAAAGCGGCCGCGACTGGTTATGTGGTATATGGACGAGCCGGATTCGAAAGGGCATTTTCTTGGGCCGCTCAACGACAGCATCGTGCCGTTAATACAGCACCTCGACAGCCTTTTCGGTGTGTTTCACAGCAGGCTGAAAGCCCTTCCACATTATGATCAAATCAACATCATCGTGGTTTCCGACCATGGCATGGCTCAGCTCGATCCATCGAAAAGGGTGCTGCTTGACCATTATGTGGACACCTCGCTTATCGTGGATTTTGATGGCTATAGCCCGGTGATAAATTTTCGGATTAAAGAAGGCTATGCCGAAACCTTTTGTCAACAGCTGGCCAAGGTGCCTCATATCAGGTTTTGGCGGCGAGGGCAGGCCCCGGACAGACTTGAAGCAGGCACCCACCCCAGGCTTCACGATGTGACCGTACTGGCTGATGACAGCTACAGCATTGATTGGAGCTACCGCATCAGCCGTTCGCGCGGTGCCCATGGCTACGATAACGCCAACCCGGATATGCATGGGATTTTCCTCGCAAAAGGACCGTCATTCAGAAACGATGGTTACCTGAAGAAACCGTTTCATAACATTCACCTTTATGGCCTGATGGCCGAAATATTACAGCTTAAGCCTGCCCAAACAGACGGCAGCAGGGATTCGATACTGGACCTGTTAAATATTCGTGACCGATGAAAACCTTTAAGAGTTACTTATTACTGTGCGCAATTATTTTATGGCCGTTTGCGGTATCTTACGCGCAACACCCAAAACTCCAGTCGGGACCTATGCCCGGATACAGCGAGATGAGGGAAGCCGTAGTTTGGCTACAAACCAATCAAAGCGCGGATGTTTTCATGCGCTATTACCCTGTCGATGCTGACGCCGACACCATTATATCAGATAAAGTCACAACAGATAAGCACAAGGCTTTCACGGCGGTTTTGCCGGCCGATCAGGTAAAGCCCGGCAAGCGTTACAAATACGATATTTTCATTGACGGTGAACTTGTCAAACTCCCCTACCCTACTGAATTTCAGACACAAAAGATATGGAAATGGAGAGGAAACCCACCCGAATTCAGCTTCCTCACCGGAAGCTGTGCGTATATTAATGAGCCGGAATTCGACAGGCCCGGCAAGCCCTACGGAGGCGATTACAGGATTTTCGGGAGTATGGCCGGTCATAGAGCCGACTTCATGCTTTGGCTGGGCGACAACATATACCTCAGGGAGCCGGACTGGAACAGCCGCAAAGGCATATTGGCCAGATGGACGCACACACGCTCACTGAAGGAACTGCAGCCTTTTCTGGCTTCGACACACCACTATGCTATTTGGGATGACCATGACTATGGCCCTAACGACAGCGACCGGGGCTTCTTCAACAAGAATCTGACACTTGAGGCCTTTGGCTACTTTTTTCCTAATCCCACCTTAGGAACGGGCGATATGAAGGGTGCTATAACGAGCTTTCAGTGGGGCGATGCCGACTTTTTTCTGCTGGATAATCGCTGGTATCGTGACCCCGACAACCTTAAAGCTGAAAACAAGTCCATACTTGGCACTCAACAGCTGCAATGGCTGCTCGACAACCTGGTATCAAGCACGGCTACTTTTAAAATTGTAGCCATGGGCGGTCAGTTCCTGAGTACAGCCAGAATGTATGAAACATACATCAACAACGGGTTTGAGGCTGAGCGTGAGGCCATTATCGACTTTATCTACAAGCATAACATCAAAAATGTGATCTTCATCACCGGTGATGTACATTTTACTGAAATGTCGATGCTAAAGAAGCAAGATAAACCCACCATATGGGATCTGACCTTCTCCACTATGACAGCCGGTCCGAATCCCCGTGGCGGCGAATGGAACAATACTTTACGAGTGCCGGGCACAGTAGTTACCAGCCGCAATTTTGGTAAGGTCAGCTTCAGGGGAGAAAACAAAAACCGCGAAGTGGTGGTGGAATGCTACGATACGGACAACAATCTCATGTGGCAAAGGATTATCCCTCAGGAGTTTTAAGATAAATCAGCATAGCAACATAACAAATGAGCGGACGTATTATAACGCGCAACGTCTGGTACCTGAGTCTGGTGAGTTTGTTTGCCGATGTGGCCAGCGAGCTGCTTTACCCGGTTGTACCCGTTTATTTGAAAAGCATTGGTTTTTCCATGTTTCTTATCGGTTTGCTCGAAGGCATTGCCGAAGCTGTGGCCGGCATGAGCAAAGGCTATTTCGGACAATGGTCAGATCGTCGGGATTCGCGCCTGCCTTTTGTGCGCGTCGGATATTTGCTCTCGGCGCTGGCCAAACCCATGATGGTTGCTTCGGTTCAACCCGTGATGGTCTTTTTTGCACGAACAATCGATCGTTTTGGCAAAGGGATACGTACGGCACCACGTGATGCACTGCTGGCCGCAGAATCGGGAAAAGAACATAAGGCGAGGGTATTTGGTTTTCACCGGGGAATGGACACTCTGGGTGCTGTAATCGGTCCGCTGCTTGCGCTTGTTTTTCTGAGTGTTTTTCCTGGTGCCTATGTAAGCCTGTTTCTTTTGGCTACCATTCCCGGACTCATCGCTGTAGCCTTCACTTTTGGCGTTAAAGAGAAAAAGCTTGCTGAAAAAACGGATCCACGCCCGGGGTTTTTCGAATATTTTAAATACTGGCGACAAAGTCCGCCGGCCTTTCGAAAACTCATGTTCCCGATGATATTTTTTGCGCTCTTCAACAGCAGCGACATGCTGCTGATCTTACGCATGCGCGATCTCACCGGAAGCGATCAGACAGCCATTATGGCCTATATCCTCTATAACCTCGTTTATGCATTGGCTTCTTATCCCCTTGGGAGTCTGGCCGACAAAATTGGTCTGAAAGCAGTATTTAGCGCCGGATTACTGGTTTTCGCCTCAGTGTATGCCGGCATGAGTATAGGTGGAGGGCTGGTTCACGGCTTTGTGATGTTTGGCATCTATGGCCTTTATATGGCGGCTACCGAAGGCGTTTCGAAAGCATGGGTGTCGAAGGTAGTACCTCAGAATGAGACAGCCACAGCTATCGGCCTGTTCTCGGCCATGCAGAGTCTGGCCCTTATGTTAGCCAGCAGCATAGCCGGAGCCGTTTGGGCCGTTTATGGTGCAGGAGCCGCTTTTATGCTTACTGCTGCGGCGAGCGTGATGGCATTTTTATGGATGCTTTTCTCCGTATCTGAGCCAAAAGTTGACCAGAACCGGATTTTTTAATGAATTTTGTTGTAAATCTGTTCCCTTGAAAGCCAAAAAAGTCCTCCTGATACTCGTCTCGCTGATAGCACTTCTGGCAGCAGCTTTGTTGGCCTGGTCGCAGCTTGATATTGTGCTGCTGAAGGATATTAATGCAGGTCGCGAACGACAGCTCGATCCGCTCTTTTTGGCCATCACAAGTACCGCAGGGCCATTCGCATTTGGCATTCCGGTGGTCATGCTTATCGTTGCACTTGTCCGAAAAGACACACTGCTTCGGCTTGCCAGCTGGTACGTCATGATATCCGTTGTGCTGGCCGTAGCCGTGACAAATCTGCTGAAATACACCATAAACAGGCCACGACCTTTTGAAACCTATTCCTTTATAGAAAAGCTTACATCGGGCGGAAGTCCTTCATTCCCAAGTGGTCACACCTCGGATGCCTTCGTACTGGCTATGGCTTTGAGCCTGGCTTTCCGACGCCGCTGGGTCGTGCTTCTATCGTTCGCATGGGCTTTAACTATGGGCTATACCCGCATGGGTCTTGGTGTACATTATCCGGCTGATGTACTTGTGGGTGCGGTTGTGGGCATCACATCAGCATTCGTCGTTTACGAGCTTACCCGCGACAGGCTGCTGCCTGGCAAACTACCCGACCGGGAGCATCCTAATTGATACGGTATCGCTTGCCGGGGAGTGCAGTTACAACTCCATCGAATTCCAGTGCCAGTAATAGCCCTGCCAGCCGTGACGCAGGAAAACCACTGCGCAGCATAATGTCGTCAATGCCGCACTCCTTTTCGCCATTAAAACTGTCGAGCAGCTGTTGTTCTTCGGGGCTAAAATCCCTGAAAAGCCTGGTCTGAGCAGCCTGCACCTTGATTTTACTGTCCCAGCCCATGCTGTAGATCAGGTCTTCGGCATTGCGTATCAGCCCTGCTCTGTTGGTGCGGATCAGATGGTTGCACCCTTCGCTGTAAGGGTCGTTTACCCGTCCGGGAAAAGCAAAAATATCGCGGTTGTAGGACGAAGCAATGTCGGCCGTGATGAGTGCGCCACCTTTCATGCCTGATTCCACGACAATCAGGGCATCGACCATACCGGCTACAATGCGGTTTCGGCGTGGAAAATTTTCCCTGTCGGGGATGGTTAACGAAGTGAATTCGGTGAGCAAGCCGCCGTGATGCAGCATCTTTTCTGCCAGACTTTTGTTGGCATAAGGGTAAACCTTGTCAAGGCCGTGGCCAAGCACGCCCACCGTAGCTATGTTGCACCTTAGTGCAGCCCGATGAGCTGCCGTATCGATACCATATGCCAACCCACTGACAATAAGCACATTGTCTTTGTTTAATCCTTCAACGAGCTGGTCGCATAAATGCCTGCCATATTCAGTGGCGCTGCGGGTTCCCACCACCCCTACAACATACATGGCATTAAGGTCGGCATGGCCTTTGAAGTAAAGCATGATTGGGCTGTCGGCACAATGCTGAAGGCGTTTAGGATAAGCTTTGTCCAGATAGAACAGTGGCTTTATCTCATTTTTCTGGATAAATCGCATCTCAGCCTCAGCCCTTTCGAACACGTTATGATTAAGCAGGTTTTGAATGGCTGCCGGCCCGATACCTGGAATTTTTTCAAGCTGGCGTTTTTTTTCTTTAAACACCGCTTCCGGTCCGCCGCAATATGCAATGAGTTTTTTGCCCAGCACATCGCCAATGCCGGGCACCAATGTGAGTGCTATTTTATAAAGGAGTTGGTCTGTCATCCGGCTCAAAATTAGGAAAAAGCCTAATTTCGCCCAAAGCTGTTTACGTTGGCATCGCAATTTAGACGCATCCTCATCTGTCCGCTCGATTGGGGCATCGGACATGCCGCCCGGTGCATACCAATCATCCGTCAGCTCAATGCGCTGGGTCATACCGTGATGATCGCCGCAAGTGGTAGCAGTAAAGCCTTGCTGCAACGACACTTTCCACAACTGACCATCGTTGATTTCCCGTCAGTCGAGGTAAGATACAGCCGGGGAAAACATCTTTGGTTAAGGCTTTTCCTCCAAATGCCCGGTTATCTGTTCGGAATTTTTCGGGAAAACAGGCGACTGCAAGGTCTGATCCGTGAGTTTCAGATCGATACGGTCATCTCGGATAACCGGTTTGGCTGCTGGAGCCGAAAGGTGCCATCGGTTTATATCACGCACCAGGTGAATCTCATTTCGCCACTGCCGGGAAGTCTTTTTTCTCCCCTTTTGGCTCGGTTGCACCATTTTATCATCAGGCGATACAACGAATGCTGGATACCCGATCTGCCCGAACATGGCGGGTTTGCACTGGCGGGGCGACTCTCGCATCCGGTGCCATCAAGGCCTAAATTCCACTATATCGGATGGCTAAGCCGGTTTGCATTCCTAAAAATTAATCCACTTGAAGAAAGTGGTTATTTGCTGGTCATCCTTTCCGGACCTGAGCCGCAGCGCAGCATACTCGAAGAAAAGGTGCTGCGCGAGCTGAAAGGTCAGTCCCTGAAAATCATTCGCGGTTTGCCGGCCGCAGCTGACGAGCCTCCGCCAGTTTCGCATGTCGAATGGTTCAATCATGCCGATGATAGGCTTTTTGAGCAACTTGTTGCGGGCGCTTCGGGCATTATCTGCCGTTCAGGCTACAGTACACTGATGGATCTTATCATGCTCGGTCGCAGTGCTCACCTTATTCCAACACCCGGTCAGTCCGAACAGGAGTATTTGGCCAGGCATTTATCTGAAGCCGGAATTTTTACCTTTCAAGACCAGTTTAAGCCTCTACAACTCCCCGTGCACAGGGTCACGGACTTCGACAACATGCGCAACAAGCATAACACCGATACCCTCGACATCACGCTGGCCGGATGGCTGCACCGTATTAAATCCTAATTTTGCTCAACAAATCTCTCCCATGCATATCAATAAGGACATGAAAATGGTGGATGTTGTATATCTCAATCACCACCTCATACACATTATACATCGATTTGGCATTCAGCTCGGATTTGGCGAAAAAACTGCTGCCGAGCTATGCGCCGACTATGGCATTGACTTGCCGTTTTTTCTCGAAGTGCTCAACACCTACCACGATTCTTCCTATTTTCCTGTACATCATCTGCAGCAGTTCAGCGCCGGTCAGCTGATCAGCTATCTCAAACGTACCCATCAGGATTACCTCGAACACCGCATCCCGGAAATTGAAGAGCTGCTCAACTCACTGATGGAACGGCCTGATCTTGAAGCCAGCAGCCGTAATCTGCTCAGGGATTTTTTTCAACAGTACAAGCATGAGCTCACCCATCATATCCACAACGAGGAAACCATTGTGTACCCTTATGTGCTGGCTCTTGAACGCTTTACAAAGAGTGGAAACAATCAGGACCTGGATTACCTGCTCTCGCTTCGCTATTCCATAAAGAAATATGAAGAAGGGCACGATGATGTTGAAGAAAAATTATACGACCTTAAGAACATCATTATCAAATACATACCTAAACCCAACGACAGCAGGCTTCTCAACCGCATATTGCACGAACTGTTTGAGCTGGAAGCCGACCTGAACAACCACGCCCACATGGAGGATCTGATTCTGGTGCCCATTGTTGAGCAAATGGAAAGCAAGCTCGCTGAGAAAATTCCGGCCAACCGCAGATTATGAACAGCACCTTAGCCATATTGTTGATCGAACCTTCATTTCTGCTGCGGGAAGGACTTAAAAACCTTTTCAGCCAGATGGGACTTTCGTTCAGGGTTGACGAAACGGACCTGCCTGTTACTCATTTTATTCGGCTAATCGAGCGGACACAACCCAGATTGGTGATTGTGAACCCTGTCCTGCTGCAGCAAGTTACCTTGAATCGCACCGATGTTGCACTTTCGGGCATCACTATTGTGGGCATCGTCAACGAAAACACACCACCCTCAATCGCCGGACAGTTCGATGCTGTAATCAGCTGCAATGCGGGAAGAGCCGAGTTGGCAGGAAAATTCGAAGAAATTCTGCGTAAGGGCCGGTTGATCGAAGACCTGCAAAGCGATCAGCAGCTGAGTGAGCGTGAGACTGAGATTCTCCGGCTGGTTGCATTGGGTTTAACTAATATTGAAATTTCGGAAAAGCTCTTCATCAGTGTTCATACCGTGATGACGCACCGAAAAAACATCACACGCAAGCTGGGCATAAAAACAGTTTCGGGTCTAACGGTATATGCCATACTAAACAAGCTCATCATGGCCGAAGAACTGAAAGGCGGAAAAAGCAGCAATGCTTTGCGAACTTTCTCCGATTAATGTTTGTTGTCATGCAAATGCATAGATCTTAGGATTAGTGTATCTTTGCAGCCGTTTTTAGAACGATTTTAAATAATATCTGAATGGAAAAGATAGGCATTTTTTACGGCAGCACCGGAGGAAGCACAAAATCGGTAGCCGAGCGCCTGGCCAGGGCTTTTGGCAGCAGGGCTGAGCTTCATAATATCGGCGAATCGACGCCCGAAATGATCGACAGCTACAAATACCTCATTTTAGGCACATCAGCCTGGGGCATTGGCGATATGCAGGACGACTGGGAATATTTCATCTATGAGATGGACCAGATTAGTTTTGATGGTAAGAAGGTGGCTTTGTTTGGGCTTGGTGATCAGGCCGAATATTCGGACAGTTTTGTGGATGGACTTGGCACGCTCTACTGCCGCCTTCCCAACAAAGATGTGGTGGTCGGACAATGGCCACTCGATGGCTACAAGTATGCCTTTTCGCTGGCTGAAAAAGACGGCAGTTTTGTTGGTCTTGTGCTCGACGAAGAAAATCAGGCCGGGCAAACGGATGCCCGCATAAAAAAATGGGTTAAAGAGCTGGAGAAAGTGTTTGTTTGATCTCAAAACATAAGATGAAAAGTAAAGGCTGCTTCAGTATCTGAGGCAGCCTTTACCTTAATATTAGAATCAGCTGTTTTTGAAAATAAGTTGTCCGTTTTCGCTGTCGATGAGTAAGGGAATATCGGGCTTCACTTCACCCGCCAGGATTTTCTTCGAAAGTGCATTGAGCAGCTCTTTCTGGATGATGCGCTTAACCGGTCGGGCGCCATATTGCGGATCGAATCCTGCCTGAGCCAGGTGTTCGATGGCTTTATCACTGATTTCCACATGAATTCCGTTCTTTTCGAGCATGCGTTTAACCGTATTGAACTGCAGCCGGGCCACATCCATAATCTGGCTGAAACTGAGCGGTCTGAACATGATGATGTCATCAATACGGTTCAGGAATTCGGGTCGGAGCTGGCGACGGAGTATTTCAAAAACCTGATTCCGGGTTTGCTCGAAAATATTCTCGTCGGTTTGACCCTGTATGTTGCCAAGTTTTTCCTGAATCAGGTGCGATCCTATATTGGATGTCATGATGATGATGGTATTTTTAAAGTTCACAGTCCGGCCCTTGTTGTCGGTAAGCCGTCCATCATCAAGCACCTGAAGCAATATATTGAAGACATCCGGATGTGCTTTCTCTATTTCGTCGAGCAGCACCACTGCATAAGGCCTGCGCCGTATCGCTTCGGTCAGCTGGCCACTCTCATCATAGCCTACATAGCCCGGAGGTGCACCAATCAGGCGCGACACGCTATGGCGCTCCTGATATTCCGACATATCGATGCGCACCATGGCCTGTTCGTTGTCGAACAGGAATTCGGCCAGGGCTTTTGCCAGCTCGGTTTTACCTACGCCGGTCGTACCAAGAAAAATGAATGAACCGATCGGACGCGATGCATCCTGAAGTCCTGCACGGCTACGCCTGATGGCGTCGGCTACCGAGCTGATGGCCTCGTCTTGTCCGACCACGCGTTGATGCAGAAGCTCCTCAAGCTGCAAGAGCTTCTCGCGCTCGCTCTGCAGCATCTTCTTTACAGGAATACCTGTCCAACGCGACACGATTTCGGCTACTTCTTCGGCTCCAACTTCCTCGTTGATCAGGGGTTTGTCGCCCTGCAAAGCCCGCAATTTTTGCTGAGCCTCTTCGATGGCACGTTCGGCATCCCTGGTCCGTCCGTAGCGCAACTCGGCCACCTTGCCAAAATCGCCTTCCCGCTCCGCACGTGCAGCCTCGGCCTTATACAGCTCAATCTGCTGCTTTTGCCGCTGAATTTCTTCCACATATTGCTTTTCGCTTTGCCATTGGCTGCGCAGCTGGGCGCGTTGTTCGCCCAGATCGGCCAGTTCTTTGGCAATACGTTCCAGTTTGGGCAAATCATTTTCGCGTTTGATGGCTTCGCGCTCAATTTCAAGCTGCCTGATCCGGCGCTCCACGGTTTCAAGCTCTTCAGG
>DAOKYW010000002.1:233516-253608 GCA_035325985.1 Bacteroidales bacterium
TCATTTTCGAAGTACTTTTGGTACTCTTTCAGCGTAGTTGCCCCTATGGCCCTCAACTCGCCACGGGCCAGTGCAGGTTTCAGAATGTTGGCGGCATCCATGGCACCTTCGCTTTTACCGGCACCAACAAGGGTATGGATTTCGTCGATAAACAAAATCACCTCTCCATCGCTTGAAACAACCTCTTTTACCACACTTTTCAGCCTTTCCTCAAATTCGCCCTTATACATGGCTCCTGCGATGAGCGCGCCCATGTCGAGCGAATATATTTGCTTGCTTTTCAAATTTTCCGGCACATCACCATTCACAATGCGATGTGCTAAACCTTCGGCAATGGCTGTTTTTCCGACACCGGGTTCACCGATCAGGATGGGGTTGTTTTTGGTGCGCCGCGAAAGAATCTGAAGCACCCTGCGGATTTCTTCATCGCGTCCGATCACCGGATCAAGTTTGCCTGACTTTGCCAGGTCGTTAAGGTTGCGGGCATAGCGACCAAGGGCTTCAAGCGATTGCTCGGCCGAAGGGCTGTTCATCTTTTCGCCTTTTCGAAGCTGAGCAATCACCTCCTGCAGCGACTTACGGTCGATATTGCTGTCTTTTAGCATTCGCCCCGCAGTGGAATTGGAATCAAAAATGGCCAAAAGCAAGTGATCGAGCGCCACAAAATCATCGCCCATTTCTTTGGCTATGGTCAGTGCCGATTGCAGGGTGCGACTGAGTTCACTGGAGAAGTATTGTTCACCTCCCTCAACTTTTGGTAATGCCTTTAGCGATTGATCAACCGCTCTGGAAAACACTTCCGCATTTGTACCAAGCTTTCCCAATAGATGCGGCATGATATGACTATCGGCTAAAAGCAGGCCTTTGAGCAGATGCAGGTTTTCCACGGCCTGATGCCGGTATTGCAAAGCTTGCTGCTGTGCATGCTGGATAGCTTCCTGTGCCTTATGTGTAAACTGATTCAGGTTCATGATTTTTTCTTTTCATCGCAATCGGTCAAACCATGTACCAACATCTTAATCATGTCATTTTGACAGATATTTCACCCACAAAGCATCAGCACTTATAGAATCATTAAATATTTATAAAATTGAATATCAAATTATTAATAATGATTCAGACGATTGACCTGACAATATTTCAGTTTAAGTACTTAACAAACTGGAAGAAAAAGCTGTGAGCATGAAACAATTTTCATCATCAACAGCACGCTCGTAGCTGTTCTGCCGGTAAGGTTCATCCTATTCCAGCCGCAGCACAGGCCAAATGGCTTCATCTTTCAGTGGTTCAAAGCCTTTGTAGTTGATCAGGCCATACATCGATTGGGGTTCGAGCGCCTTGATGATCCTGAGATTGTATTGCTGATTCAGCGGAATAAAAACGTAATCGTTCGTGTCGATGTTTTGCATATCCACTCTTGCCACAAGCGCTTTCTGATTGGACAGCTCTTCATCAATACTTTCCTCAAAACCAAGCAGTTGATAAGCGTAAATTTTTCCTTCCGGCAAAACATCCGCCGTTTTGAAAAACGTGCTCCGGCTCAGCCAGTCGCTCAGCAGTTTGTTGTTTCGTGGAATCAGGTAGCCCTTTGGTGCCACCACATCCAGATTCGATACAACTTTGTTGTGGTAATTTTCGACCACAAAAACGGTATCCATACCAGTTTTCAAAGATTTCAGGGGATAGCTGAGCATCATGCCGTCGGGCACATGCTCCTGCCTTATGGCAACGGGAACCTGCAAATCAATGATTTGTTGCCTTGAATCCTGCACCATTTTCATGATTTCGTTCCGGTTTTGGGTTGCCCACGCAATCAGGGCTTCGGCCGTATGCATCTGGCTTTTTGCCCGCCGCTCAAGCCGATCAAGGGAGTCGCGACCATTCATGCCCTCAACGATCACCGAAAATGTGCCGGTGATGGCAAAACTTTGCCGGCCATCGTCAATGTCGGTGGTGCTGCGACGCATCCGCTCTCCCGAAGGCAAGTGACCAAGCGTGTACTCAAAGAAGCTAAAGCCTCTCGATTGAAGCTGTTTCTCCACATAAGGCATCAGCCGCTGACCGAAGGCATAGCGGATTTCATCGCTGGTATTCAGGTTAGTAGGTCCTCCAAGTTGAATATCGAAGTTTCGCATGTAGCCAAACTCTTCCCAGGATGCAGAATAAGGGTAATATTCGTGTAAGTCGGCAGTAAAATGCGGGTCGAATTCATCAAAGAGTTGCTGAATGAATTGTGTCTCGCGCGCCTGTAGCAGCAGGTGATCGCGGTTCAGATCGATGCCTTCGGCATTTCGACGCCGGTGTTTGTCACCGCCATAAGGATTGCATTGCGGTATCAGCATCAGCTCGGCATACTGCAGCCAATGATCATATTTTCCATTGGCCATCTGACTGATCAGCAGCAGCAAACCTTCAAGCCCCGAGGGCTCATTGCCATGCTGCTGGGCAATGATCATGATGCGAATAGGGTTGTTGGCCGGCTTATCCTTGGAGGAGAAGTAAACCACCGGTAGGCTAAGGCTGTCGTTTAAGGCAAAGTTTCTCAGCGACAGCGAAGGGTTGTGGGTTACACATTCCTGTAAAAAGGCATTAAGTCCGGCATTTGAACTAAGTGTTTTAAAATCCGATTTCTCGGCTGGGGTTAGTACCCTTTTGTTGTGCTGACAGGCCAGGATTGTGCTGACAATCAGCAACAAAAGTGTGGAGCGGGTAAAGATGTTTATCATGATGGGTTAACTCAGGGTGCAGTTTGACTAACTGAAGCAGGCAGGAGCAGCGTAAAAGTAGAACCTTCCCCCGGTTTGCTGCTTACCAGCAGTTGGCCGCCACTGCGTTCTGCAAATTCTTTACACAAGATAAGTCCAAGTCCGGTGCTTGGTTCTCCCGCAGTTCCCGGGCGATTTGTTTTGCCGTCAATCGCAAACAGGTTATGCAGTATTTCGCTTGACATACCGATGCCTGTGTCAGATAATTTGATGGCGATCATGCCGCTATCCTCAACTTCAGCGCTTATCGATACTTTACCGCCCTGTTGTGTGAACTTAATGGCATTGGAAATTAAGTTCCTTAGAATGGTATTCAGCATGTTTTCGTCAGCAAAAACCCTCAGATCCCCGGATATGAATGTTTCTGTCGTCAGCTGCTTTTTCTGAATAGCTTCGCTGTAAATCTGCAGATTGCGCTCCACGAGTTGGTTCACCACAAGTATTTCCGGCCTGGTTTTCACTTCGTTGCGCTGCATTCTTGACCACTGCAACAAATTATCAAGCAATCCGCTAAGGGATTCGGCAGAGCGGTTCATGCTCAGGGCAATCTCCTGCATCTCTTCACGACTCATCTCCTCACCATCATCGATAAACAATCTCGTCAGGCTCAGGAAGGCGCCAATTGGGCTGCGAAGGTCATGTGCTATAATGGAGAACAGCTTGTCCTTTTCGGTGTTTAATGCCCTTAACCGTTCCTCGCTCTTTCGGATGGTTTCCTGCATTTTATATCGGTGAGTAATATCATGGACGACAAGGAGTTTGCCAACCACTGCATTTTTGTGGTTATAAATATCAGACGAACTCATCAGATAAATCTTATCCTCGCCGGACAAATTAAGTTCTGCTTCAAGGCTTTCTTCTCCAATTCGACTGCAAAGTGCAACCAAATCAGGGTAATCGGCCCACAATTCCGCTATAGGTTTGCCAAAAGGTGTGCGGTTCCACTTAAACACCTGACCGGCAACAGGATTACAGTCAATCAACCTCAGTTTGGAATCAATAACCAAAAGACCATCACTCATGCTCCTAAAAACATGTTCGCGGGCGATAGGCAGCAGGTCGAGCATCCGAAATCTGAAAATGCTGACCGACATCAGCAGCCCGGAGACACTAAATGCGAAAGGCGTTGGGTCAATGTTTTTTATGGGCATAAGCCTGGCAAAATAAAGGGTAAACGACAGCAAAGGCACGAGCACGGCAAGCATCAGCAATAAAAGTTGATTCCGAAACATCGACCGCTGATGAAGGAGTTTTCGCACGAGTACGGCCAATGCATAGAGGTTAAGTGCATAAGAATAAAGCACATGAACATAGTACCAGGGACCAATCTCAAGTTTAAGCAGTGGTATAGGACCGTCCTCGCTCATCTTCACACTCTTGTAATACAGCTGATGATGTTCATGGGTGATGGCCAGGATCATGGTGATCAAGGGTATAATGGCAAGATAACTGATTACGGACCATTTGATGGACGTTTCAATATCCGTAAAGTTGAGCACTACCAGCATCATCAGCAGCGAAACCCAGGGAATGGCAACGTATTCGAGCTTAAGCCAGAATTGCATCAGGCTTTGGGTGGTCGAAGCCAGCTCCATGGCATAAGTGAACGACCAAAGGCCGACGGAAAGCATAGCCAAAGCAAATAAGCTCCCGCGTGGAGCATATCTTTTTTTTCGGGCTTCGAAGGCCAGCCAAAAGGAAATAATTGCCGGAATGAGCAGAATGAGTGAGTATGTATTAATTTGCATATTATTGACTCATAATTAGGCCAATATAGATGTATCAAATATAGCAATTATTGATGATTGTAAATTAAAGCAGCAGCAGCTTCTTAAAGAAGAATTAAAAGTGATAAAATCAGGAAATGGCAGCCAAAGCAGGCAATAAAATAATATTGCTTTGAATTACTTATGCCTTGCTGATATCAAGCAGGGGTGAGTAAATTAAGGCGCTTAGAGGCTATTAGAAGCAGTCAGCGATCTTATTTAATCTTTGGAAGGGGCACTTTTAAGCACTTCCAGTGTCAGATCCCAAAACTTTTGCACCGACGCAATTTCAATGCGCTCGTCGGGCGAATGGGCGCCTTTGATTGTCGGACCGTACGAAATCATGTCCATGCCCGGATACTTGTCGCCTATGATGCCACACTCCAGCCCTGCATGGATAGCTTTTACCTTGGGTGAAACGCCAAAAAGCTGGTTGTATGCGCTTTCGGTAATCTCTCTGATTTTTGAGTCAGGATTGGGTGTCCATCCGGGATAGCCGTCACCGTGGGCAACTTCTGCTCCTGTAAGTTCGAAAACCGCGCGCACCATATTGGCAATGTCGTGCTTGGCTGATTCTACCGAGCTTCTTTGGCTGGTGGCAATCAGGAAATGATCATCTTTCATACGCACCGAAGCCAGGTTGGTGCTGGTTTCCACAAAGCCGGGTATGGTCTGCGAGTAGGCGATAACACCATGAGGGCATGCATACAGGCTGTTGAGCAGATGCAATTTCGATTGTTCATCCACGACCAAAGCCGGTGGAGCAACTGGTGTTGACACCTCGATCTTCAACCCATGATCGGCAATATGATACTCCTTGCGAATCTCTGCAGACAGCTTTTCGAGCGTTAGTCTGGCCTTTGCTTCTTTCGAGGCATCCACATAAAACGCAGCCCTGGCTTCGCGGGCAATGGCATTGCGCAGGTTACCGCCTTCGAAACTTATCAGGTGGATACCGGGGTTTTTATCAATTTCCCACAAGAGACGATTCAGAATTTTGTTGGCATTCCCCAGCCCCCGGTGAATGTCGTCACCGGAGTGACCTCCTTTGAGTCCACTCACATTTACTTCCAGCGCCACTGCGCCCGATGGCGCAGATACTTTGGTAAAAGGCAGCTTGATCACGGTATCCTTTCCTCCTGCACAACCTATGAAAAGCTCACCTTCATCTTCCGAGTCAAGGTTGAGCAGAATGCGTCCTTCCAGCAAGTCCGATTCAAGTGCAAATGCACCTGACAAGCCTGTTTCTTCATCCACGGTGAATAAACACTCGATAGGGCCGTGCTTGATGTTATGGTCAGCCAGAATAGCCAGCTGGCATGCCATACCTATTCCGTCGTCGGCGCCAAGCGTAGTGCCATTGGCCTTGACCCAGCCATGCTCAACCTTCACTTCAATGGGGTCGTTATCGAAATCAAAATCCTTGTCGCTGTTCTTTTCGCAAACCATATCCACATGGCTCTGCAGGACAATCGTTTTTCTGTTCTCAAAACCCTGGCTGGCAGGCTTCTTAATCACCACATTGCCCACCTTATCAACCGTATATTGCAGATTATGCTGTTTGGCAAAATCGACAAGGTATGCAATAATTTTTTCTTCCTTTTTTGATGGTCTGGGTATCAGGGTTATTTCCCTGAAATATTGCCAGATGCCCGAAGGCTTCAGGCTTATCAATGCTTCATTCATAGGGCTTCTAACTAAAATGATTATTTGAGGATTGAGTTGATCTTCGAGATAAATTCATTGATTCGGTAAGGCTTTGCAATAAAACCATCGCAGCCGGCCTCATAGCATGCCTGCCTGTCGGCTTCCATGGCATAGGCGGTTTGAGCGAGTACAGGTAGTTCGGGCTTTATTTGCTTGATGATACGTGTGGCATTCAGGCCATTCATATCCGGCAGACGGATATCCATCAGCACCAGATCGATTTTCGCATCGCTTTGCACCGCCTCAATCGCTTCCAGTCCATTGTATGCGAAAAGGAGCCTGACACCTGTGCGACTAAGAAAGGTTTCGATGAGGGCCTTGTTCGACATGGTATCTTCAACCACCAGAAAAGTATATTGGCTCCAATCCGGCAAATTTTGCCTCGTTGACCGATCTGTTCCGGCAATTTCAATAATCATGGCTCAACCGTTTGAAATGACTGATTTCTTTAAGTGGGTCTTCGGCTGCAAATATGGCATGGCCGGCAACAAGAATATCTGCACCGGCAGCCACCAGCTCAGGTGCAGTTTGTCGGTCAACACCTCCGTCAACTTCAATGAGTACATTAAGTCCGCGCTGATCAATTAAAGTGCGCAGCCTTTTCACCTTACCCAGCACCGACGGTATGAAAGCCTGACCGCCAAAGCCGGGATTGACTGACATCAGCAGGACAAAGTCGGTGTATTCCAGTATATCGGTGAGCAGTTCCACAGGGCTGTGCGGATTAAGCACTACGCCGGCCTGCATGCCAAGTTTTCGTATCTGGGCCAGTGTACGATGAAGATGCGTACTGGCCTCGTAATGTACCGACAGCATAAGTGCGCCTGCCTTCCGAAAAGCTTCCAGATAGCGTTCAGGCTGTTCGATCATCAGGTGCACATCAAGCGGCTTTCTTGCCAGCCGGCTTACCGCCTCCACCACAGGCATACCAAAGCTGATATTGGGCACAAACATTCCGTCCATGACATCGCAATGGATCAGGTCAGCCTCGCTGTTGTTGATCATTTCCACAGCTTCGCCCAGTGCCAGAAAATTGGCCGATAGAAGCGAAGGTGCCACCAATGGCTTTACTGGATCAGCGATCATTGGTTGAGTTGCTGTTGCCTGCGGTAAACCCTTTCCATGCCTTCGCGAAGAGAGATTTTCGGACGCCAGCCGAACTTATTGAAAACCAAATCCATATTGGCATATCGTGAGTGTACGCCAACTGGCTTGTCGAGCAGAGGTTTGATGACCGGACGGTATCCTGCAATGTCAGAAAACAGCTCGATGAGTTCCAGAAAACTCGTCAATCTGCCCGAGCCGATATTGTAGGCCGAACCATCGGAAACATGATCCATCAGCACGAAAATGAAATCCAGAATATCGTCGATATGCACAAAGTCGCGACCTTGCTTTCCACTGCCCCACACCTCAAAGGGATCTTCGCGCCGCGCAGCACGTGCAGCGATAGCCGGCACGGGATAGGAGGTCTCCTGATCTTCGCCATAACCACTGAACGGCCTGATGCACACCACCCTGATGCCATAGTGTTTTGCGGCAATCTGTGCCAGAAACTCACCCGTCAGCTTCGACCATCCATAGGTCATATCAGGTGTGCCCAGATTGCCTTTGAAGTCGATATCGCCTTCGCTCAGTGCAATGGCTGCCTGATCGGTCTGCAGGCTCACCGGGTATGCCGCACTCGAACTGGGGTATAGCACCCGTTCGGGCTTGTGCTGGGTGACCCAGTAGAAAAATTCGGCATCAATACTTAAATCCAGGGCAACCATCATGGGATCACCCTCAATCTTGAGACGACCACCAACGATGGCAGCAAAATGGAAAACATCGCTGAAGCGTTCAAAATCAAGACCATAGGTTTTTTGCAGGTAGTCGGGCTGCTGACGCAGCTGAAACAACAAATCCCTGAAATCGCCTTTCCAGAAATACAGGCGTTGCTCAGCACCAATCACTTCAAGATCGCCATTGGCTGTGCTGACATAGTTTTCCAGCCATTCCGAAGGATGCCGGCCAATCGAAAGGTCGTCAACCATAAACACATGGTCGGTGGTGGTTGCCAGCAGCCTTTTCACCATATTGCGCCCTACAAAGCCACAACCACCCGAAACAAGATGAATTTTCATTATTTAGTATCTTCTTGAATATTAATACGTTCTGAAATAGTATATGGGGTTCCCATCTTTTGAAATGCCTGCGAAACCAGCTCAGCGAGAAAGCCTGTCACAAAGAGTTGCGTTCCGAGTATCATAGCCAGCAAACCGAAATAAAATAGTGGTCGTTCGGTCATGCGATAGGCTTCCTGAAAATATTTGGCATAGGCGAGTTGTCCGGCAATGATAAATCCAACCAGAAACATCAGGCTTCCAATGCTTCCGAAAAGGTGCATCGGGCGTTTGCCAAACTTGGTGATGAACGTTATGGAAAGCAAATCGAGGTATCCTTTGATAAAGCGGCTCATGCCATATTTGGTCTTACCAAACTTGCGTTCGTGGTGTTCGACCACTTTTTCGCCTATGTTGCCAAAGCCCGCCCATTTGGCAATCACGGGGATATAACGGTGCATCTCGCCCTGAATTTCAATGCTCTTGACCAATTCGCCACGGTAGGCCTTTAATCCGCAGTTGAAATCGTGCAGCTTTATTCCACTTATCGCTCTGGTGGTTGAGTTGAATACTTTCGATGGCAGCGTTTTGTTCAGCGGGTCACGCCGCTTTTTTTTCCAGCCCGAAACCAGGTCAAAGCCCTGATCGGCAATCATGCTGTAGAGCGCCGGAAGCTCATCGGGGCTATCCTGCAGGTCGGCATCCATGGTTATCACCACCTTACCGGAACTGGCCTTAAATCCTTCGTTCAGGGCAGCGGATTTGCCGTAATTTCTCCTGAAACGGATGGCACGTATGTCGGTTTGATTGATGGAGAGGCTTCTGATCTTTGCCCATGAACCATCACGCGAGCCATCGTCTATGAATATTATTTCATAGCTCAAGCCGCTGGCCACGAGCACTTTTCTGATCCAGCCGGTCAGCTCCCCGAGCGATTCCTCTTCATTATAGACCGGTATGACAACAGAAAGATCCATTCAATGAGTTTAAGCTGGGAATTCGTTTGTTGTATCTTTTTTGATGGCAGCTGCTGCAATAGCGCTAACCACAAGGGCAAAGATTGGTGTAATCCATGCCGAGCGCATGAGCTGGCGCGAAGGATTGATATTTTCCTCTATCGAGTCTATCATCTTATCCAGCGCATCTTCGGGCAGCTTACCCTCCATCGAATCAATAAAGTTGGACATCTGCGCCGAAATGTAGCCCGGGTCGATGGCCGTTGCGAATACATAATTATACAGTGCGCCAAGGTAGCCCGAAACAAGCATGAGCAAAAAGCCGGCAATCAAAGCGTTGGAATAGGAAATTTTTCCTCCG
The DNA here is from genome assembly GCA_035325985.1 of Bacteroidales bacterium. Classification (GTDB taxonomy): domain Bacteria; phylum Bacteroidota; class Bacteroidia; order Bacteroidales; family F082; genus JALNZU01. The sequence goes on from DAOKYW010000002.1 coordinate 243,177, forward strand.
AACGCCTCATCGCGGGTTTTTCGGATGGCCAAAACCGCCATCACGATAAGAAAGACGAAATTCACCAGCATGTTGGTGATGGATACCATCGGGCTGAATATGTTGACATTGGTCAGATAAATAATAACAGAATAGAGTATCAGCACCAAACCTGTTATTAATCCGAACTTGACAGAAATTTGAAAATTTTTCATTTGAAGGTTTTTTCGGGTTAATCATCTTCATTTAAGATACGACCTCGTTTGCGGACAAAGATAGCAATAAGGAAAGCCCAGACCGGAAGGAGGACAAAATTGAAGGCAAAAAAATAGACGGCCTGACTCAGTGGGGCAAGCATCCTGTGAACAAGTTCCTTTCTGTTGTTGAGCTCATCCAGACCCAAAGAGGGATTGTCGAGCACCAACTGCCCAACCAGTGCATTGATGCGGGCATTGAGCAAAGACTCGAAGAGTCCGGAAAACATATAATAAACCATTACCGAGAAGACAACGGCCGAAAGAAAACCGGTCGAAAAGCTGATACGAAATCCCTGTCCGAAACTCAGCATCCTGTAATTGTAGCGGTTGCGCAGCCTTACGGCAGCTATCCACATGCCGATGAAAGGCACAAAATAGATCAAGAGGTTGGCCGGCGAAAAAATTTGGGTGCCAAAACTGAGCAGACCCAGATAGACCACAAAAGCAATCAGGCCGGTAAACAGGCCGGAAACCAACATTACAAGCAGAAATTGCCAGGTTTTGTACATCGGGTGATGCTAATTCTCAACGAAGGTAGAATATTTTGCAGACAGAATAAAAAAAGCATGAAATTGCCAAAGCAAAGTCCTGTGATTGTGTCCTTTGCCGAGGATAAGATCTCCCGAATCTCAACCGTGTTGAAGAAGTTGGTTTCAGCAAAGGATTTCTTTGTATTTTTGCCGCGGGTAAGCCTCATACGACCAGCTCCCATTGAACCCCCCCAGGTCCGGAAGGAAGCAAGGGCAGATGGTTGAGCGGTGCGATATGTTCGCTTACCCTTTTTCTTTTATGCAGGTTTATCGCTGAATTGATTATCTTAGCCCTGTAAACAATATATATTTTGCGCAATGCTTCTCCGTATTTACCCCGAAAATCCCTCACCCCGCCACATCAAAACAGTTGTCGATTGCCTTAACGAAGGCGGCATAGTGATCTTTCCAACGGATACTGTGTATGGTATGGGCTGCAGCATTCGACATCCAAAAGCCCTGGAGCGCATAGCCCAGATTAAAGGCATCAAGAAAGAAAAAGCAAATTTTTCCTTTATATTCCATAACCTAAGCCTGTTATCCGAGTTTACACGGCCCATTGGAAACGAAGTCTTCAAATTGATGAAACGCAACCTGCCCGGGCCTTTCACTTTTATTCTTGAAGCCAATAACAACATACCCAAACTGTTTCAGAATAAAAAGCGCACCATCGGCATCAGGATACCCAACGAAAAAATCATCCAGACCATTGTCAGCGAACTGGGTCATCCTATCTTGACCACCTCCATCCTCGACGATGACAAAATTCTGGAGTACACCACCGACCCCGAAATGATTAATGAAAAATTCTGCGATAAGGTTGACATCATTATCGATGCCGGTTATGGCGGCAACCAGCCAAGCACCATTGTTGACTGCACAGGAGATGAGCCTGTTATTCTTCGGCAGGGAAAGGGCGAGCTCATCTGAAAGAAAAAAATCCTTAGGGCTTGGCCAATGGAAAATTGTTGTACTTTTGCACCCTCAAAACGGATGATTTGTTAGCTCAGCCGGTAGAGCATTTGCCTTTTAAGCAAAGGGTCCCGGGTTCGAGTCCCGGACAAATCACCAGAATAGCCGCCTGAAATTCAGGCGGCTTTTTTATTGCGATATTGCAGGGCGCTTATTGGTTAACTTTGAAAGAAAATACCCCATGCGCCGCGATATCCGGTTCATTATCCTGCTGGCCATAACGGTAATGCTGTTCATGGTCTTTGTCTTTCCTGCATTTAACATCTTTCAGGAATCCAAAGTAAAATTGCTGGATGAACATTTCTTCTATACTCCTGATGAGGCTGTTGCATGCTTGCAGGGTTTGGGTGCCGAAGGCAGAAGAACCTATGTGTTGGTTGCAGCTGTTGTGGATATGATTTACCCCATCATCTACTGCCTGCTGTTTTATCTGACAATCAGCGTATTGCTTACACCGGCTTCCCGCTGGAAGTGGATAGCCTGGCTGCCTGGAGTTCTCGATGCTTTGGAAAACATCTTTACCTTAATCATGCTGGGTATGTATCCCGGAATCCATCGGAATGTAGCCTTGCTGGGCGGGTTATTCAACGGCATGAAATGGATTGCGGTAGCTTTGGTGGTCTTGTTCATTCTGGCGCTGCTGATAAGGAAATTGATCTTCCACAAAAACGAACAGCAATCAACCTGATAAAAATTATAGCTTTGCCAACCTTATGAGGCGAATTGGCCTGACAGCACTTATAGTGCTCGCTTTGTTGATGCTCCTGCCCCAGGCCGGCAGCTTTCTGTTGGCTTTAAGGCTTATCGAAGCTCAGGGGCATGCGCAGCGAATGTCCAGAAAGGGATTTGAAAATGAGCGTCTTATCGTGATTGACTTACCAAAGTCGGCCGAGAAGGCAACCGGAGGACGATTTCAACGCATTCACGCGGGCGAGTTTCGGTGGGATGATCAGCTCTATGATATTGTTTCGGCACAGGATTTAGGCCCTTACACCCGATATCTGGTGTATCCTGACCACAAAGAGACCAAGCTGCAGCGTAAGATTGCCAGAAAAATGAGCGAAAACGGTCAAAAACCATGGCGAAAGAGCCTGGACCAACTGTTTTCGTTTCACTGGATCTGTCATCGGCCGCAAGAAAATGAAACATTTGTTCAAGGACGAAAGTGGAGTTTTTCTGACCTGACAATGCGTACCCAAACGCCTTATCGTGCGCTTTCGGCCGAACCGCCCGACAAAACCGCTGCCTGACAGGTTTTGTTTTAATTCATTCACTTTCCATAATCTAAAAATCAATGAGAAAAATAATTTATCTCATGGCTTTGGCCATTGGCCTTGGTCATGTTTTGCAAGCACAAACCATTACTATACTGGACGCCCAAAGCCGTCAGCCGCTTTCCTACGCCACCGTTACGGTGCTGAATTCCGGCAGCAGCTATGTGGCCGGCCTGAACGGCAGGGTGAATCTGGAAAAATTTACCCCATCCGACACCCTCATTATTTCGATGCTGGGTTATCAGACCAAGCGATTGGGCAAGGGCCAGCTGGAGCAGCGAAAATGGGTGGTAGGTCTTCGTCCGGCTGATTTCAGTCTGAACGAGGTGGTGGTATCGGCCAGCCGCTGGGCTCAGTCGGCCCGCACAGTACCACAGCGCATTTCGGTGATTGGCAATCAGCATATTGCACTCAATAGTCCGCAAACCACCGCCGACCTCATCGGATCGGGCGGTGAAGTTTTCATCCAGAAAAGTCAGCAAGGCGGAGGCAGTCCGATGATCAGGGGCTTTGCCACAAACCGGCTGCTCATTGCAGTGGACGGGGTGCGCATGAACAATGCCATCTTCCGGAGCGGCAACCTGCAGAATATCATTTCGATCGATCCTTTCAGCCTGCAAAGCGCCGAGGTGTTGTTTGGTCCGGGATCGGTGATGTATGGCAGCGATGCCATTGGCGGTGTCATGCTTTTCAACACCATTAAGCCGGAGATTGCCGAAGACGGATTGCTGATCCGTGGTTCTTCCACAGCGCGATATTCATCAGCCAATGACGAAAAAACCTTTCATTTCAGCCTGAAGGCCGGAGGAAGGAAAATAGCCTCCTACACCAGCTTCAGTATGAACGACTTCGGCGACCTGCGCATGGGACGCTACGGCCGTGACGAATACCTGAAAAGGTATTATATCACAAGGATGGACAGCGTGGACAGGGTGGTCGAGAATCCCGACCCTTTGGTGCAGCGTCCGAGTGCCTACCAGCAATGGAACCTCATGCAGAAATTTGTCGTACCGGTGAGCCCTGATCTGCAGCTGGGTTACACGCTGATTCACTCCACCACAAGCAATTACGACCGATATGACCGATTGCTTCGTTTTCGCAACAAACTGCCGCGCAGTGCCGAATGGTATTACGGGCCGCAGGACTGGACCATGAATCTGCTGAGCCTGCAATGGAGCAAGGCCAACAAGGCTTTCGACAATATGCAACTGGCGGCTGCCCGTCAGGACTTTGCCGAAAGCCGACACGACCGCGATCTTAACAACAACACCTTGCGCAACCGCTGGGAAGAGCTTACGGCATGGTCGGTCAATCTCGACTTCCAGAAAAAGCTTACGGCCGGAAGCACCCTGGTTTACGGGCTGGAATGGATAACCAACGACGTGAAATCAACAGGTGAAGACCGGAACATCAAGACGGGTAAAATAACCAAGGCGACAGCCCGATATCCGATGGCCGACTGGACCAGTGTGGCAGCATATACGCAGCTGAGCCACAGGATTAATCAGCAGTTGTTGATACAGGCAGGTGCAAGATACAGCCACAACACCATGGACGCCACTTTTGATCAGGAGCTTACCGGGCTGCCTTTCAGCCAGGCTGAACTGCAAAAGGGCGCTCTTACCGGCAGCGCAGGCGCTTTGTTCAATCCGTCCGGCAACACCGCCATCAGCCTCAACCTATCCACCGGTTTCAGGGCACCCAATGTGGACGATATGGGTAAAATCTTCGACTCGCAGCCGAAAACGGTAACCGTGCCCAATCCCGATCTCAAGTCTGAATACCTTTACTCGGCTGAACTTGGCTTTGCCCACCGGTTTGGGGATCTCGCCAAAGTCGATCTGACGGCTTATTACAGCTACCTTGATGCCGCTATGGTGCGCCGGCCCTTTACCCTCAACGGTGCCGACAGCATTCTCTATAACAACGAGATGAGCAAAGTGCTTGCCATACAGAATGCGGCCCTGGCCGAAGTATATGGCATACAGGCTTCGGTGGAACTGAAATCACAACAAGGTTTTTCGTGGCGCAACAGCCTGACGTGGCAAAAAGGTGAAGAAGAACTGGATTCGGGCGAACGGAGTCCGCTGCGCCATGCAGCTCCCCTGCTCTACCGCTCATCCTTACGCTATCAGCAGGAAAAGACCATCATCGAATTCTATTTTATCTACAATGCCGAAGTAAGCAACAGCATGATGCCCGAGGAAGAGCTTTCGAAAGACTATATGTATGCCAAAGATAAGGATGGCAAACCTTTTAGTCCTGATTGGCATACCTTTAACATCAGGCTGATGCACAAAGTGAACGATCGCTTTAGCATTTCGGCAGGCATCGAAAACCTTACCGACCGTCGCTACAGGCCTTACAGCTCAGGACTTGCAGCGCCGGGAAGGAATATGACGTTTGCCATTACCTCCAACTTTTAAGTGATATCCGAACTTTTCATCATCAGATATATTCCTGATGAAACGAAATTATCGGAACTTTACGGCAAGCATCACGACAGCTGAACAATCCATATCCAAATACGTTTAAACCTAAACATACCTGCATTATGGCAACAATTACTCTTAAAGGAAATCCCCTGAACACGATTGGAAACCTGCCGGCCAAAGGCAGCATGACCCCTGACTTCAAATTAGTTAAATCGGATCTGAGTGTTGTTACACCTGCCGATTTAAGAGGGAAAAAAGTGATTCTCAACATTTTCCCAAGTCTGGACACGGATGTGTGCGCTGCCTCGGTGCGCAAATTCAATGCCGAAGCTTCGAAGCTGGAAAACACGGTGGTGCTTTGTGTTTCCAAGGACCTCCCGTTTGCCGGCAAGCGATTCTGTTCCGTTGAAGGTCTGGACAATGTAATGACCGGAAGCGATTTTCGTGATGGCAGCTTTGGCAAGGCATTTGGCGTGACCATAGCAGAGGGTCCTCTGATGGGCTTGCATGCCCGCGCCGTGGTCGTGCTCAACGAAAATGGCCAGGTGATTTACACCGAGCAGGTCCCTGAAATTGCACAGGAGCCTGATTATGCGGCTGCACTTCTGGCTGCCGGATAAGACCGATAATTGATTAACTTGCAGGCCTGCGGCATTTGTCGCAGGCCTTTTTGTTTTCAAATGAATCAGCCATGCATATTTTGATACTTAACGGACCGAACCTCAATATGTTAGGTAAGCGCGAGCCTCATATTTACGGCCGGCAATCGATGGATGAGATTTTTTCGGAACTGGTGTCGCGTTTTCCTCAGCACCAGCTCCGGCTACAGCAGTCGAATCACGAAGGCGCACTGATTGATATGCTTCAGGAGGCTGATGCGGTTTTCGATGCGATTGTTTTTAACCCGGGAGCTTATGCCCACACCAGCCTGGCGCTGGCCGATGCCGTGCGCTCGATCAGCTGCCCCGTTATTGAGGTGCATATCAGCAACATCCATGCACGTGGAGAGGTGCGCAGCCATAGCTATATTGCTGCTGCAGCTGAAGGTGTGATCAGTGGTTTCGGAGCCGAAAGCTATGCGCTGGGCATCAGGGCAGCCGAGACCTTGAAAAAGGACTGATAAACCCAACAATCAGGAGATTTTTCTCTGGTTAAGCTCAGAGAAGTAGCGCTTTTGCAAGAGGAAATAATCGATCACAACGTTGCGCCCATAGATACGGCTTACCTTTCGGGGTTTGATGGCGTTACGCTTGAGCTGAAGCCAGGGAAGCTTTCGAAAAAAGTGGGCATGCGCACGCCAGACAGCAAAAAAATCGCCCCAGCCACCTTCGATAAGAAACTTCAGGCTCGCGATAACATCCAGAAACAGCCTCGAGCCAATCACATAGACAAAATAACTCGAGGGCATATTCTTATAGATCATCGAAAGGTTGTTGCGGAAGTTAAGGTAAGTTTTCCGCGATGAGATTTTTGGTAGCGTTCCACCACCAATATGGTACACTTTTGATTGAGGAACATACATGATTTTCCAGCCCTGGTGCTTCATTCGCCAGCATAGATCGATTTCTTCCATGTGGGCAAAAAAATCAGCATCAAAACCACCGGCATTCCAGAAAGCAACACTCCTGACAAACATGCAGGCACCGCTGGCCCAGAATACTTCATGCACATCATCGTATTGCCCTTCGTCGGGTTCGATGGTCTGGAAAATCCTTCCTCGGCAAAACGGATATCCAAATTTGTCGATGTAGCCGCCACCTGCTCCGGCATATTCAAAATAGGCCATGTCGGCATACGACAGCAGTTTGGGCTGACATGCCGCAACCTGTTGGTTTTGCTCCATGAAGGCATAAAGCGGTGTCAGCCAGCCTTCGGTGACTTCGATATCAGAATTGAGCAACACAAAATAGGTATGCTTTAGCTGATTCAGGGCCTGATTGTATCCGCCGGCATAGCCAAAGTTTTTTTCATGGATAAGCAAGTGCACTTCAGGATGTTGCTGGCGGAGATAATCCACTGAACCATCCGACGATGCATTGTCGGCTACTACAATATCGGCCTCCGGACTAAAACGCACTACATCAGCCAGAAAGCGCTCCAGAAAGCGTTTTCCGTTGTAGTTGAGAATCACCACTGCAATATCCTTGTTCATGCGCCCGCTTTGATGCGTTTATGTTTCCATCGCCTGTGACTCCAAAGCCAGTTATCGGGCGTTTTGATAAGAGCCTGTTCGAGCCGCCTTGCGTAAGCTTCGGTAATCGGATAGCCTCCTTGTGCCTGATCTGCAGGTTCAAGCTCCTCGACCACAACTTTATAATGGCCTCTCGAGGTTCTTGTCGAATGGGCAAAAAATACTGAAAAATCAAGACTCTGAGCCATTTTCTCCATGCCGGTGAAAAACGGCGTCTCCTGATGCATAAAGGTAGTCCAGTGGTCGGTAGGCTTGCCGCCCGGTGTCTGGTCACCAATGATGAGCACCACCTTCGAACTGGATTTTTGCGAAACCAACATCCTGTAGGCCGATTTGGATTCGAACATCTTACCGTCTCCTAAACGGGCACGCATATTGTAAATCAGTCGATCGAAGGTTTTGTTGTGCTGTGCCTTGTACAGCGATGCGGTTATTTTGGGATAAAGCAAGGATAAGTACACCCCAAACCACTCCCAGTTGCCTGAATGCCCAATGGCGATAAAGACCCTCCTGCCATTTTCGAGGGCTTGGTCGATCAGCGCCTTGTTTTCGATGGTGAAACGTTTCCTGAGTGCTTCGCGACGCATGGTGAACAATTGAAGCGCTTCGATGAAGATGTCGGCCAGATTGCGGTAAAACCGTTTTTCAATAGCGGCAATCTCCGATTCCGATTTTTCCGGAAAGCTTTTCGTGAGGTTATTACGCACCACCTTGCGCCTGTATCGCACAATGCTGTGCAGTGTAAAAGCTAATAAGTCAGCCAGTGCAATCTGCATACGCAGGGGCATGATGCATATGATTGCCGAGATGGCAGAAAACATCCACGAGACGACTTTGGTCATGATTAAAGAATACAGCCGCAAATTTAGTTTTAAAGGATGTTTTGTACCCTTTAATTTTCCTTAACGCGGATTTTTATAGAAGTCGTATGCCCTGTTGCCAAAAATGTCTTCCGGGCCGGTGGCATCAATGCTGTGCGGATCCCAGGTACGCTTGTAAATATCCAGTTGCCAGCGATAGTTCGAAAGCTCGCCGATGGCATCGCTGTGGATAAGGGCAAAGTCGTTGGTAACCATATCCTTGGTGGCAAAAACAAAGCGTTTGTTGCGCTGACGGCCAAGGGTATAGTAATGCCATATTTCGTAAGGATAGGCACCGGGTTCGCTATAGTTTTCGACCACCTGATCAGGCGGACCGTATTTCAGATATACACGGCCACGGTCGGTATTGTATCCTCTTTTGACCGGAGTGGAATAAGCTGCATTTACTTTTCTTACTTCCAGATAATATTTCTGCCATTCGGATGCGGGGTCATCGTAGTTGCGTTTCTGCCAGAAGTTGTAGAAAAAGCGCTGCATGGTAGCCACATCAGAGGTTCGGGAGAGGTTGTAGGCATAGTCGCGCTCAGCCTCGGATGAGATGGGGCCAATAGCTCTGAGAAAATCGCGAAGACTGTCGGCATTGGTGATGCGGCTGGCAAAGGTATTGCTCACAATCACCGAAGAGAGGTCGCCGATACGAAACTCCACACCGGGATTGGAACGCTGAAAAAACACTTTGTTGCTTACCACCACCTTGTTTTGCTGGTCGCGTACTTCGAGCACAAGGTTATAATTGCCCGAAGGAAGCAGGGCGATGTCCATACTATGCAGCACCACGTTAACCGGTTTGGCATCCAGGCGTTTGCGAAAAACGAAATCGTTCATCCGGCTTAAATTCTCGCTGGATTCAATAAAGCCGTTGACCAGAAACTTGCCATCGGCACCCCAGATTTTTGATGCGTTGTAGATTTCGGAATAAAAGGTGATGCGGTTGATGGTGGCGGGATAAAAGGCAAACACCAGCGGGATGAGGTCGTAGCCGTTCTTGGTGAGCTCGGTCTGTGTAGCAGCCGTTTCGAAACGGTCGATCAGCTGTATGGCCGATAGCTGAACCTTGTCGTTGTCGAACTCCAGACTGACCAGCTCGGTGGTGGTAAAGGGCGGGACCTTGGCGTTGTTGGGATCCGACATTTCCAGCACCATGGTATAGGTGCCTGCCGGAAGCGAAAAACGCTGCTGATCGATAATACCCATAGCCGTTTGGCTGATGTCGCTGATCTTCGGACTGTTGAGGGTGTATTTCGCGAAGGAGCGAATGCTGTCGTTCTGTACAAAACTGATGGTGATGTCGATGGCTGCCTGAAATTGTTGATTACCATCGGGAACAAAGATCACGCTGTTGCCGTCGATGGCCAGATAAACTTCGATATAGGGTTCAGCTTCAGGTACGTTGAAGGTGGCATAGGAAAGGAAAGCCCTCAGGCTTTTGTCCTGAGCCTTGGCCGTGCGTGGTGCCATTAGCATAAGTGGCATCAGCATCGCGAAAAGTATTGAAGCAGATACGCGCATTGGCTTAGTTATTAGCGGGTTATAGTTGTTAAAGTGTCAAAAAGCAGTCTGATATGTCATGACGAAGTTTCACAAATATACTAAAAAAACTTCGACGCTTAGCGTTCGCAAAGGCAAAGGCCGGAGCTGTCATGTTATGGGCAGTTTAGTTAGTGGAGACTGCAAGGTAAGCGATAAAAGTTTTTACCTTTGCAGCGGAGGAATGGCAGAGTGGTCGATTGCGGCGGTCTTGAAAACCGTTGTTCCTTCGCGGGAACCGGGGGTTCGAATCCCTCTTCCTCCGCAAGCCCAAAGCAAACCCTTCCGCCGACAGGCGGGAGGGTTTTTCCTTTCAGGCCGCCGCCGTGCCCGCACGAGCGGCGGCCTGAAAGGAAAAACCGCAGTGCGCAGCACAAGGTTTGCTT
>DAOKYW010000003.1:0-47652 GCA_035325985.1 Bacteroidales bacterium
CACAGCAACAGGAACAGGCCGATGCCGGGTCAAGCCCGACTGCATAACAATGAACAGGCAATTCAGAACCAAATAAAAAACCGCACTGGAACAGTGCGGTTTTTTTGTGGAGCATAACGGAATCGAACCGATGACCTTTTGACTGCCAGTCAAACGCTCTAGCCAACTGAGCTAATGCCCCTTTTGAGGGCACAAAAGTAGAAAAAAAATTACTGTGCTGTCAAATTTTTTGTCCATCTTCAACCAAAATTGTGCATCAACACCAATAGCATGAAACGCCTTTTTGTGGCCATCCACCTGCAGCCTTCCGATGAATTGCTGGGGCTGCTCGACGAGCTCCGGCATCGCCTCGGTCACGAGCGCATCAACTGGGTCAAACCCGAAAACATGCATCTTACGCTTAAATTCCTGGGCGAGACGCCTGAGGTCAAATTGGCTGCAATCAGCCATGCCCTGCGGAGAGCGGTGGAAAACCATCGTCCGTTTGCTTACCAGTTCGACCGTACGGGCATTTTTGGCAGCCGCCACGATCCGCGCGTGCTTTGGCTGGGCATGCAGGAGCGCAGTCGTCAGCTCGACAGCCTGGCCGGAGCGGTGCTCGATGCTATGGACGCCATCGGTTTTCTTCGCGACCGGCAGAATTTTGTTCCACACCTGACGCTGGGCCGTATCCATCAGCTTCAGGACAAAAAGCTTTTCTCGGGTATTGTGGCCGCCATACCTCAGCGCATTTATCTGCAGGGAGTGGTGGAGGAGGTGGTGCTTTACGAGAGCATATTGTTGCGACAGGGGCCGCGCTATGTGCCGCTGGAACGTTTTGCGCTGGCGGGGCCGGCCGCATCAGGACCTGAATAACCAAAGAGCTGCCGGCTGATGATGCGCTTCGAGATGAATACCGGCACGTCTTTCTTCCAGCTCAGATCGCCGCTGCGAATTTTTTCCAGCACATGATGGGCCTGAATGTGCAGATGGTTGCGGTTGCAGTGCGGAATGTCGAGGATGAGGCGGTTGTTGCGGAGATGTTCGAAGAGGTGTCTTGTTTGCTCCGGAAAATCGAGCACACCGATGGTACACAGGCTTTGGCCATCGTCGGCGAAAGCCGGATAGATATACATTTTCATGTTGTCGGGAAACAACTTCCCGAGCGCGGTGAGTATGCCTCCCTTAAGGTCGGTATAGTAACTGGGGGTCATCACCTTTTTAAAGGTGTCGATGCCAATCACCACGCGCATCTTGATGATGCGGAACTGCGAGAGGTATTCCACCAGCTTGTAAAACTCCCTGAAGCTCGACACCATCACATTTTGGCCCATTTCGTTGAGCAGGTCCACACGATCCAGAAAGTCGCGCTCGTCGAGTTCACCTTCCTGCAGCAGGTTGTTCAGCGTGATTTCGCACATGGGCAGGGTGTTGTACTTATCGTAATCTTCGTCTTTTTTAAAGAGGGCGAAGCTCGACTTGAGCATATCTACACTCACATAAGTTACCGGCCGGAAGCTTCCCCTGAAGACCAGAATGTTTTTCTTGTAGAGCATATCCTCCGGTTCCTGCACCTGACCGTAGCGGTCGAACATAATGGCAGGGGCCACGCCGTTTTTCACCAGCTGAACGCCCAGCAGACGGTTGTCCACATAACTCAGTTCTGGGCCGCTCATGTGGATCATGGTGATGGCCAGGCGGTCGGTGTCCAGGTCGTCCAATAGCGACTGCAGAAAAGTATTGGGTCGCTGCCAGTGGTAGTAGCAGGCATACAGCAGGTTCACGCCGAGCACACCTAAGGTGTTCTGCTGCAACAGGTTGTCGTTTTCAAAAAGGCGAACATGCAGGATAATCTGGTTGGCTTTTCCACCTTCGGTAAGCTGAAAGCGGACACCGAGCCAGCCGTGCGATATATTGTCTTTACGGTAGTTGAGGGTCGAAACGGTGTCGGCAAAGGCGAAGAAGCGAAGCCCCGGCGATGCATTTTCGGCCAGCAGTCCGGTCAGCTCGACGTATTCTGTTTCGAGCATCAATTCGAGGCGCTCGCGCGAAACATAGCGTTTGAGCGATTTGTCGGGACAATAGAGGGCATCGCTGTAGCGCTTGTCGTAGGCCGAGATGGTTTTGGCAATGGTGCCTGAGGCGCCGCCGGCCTGAAAAAAATGGCGAGCCACTTCCTGTCCGCCGCCAATCTCGGCAAAGCTGCCGAATATGGTCGGGTTCAGGTTGATTTCGAGGGCTTTGCGCCTTGTACTGTTGCTTCCGGTTGAATCAGCCATAGGGCGCAAAAATAATCATTTAATGAGCTTACCGAAGCCACAGCCTGGCGTTTGGCTTGTGCGACAGTAAAGGGAAGGTTTCCGGCCATTCTTGTCGTACTTTTGGATCATGAAAAATCTGGTGGTTTTTGCGTCGGGTTCGGGCACCAATATGGAAAACCTTGCCCGTTATTTTGACGGCTCAGCGCTTGCAAGGGTGCGTCTGGTGGTATGCAACAGGTCGGGGGCAGGTGTCATCCAAAGGGCTGAGCGGCTTGGAATCCCGGTCATGATGATTTCGCGTCACGATATCGAAAACCCTGATCGCCTGATAGAGGAGCTCCGGAAGCAAGCCACCGACCTGATCGTGCTTGCCGGATTTCTCTGGCTGTTGCCGCCGGCACTGATCCGGGCCTATCCGCGCCGCATTGTCAACATCCATCCGGCTCTTCTGCCGGCTTATGGTGGCAGGGGCATGTATGGGATGCGGGTGCATGAAGCCGTGATTGCAGCCGGCGAAACGCATTCGGGTATCACCATTCACTACGTTGACGAGGTGTACGATAACGGAGAAATTATTTTTCAGGCGCAGACCAGTTTGCTGCCCGACGATACAGCCGAAAGTCTGGCCGAACGCATTCACCGGCTGGAGTATGAACACTTCCCCAAAGTTGTTGAAAGCCTGCTCAGAGGTCTTTGATGCTCAGCCCTGAGTGTTACCCGGGTTAATGTCAACGGTGATTTGAATCTCGATACCGGGCCAGATGTTGCGGAAATTAAATACGCCATTGAGCGACCTCACGCGGCTGATAATGTTTTTCACTCCCATGTGGTTGTCGCCTTTTTCGATGGCTTCCTGCAGGTCGAAGCCTTGTCCGTTGTCGCGATAGACCAGATGCAGCTTGCCCTTTTTCACCGAAAGATGTATCTCGATGTTCGAGGCATTGGCGTGTTTGATGGTGTTGTTGATCAGTTCGCTGATGATGCGGAAGTAGATCAGTTCGAGGGTCGAGCCTATGCTGCGGTCGATATTGCTGAAGCTGGTGCTGATGGTGAGCAGGCGGGTGGCATTGATGGTATCGACGAAGTTTTCTACTGCTTTTTGCAGTCCGTAGTCGGCCAGCACGCGTGGCGTGATGTTGTTGGCGATGTTGCGTGCGTTGTCGATGGCCTCGTTGAGCAATTGGTTGATATGGGCGGCGTATTCGGTGTGTTCGGCCGAGCCCGGGGTGGTGGTTTCCAGTTCGTTAACATAGAGTTTCACGGTGGATAGCAGTGGTCCCAGTCCGTCGTGAATCTCTTTGGCGAAGCGTCTGCGTTCGCGTTCTTCGGTTTCGATGATGGCGATGCGGACTTTCTTGTCCAGTTCGCGCCTTTGGGCTGTTGGACGGCCGATGCAGGTGATATGCGGGTTTTCGTCCAGATCTGCCAGGCGGCAGTTCATTTCGACCGGAAACCGAACGCCCTGACTTGTAAGCAGTTCGGTTTCGAAGATGTGGTAGCCTTTATTTCTGATGTCGTTCAGATGATCCATCACACCTTCGGCTGCGGTGCCGGCCTTGATGTCGGCAAAGCGAAGGGTGAGCAATTGTTCGCGGCTCATGTTCAATCGTTCACAGGCCGTTTGGTTCACTTCGGTAATCCGGCCGTCTGTCTTCAACACAAAAAGCAGGTCGCTGGTGGTATCGAAGAGCAGGCGGTAGTGCTTTTCGATGCTATCTTTCGTGCGTTCGGCGGTTGCGAGTCTTTTCAGTATGGTGTTGATCATAGCAGTGCCGGTGAGCATGAGCACCGAAACGGCAAAGCCTGCGCTATGCGGGATAAACTGCTGCCGGGCAAGGTTCGACACTCCGGCGATAGCCAGCAGCTGAAACAGGTTTTCGAGGGCCAGCAGCAGCATAGCCGCAGCTATGAGCAACCATGCCGAGCGATGCCTCGAGTCCTTGTAGTAGTTCATCACCACGGCAAAGGTGGCCAACCGGAGCACCATCGAGGCGATGATTAGGACAATACTGGCCATACGGGCTCAGGTGTTGGGTTGATTAAAGTGCCTGATGGCCTGTTGCAGCACCTCGTCAATTTGCTGATAGATAGGATAGAAGCCCTCGTCGTCGAAAAGATTGCGGCCGATATAGGCCTTCAGGAGTATGCTCACATGCCGTGCGCTGCCGCTTTTTGCTGCATTTCCGGCCGTGATGCCCCGTTCGGACGCCTGCCGGTAAAGGTTTTCGAGCATGCTGTTGCTTACCTGGAAGCGGGTGATGAAATCGCTCACATTTTTATACTGCCGGAGGTTGGAACGGTTGGCATCGGCATAATCGAAAGCGTATTGGAAGATAAGCCCGCTGTTGGCAAGCCTGTTGAAGAAAAACAGGGTGCTGTCGGTTTTCAGTGGCACATAAACATCGGGCAATATGCCGCCACCGCCATAGACCACCTTACCGCCCGGTGTAACAAACTTCACGGTATCGGCAAAGTGGATGCTGTCGGGATTGCTGAGTTCGCCGTTGAGGAAGCGTTCCATGGGTTCGAGATGATATTTTTCGAAGTCGCCATCATACGGCCGCTGAATGCTTCGCCCGGTCGGGGTGTAATAGCGTGCCACCGTAAGCCTGATGGCCGAACCGTCGCGCAGGGACATTTGCTCCTGCACCAGCCCTTTACCAAAAGAACGTCGTCCGATGATGGTTCCGCGATCGTTGTCCTGTATTGCACCGGCCACTATCTCGCTGGCGCTGGCCGAGCCTTCGTCGATGAGCACCACCACGGGCATTTCTTCGAGCATCCCGTTGCGGGTGGCAAAGGTGTAGGAGCGTGGCCTGTTTTTGCCCTGGGTGTAAACGATGAGTTTGCCATTAGGCAAAAATTCATCCGCGATATCGGTGGCGGCTTTCAGATATCCACCGGCATTGCCGCGCAGGTCGAGGATAAGCCGCTGCATGCCTTCGCGCCTGAGTTTGCGGGCTGCTTCGAGAAACTCACGGTAGGTGGTGGCCGAAAACTTATTGAGACGGATAAATCCGGTCTGATCATCAATCATGTAAGCGATATCAAGGCTATAGGTCGGGATGACATCGCGTGTAATGGTGTAATCTTTAAGCCCCTTGACACCTCTGCGGCTCACGCTCACTCTGACTTGTGTGCCCTTAGGGCCTTTGAGCCTGCGCATGGCGTCGCGATTGGTAATACCTGTGCCGGCCACAAGCGTATCGTCGATCATCACAATGCGGTCGCCCGCCATAATACCCACACGTTCCGAAGGTCCGCCCTTAACGGGATTGATGACCATGATGGTATCCTTCTCGATGCGAAACGAAACGCCAATGCCTTCGAAACTGCCCAGCAAGGGGTCGTTCATCTCATGAAACATTTCGGGAGTGATGAAAGAACTGTGAGGGTCGAGCTTTTCGAGCATTCCGGTGATGGCTGTGTTTTCGAGATTGCGGCGATCCACAGTGTCCACATAGTCGCGTTCGATGAAGTTGAGGATCATATCCAGTTTTCCTGATTTTGACCCGCCAAACTGGAGCGAAGGCATCTCGCCCTCGCGCTGCACAGCCGGGATGTTGATTCCGATATAGATGCCTCCTGCCAACACCAGCGAAAACAGCAGGGGCAGGTAGATGGACAGATTTTTTTTCATATGTGCTGTGATGGCAAATGCCTTGTTGTTTAGTGTCATGCTTTGAAAACGCAAAGTTAGCGGATATGTTCATTGCCTGACCGGAGCCGAAATTTCCCGGCGGCAGGGCTTTCTTAGGGCTTATGACGTGCTTGCTGCATCCAACTTGACTACCTTTGCATGCCCGAAACTTTTCTGCCTCATGTTAGCCCTGACCGAAAAAATTAAGCTGAACATCAAGGAGGTGTTTCACCCCAAGCTTTTTACCACACTCAAAACCTACAACCGACAAATCTTTTACAAGGATTTGATTGCCGGACTTATCGTCGGTGTTGTGGCCCTGCCGCTGGCCATTGCCTTTGGTATAGCTTCGGGGGTGACGCCTGAGCAGGGATTAATCACGGCCATCATTGCAGGTTTCCTCATCTCGTTTCTGGGTGGTTCGCGGGTGCAGATTGGCGGGCCAACGGGTGCCTTCATTGTAATTGTGTATGGCATCGTTCAACAGTATGGTGTTGATGGCCTGATGGTTGCCACCATTATGGCAGGTCTGATGCTGGTAGCAATGGGGTTGCTGCGGCTTGGGTCGATCATCAAATTTATGCCCTATCCTATTGTTGTAGGCTTTACGAGCGGGATTGCCGTAGTTATTTTTTCGAGTCAGATAAGCGACCTTTTCGGTTTACAGATTAGCGGACCGGTTCCGGCAGGATTTGTGGAAAAATGGTCGTTCTATGCCAGCCATTTGGATGATATAAACCTCTGGGCTACAGGAATATCTGTGGTTACAATTCTGATTATTGCCCTATGGCCCAGGGTCAGTAAAACGATTCCCGGTACTTTGGTAGCTCTGGTGCTGACGACGATATTGGTGGCGGTGTTTCAAATTCCGGTCGAAACCATCGGGAGCAGGTTTGGCGACATCAAGGCCGGTATTCCCGCACCCAGCTTACCTTCGGTAAATTTCGAAATGTTCAGGATGCTGCTGGCTCCGGCCTTTACGATAGCTATGCTTGGCGCCATCGAATCGCTGCTGTCGGCCATGGTGGCCGATGGTGCCACAGGCGGCCGGCATCGCTCCAACACCGAACTCATCGGGCAGGGTATAGCCAACATCGTCACTCCAATTTTTGGCGGAATCCCGGCCACCGGAGCCATTGCCCGCACCATGACCAACATACGCAACGGTGGCAAAACACCGGTGGCAGGTATTGTCCACAGCATCACCCTGCTGCTGATCATGCTCTTTTTCGGACGTTGGGCCAAATTAGTGCCCATGAGCACCCTGGCAGGAATCCTGGTGATGGTGGCTTACAATATGAGCGAATGGCGCTCTTTCAGGGCTTTGTTGGGCAACCATCGTTTTGATGTTGCCGTGCTGCTGGTTACCTTTTTCCTGACGGTCCTCATCGACCTTACCGTAGCTATTCAGTTTGGTTTGCTGCTGGCTGTGCTGCTTTTCCTCCGACGCATCATCGAGACTTCAGGTGTTGAAGTGATTGAGCGCGAAATAGCCGAAGAAGATGCCGAGGCAGGCGACGAAACGGCCAGACTCAGCATTCCAGAAGGTGTTGATGTTTTCGAGGTGAATGGGCCGTTCTTTTTCGGGGTGGCCAGCCGTTTTGAAGAGGCCGAGCGCAACATCACCCGCACACCAAAAGTGCGGATTGTCCGCCTTTGGCGCGTGCCCTTTATGGATGCTACCGGAGTGAATAACCTGCGAAACTTCATCCGAATGAACCATCGGAAAAATGTTGTCGTGCTCCTCAGCGGAGCTAATACGCAGGTGAGGGAAGTGCTCGAAAAATCGGGTATCCTGGAGCTGGTAGGCAGCGAAAATGTGTGCGCTGATATACATGCTGCACTGGAAAGAGCAAGAGAGCTTACGCAACTATAAACCTCATGAAGACTGACGGTTGCCTGATTCGGATTAATCGGATTCGGTTTTGCCGGAAATTCCATGTATCGTTTAATTAGGGCCTGATTGAGGTATGAAAACTCTATGGTTGCAATGCTTGAGCAGGGACATGGGATGCTTAACGCCGGAATTGAAGTCAGGAGTTTATCCCGTTTTGCAATCGCCCCCATCTTTGGGCATTCCATAGAGTAGGAACCGGAGATGTGTAAGGGATGAATTGCTGAAAAAGTATCCTGAAAAGCACCATGCATCTTCCTTAAGGGCAAATCCGTTGAGTCATGAAAACCCCGATGTTCCCCATACAAAATGAAAGCATGGTGATGCTCAAAGCTAATGACAAGGCGTTTGCTGAATACAGTTTTGGAGAAAAGTCTGTTCAGGCGGGCAGAACGAAACCAGAGGGCTATGGGTTTAGTGCTTCTGCCACAAGTCGTCGTGTAGTTACAAACCGCTTTCGGTAATAATCTTCCTTGTTGAGCCAGTCGAGGCGCAGTCCTCCGTGTGTGGAACTGTGGATGAATAAGATGTCGTTCGACTCCGGTTCCACATCGACCACAATACCCACATGACCTATGTATTTGCTTCGCGAGTTGCGTCCCTTGAAGAAGATCAGGTCGCCTTTTCGCACCGATTCCAGCGGAACGGCTTCGCCCACCGTTGCCTGAGTGCGGCTCGATGGTGGCAACTCCAGACCGAATTTGCCATACACGTGCTTAACAAAGCCCGAGCAGTCGAAACCATTTGTAGTGCGCCCGCCGTAGCGGTACGGTGTGCCAATATAAGAGCGTGAATAATTAATCAGGCTGTCGAGCGGAAGCCCGTTGGGCAATAAAACCACATCGTTGCGTACCGGCTGTATTAGCCCGACAGGTTCCTCAAGATACCTCAATATCTGAAGGGTGTCGGGCATACTGGAAACGTGCTGTCCAACGACAGGACGGCAATGAAAGATTGCCAGAAGTAAAATCAAGGTGCCTGCAACCGAATTCCTCAAAACCATCAATTCTTTGTTGAAAACAGAACGTGGTTTGCAAAAATAAATTACTTTGCCCAACGGTAGGACTTTTTTAATGCCATGAAACAGCATATCTGATGATGTTTTTAAAACATGAAATTTGATTATCAGATGATTAACTTATTGCAAAAAAAGATTAAAAGCAACCACCCCTATTATCCATTGTCATTCATAACGAACAAAAACATATCACAGATGAGAAAAAAGATTTTAATGCTTATTGCACCGACCCTGGTGGCTTTAACTGCCTTTGCCCAGCCCCGGCCGGACCTTAGCGGCATTGACAGCCTTTTTCGGCTGCTCGAACAACACAACAAGTTCATGGGTGCGGCAGCCATGATCGAAAATGGCGAAATAATCTTCCATCAAGCTTATGGTTATGCCGATGAAGCAGCAAAAGTAAAAGCCGATGCCGGCACGGTATATCGCATTGGGTCGGTTACCAAAACCTTCACTGCAGTGATGGTGTTGCAACTGGTTGACGAAGGAAAGCTCAGGCTGAATGATAAACTGGAAAAATATTTTCCCGGCCTTGAGGGCGGACAGCAGATTACCATCGAACACTTGCTCCGGCACAGGTCGGGGCTTTACAGCCTGACCAGCGACAGCGCCTACCTGAACTATTACACCCAGCCACAAACAAGACAGGAAATGTTTGGCCGGATGATGAAGCATGGTTTGCAATTCGCGCCGGGCGAAAAAATGGATTACAGCAATACCAACTATATACTGCTTGGCTGGTTGGTCGAAGACCTGAGTGGTAAGACGTATGCCGAACTCCTGCAACAAAAGATTGCCAAACCTCTTGGCCTGACGCATACTTTTGCGATGCAGGCTGAACGTGGTTTTGCCGCCACCTCTTATCAGTGGGAAGGCGATCGGTGGAAACCCGAGCCTTTCACCCACATGAGTGTACCCGGTGGCGCAGGCCATATGTACTCCACTGCCGAAGAGCTTCTGCGTTTTTATCACGCCCTGTTTTCCGGTAAGCTGATCAGTGCTGCCGCATTGAAACAGATGACCACGCTCACCGATATGTTCGGGATGGGTTTGTTTGCCATGCCCTTTTACGAGCATCAAGGCCTCGGGCATACCGGCGGCATTGACGGATTCAGGACGGTGGCCATCTATTTCCCCGACGAAAAGGTTGGTGTTTCGGTTTGCAGCAATGCCTTAAACTACAATCAGAACGAAATCCTCATCGGCATGCTGAGCCGCTATTTCGGCAAGCCCTGGCAGATGCCGGTGATTGAGCATATTGACGTGGATGAGAGCCTGCTGGATGGATATGCCGGCACCTATACCGCTGAAGGATTTCCACTCAAACTCACCATCAGGCATCGCAACGGCAAGCTTTTCGGACAAGGTACGGGCCAACCGGAGTTTCCGCTCGAAGCACGCTCCGGGGATACTTTTGTTTTTGAAAATGCCGGAATCAGCATAACTTTTAAGGATGGCAAGCTGCACCTGAAACAAGGGGCTGTAAAGCTCGAGATGAGTCGCGAAGAATAGTTTTTTGTCTTGTTTGCCTTGAGGACTGAAGCGCTGCACGAAATAATTCCGTTCAGGTGCAACGCTACCCCTGTATTGGCAATCTAAACCAGGAATCACAAAGCAGTACCTCAAATACTGTTTTGCAATATGTTGCATCATGAAAAAATTGATCTTAACAGCCTTGCCTGTTGCGGTCATTGTACTGCTTACGGCTTTCGACTGGGAGCCCGACTGGCAGTCAGCATCAGGCTATGCCCCGGTGCTCATGCGCAAGGACGACCTGCGCAACAGCATCATCTGGCAGGAAGCACGCGATTTTCAGCGGCCGGGCAAAATCTACATCTACGGGAGTACGATTTTTATCGTGGATGTGTATAAGGGCATACACCTGATTAACAATACAGACCGGACGAACCCGCAAAAATCCGGATTCATCCTTATTCCCGGAGTGCTCGACCTTGCTGTGCGCGACAGTGTGATCTATGCCGACAACGCCATTGATCTGGTAGCTATCGACATACGCGCATTACCTCAGATAAGCATACTCGACAGGGTGGAGGAGGTTTTTCCTGAGCCTGTGGCACCGGATATGATGTGGTGGTGGGGTTTTCGCAAACCCGAAGGCACGGTGGTGGTTGGATGGAACAAAAAATCCGGAAGGCCATGAAAACTGCAACATTACACAGGTTATTGTGGACGGCGGCCCTGTTGCTAAGCCTGACCGCCTGCAGCAAAGACAGCCAAAGCGACGAATCAGGCCGCGGAGGCTCTATGGCCCGATTTACCATCAAGGACAACTACCTTTATGCCGTGGACATCGAGAAACTCAGCACTTTTAACATTGCAGATCCTCAAAATGTGAACCGTGTCAATGTGCAATATCTCGGTTTTGGCATCGAGACTATTTTTCCCCAGGACGACCTGCTGTTTATCGGGGCACAGGCAGGCATGCACATTTACGGACTGACAAATCCCGAGCGGCCCGATAAGAAAAGTTTTACGTCACATTTTCGAAGCTACGATCCCGTGGTGGTGCAGGACAATCATGCCTACGTTACGCTGCGAAGCGGCGTAGGCCAGTGGGGTGTCAACGCGCTGCTCATATTCAACATCAGCAACATCTATAATCCCCAAAGGGTTAAGGAATATGCCATGACCAATCCGCGCGGACTTGGCATCGACGGTAATTTGCTCTTTGTGTGCGATGATGGCCTGAAGGTTTTTCAGGTGAACAATAATGTTGACCTTGTGCTGCTGCATAGCTTCAACATACCCGCCATCGATGTCATTCCCGATAACCCTTACCTTTACGTGGTTACGGAGCAGGGTTTGGCACAATACAAATACGAGAACAACAACCTTGTCCTGCTCAGTCAGTTGGGCATGAATACCCAAACGTACCGGAAATGAGATCTTTTGTACTGTTATTACTACTTGCAATGCTTTCGTCAGCATTGCCGGCTCAGGAAACAGTGCCCGTTGCTGAGCCACAACTGATGTTTTCGCTGGTTCCGCAATATGCTTTTCAGAGTGGTTTCAGGCTGGATGTTGACCTGCCACTCAACAAGCAACACTGGATTCAGCTAGCTCCGGTATTTTTTGCCGGTAATCATGTGGAGATGGGTATCACCACAGCCGACAAGCTGAGTGGTATTGCGCTGCATGCCTATCACCGTTTTTATCCCGATCCATCGCCCAACCGTAGGCAGCCCTATCTGGCATGGGGGCCTGTTTTTCAGCACTATGCGATCGATTACAAAATCCACAACGGAAACCTTAAAGTCGATAAGCACACCAACATCAACAGGCTTGGAATCGACCTCACCGGGGGCTTTGTTACGCAGGGCAGTGCACTTTTCTTCGATTTTTATGCCGGTGCGGGCATTCGTCAGGCATTCTTGTCGGGTGATAAGGATAGCGGAGAAAAATTCAACGACAGTTTCCTCGATTTTGGTTATTCGGGGGTTTTGCTTGTGGCAGGCGTGAGGGTTGGTGCAGTGATAAAAAAAAGTGAAAAGAAATGAGCAGAAAAATCATTCGGCTTGCCATCTGGGTACTGCTTGCCGCACCCGTTATGGTAACCGCTCAGCTGCCTGACGAAAAGGCTCCTGATTTGCGGATTATGTGGGTGCCTCAGTATCTTTTCAGCAGCGGCATGCGCTTTGAGGTGGATCGTAAGATTAGTGAGAATCTGTGGGTTGTTGCTTCACCCACGATTTATTACAAGGACAGCCCTGACAACTGGCTGTATGGCAATTCCAATATTTACGGCCGGAAAGGGTTTTCGGCCGAAGCGTGGCTCAAGTGGTACCCTGAACAGCAACCGGTTCAGCGCAATTACATTATGGTGGGCGGCGGATACACCTTTGCGCAGCGTAAGCGATTTGCCGAGCGCTGGCAGAGCTATGTGGAAGACGGACTGCTTTTCTACCGCTACGACGATTCTTACTGGAATACAAACACCCACGCCTTTGCGCTGAGGGTGGCTGCGGGTCGGCACCTTGTGGAACACAGGCACTTCCTGCTCGATGCCTATCTCGGGATGGGCATTCGCTTTGCTTCGACAAGCCGTCCGGGCGGATTCCTTTACAACGATCCCGAACCTTCCACCATCGATCAGGACTACCGCGGGGTGATTGGAGTGGCAGGATTAAGGATGGGTTTGCAGTGGTGATGACCGGATAGTGCGGCTCAGTAAACCAATAGTGCTTTCGAAAGCCCGAAAAAGAAATGCCTCATGCCTGACATAACAGGCCGAGGCATTTTTTTTAAGCACAGGCGACAGCATGCTGTCCTGCCGGATTATCAAAACTTCAGTGCCACACCAAGACGCCAGTTTTTCTTATCATATCCTTTTACATTGTCTTTGAAAAGAGGCTGCCAGCCAAACTCTCCGAAAGCCCCTATATTGTCGGTAAAGTACCAGGCAGCACCAAGGCCTGCAAAGAAATCGGCCTTCTTCTTGAAATCGGTGAAAAGATACCTCACACCAATACGGGTGGCCACATACACATCAAAACGCTCCGGACTATTATGCATCATCAGGGGTAAAAAATGAAAATTTGCAATCGCATCAAAACGGTGCGAAAATATGGTATCGATCACATAATTGCCTTGTTCGTTCATTTTCAGAACAATTGGTCTGGCAACGGCATAACCGATGCCGGTTTCCCAAAGCGGGCTGATATTTCGTGTAACATCAATACCCACAAACCCATCCATACGAAGATGATCCTTATTCAGATAGGTTGGTTTGGCACCAATTCTAAGATTCCAGTCATTTGTTGCCGGTTTCTGGGCATGTGCCTGAATGCCTGCAAAAAGCAGGAACATCAAAAAAAGCCTGATTGATTGAGTGACGTTTTTCATAAAATTGATTGATTTTTAATGGTTTTGAAATATTCTAATTGTACTTATACGACACCACGGGCATGATGGGAAAGATGCTCATCTGCCAGATGGCCGGCTGCACCGGAAGTTTTCCCCTATAGTTAGGATAAACGATACTAATCATTGACTCATCAAGGTAAAAGTAATAGGCGGGATTTTTCCTGTTATATGCGTTGTAAAGACCAAATGTCCGGATCGAACGTGGTTTTCCCGTTAAATCGCACTTTTGGTGCTTAGAGGAAATATCCAACCGATGGATATCTTTCAAACGTGAGCTGTTTTTTGGTCCATAGTTCAGGATGTCAGTTAATATTTCCCGATCGACTGTTGAGCCAGGATATCTTCCGATAACCGGCGTAAAAGGTATTCCGGATTGATAAAGCCAATTTGCCGTAAATTTCCATGTCGGGCTGATTTCGTACGAAATCAGGACATTAATGTCATGAGGCCGATCGGATACGAAAGAAAATAACATTCCCTGATTGAACTCCGAAAACCTGCGCATGGTCTTGCTCAGCATATAGGTAATGCTTGCTTCCCAACGAATGGATTTTTTACTGACCAGCAACTCGATCCCGATTGATTTTCCCTCGCCACCGGTTGGAAAAATATGGGTTACAAAACAAGTATCTGCCGAATACCCTCTCTCCGCCTCTGAACAGGTTTGTGAAACAGATGTTGAATCAGGTGGCATAAATGGAACGTTTGCCTGCAATATTGTTGATTGGCAAAAAAAGAGGAATCTGCTCCGGTCTTTTTGTTTGTTTCTCATTGTTGGTCAGTGATGACTGCAGCACTAAGGTAAAAGAAATTTGACAATTGTTCCAAGGCCAAAATGAGTTGTCATATAATTTAGAAACGTTTTAAAAAAGGCCATTGCTTTGATACGTTTCAAATGGATCGGCTTGTATAAGCAAACCGTCAACAATTGAGGTAAGAGAGATATTTCGTTTTAAATTAGCTGCCTCATAAACTGCATACTGTTGAAACGTTGCATACTTATCATTCTGTGGCTTTTCTGGGTGTTAGTTTCAACGGCACAACAGCGCATCGGCAGCGAATGCCTGAGTGTTGAGCTGCCCGTGGTGGTCATGAGGCAGCTTGATCAGAAGATAAGCCTTCACCTTATTTCCGACAGTGCATTTGGCCGTTTCGAGAAGCAATCTGTAGTGTTGCTGTTCAATGGTCAAGAAAAGGAAGTTGTGTTTGAGCGAAATACGGCTGTCCTGTTCTACGATTTTCCGCGCAGCGAAACACTCAGCATCGAAGCGGATGATTTTGTCTGGCAAAAGCATGTTACACCCATACCTCTCTGGCTGTCGGTGCTGCCGCCACTGGTGGCCATCATCCTTGCGCTCTTGTTGCGCGAAGTATTTTTTGCCTTGTTCACCGGCATACTCACCGGTACTTTTATCATGGCTTTTTATCAGGGCAACGGTTTCTTTTCTGCTTTAGGCAAAGGCTTTCTGTCGGTCATGGATACCTATGTCATGGCTTCGCTGCTCGACCGCGGCCATATGTCCATCATTGTCTTTTCGATGGTTATCGGGGGCATGGTGCACCTGATTTCCAAAAACGGCGGCATGCAGGGTGTGGTGAACAGATTGTCGGGTCTGGCACGCAATGCCCGGATGGGGCAGTTTACTACATGGCTGCTTGGAGTAATTATTTTCTTCGACGATTATGCCAACACCTTGGTTGTAGGCAATACGATGCGACCGGTGGCCGACAGGCTGGGTATCTCCCGCGCCAAGCTGGCCTATCTGGTCGATTCGACTGCAGCACCCGTGGCGGCTATTGCCTTTGTGACCACCTGGATAGGTGCCGAGCTGAGCTATATTCAGGCCGGGATTGATGCCATCGGCATACAGATGTCGGCCTACAGTGTGTTTTTCAATTCGCTGGCCTACAGTTATTATCCTTTTCTCACTTTAGCCTTCATACTGATGATTGTGTTTCAGGGAAGAGAGTATGGGCCTATGCTTGCTGCAGAGCGGGCGGCAAGGCTAAACGTACAGTATGCGGCTGATTCGGCTGTTGGAAAAAATCAGGATGATAGACCTCGCGCCTTAAATGCCATACTTCCTGTTGCTGTGATTATTTTCGGCACTCTGGGAGGTCTGCTTTATACCGGTTGGAGTGCTGAAGAGTGGTCAAGGACTGACCTTACAACCTTCGGAAAATTTTCTGACATCATAGGCCGCGGCGATTCTTATACCGCCCTGCTGTGGTCGTCCATTTCAGCTTTGTTTACAGCTCTTTTGCTTACGCTGCTGCAACGTATCATGAGCCTGAAAACGGCTGTCGAGCATATTGTTGACGGTTTTCGCATTATGCTCACGGCCATCCTTATTCTCACGCTGGCCTGGTCGGTGGCTTTGGTGGCCGAGCATCTGCACACCGCCGATTTCATTGCCCAAACGCTGATGCGGGTATCGTTTTCGCCCTATCTTATACCGGCATTTACCTTCATTATGGCGGCGCTCGTGGCTTTCAGCACAGGCACTTCCTGGGGTACCATGGCCATACTTTATCCGCTCATCCTGCCG
Source organism: Bacteroidales bacterium (assembly GCA_035325985.1). Classification (GTDB taxonomy): domain Bacteria; phylum Bacteroidota; class Bacteroidia; order Bacteroidales; family F082; genus JALNZU01. The sequence goes on from DAOKYW010000003.1 coordinate 16,226, forward strand.
GCCAGCTGGATGCTTACGGAGGCTCATCCCGAAATTGATCATGCCCACGGCCTCACCATATTTTACAGTGTGGTATCGGCTGTGCTGGCCGGTTCCATTCTGGGCGATCATGTTTCTCCCATATCCGATACTACCATCCTCAGCTCCATCTCGAGCGGATGTAACCACATCGAGCATGTGCGCACTCAAATGCCTTATGCACTCACCGTTGGAGCCGTTTCTTTATTTGCAGGCACCATTCCCGCTGCTTATGGCTTTGTTTCGCCCTGGTGGCTCATGCTTGTGGCGGCTATTATTTTATTTTTTATAGTGCGGCTGCTGGGCAAACAGTTGCCACAACCTAAAACGAAACAATAATGAGCATTTCTGTGGCCATCGCCTTGCTGATATCCGGTGTGCTGGTTGGTTTTATCAACACTTTGGCCGGCGGCGGTTCGGTCATCTCTCTTTCACTTTTTCTTTTTCTGGGCTTACCGGTTGATGTGGCCAACGGCACCAACCGTATCGCCATTGTGTTGCAAAACCTTAGCTCGGTAAGTACTTTCAGGCGCAGCAAGCTGATCAACTTTTCATTCGCCAATAAACTAGCCATACCGGCAGTAATTGGTTCCATTCTGGGTGCTCAACTGGCGGTAAATATCGACAAGGCTCTTGTTGAACGGGTGTTTGCCGTGATGCTCGTATTCGTGGCTTTGTTCATGCTCATCAACCCCAAACACTATCTGCACGGGCGGCCGGCCATGCAAAACGAAAAGGTAAGCCCGCTGACCATCCTGATTTTTTTCCTCATCGGACTCTATGGAGGCTTTATTCAGGTAGGTGTTGGCTATTTTCTGCTGGCAGCCCTGGTCATGGGTGCCGGCCTCGATCTGGTTAAAGCCAACGCTGTCAAGGTGTGGATTGTTCTGCTCTATTCGCCCGTAGCTCTGGCTGTATTCATTGCTAATGGTGCCGTGCATTGGTCGTATGGCCTGATGCATGGGCTTGGTAATATCGGCGGAGCTATACTGGCCAGCCGAATGGCCATACAAAAAGGCGTCAACTTTGTGCGTTGGGTCATTATTGCCGTTATTGCAATCACTTCCATGCAGTTGACAGGGTTATTCAGCTTCAGCGATTTGATTAGTTGGTTCATGCGCTAAAGACATCAAAGCCGACAGCAGGCTTTGTGTGCATTGCTTACCTTTGCAGCCCAAACCACAGTATGTTATGACATCAGCCGTCAGGGTGCGTTTTGCACCTAGTCCTACCGGCCCGCTGCATATGGGCGGCGTACGAACAGCGCTCTACAACTACCTCTTTGCCCGACAGCATGGCGGAACCATGATTCTGCGCATCGAGGACACCGATCAGGCGCGCTATGTGCCGGGTGCCGAAGCCTACATCGTGGAAGCGCTTGGATGGTGTGGCATCCAGTTCGACGAAAGTCCGCAATTGGGTGGACCGCATGCGCCCTACCGCCAAAGCGAGCGAAAAGACATATATGCACTTTACAGCCGGCAATTGGTCAACAGCGGCCATGCTTACTATGCTTTTGATACACCGGAGGAGCTTGAAGCGCTCCGTAAGGATGCCGAAGCACGAAAGGAAACCTTCATCTACAATTCCGCAACGCGGAAGTCGCTTCGCAATAGCCTGACTATGAGCGTCGAAGAGGTTGAGGCACTCATAGCGTCGGGTGTGCATTATGTTGTACGATTCAAGATTCCGGAAAACAGCACAGTCGAGATGCACGACCTGATTCGTGGAAAAGTTGTGGTAAAAACCGAAACCCTCGACGACAAGGTGTTGTTCAAATCGGACGGGATGCCCACCTATCACCTTGCGAATATTGTTGATGACCACCTCATGGAGATAACGCATGTGATACGTGGCGAGGAGTGGTTGCCCTCGCTGCCGCTGCATGTGCTGCTCTATCAGGCTTTTGGCTGGGAAGCGCCTCAGTTTGCCCACCTTCCGCTGCTGCTCAGGCCCGACGGTAATGGTAAACTGAGCAAACGCGACGGCGACAGACTGGGGTTTCCTGTGTTTCCTTTGTGGTGGACGGATCCTTTCACCGGTGAAAAAACATCAGGCTACCGCGAATGGGGTTATTATCCCGAAGCCTTTGTCAATATGCTGTCGCTGCTGGGCTGGAATGCCGGTACTGAGCAGGAAATTTTCAGCATGGACGAGCTTATCCAAAAGTTCAGCCTCGAGAGAGTGAGCAAATCCGGAGCCAGGTTCGACCCGAATAAAACCAAATGGTTCAACCAGCAATACCTGCTCAGGCGCAGCAATACCCAGCTGGCCGACGAGCTGGCTGCCGTCCTGCAAGCGAAAGGGATTCATAACGAAAATCTTAAGCTCGAAGTCATTGGCAACCTCATGAAGGATCGGGTGCACTTTGTGCATGAGATTGTGGAAGAGGGCAGGTTCTTTTTCGAAGCTCCTGAGCAATACGACGAGCAGGTGGTCAAAAAGCGCTGGAAAGCCGAAACGCCGGGCCAAATGGATGCACTGGCCTGTGAACTGGAGAAATTAACAGCTTTTGAGCCGGAAGCCATTGATGCCGCACTGCAACAGTTTATTACATCCAACGGACTGAATACCGGGGCAGTGATGAATGCCCTGCGGCTCCTGTTGGTAGGTGCGGCCAAAGGACCTCATCTGGCCGAAATCATGTGGATCATCGGAAAGGATGAAACCCTGAAACGTATCAGGCGGGGTATTGTCAGGCTTGCAGAAACCCTTGTAAATCAATGAGTATATGTCGATAATTTCGATAGAAGGAATGGAGTTTTATGCCTATCATGGCTGTTTTGCCGAGGAGCAGCTGATAGGTACCTGGTTTGTGGTTGATCTTTTTCTGGATGTAGATACTTCGGAGGCCGAACAAAGCGATAAGCTGCATCACACCGTAAACTACCTCGAAGTATATCAGGAGGTTAAGCGCGAAATGGAGATTAATTCCAAGTTGCTCGAACATCTTGGGCGCCGGATACTCAATGCCATTGGCCGCAAGTTTCCGCAAGTCCGCCATGCACGTATTAAAGTACGCAAGATGAATCCGCCGCTCGGAGGTAAGATGGATTTTGTCAGCCTGACCCTTGAAAGCACTTATGGATAAGCCACGCCTTTTGCCTCCTGATGTTTGCCCGCGCTGTGGTTCAGCGTTTTACTGCAGTAAATCGCCCCGTTGCTGGTGCTTTGAAATAACCACCACACCCGAAGTGCTTGAGTATGTGCAGGAGCATTGGTCAGGCTGCCTTTGTCCGGCCTGTCTTGAGGCAGTGGCGCACGCGCTAGGCAAAACACAGGCTGACCCGGCTGCATTTCAAAAGGGTGAAAGCAAGGAGCCACTAACCTAAATCGCCTTGCCAAATTTCAGCTTTGCCCATTAACTGAAATATCGTACTTTTGCAAGCCCAATGGGTCCCGTGGCCGAGTGGCTAGGCACCGGTCTGCAAAACCGTCTACAGCGGTTCGACTCCGCTCGGGACCTCATAAATGCGAAAACCAGCGTTGCACAATGCGACGCTGGTTTTTTTTGAGCCTTCCACGGGACTCGAACCCGCGACCTGCTCATTACGAGTGAGCTGCTCTACCGACTGAGCTAAGAAGGCTTGAGGGCGCAAAGTTAACAAATCAACCTAAACAGCCAACAAACGCAAGTCCTTCATCTCTTTCAATCGTCTTCCGGCCGTTGAACAACCATTTTGTCGATGAGCGCTTCGAGCAGTCGCTTAAGCTCTAACAATGAGGCCGGTTCGAAATCCGATTCCATAAGACCTTTGGCCAAAGCTTCGGGAATTTGGGAAGCAGGGTGACGGAGTTGTTCGCCCTCGGGAGTAAGTGTGACTATCACTTTGCGTTCATCCTGTTCGGTGCGCCGGCGTGTGATCAGTCCCTGAGATTCAAGGCGCTTGAGGAGCGGTGTGAGTGTATTGGTGTTGAGAATCAGCCGCCGGCTGATATCGCCGACAGCCTGAGGACCATGCTCCCAAAGCACCATCAGTACAAGGTATTGAGGGTAGGTAATTCCCAGCGCATCGAGCAGTGGCTGATATTGCCGGATGATGAGCCTCGAGGCTGCATACACCGGAAAACATATTTGATTGCTGAGTTTGAGCTGCTCGTATTGCATAAGCGTTATTGTTGATCGAGATAGGGTTGCAAATATGCATCTATTTTCTCGGGTTTGGTTGACGGGGAAAATCGTCTGACGGGACGACCATTGGGGTCAATCAGAAATTTGGTGAAGTTCCATTTGATTTTTCCACCCAACAGGCCGGGCAGCTCTTTTTTCAAGTATTTAAACAACGGGTGGGCATCAGGTCCGTTCACATCCACCTTGGCAAACATAGGAAAACTGACGCCATAGTTCAGCTCGCAAAACTCAGCAATGTCCTGCTCGCTTCCGGGTTCCTGCTTGGCAAACTGATTGCAGGGAAACCCAAGAACGACAAAGCCCTGATCACGATATTTGCGATAAAGGTGCTCAAGTCCTTCGAACTGTGGAGTAAGGCCGCATTTGCTGGCCGTGTTGACCACAAGAACAGTCTTGCCTTCGAACTGGCTAAGGTTTGTTTCTTCGCCCTTGATATTGAGGGCGGAAAAGCTGTAGAAAGGTGAGTTTGTTTTCATGTCGTGTAGGATTATATCATGTGCGATACAAATATCCCACAAAAAATATCGCGTGCGACATGATTAAACAAAATTAACAATCCGTAGTCTCGAACGACTTATCGATTGTCATAGGCCGACAGGGAGCATGGTATGCCATGCACTCACACCAATGCGGTTCAAAGCGCAATGTTACAAGGCTTTACGAGCAAACTTAGCCGTTGAGGCCTCAGTCTTTGGTGATGGGCTTTACCTCAAGAAACAATTCATCGAGCTGATGCCGGGCGATGGCTGATGGCGCATCGATCATGGTGTCGCGGCCGGCATTATTTTTCGGGAAGGCTATAAAATCGCGGATAGAGTCCTGGCCCGACATGAGTGCCGTGAGTCGGTCGAAGCCGAAGGCGATGCCGCCATGTGGCGGTGCGCCGTATTCGAAGGCATTGAGCAAAAAGCCGAACTGATTAAGGGCTTCTTCGGGCGTGAAACCAAGCAGGCCGAACATACGGTTTTGCAGGCTTCGGTCATGAATACGTATTGAACCTCCGCCGATTTCCACGCCATTGATAACCAGATCGTAGGCATTGGCGCGTACTGCTCCCGGATTGGTTTCGAGCAGATGAATGTCTTCGGGTTTTGGTGAGGTGAATGGGTGATGCATGGCAAAATAGCGACCGCTTTCTTCGTCCCAGTCAAGCAGGGGAAAGTCGGTCACCCACAGTGGTTTATATTGGTCAGGTTTGCGAAGACCAAGGCGATTACCCATTTCGAGGCGCAGTTCGTTGAGTTGTTTGCGCACCTTGTTGGTTTCGCCCGAGAGGATCAGCATCAGGTCGCCCGGCCTGGCCTCAAAGGCTGTTGCCCAGCTGAGCAGCTGCTCTTCGGAAAAGAATTTATCCACCGACGATTTCAGGCTTCCGTCGGCGTTATACCTCACATAGACCAGTCCTTTGGCGCCAATCTGAGGCTTTTTGACAAATTCGGTAAGTTCATCCAGTTGTTTGCGGCTGTATTCGGCGCAGCCTGATGCGTTGATACCAACCACCAGTTCGGCCTGATCAAACACAGCAAAGCCTTTTTCTTTGGCGAGGTGGTTAAGCTCGACAAATGGCATGCGGAAACGAAGGTCGGGCTTGTCGGAGCCATAAAGTTTCATCGCGGTGGCATAATCCATACGCTCGAACGGACCGGGATCAAAGCCTTTCACCTCGCGAAACAGGTGACGGGTGAGGCCTTCGAAGGTGTTGAGCACATCTTCCTGGGTGACGAAGGCCATTTCGCAGTCGATCTGGGTGAATTCGGGCTGGCGGTCGGCACGCAGGTCTTCGTCGCGGAAGCAGCGCACGATCTGGAAGTAGCGGTCGTAGCCCGCCACCATGAGGATTTGTTTGAAGGTTTGTGGCGATTGCGGCAGGGCATAGAATTCGCCGGGATTCATGCGCGAGGGAACCACAAAGTCGCGGGCGCCTTCGGGAGTAGATTTAATGAGATAAGGCGTTTCGATTTCCAGAAAGCCCTGACTATCCATGTAGCGGCGTGTTTCGAAAGCCAGGCGGTGACGCAGCTCCAGATTTTGGCGCAGAGGGTTTCGTCTCAGGTCGAGGTAGCGGTATTTCATGCGCAGTTCATCGCCGCCATCGCTTTTATCCTCAATGGTAAAAGGCGGTGTTTTGCTTGCGTTGAGCACTTCGATTGAGGTGGGCATCACCTCAACATCACCTGTAGGCAGCTGCGGATTTTTCGACGAGCGTTCCTGCACGGTGCCCCGCACGCGGATTACGAACTCGCGACCGAGGCTTCGGGCCTGCAGTATAAGGTCAGGATCGGTAATACCTTCTTCGAGAATAATTTGTGTCAGGCCATAGCGGTCGCGCAGGTCGATCCAGATGAGCGAGCCTTTATCGCGCATGCGCTGCACCCAGCCGCTAAGGGTTACCTGTTTGCCGGTATCGGCTATCCGGAGTTCGCCGCAGGTGTGTGATCGGAAGTACATCGTCTGTTTGGTATTGCTTTCGGGGCGCGAAGATACGAAACTCGCTCCGGTGAAATGTCGGAAGCGACAAACGATCGAAAGCCGGTATGATTAATTAACAGATATTCTGTGTTTTAAAGCTTTTATGAAAAAGTTTGGTTTTCGGTTGTTTAGTATGCGAACCACCATATCATCATAAAATTATTCAGGCCGCACGGCCATCCACACCCTGTACCGGAAAATGGTGCCTGATTTCAGAACGGTATCGGACTTTACTTCAAAGCCGTTTGAAATAAGCAGCTTTTCAAAATCTTCCCTCTTGAGTTGGTAAGGATGCAAAACATCAAGAGGCAGCCATTTGAACAAATGGTAAAGGATTCGCCATCGGTGTTCATCGACCGAAATGACAAGGGTGCCACCGGGCTTACTGAGACGATGGATGTTGTGCATGGCATGGCCAATATCGTTCACATGGTTGATTACATTGAGGCAAAACACGCTGTCGAACAGCGTGTCGGATCGGAAGTCTTCTGCTTTGGCCGCATAAAACTGCACTTTGCCCGTCAGGTGTTGAAACAAAAAGGGGAAATCGTTCCGGTATTGCTCAATAAGCGGATCGACGGCCGTGATGTGGCCGGGCAGGACCATAAAGATGCCGGCCGGACCACAACCCAGATCAAGATATTGATCATCAGGTGATAATGAAAGCTCGTTGCCGATGGTTTTCAGAAAGTTATGCCAATAGCTGAACTTCCACCGGTAGTATTCTTCAGGATGCTTGCTGCCAAGATACCATCGCCACCAGCGCGATTCGAGATATTGGGCAAGCTTCCATTTCATGCGGGCCATATTGCACGATTTGCTGGCAAAATAACCACATTTCAGCGCAAATGCATGTGGAAGAAAAATCATTTGCGCAAACTATCCGGCCTAACTAATGGCATGCGATAGGTTCGCCCTTTAGGATTGCTTAAAACATCAGCGTAAAAACCGTGCCTTCTTCGGGTTTTGATTTCACCGAAATGGCGCCTTTGTGCATTTGCATGATCTGGCGCGACAAACTGAGGCCGATGCCCGAGCCTTCTTTCTTACTGGTGAAGAAGGGCATAAAGATCTTGTCCATCAGATCGGGTTTGATGCCATGACCGTTGTCGGCAAAGTCGATAGTGATGCGGTTGTTCACATTCTGGCTGGCTACGATGGAGATTTGCGGGTTTTGGCGACTTTTTACTGCGTCTATGGCATTGAGCATCAGGTTGATGACCACCTGATCCACCAGATCGGGGTCGGCAAGCACCATCAAATCGTCCGGAAACACCTGCCAGGTGCAATGGATACTGTAGTGGTCGAGTTTAGGTTTAAGCAGTTCGGATGCCCTGACAAAGAGTTCTTTTACTGGAAAATAGCGGAAGTTTGGCTTGGGTATTCTCGTAAGGTTGCGGTAAACCTCGACAAAGTTGAGCAGTCCGCGGCTACGTGCCCCTATGGTGCTTATGGCTGCCGAAATGCTTTCGATGTCTTCGTCGTCGAGCTGTTTCAAAAGACTTTTGCCCGTTTCGGGGTCGATAATCATTTCTTGCAGGGTGTCGGTAAGCGAGCTGATGGGTGTGATAGAGTTCATGATTTCGTGCGTGAGCACCCTGATCAGGCGTTGCCAGCTTTCTATTTCCTTGTCTTCGAGCTCGGGGTGAATGTTCTGAAGCGAAACAAGCACATAGGTTTCGCCCCGCATACGAAACTCAGTGGCGTTGATTGACAGCTGAATTAATTCATCTTCGAGAAACACCTTGACAAGCAGCTTGTCGCCGGCCTGCATGCGCAGCAACATTTCAGGAAGGTCGTCTTTTACGGTTTCCAGCTCCTGAATGCTGCGCAAATGGCTCAGCCTCAGAATCTTTTTTATGGCATTGTTGAACACATCCACTTTGCCGTCGCGCCTGAACACAATGATGCCGATGCTCACATGTTGCACCACGGTGAGCAGATAGTTGAAATGTTCTTCCTTTTCGGCCCTGTTGGTTTTAAAAGCCTCGATCACCTGATTAAATTCATGGTTGAGTTCGGAAAAGCTTTTACCGAGTCCCTCATCGGCAAAGCTGACAGAGAAGTCGGAATGCCTGATGCTGGAGAAAAAGCGTGCAAGGCGGCTATTGGTTTTTTCGAGGAAAAGGATAAGCGAGGCGGTTTGCAGCAGCACGAACAATACCAGCACAATGGTGGTGATGAGGTAACCATCGCGGCTCCAGATGACCGAGATAGCCAGCAAACTTGCCAGCAGCAGCAGCACCCTGAGGATAATCTGCAGCCTGAGGTGCTTAAAAACCATATTTTTCCATTCTGCGGTAGAGTGAAGCTCGTGTCAGGCCTAATTCACGGGCAGCACGGCTGATGTTGCCGCCGTGTTTTTCGATCACTTTGCGGACCAGTATTTTTTCGGTTTCTTCGAGGTTAGTAGTCGAGAGGGTGGGTTCTGCCGGTTCGCGTTTTTCCGACAGGAAAAAGTCGTGTGGTTCGAGGATGCTGCCTTCGCTAAGGATGATGGCACGCTCCACGGCATGTTGCAGCTCACGGATATTGCCGGGCCAGTTGTGCATCTGAAGTCGTTTCAGCGTGCTGGCGTTGAGGCGTTTGCGTGGCATCTTGTAGCGCTTGCAGTACATTTCGATGAAATGTTCGGCCAGGGCTTCGATATCTTCGGTGCGTTCGCGCAGCGGAGGGATATTCAGTTCAACGGTATTGATACGGTAAAGCAGATCCTGCCGGAACTTGCCCTCGCTCACCATCTGGTACAGGGGCATATTGGTGGCGCAAACCACACGCACATCGATGGGTGTTTCCTTGTTGGTGCCCAGCCTTACCACAGTGCGGTTCTGCAATACAGTAAGAAGTTTCGATTGCAGGCTGGGCGAAAGGTTGCCAATTTCGTCGAGGAAAATAGTGCCCTTGTGTGCGGCTTCAAACCTGCCGGCACGGTCTTCGCGGGCATCGGTGAAAGCGCCTTTGCGATAACCAAACAGCTCGCTTTCGAAAAGGCTTTCGGTGATGGCGCCCAGGTCAACGCTGATAAAAACCTCGCCGGCCCTTGCTGAAGCGCGATGTATAGCCCTGGCAATCACCTCTTTACCTGTACCGTTCTCGCCCAACAACAACACATTGGCATCGGTGCGTGCTACCTTGCTCACCGTAGCCAGTACTTTCATCATGGCGGGACTACTGCCGATGATATGGTTATATGCTGCATCCTGATCAGCGATCAGCACTTTCTGACGTCCTTTCAGGTCTTGCAGCTCCACCTTCGATTTGCGCACCTCGAGCGTGGCGCTGATGGTGGCCAGCAGCTTCTTGTTCTCCCATGGCTTGAGCAGGAAATTGGTGGCGCCCTCTTTGATACCCTGCACGGCCAGCTCAATATCGCCATAACCTGTGATCAGGATTACAGCCGCTGCCGGGTCGATCTCGAGGATTTTGTTGAGCCAGAAAAAACCTTCCTGTCCGCTGGTGGCATCGCGCGTAAAGTTCATGTCGAGCAGAATGAGGTCGTAGTTTTCGTTGCGGAGCAGGTCGGGGATATTGGCCGGATTCTTTTCGGTGTAAACCGTTTCGATGTGCTGCCGCAGAAATAGTCTGGCAGCAAGCAAAACATCGTGATCATCGTCAACAATCAGCACTCGTGCTTTAATTTTGTCCATGGGCGTAGGGTTTGGAAAAGCATAAAAGTAAGCGGTCTGTACGAAACTGTACGCTTACATGGACGTTTTTGAACACTAAAGGTTACATTTTTTGGAAAAATATTTTTAAACAACTCTAAATGAAAGATTTAGATTTCGTGGCATTTTTTCTGATTAATAAATCCTTCAGCAGGCTTAAGTAGTTACGCTCTTCATCCATGCAAAATTGATGTATGCAGCGGATTCACTACCTTAGCTGAAGAGAAGACCGGAATTTAGGAAGAGCAGTTTATGTCGCTAATACAGACTATCGATATCAGCAAGGTGTTTAGCGCCGGCGAGGTGGAAACCAACGCACTCAATGGGGTAAGCCTGAGCATCGAAAAGGGCGAATTTGTGGCCATTATGGGTCCTTCGGGTTGTGGAAAAACCACGCTGCTCAACATACTGGGTATGCTGGATACTCCTTCGGGAGGCACTTATATATTTCAGGGACAAGACATTACATTTCTGTCAGAACGGCAGCGTGCAGCCATTCGCAAGCACAATATCGGATTTGTTTTTCAGAACTTCAACCTTATCGACGAGCTCACGGTATTTGAGAACGTGGAACTCCCTCTCGTTTATCAGGGTGTTCCGTCAAAGGCGAGGAAGGAGCGCGTGATGCAGGTATTGGGTGAGCTGCAGATTGCCCACAAGCACTCACTTTTCCCTCCTCAGCTTTCGGGTGGACAGCAGCAGCGCGTGGCAGTAGCGAGGGCTATGGCAGGTAATCCGATGCTTTTGCTTGCCGACGAACCTACCGGCAATCTCGATTCGATGAATGGCGAAGAGGTGATGAACCTGCTTGAGCAGCTTAATGAAAGCGGAACCACCATTGTGATGGTAACCCACTCTCAGCGCGATGCCGATTATGCCCGTCGCCTGGTCAGGTTGTTCGATGGAAAGGTAATCAATGAGCATTTCCGTAAAACCCCGGCCTAAGCCGTTAATACCACAAATCAATGAATCTTCGGCGGCGGTGCAGTGGAATAGCGTTAAGGGCTTCTAAAATCAATGAGGTATGCTGAAGCATTTTATTATGCTTGGCAATCGGCTGATGCTCAGGCGCAAGGTATTCACCCTGATCAATGTGCTGGGATTGGCAACAGGTCTGGCTTCGTGCCTGATGATATTGCTATGGGTTTCGGACGAGTTGAGCTACGACCGCTTTCATGATGGCAGCGACAGGATATTCAGGGTGACGGTAACAGGAAAATTCGAAAACCTCAATTTCCGGACTGTTTACACCCCTGCGCCGCTGCCCGCCGCCTTGCTTAACGAATATCCGGAGATTGAGTATGCTGCACGCCTTCTTGTTCGGCCGCAGCATAGCCTCAGACGCGCTGATGACAACAAGAGCCTTATTGAAGACTATCTGGCCTATGCTGACTCGTCCTTTTTTGACATTTTCAGCTTTCCGTTGCTCAAGGGCGATCCTAAAACTGCCCTGGCAAAACCAAAAAGTATTGTGCTCACGCAATCTGCTGCAAAAAGATGGTTTGGCAGCGAAGACCCTATGGGTAAGGTGCTGATCGAAAACGAGATGCATCATTACACCGTAACAGGTATTATGGCCGATTTGCCTTCGAACAGCCACATCCGGCTCAATATGGTGGTTTCGTTCGTTTCCATCCCTTACCACAGTCAGACAAGCTGGCTTTCGCTGGGATCAATCACCTATTTTAAACTTCGGAAAGGCATGACCATTGATAGCCTAAGCAAGAGCTTCCAATCGTTCCTGTTTCGCAATATTGAGGACGAACTCGTGGAAAATCTCGGGTTGAACATTGAGCAGTTCAATGCCAGCGGACAGGAGTTTCGGTATAATATCCAAAAGCTTACGGATATTCACCTGCATTCTTCACTCAACGGCGAAATAAGCCGTAATGGAAGCATCTCGCTTGTGTTGCTGTTTTCGGCCATTGCCCTGATCATTCTCCTGCTGGCCTGTATCAATTTTATGAACCTCTCCACGGCCAAGGCTGCAACACGTGCGCGCGAGGTGGGGATCCGCAAGGTAATGGGCTCTTACCGCAATGAGCTGGTACTGCAATTTCTTTTCGAAGCCTTAATGTATCTGCTCCTTGCACTTGGGCTGGCCTTGCTAATGGTTGAACTGGCCATGCCATACTTTAATCAGGTGGCCGGCAAGCAGTTGTCGGTCTTAATGCTTTTCAGGGGATTTTTTCCGCCTGTCATGCTGGCTATGGTGGTACTTTGCACACTGGCTGCGGGATTTTACCCTTCGGTATATCTGTCGGCATTCGAGCCTGCTCAGGTGCTCAAGGGGCAGCTGTTGCCTCAGAACGGAAAGGCTGGCTTAAGAAGGGTGCTTGTGGTGTTTCAGTTTACAGCAGCTATTGTGCTGATTATTGCCACAATGGTTGTTTATAAGCAGCTAAACTACATACAAAACAAGGATATGGGCTTCCAGCAGCATGATGTGCTGGTGGTGAAGCGGGTGCACGGGCTGGGTCTCAAGCTCGGTGCTTTCAGGGAAAAGGTCATGCAGGTGAAGGGTGTAAAGCAGTCGGGCTATGCCCTCAACCTTCCGGGCGATGAATTACCGGCGAACAGCGTGGGTATCGAAGGCAGGTCTGCCGAGCAGGTCAATCTGCTTTCATTCATGTATGCCGATTATCATCTGGCTGAAGCCTTAAAGCTCAGGCTGACGCAAGGCAGGTGGTTCAATCCCGACTCGCTGTCCGATACAACTGCTGTTGTCATTAATCTTGCCGCGCTCAGGCAATTACAGCTGGACAACTGGCAAGGTGAGCAGATTGTGATGCATGCCGACAAAAACTCCGACAGACAGGTTTACCGTATCATTGGTCTGTTGGATGATTTTCATTACGAATCATTGCACAGTTCGATCAAGCCTCTGGGTATTCTGCTCAGGACCAACAGCTGGATGAACCGCATGGCCGTGAATGTGGAGCCCGGTCAGATGCCGCATGTGCTCGAACAGGTAAAAGACCTGTGGGACAGCATGGAAACCGGTCAGCCCTTTGAATACACTACTTTAGACAGCCTTATCGGCAGTTTTTACAGTGATGAGCAAACAACAGGATTCATCTACTCAACTTTCAGTGCGCTGGCCTTGCTCATTGCTGCCCTTGGTCTTTTTGGACTATCCACACACACCATCGAAAGCCGCACGCGCGAGCTGGGAATTCGCAAAATACTCGGAGCCAGCAATACTTATATTGTCAGGATGTTGCTCATCGAATTCACCAGATGGGTTTTTTACGCTGCGCTGATTGCCTGGCCGCTGGCATGGTGGATGATGAACCGCTGGCTCGATGGTTTTGCCTTTCATGCGAAGCTTGGGCTAACCGAATTTGTGCTGGCCACAGGACTAACCTGGGTGGTGGCTTTTTTGAGTGTGGTGCTTCAATCAGCAAAGGCATCAAGACTTAATCCTGTGGATGCCCTTAAGTATCAATAAACACCAATTAGTTTAAACGATTATAAACCAAAGAATTATGAAAAGATTACTCCTCGCCGTGATATGCATTGCCGCATTTGTGGCAGCCAAAGCTCAAACCGCTGACGAAGCACTTATCAGGGAAGTGATTATGCGCTCCTATGTTGAGGGCATTCATAACCGTAATCAAACCGAAAACATTGAAAAGGGCTTTCATCCGGGATTCGAAATGCTGAGTCTCAACAATAACCTGTTGGATAAGTACCCTATTTACTCCTGGCTCGAGCAAATCCGTAAATCGATGCAATCTGGTCAGAAGCCCGGGGCGGTGACCACAGCTGAGATTCCCCTGGTGGATGTGGCCGGCAATGCCGCCATAGCCAGAGTCGAGCTTTTTCGCGATGGCAAGCATATCTTTACCGACTATATGGCCCTGTACAGGTTTGATGAGGGCTGGAAGATAGTTTCGAAGACTTACTACCGCATTCCCGATTAAGGCAACTATCCTTCCGGCAGCATCAAAAGTTTAAATTTGCAGGCGAATAGCCTGCATTTTTCATTACAATATGAGCATGATGACCACCGGACAAGATGTGCCGCGAACCGAAATATCGAGCCTTGGCGAGTTTGGACTTATCGACCGCCTGACAGCAGGATTACCTGCACATAACGAATCAACACTCAAAGCTATGGGCGACGATGCGGCCGTTTTGGCTTCGCCCGCTAAGCGCCTTCTTCTGTCAGTTGACCTGTTGGTGGAAGGCGTTCACTTTGATCTGACCTACACCCCGCTCAGGCATTTGGGCTATAAGGCTGTGGCTGTTAACGTTTCGGATATCGCCGCCATGAACGGCAAAGCAACCCAGATTGTCGTGGGCCTTGCAGTTTCGAATCGTTTTTCGGTAGAGGCTCTTGAGGAGCTTTATGCCGGAATGAGATTGGCCTGCGAGCGTTTAGGTGTTGATTTGGTGGGTGGCGACACCACTTCGAGCACTTCGGGGCTCATGTTGTCGGTAACGATAATTGGCCATGCCGACGAAAACGACATCACTTACCGCTCAGGTGCACGGCCGGGCGACCTGCTTTGCGTGAGCGGCGATCTGGGCGCTGCCTACATGGGATTGTTGGTGCTCGAACGCGAAAAGGCAGAGTTCAGGGTTAACCCCAATATGCAACCCGACCTCGAAGGATATGATTATGTGCTGCAAAGACAACTCAAGCCCGAACCCCGGATCGACATCGTTGAAGCGCTGCGTAATGCGGGTATCAAACCCACCGCCATGATCGACATCTCGGATGGTCTGGCCTCCGAAACGATGCACATCTGCAAAGCCTCCGCGGTGGGCTGCAGGATTTATGAAAACAAGCTGCCGCTCGACCCAACCATGGTAAGCCTTTGTCAGGACTTTAAACTTGTGCCGGCTGTGGCAGCCCTCAATGGAGGCGAAGATTATGAGCTGCTGTTCACCATCCGGCCGGAAGATTATCCCAACATTTTGTCTGTCAAAGACGTTTCGGTCATCGGCCATATCACAGCCGAAACCGGGCATGCCCATTTAATCACCAATGATGATCAACTTATCCCCATCACAGCCCAGGGTTGGGATGCCCTGTTAAAGCGCTGAAACTGCCATGGCTGATCAAGCACCCCAAGTGCCCGGAGCACTGCAGGCTCTGATAAGTTCGCTTCCACACCTGCCCGGGGTTTACCAATACCTCGATGAGCAGCAAAAGGTGATTTATGTAGGCAAGGCCAAGGACCTGAAGAAAAGGGTGTCGAGCTATTTCACCAAAGAACAGACAGGCAAGCTTCGCGTTCTGGTACGCCGCATTCGCGACATCAGGTTCATTGTTGTTGAAACCGAGTCGGATGCGCTGCTGTTGGAAAATAACCTGATCAAATCGCTGCAGCCGCGATATAATGTGCTGCTGCGCGATGACAAGACCTATCCCTGGATTTGCATCAAAAACGAACCTTTTCCGCGTATTTTTTCCACCCGCAATCCGGTAAAAGACGGCTCGGAATACTTTGGCCCATATGCTTCGGGCCGTACCAAAAACACCCTGCTCGAGCTCATCCGGCAGCTCTATCCTATCCGCAGCTGCGCACTCAACCTGTCGGAAAAGGCCATTGCCCGTGGGCAATACAAGGTGTGCCTCGAATTCCATATCGGCAATTGCCTTGGCCCCTGCGAAGGTCGTCAAAGCGAAGAAGATTATCTTGCTGTCATCCGCGAGATTCGTCAGATTATCCGTGGCAACCTGAGTCCTATCCTGAGCGATATGAAGGCACGCATGATGGAGCATGCCGGCAGAATGGAGTTCGAAAAAGCCCAAAGCATCAAGGAAAAACTACAATTGCTCGAAAACTATCAGAGCCGTTCCACCGTTGTGAGCCGCAACATCAGCAATGTGGACGTGTTTTCGATTATCGACGAGCCTGAGGCAGCCTGGGTCAACTATCTGAGTGTGGTCGAAGGCGCCGTGACGCAGTCGCACACGGTGGAATTGAAAAAGAAACTCGACGAAAGCGCCGACGAGCTGCTCAGCATCGCCATAACCGAATTGCGCTCGCGCCTGAACTCCGATGCCGACGAAATTATTCTGCCCTTTCAACCTGCTTTTGTGCCTGATGGTGTGAAAATCTCCGTTCCGCAAAGGGGCGAGAAGAAGGCGCTGCTGGAGCTTTCGGAAAAAAATGCCCGCCACCATAAGTTGGAGGTTGAACAACAGCGACGGCTGGTTGACCCCGACCGACATCAGAAGCGTGTCCTGCAACAAATGCAGAAAGACCTGCGCATGACCGTGATGCCCGAAGTCATCGAATGTTTCGACAACTCAAACTTTCAGGGCGATTATGCCGTGGCGGCCATGGTGCAGTTTTACAAGGCAAAACCCAACAAGGCAGAATACCGGCATTTCAACATCAAAACAGTTGAAGGTCCCGACGATTTTGCCTCGATGAAGGAAATCATCACAAGGCGCTATAGCCGGCTGCTTCGCGAGGAAAAGCCACTGCCTCAACTCATCATTATCGATGGTGGCAAAGGTCAGCTTTCAGCAGCCGTCGAAGCCCTTGAGGCCTTGGGCCTGAGAGGAAACATCACCATCATCGGCATAGCCAAACGCCTGGAAGAGATCTATTTTCCCGGCGATCAGGTGCCCATCTACATCGACAAGCGTTCCGAAACGCTTAAGCTTATACAGCAACTGCGCGACGAAGCCCACCGCTTTGGCATCACCCATCACCGGAAAAAGTTTCAAAAGGGTTTTCTGCAGTCCGAACTCAGCCATATCAAAGGCATTGGCGAGCAAACAGCGCATAAGTTGCTCAACCATTTCAAATCGACGAAAATCCTCAGCCAGGCCAGCTTCGAAGAAATTGCCGCCGTGGTCGGGCAGGCAAAGGCCCGTTTGGTAGTTGCCCATTTTAGCCAAAAATCAGTGGAATAAGCCGATTCCGCGCTCCTGCTTTGCATAAGACACAGCCTGATGCGCCACATCAGGAATGGGATTTTTTTAGATGAAATGATCAGAAAAATGGTCCTGAATAATCAAATCTGGTACGACCAGAAAGCCGGGATGAAATGATGTTCAGGCGCAAGCCCAAAAGAAATTTATCGCTAAATTTGGTCGTAACAGATCAAACCGGTTATGGTGGCCGGCAATTTAAAAATCTTGTAACTGATGAAAAGGAATCTCTCGTTTGGCATTTTAATGCTGTTTTTTTGGTTGCTGAGTATCACCGATCTTGCGGCTCAGTTTCAGCTGTTCGAATCCTCCAATTTATCCAACGAATATGGCCCATCGCGCGAGCAGCAAATAGCGCAGGATGGCAACAGCCTCTATCTCGTCTGGAACAACTGGGGTGATCTGCGTTTTCGTAAGAGCGACAATGGCGGGCTGAACTGGTCAGGAAAGCTCACCCTTTATACCGGCACCGACTATGGAGCCAACTATCCGGTTGTAGCCGCCTCGCAGGGCAAGGTATATGTGGCCTATTACCGCAATACATCAGGCAACAGCCAGATTTTTATGGTGCGAAGCACCAACAACGGCCAGAGTTTCGGTAACGAGATGCAACTGACTAATGCCATACGCGGGGCTATCGTTCCGCAGATTGCAGCCAATGGCGACACAGTGGTTGTTGCCTACGAAGACCGCGACATTAACTATAATTATCAGATCTACCTGATACGCTCCGTCAATGCCGGCCTGACCTGGTCGGCTCCGATACAGATCACCAATGCCAACACGGCAGCACGTTGGGTGTCGCTTTGCTTGCGAGGACAGGAGATTTACCTTTTCTGGAACGAGCAGACGGGTTCCACATGGGAACACCTCGACCTGATGTTTGCCAAAAGCAACAATTTTGGTGAGACTTTTACACCAGCCGTAAATATTTCCAACAATCAGGCCTATAATGCCCGTCTGAAGGCTGCTTTGGCTGATAACTCGCTCTATGTGGCTGTGCAGGCAAAGGCCGATCCTTTGCAGTCGGATATTTTTCTGTACCGTTCGCACAACCTGGGGCAGACGTGGGAAGCTCCGGTCAACCTGAGCCAAAACAGTGGCAATTCGTCCCGTCCCGATCTGTGGATTGAGCGCAACAGCCCGGGCAACCACCGCATATACACGGTATGGTCGGATAAAACATACTCAGCAAACGAAAGAGTTTATCTCCGTTTCTCCAACGACCACGGCGCCAACTGGTCGCAACTATACCAGTTTTCGCAGGACACCGAAGACGCGGCCTGGCCGGTGCTGGCCGTGCGGCCCGATGGGCAGAAGGATAAACTGTTTCTGGCCTGGAACCGCCCTAACGATGGTACTTTTGTTTATGAAGTGTGGGGTCGTCGGGCCGAAAACACTCTTTCGCAGATGGTTTCGTTCAGCGGAACAGTAAAAAACCCGGAAGGCATGCCCATTGCCGCCGCTACGGTTTCGCTCAGCGGATTCCTCACTTTCACGATGCCTGATGGCAGTTTCTCGGCCGAAGTGCCGGCCGGAACCTACAACCTTCAGGTGATGGCTGCAGGATATCAGACTTACAGCAATCCGGCATTCGTGCTCAACCAAAATACAGTCCTGCATATCACCCTGCAGCCTCTGTTACCCGGAAATTATCCTCCGCATCTGCTGCAAGCTTCCTTGCAAAACGTCAACCAGCTTAGCCTGCAGTGGGAAACCCCCATCGGATTCAACTCGCGTGAACTGTCTTATGATGATGGCGAACCCAACAGCTATTACTGGCCGGGACAAGCCACCGGAAACGAATGGATGGCTGTGGCCTTTGTGGCCAATCAGCAACTGATATTGCGGCAACTCAAACCCTACCTCAATGGAACACAAGCCGGCGAACAACTGTTGCTGTGGGTGCTTGGCGACAACAATGGCCTGCCCGATATCAATACGGTGATGGGTGGCCCGTTTCTGCTTCAGCTCAACAACAACGGCTGGCAACGACTTTCGGTGAATATTCCGATTCCTGCAGGTGCCCGGTTCTATATTGCGTGTCAATGGAACAGCGGCAACACCTATCGTTTGGGCGCCGACCTGAATCAACCCGATGGTTTTTCGTATCTGAAAGGTGGCCCGTCAACGCCATGGACAGCTATAGCCAATGCCGACCTGATGATCCGTGCCGGCGTTGCTGATGAAGCCGGTAATAGGGAATGGATACTCGAACCAATTGGATATCAGGTGTATATGAATGGAACGGCTGTCGGAAATCCCATTACCCAAACCACCTTTCAGCTTGATGATCTGCCGGTAGGTCAAACCCACAGCTTTGGGGTGAGCGCCTTATATCCAACAGGCGAATCGCCACAAGCCGGCTTGCAGCTCGAAGTTCCTCAACCGCTTTTATTCCCTCCTCTGGATCTGACAGCCAATTTACACAGTCCGGATATCATTCGCCTGAGCTGGAATCCTCCGGCCAGCAGCGGTGCCTGGATGCAATGGGGCAACGATCAGAATGCCAGTGCAGTAGGTGGACAAAATGTGCAGATATTTGATGCGGCTATACGTTTCACACCGGCCGACCTGCAGGCTTATCATGGTAAATACCTGACCAGAATTGCTGCCTACATTGCCGCCGAAAACTGTCAGATCTTCCTTCGGGTCTGGCAGGGCGGTAACCAGTATTATGCCGGTAACCTCCTGCGCGAACAACCAGTCAGCGGTTGGGTGACCAACAGCTGGAATGTCTTTGAGCTGCTCAATCCGGTTTATATTGATGCCACGCAGGAACTGTGGCTCGGCTATCGGGTGATTAACACGGCAGGTGCCTATCCGGCAGGAGTGGATAATGGACCCGCACTGCCTTTCAAGGGCGATATGCTGCTCTATGGTGCCAACTGGATCAGCATGTCCGACTATTTTGGGTGGAATATCAACTGGAACCTTAAAGGCATGGTAGTGAGCGCCTCGGGTAATGCTTTAACCCTCGAGCCTCTCGATTCCGGAGCTTCCGGTCTGGCTTCCGGTTTACCCGAACTTGCTGAATTTAACCATACTCCGGTCAGAATTCCGCCATTCACCCACTACAGGGTTTATCGCGATGGACAACAAATTGGTACAACTCAGTCAACAGTAACGCTTTTTGACGATGATGCTTCACTGGGTGGAGGCTTATACTATGTGAAATCAGCCTGGGGCGAATTTGAGTCGCAGCCTTCGAATCAGGTGTATTTTATTGTCAGCGATATCAGCGGGATAAATCATAACCTCAGTTTGAAGGTTTATCCTGTGCCCGGCAGAGCCGGAGAAATGCGGTGGGAATTGAACGAAACATACGGGCGCGATGGTATGCTCAGCCTGTGGGATGCCGGAGGCAGGCTTCTGGGAAAAACCGGCGTGATGCCAGGGCAGCAATCGGGTAAGGTAAGCGATTTGGGTATGATGCCAAAGCCGGGTGTTTATTTCATCCATTTCCAGCAAGGGGAAACCAACTTGTGGCAAAAATTGTTGGTAAGTCCCTGATCTTTAGTTCGTGGCGCCCAAAAACACCAGGCGGCTGAACCCTGGATAGTATTATTTTTTTCTGTCCGGGGCCAGCAGCTTGTCGTACAAGATCAACCCAACGATAGTAAGCACACCTATAAAGCTGAAGACCAGCCACAATTGAGCAGGCTGATTGCGTTGCTCCACAAAAAACACATACAGGTAAGCGCCTAAAATGCCGCCCACTCCGCTTCCGATCACTCCGTACAGAAAGGAATATCCCAGATAGAGTGCTTTTTTATCAGGAGGCGCTATCAAACCCACATAGGAAATAAATTTGGGATGTGCGGTCATTTCGCCAAGCGAAAACAGGATCAGGCCGGCAATAAACACCCAGGCCTGCATGCTCACGGCCAGCAATGCCATTCCGGCAGTACCGAGGGCTATGCCGATGATCATGGTCGGCAGGGCTCGTGTATGTTTAACGATGGACGAAACCACAAGCTGCAGCGCGATGATGGTGCCTGCATTGACTACCGTCACATGCTCAGCTTCGAATTGCCAGCTGGTTTGGGCGCCAAATAGACCCATTAGCCCGTTTACGGCATTGTTCACCGGCTGCATGTCCACGTGCTCGGTCAGATACCAAAGCACAGTATCGAACATCTGGAAGTATAAAATCCAGAACATGGAATAGATGACAATCATGGTCACAAAGCGATAGTCCTTGAGCACAAGCAAAATACCCTGCAGCACTTCGCCAAGCGAGCGGGAATTTTCCGGTCGCGGAGGTTCCCTGAAGGCAAAAAGATTGAGCAGCAGCAGCCAACCGGTGCCTATGGAGGCCATAATAAAGATCCAGTTCCACCCGATTCCTTTGAGGTAAGGCACTAAAATGAGCGGAAAGATGAACGCCCCGAGATTAATCGACCAGTAAAAAACTCCAAATCCAAGGCTGCTGTTATGCTCGTTGGTTTCGCGTGCTATGGTGCCCGAGATGATGGGCTTAAAGATTCCGGCACCCACAGCCATCAGCAACAAGCTGGCAAATACAGTTGAATAACTTGTGAACTGACTGGTGAGCAGGTAGCCTGAACTCATCAGGACAAAGGCCAGCATCAGCAGCCTGCGATATCCGAAGCGATCGGCAAGTGCACCGGCAAGAATCGGCAGCAGATAAAGCAAGGGCGTGATGGTACTCTTGATCACCCCAACGCTTTCCTTGCTGAAGCCAAGACCGCCATCGGCTGTGTTGAGCACAAGATACACCGAAAGCACGGACATAACACCATAGTAAGAGCCCCGCTCGAAGAACTCCATCAATATGGCCACCCAGTAATTCCTGGTGAATGAGCCGAATCCTGATTTTTTCGTCTGGTCACTTTCCATTGCCTGCATGATGATTTTGGGCGGCAAGAAACGAAAATTTCTCAGACTATAACCCTGCAAGGAAAGATTTGGTCAATAACTGAGCCTGATAGGCGCAGAAAGCCATTTTCAGGATTTTCTCCTAAGGTTGAAAGAGGGATTTTTTAAAGTGGTATTCAAGGTCGGCCGTTTATTGGATGCCAAAGTCCTGGCGCAAAGCCGCAATGCCTGATAGCAGCCGGTTTTTTAGCGCATCGAATCGTGTGGCGGCATCATGAGGCAAAGCATCCGTAGCCTGCTCAAACTTATGGATAGTTTCGAGCTGATCAACGAATCCGAAAATCTGAAGCGACGACTTGATTTTGTGCGATTCCTTTGACAGGTTTTTGCAATCGGCCTTGAGCAGGCATGTTTCCATGTTGGCCAGACTATCTGTTGCCGATTGGATGAAAAGCTCCACCATTTCTTTTACTACTTCGGGTTCGCTGCCGACGTATTCATAGAGGCGGGTCAGGTCGTAGGGGCCGGGAGAGTTGTTTTCTGACATTAGAGTTTGTTTTCCTTTAGCAGTCGGTAAATGGTACTTTTTCCGATGTCGAGTTTTTGTGCCACCAGCAACACATTGTTGCTGTATTTGTCGAGATAATAGCGGATAATTTTCCGGTTGTATTCATCCAGTGTACTTTCCTCAAACAGGAAGTTGGTGGAGATATTGGTGGCGGTGAACGAAATGTGTTGCGATTCGATTTTGTTGCTGTCGGTGAGCACGGCGGCCAGTTCAACCACAGCTTTTAGCTCCCGCACATTGCCCGGAAAAGGATATTCCATGAGTTTTTTCTGAGCGCTTTCGGTGATGGTGATCTTACCCAGCTTGTTTTCGCGGCAAAACTCGTCCACAAAATATTTGGCCAGCAGGATGATATCGTTTCCACGATAGCGTAGCGGAGGCAGTTCGATGGGAAGACCAAGCAGACGATAGTAAAGGTCTTCGCGAAAGTTGCCCTTTTGCACTTCTTCGGCCAGGTTTCGGTTTGATGCCACAATCAGCCTGACGTCTATTTTGATGGTGTCGTTGCCCCCAATGCGGGTCAGTTCTCGTTCTTGCAGCACACGCAGCAGCTTGGTTTGCATATGGAGGTCCATGTCGGCTATCTCGTCAAGGAAAAGCGTTCCTCCCTGTGCTTGTTCAAACTTGCCTATTTTGCGCGTTACTGCTCCGGTGAATGCCCCACGTTCGTGTCCAAAAAGCTCGCTTTCGATGAGTTCGCTCGGGATGGCAGAAACATTTATGGCTATAAAAGGTTTTTTAATGCGCGGCGAATTATAATGTATAGCCTTAGCAACCAACTCTTTACCTGTTCCGGTTTCGCCGGTTATCGAAACAGTAATATTGGTTTTAATGGCTTTTTCAATCAGGCTGAAGATCGGAACGAGTGCTGCGCTGTTGCCCTTTATGACGTTGCGAAACTCATATTTTTTTCCAATCTCTTCCTTCAGGTAGGTGATTTCGCTTCTCAGTTCCAGATTTTCCCGCACTTTGTTGATGATATTCCAGAGCCTGTCCTTCACATCATCGTCCTTTTCCAGATAGTCGTAAGCACCTTCGCGCAGCAGCTGAACGGCAGTGGAAACATCACGTTGCCCCGAAACGATGACCACCGGGATTTCCGGATTTTCTTTCTTGATGCTGCGCATTACCTCGAGGCCCGACATATCGGGCAGACTGTAGTCGAGAGAAATCAGGCTGGGAATACGGTAAAGATTCTTGAGACAATCGCTGCCACTTCGAAACAAATGCACTTCATTTTCCGGATTCAGGGCAAGGTGATGACGCAGAATTTCGCCAAAGAGCGGGTCATCTTCAACGATATAAATCTTAAAAGGATCCATGGGGCAAAATCTTGGTTGATTGGTGGCTCCTGATGTATTTTCTCTACTTTCTCGATTTGAGAAAGTTTACAAAAATATTATCCTATTTTCCAAAATGCAAATTTTTTTTCAGGGCAGTTCCTTGCTGTCGTTTGAAAATTAGCAAGTTGGGAAATGTTGACTTGGTTTCTTGCAATTCCTTCACAAACATGCTTAAAGCGTATCATTGTAAACTGGATTTTATCAACTTTGCCGGTAACCGGAAATTCACCAATAAGAGCTTTTGCATGGAGAATCGTGTCCATAAGTTTTCTGCCCGAATAATACCGGCCCAGTTGTGGTGGCTGGTGGCGCTGAGCGCTATATTCAGGGGTTTTCTGGCATGGTGGCTCGAGTTGGGGAACGATGAGGTTTATTACTGGACTTATGCGCTGTTTCCCGATCTCAGCCATTTCGATCATCCGCCGATGGTAGGCTGGATGATACAGCTGTTCAGCCTGAACCTGCTCTTCGATAATGAGTTGTTTCTGAGGCTGTCATCAGTAGTGCTGATGTCGGCCAACACCATTACTGTCTTTCATATTGGCAGGATGCTGCGCAATCTGCGCACAGGACTCATTGCGGCTTTCCTTTACAACACTTCCATATACGCCTTTGTAATCACGGGCATTTTCATACTTCCCGACACACCTCAGAACTTTTTCTGGCTTTTAGCCCTCTTAACCCTCATCAGGCTATCCGATTGTCAGCCGGATCGGCCGGGTTTTGTCCGCCTTTGGCTGTGGTTTGGTTTATTGGCCGGCTTTGCCATGCTCTCGAAATATACTTCGGTGTTTTTATGGGTTGGGGCTGCTTTTTTCACGCTATTTTACCGACGCGACTGGCTCCGGACACCCTGGCCATGGGCAGCGGCTCTCATCAGCTTTGTGGTCTTTACACCTGTTATAATTTGGAACATCCAAAACGGCTTTATCAGTTTCAGTTTTCATGGAGGCCGCGTTACCCCGCAATCAGGCATTCGTCTCGATTATTTTTTCACAGAACTGGCCGGCCAATGGCTTTATAATAATCCCATCAATGTTTGGCTAAGCTGGGCGGCCTTGCTGGCCATCTTCAGGCGGAGGGTTTTCGCGGATACGAATAGTGTGCGCGTGTTGATGTTTACCGCCATGCCTCCCATTCTCCTTTTTCTGGCCATAAGTTTTTTCAGGGCCACCTTGCCGCATTGGACCGGCCCGGCTTATGTCAGCCTGATTCCGCTTGCTGCTGCCCGGATTGAGGCAAGGACACAGAAACCGCTTATTCCACGGAGTATTTCGGCAGCGGGAGTGTTATTGCTGCTGGTGGTGTTGTCGGGCGCAGTACACATCAAATTCGGGCTCTTGCAGGTAGGCAAAGAACAGCCCTACCACAGGATTGGAAAGGACGACCCGGGACTTGATATGTTTGGTTATCGCGACCTTCTGCCTGCTTTCAGTCAGATACGGCAGAAGCATGCCGAAGCCGGAACGATTGAGCTTGAGGCCGGCTTAGCAGGCGAAAACTGGTTTCCGCTGGCCAACTACGATTATTATATTGCAAGACCTTTGGGCATCAAGGCCTTTGGGATTGGCCAGCCGGAGCGTCTGCACAAATATTTGTGGATAAACAGAGAAAGGGGAGGATTAAGATTGGGAGCCGATTACTGGTATATCACAAACAGCCGCGATTATAAGCATCCCGCGCAAGTTTTTGACGGCTTGTTTGCCGACATTATTACTGCCGACACGGTGACCATTAACCGCTCAGGCAAGCCTGCCAAAAGGCACTTTGTGTTCATACTCAAAAACCTTCAGCAACTGCCCCCTGACCCATTGGCAAAATAAAAAACCCGGACGAAGCCGGGTTTTATAGGATGTAAAGTGTGATCAATCAGCCACATTTCGAATATCCGCAGGATTTGCAGGTGATGCAGCCGTCAGTATAAACCAGGCTGTTGGAATCGTTACATTCAGGACAAATTTTGCCATCGGCTCTTGTTCCGTCGGGGATATAGCGTTTGAGTGCCCTGACAACGCCATTTTTCCAGGTATTGATGTTGTCGGCGTCGAGTGTAAGGTTCTCAACCAGCTCTATAACATAAGGCATGGGCATTCCGTGGCGGAGGATACCGGAAATTAGCTTGGCATAATTCCAGTATTCTTTGTTGAAGGAGCGCGAAAGGCCTTCGATGGTCACCTTGTATCCCTGTTTGTCTTCGAACTGAAAATCGTAGCGGGCTTTCTCGCCCTTGTTTTTTTCGCGGCTCACCCAACCCGATTCTACCCAGGGCGGCAGGAAAAAATCATCAGCTTTTCCGGTGAAAATTTCGTACGGACGGCCATTGAGTTTGCCCACCACAGCAATCCATTTTTCGTAGTTGTTCTGGAAGCGCACCACATCTGCTTCCAATTTTTTCGGACGCGGGGGAGCATTGGTTTCGCGGAATTCGGGTTCGTCTTCCTTTTTCTTTTTCTTGTCATCAGCACTTACCAGCACTCCCGAGCGCGATCCGTCGCGGTAAATCGTCATCCCCTTGCATCCGCTTTCCCAGGCTGTCTGATAAATCTTACTTACCAGCTCTTCGGTAACATCACTGGGCACATTCACCGTTACACTGATGGAGTGGTCAACCCATTTCTGTATGTCGCCCTGCATTTTTACCTTGCTCACCCAGTCAATATCGTTGGAAGAAGCTTTGTAGTAGGGCGATTTAGCGATAACCTCCTTGAGCTGCTCATCAGAATATGACTTCACTGCATCAACATTGTATCCGTTCATCTCGAGCCAGGTTTCGAAACGTGGATGAAACACATTGTATTCTTCCCACGAATCACCAACCTCGTCAACAAAGCTTACCTTAACATTACGGTCGTTGGGGTTCACCTTACGACGGCGTTTGTAGCTTACCATAAACACTGGCTCAATCCCCGAAGTGGTTTGGGTGAGGATGCTCACACTGCCTGTTGGGGCAATGGTGAGCATGGAAATGTTGCGCCGCCCGACCTTAACCATTTTCTCGTAGAGTTTGGGAGCGCTTTGGGCAATACGGTTAATGAATGGGTTATCTTTTTCGAGTTTTGCATCGTAAATCTCGAATGCACCGCGATCTTCTGCCATATCCACCGACGAACGATATACTTCGAGGGCAAGGAGCTTATGCACCTCGGTGCTGAAGCTGATGGCTTCGGGCGATCCATAGCGAAGACCTAATGCCGCAAGCATATCGCCTTCGGCAGTGATGCCAATGCCCGTGCGCCTTCCCTGAAGGGCTTTTTTGCGAATATTCTCCCACAAGCGCAGCTCAACGCCTTTTACTTCGAGGGTTTCCGGGTCGTCAAGGATTTTCTTTATGATGGCATCCACTTTTTCCACCTCAAGGTCCACAATGTCGTCCATGATGCGTTGGGCCAAACGGGCATGTTTGGCAAACAGCTCGGCATTGAACGAGGCCTGTGGGGTAAAGGGTTTATCCACATAGCTGTAGAGGTTTATAGCCAGCAGTCGGCAGCTGTCGTAGGCACAGAGTGGAATCTCACCACATGGATTCGTGCTTAGGGTGCGGAATCCCAGATCGGCATAGCAGTCGGGAATGCTTTCGCGGATTACGGTGTCCCAGAAAAGAATTCCGGGTTCGGCCGAAGCCCATGCATTGTGAATGATTTTGTTCCACAACTTGCGTGCATCAATGTCCTGCACAAACATCGGGTTGTCCGAATGGATGGGATATTGCTGCCGGAAGGGCTTGTTTTCCACCACAGCCCACATGAACTCGTCGGTGATGCGCACCGATACATTGGCTCCGGTTACCTTACCGGCTTCCATTTTCGCGTCAATAAAACGCTCTGCGTCGGGGTGTTTCACACTTATGGTGAGCATTAGCGCTCCCCGTCTGCCATCCTGTGCCACCTCGCGTGTGCTGTTGGAATAGCGCTCCATAAACGGAACGACTCCGGTGGAAGTCAATGCACTATTTTTAACAGGGCTGCCCGTTGGCCTGATGTGCGAAAGATCGTGGCCCACACCTCCGCGCCGCTTCATGAGTTGAACCTGTTCCTGGTCGATCTTCATGATGCCGCCATAGGAGTCCGAAGGACCATCATTGCCAATGACAAAGCAGTTCGACAGCGATGAAATCTGGAAATCGTTACCGATACCGGCCATCGGGCTGCCTTGCGGGATAATATAGCGGAAGTCTTTAAGCACCTCGAAAATCTCTTCTTCCGAAACAGGATTGGGGTACTTCTTTTCGATGCGGTAAATCTCCGAGGCCAGCCGGCGGTGCATATCATCGGGTGTGAGCTCATACAGGTTGCCCATGCTGTCTTTCAGGGCATACTTGTTCATCCATACATTGGCAGCCAGCACATCGCCCTTGAAATAGACAGTGGCTGCTTTCAGGACCTCCTCGTGGGTATAAGTGACAGGAGGGTGGCTTTTGGCGGGAGCGGATTCGCTGACGGCAGCCAGCGGCTCCTGCGCCATCTCGGGCACATCGGCCTCCTTGGGTTCGGTTCTCATGCGGAGTTCTTTAAGTTTATCGTAGAAGTTCTGTTGTTTTTGCTGAGTATCAGAAGTTTCCAAATCCGAAAAAAGATTTCGTTCCATACCAGAGGATGTTTTACTTTGTGAAGTCACTGTATATCAGCAAGCTGAGTAGAATTATTCGTTTCGTTGATCTTTCCCGAAAGGAAGCGCAATATAAAGCAGATTTAAAACGGGGAACAGGGCAAAATTTTAACAGAATTTTGTTGATAACTCAGCTATGTCATGTCTTTACGGCATTCTAGGCAATCCTAAAAGACATGTTAATTTTTTAAGGCGATTTTGGCACGGAAAGATAGCGATGCTTTTAGTCGAAAAGCAATCTGACAGCAATAACCAACAAGCTGATTGCAAATACTTTACGCAAAATATCAGCAGAAATATTCAATGCAAGTTTCGAACCAAACCAGCCACCAATGAAAAAGGTGAGTGCAATAATGGCGGCGTACTTAAGGTTTACCGCGCCGGCTTTGTAATAGTTCAGGGTAGCCATCAGTCCGATGGGTGGCAACATGATGGCAAGCGAGGTGCCTTGTGCAGTGTGCTGATCCAGATGAAGCAACAATATAAGTGCCGGAATGATGATCAACCCACCACCAAGGCCAATCATCCCGCTAAAAACGCCGGCAAAAAGACCTATGATAATGAGCAAGGCTGCTGTTGTTAAGGTCATAGCTGTAAAGTATTAGAAATCAAGGCTAAAGGATAGATAAAACAGTGGTTTGGCTATTTTGCGGTCTTCCACTCCCCAGGCCAAATCGCCACGCACAAAGTAACCCAGCAGCGTGGTGCGGGCTCCGAAACCAAAACCGCCCACCAGTGGTTCTTTCTGTATTTCGACCGAAATGTTGAGTGGTCCACTGTTGATGTAGCTGGTATAAAGCGAGTTGGCAGGGTCGTAGGGATTCAGCCCTGACCAGGCCATTCCCACATCGCCAAACGCTACCAGCTGAAAGTTGCGCACAAAATCGGAACTGATAGGATTATTGAGCAGATAGCTGAACACCGGAAAGCGCAGCTCACTGTTGGCAAGCATAAAATTATTGCCATTGCGGATGTTCTGATTGAATCCGCGCATATTGGTGGCCAGAGTCTGATAGCGGTAGTTCTGGCTTCGGTCGATGGGCGTGGTTTGGTCGAAACGAGGTATGAGCCAGTTGTCAACACCACCCATATAATAGATGAGCTTGTCCTGCCCGAAAGATGTGCTGGCAGCGATACGTCCTGCCCAGATAAAATTGCGGTGAATGCGCTCGTACTGCCTGTAATCGAAGCCTGCCACACTGAAGTTACGCTGATCCGGCAGCACCATCTGGTGGTATTCGCCAAACACTTTCCACCTCCGGCCGGTATAGAGATTCAGTCCCAGATTGCGTGTATTATCAAAAGTGAGTTCGGCTCTGAGGCCTGCCCAATGGTCGTATTGGTTTTTTTGTTTAAGCGAAACGGCATCGGTGGCCAGCCACACTTTCATGTCGTTTCGGTAGAAACCGCTCACTTTTAATGAAAGTATTTCGCTGAAAGGCCAGGTTACCGAATAAACGCCCTGATGCATATGCGTGCGGGTGTATTGCATGCTTTGGTTGTCGAAATTCTCAAGGGTGTTGCGATGCAGCACAATATGCCTGTCGAGACGGTGCTTCAGGTTGTTGAAGACAAAAACATACTCGTTGTTGATCAGGTTTGAATTTAGTCTGACGCCCCCGCTGATGCGATAATCTTCCAGAAGATCGGTAAGGTTCACACCTGTCAGCACATTAAAGCCGGGATTGAGAAAAACGGGAGATCCGCCTCCGGTAAATGGCTGGTAACTTCGGTTGATGTAGCTGAAATCAATTTGTGTGGTCAGGGCATCATAAAAGTATTCTACCAGATAAATGCGACGTTTAGGTTGTTTGAACTGATCGGTTCTTTGCTCCTGATTGCCCTGGTTGAGCAGCGAAAGACGCTGGCTGCCCGATACCCCAAAAGCGCCCTGCCTCACGGGAGTGGGTCCTTCAATCGTGTCGGGCACAATTTCGGCAGGCCTGAACACCGCCCTGAAGTGTTTTCTGCTCTTTTGCGATGCTTCCATGTTAACGGTTTCGCGCTGTTGCTCGTCGAGCAGACTGCTCATAAAGGCCGATTGGGTAATTTCCTCGGCTGATGCATCGAGTTCATCGGGTCGGAGCCTGAATATCTTTTCCAGCCTTCCGTCTCTGGCCACTGCAATATATTGGCCATTCTGCGGAGAAACCGAGTAATACGAGATGTTTGAGGTAAAGTTGGTAAGCTTACCTGCTTCCATAAAATAGCGGTAGTGAACGGTGGTGTCCACATAGGCTATTGCACTGTCTAATCGGCCGGCATAGATGTTGCTGAAGCCCGACTGATCGCTCAGATAATATATCATGCCCGGCGATGCGATACCGGCCTGAACTTCGTTAGCGAGTGGGGTATCGGTGAGACGGATCAGCTGGTTTGATTTGGTCTGAAAGTCGAATGAGAATAAATCAAAAGTTTTCGGACGGTTGGTAATTTCGGGGTTGCGCTCAGCGCGCAGCAATGGTTCGGGCCTGTTCGAACTGAAAATTATACGCCTGTTTTGCTCTGTAAAAACAGGGTATAAATCGGTGTAATAGTCGTTGGTGATTTGGGTCCACGAATTGGAAGCCAGGTCAAAGACATAGATATCAGGCTTGCCCTGCCTCACTGCCGACATGGCAAGCAGCCGTCCATCGGTGGAATAGCTGATGTGGGTCACCTTCTGAAAATCGTAAAGATTACGTTTGTCGAGGCTACGGTCTTCCAGATTGTAGAGGTAAAGGTGTATGCGGCCTTTTTCTTCCAGCACAAAGGCCAGAATACGGCCTGATGGATGCCAGGCTGTCAGCGGAAAAGAGTCATCAATTTTTTCATCGGTACTATAACCCGATCTGAACATGAGACGGCGCTTGCCGGTACGCATATCCTGCAAATACATCCTTAT
>DAOKYW010000003.1:47752-144712 GCA_035325985.1 Bacteroidales bacterium
ATCTGAACATGAGACGGCGCTTGCCGGTACGCATATCCTGCAAATACATCCTTATTCTGCCTTCATCGCTGCTTACATAACTCAGATAATCGCCATCGGGGCTGTACGAAGGCCTGATAAAACTTCGGTATGTGCGGTATTTCAGGGGTATGGGCTGCTGTGGATTGCGCACACTGATGCCCTGATACGACCGCTGGTAATAGCTGAACCAGTCTTTGGACAACTGCTTGAACTTGACTCCGGTAACTGCTTGAAATCCGTTTTGGATACTTCGCCCCGACTGGGTCAGGTGCACCACGTCAGGTATGGCCGAAGCACCGTAGGTCTTATCTATAAAGCGCCAGAAAGAATGACCGGCCACGAGCGCATCATTTCCTTCCAGGCGGTTGAGTTTACTGAACCGGCCTGATGATATCCCTTGCAACATGATGCCATCGTATTGGGTATTCCAGTCTTCGGAGAGGTACGAAAGCAGACCCTTCATATACCATTGGGGCAGCCTGAGCAAGGTGGCATTACGGATTTGAGAACCCAGACTGCCGCCAAACATCAGCTGATTGACCAGCACGTCAGCTATTCCTGCCCTGATCTGACGCTCAAGATTAACATAATTACCATCGAAATACAAGATAACCTTGGAGCCAACGATGTGGGTAATGCCACCCACATTATACTGCTGATCCGATGCCAGCCCGATATTGCTCTGCCGTAGGTCGCCCAGGCTGTTAAATACCACAAACTGTATTTTATCGCTCAGGGTGGTCTGCAATCTGCGCTCCATCACCTCAAGTTGCTGATCGGCATAAAGAGCGGTATATAAAGCCAGTTCACTGCCATTGAGATAAAAGTACGTGTCGAATTTATCAAACTGGTAAAACGACCAGATGGTTTCGCCCCATTGTATGCGGTTCTTGCCGAAATCCATCTGTGAGCCGTTGTAAAACTGCGCACGAACAGGCATGGCCAGAATAATGCACAGACAAAAGATGAGCAGCAAGCCATGCCTTATCGAACCTTGTTCATTACTGCTGAAAACAATCATACTTCACTTATGAAAACGGCGGGACTAAAGTAATACAATTCGCCCTAAGGGCAGGTTGTATGCCCCTAAACCCTTTATTAAGGTCGATGTTCTTACAATTCAAGCCGAAATTTGTTAATTTGCAAATTATCAAAAGCGAAATCATCCGACGCATGCATATCAAGAAGTTTGTTTTCAACCCCTTTAAGGTCAACACTTATGTGTTGTACGACGAAACCGGCCAATGCGCCATCATCGATCCGGCTTGTTCCGGTGCCGCCGAACAGCAGATGCTGCTAAGTTTTTTGGATCAAAACCATCTGAAACCTGTTCTCCTGCTGCTCACTCACACCCACATCGACCATATCCTCGGCGTGGCATGGGCCAGGCAAACTTTTGGTGTCGAGGTGAGTGCCCATCCCGACAGCGAGTTTTACCTGCACAATGCATCAGATCAGGCAGCCCTTTTTGGTTTACAATTTAGTGGCATGTTTACCGCCGGTCACATCTTGTCGGAAAACGAGGATGTCGTGTTTGGCCATACAAGGCTTAAGGTGCTGCACACACCTGGTCATGCCATAGGTAGTGTGTGTTTTTATCATCAGCCCTCAGCAAGCTTGTTTGCCGGCGATGTGCTTTTTCACCAAAGCATCGGACGCACGGATCTGCCGGGTGGTGATTATGATGTGCTGAAAAACCATATATGGCTTAAGCTGTTTACCTTGCCCGATGCTACAGTGGTTTATCCCGGACACGGTCCCGAAACCACCATCGGCACCGAAAAGGTGACCAACCCTTTTGTGGCTATTGGCGTTTAGCTGCTTTATGGGTTGAGCAGTCGACGTATTTCAGCAGCAATGTGCTGCTCGTCAAGACTGTTCATGCAGTCGAAATGACCTTTCGGACACCTGTCGTAGCCTATTTTTGAGCAGGGTCTGCATTTCAGCGTATTGTTTTCTATGATCACCGAATGGGTTTCGTTACCAGGCATATAGGGCCACATGCCCAATGCCGGAACAGTATTTCCCCACAGCGATACCACCGGTTTTCGGAAGGCAGCGGCAATATGCATCAGGCCTGTGTCGTTTGTGAGCACTACCGCTGAAGCCTCCACCACCCGTGCCGACTCCATCAGATTCAGACGGCCACACGCATTCCAGATCACTGAATTTTTCGCCAGCTCTTTCACTGTGTCAGCGCGTTCAGTATCTGATGGACCGCCCAATAGTACTACAGGTAGATTGAGTAGCCGGATTACGGCCGCAACTTTGTTTGCAGGAAAAATCTTGGTGTTGTGCTGCCCGCCAACCACAACAGCCACAAAAGGCTGTTTAATCCAATCGGGCGCATCGGCGGGAATGGAAGTATTTCCGGCAAAAAAATCCAGCCCTTTTCCGTCATTTTTCACCCCGAGTGGTCCGACAGCCTCAAAATACCGGTCAACCACATGCAGATCAGGGAGCAGATTCCATTTAAACCTTACCAACAGATATTTTTTCAGGTTAAGTTTTGGAAAACCGGCTGATGGCACTTTCAAGGCAGCCCTTACCCGCATCGAACGAAAGTTGCAGTGCAGATCCACAACAAAATCGTAATGCTCCGCCTTCAGGTTATCTATAACCTTTTTCAGGCTTTTTTCGAGCAGATGCACTTTATCTACATGGATGTTGTGGGTATAAAGCGGGGCATTCTGTGCTTTGGTGAGCACATGCAGTTCGCTGTCCGGCAGCTGTTTTTTGATGCAGCGCACCACGGGGCTGGTAAGCACAATATCGCCGATAGAGCTGAACCGGATGAGCAGTATTTTTTGCGCAACTGACATGACCGCAAAAGTACGAACAAACCGAGCCATCCAAAAAGCGTAATTTTGCGGCATGAAGCTTATCGACACCCACGCCCATCTTTACCTCGGGGAGTTCGACAACGACCGCGAAGCCATGATGCAACGCGCAATGGATGCCGGTGTGCAATGCATGCTCCTGCCAAACATCGATACGTCCAGTATTGCACCCATGCTGGAGATGTGCAGTCGCTGGCCAGGACATTGTTATCCGATGATGGGTCTTCATCCTACATATGTCGGGGACGACTACTCGCTTCAGCTCGAACATATTGGTAATGAGTTGTTTGGTGGCGGTTACGTGGCGGTTGGCGAAATTGGTATTGATCTTTACTGGGATAAAACTTACTTCAGTCAGCAGGAAGATGCTTTTATTCAGCAGCTTGGCTGGGCGGCACAACTTGGTCTGCCGGTTGCTATTCACACGCGCGAAGCCTTTCATGTTATCCTCGACATGGTGGAAAAGGCACAGGATGGACGCCTGAGTGGTGTTTTTCACTGCTTTACCGGAAGTGTGGAAGAGGCAAAACGCATCATGGACCTGGGTTTTTACTTTGGCATAGGCGGAGTGCTTACCTATAAAAAGTCGGATCTTCCGAAAGTTGTGCAACAAATTTCGCCCGACCGCATTGTGCTCGAAACCGATTCGCCCTATCTGCCTCCTGTGCCTCATCGCGGTAAACGCAACGAAAGCGCTTTTCTCACCGAAACAGCGCACAAGCTCGCCGAGGTTTATGAAACTACGGTTGAAGAAATAGCCTCATCCACCACCAATAATGCCATCAGGCTCTTTAAAATTGAAGTGCAATGACCGACGAAACCAAGGCTTTGCTGGTTATCTATACCGGCGGAACTATCGGAATGGAAAAGGACCCAGTAACCGGAGTGCTTGTTCCCTTCGACTTCAGTAATATGTACGAGCACCTTCCGATGCTTGCAGGGTTTGGTTATCAGATTGATTTTATTGCCTTCGAGCCACTAATCGACAGCAGCAATGTAAAACCGGACTTCTGGGTCAGGCTTGTCGAAACTATCGAGCTCAACTACGAAAAGTATGATGGTTTTGTTGTGCTGCATGGTTCCGACACTATGGCCTATACTGCTTCGGCGCTGAGCTTTATGCTCGAAAACCTGAATAAGCCGGTTATACTCACCGGATCGCAACTTCCAATGGGTGAAATACGCACCGATGGCCGCGAAAATTTCCTAACCGCCATCGAAATTGCAGCTGCCAAAGAAGATGGAATGGCGCTGGTGCCCGAGGTGGCTCTGTATTTTGAAAACAGGCTCATGCGCGGCAACCGAACCACAAAGTTCAATGCCGAAGGTTTTAATGCCTTTGTTTCAGGAAATTATCCTCTGCTGGCGGAAGTTGGTGTTCACATCCGTTATAATCGGGCTAACATACTGAAACCCAATTTCAAAAAACTGCGAACCCACAAGACTCTGGATAATAACGTCAGCATACTGAAACTCTTTCCCGGCATAAGCCCCGATGTAGTAAAAAGCACCCTGAATATTCCGGGTCTGAAAGCCCTCATCCTCGAAACATTCGGTTCAGGTAATGCACCCACCGACGATTGGTTTATTGCTATGCTGGAGGAGGCTATCAACAAGGGTTTAATTATTTTGAACGTTACACAGTGTAAGGCTGGTGCGGTTGAGCCCGGTAAATACGAAACCAGCGTTATGCTCAGCAAAATAGGCGTGGTTGGCGGATACGACATTACCACCGAATCGGCACTCACCAAACTGATGTACCTGCTTGGCGAAGGTTATCAGCAAGCTGCCCTGACACGTTTGCTGCAAACTCCTCTCAGGGGCGAGATGACCATCGAATAAACCATTATGCCTGCGAACAGGCAATAACATGGTTTTTGCGGGATATTTTCTTTGAGGTTTAATTCTTGAGCAGGATTGCCCGTTGCCACATTGCAAATACCTACATTTGTTACGTTTTTCACATCCTT
Organism: Bacteroidales bacterium; assembly: GCA_035325985.1. Taxonomy (GTDB): domain Bacteria; phylum Bacteroidota; class Bacteroidia; order Bacteroidales; family F082; genus JALNZU01. The sequence continues at coordinate 52,584 of DAOKYW010000003.1, forward strand.
TCTTATGAAGCGTGCTTTAATCCTCCCTGTTCTTTTGCTTTGTTTCCAGTGGCTCATGGCAGATCAGCTGGTTTTTATCCAGACCGGCAATAGCCAGCAAATCCGGCAGCTTATCGAAAACCCGGCCATCAAAGTGCACTACACATCCGATGATTTTGTCATTGCAACAGTAGATTTCGTGCCCAAGGAGCCACATAAACTGCTCGATGCAGATGCCTGGAGCAATGGGAAGCGCTACTATTTCCTGAACGTTCCCCAACCAAAAATGCAGCAGGCCCTGAATGATATTGTTTCCAAGGCGGTCATTCTGCATCAGGGACCGGGCTGGGTAATCGTGAGCACCAGCGACCCGACTGCTCCCATCACACCATACCATCATAACGGCATTGTCAGGATTATGCCTGAAGCCATCAGCCTGCCGAAGGACATTTCTGCATGGCTGTCCCGCAACATCAATCCCGACCCCTTTGTTCAACAGCTTATCAGCCAGGTGAATCCTCTGAATATTACCGCCACAACGCAGCACCTCGAAGACTACGGCACGCGAAACGCCTATCAACCCCAGAGTGTAGCTGCACAAAACTGGATCAAGGATAAATTTCTGAGCTACGGCCTTAGTGTTGAAATCATGGATTTTGCTATGCCAAACGGAGCAGCAAGCGATAATGTGATTGCTACGCTGCCGGGCACGAAGTATCCCAACGAATATGTGATATGTGGCGCACATTACGATTCTTACGCCAGCGGCTCCACGGCTCCCGGTGCCGATGACAATGCCAGCGGCACTGCCGCAGTGCTTGAGATAGCCCGCATCATGAGCAATTACAGCTTCGACCGGACTGTGATTTTTTGTGCCTTTTCGGGCGAGGAATACGGGCTTTACGGAAGCGCAGCCTATGCACTCAGGGCTAAGAATCAGGGTATGAACATTCATGGCTATTTTAACCTCGACATGATTGGCTACCTCAAACCCGGCAATACCACTATAAAGTCATCCTTAATTTATCCGCAATCGGCAGCACCGCTTGCCCAGTTCTACACCCAGGTTTGTGCCACTTATCTGCCGGATTTTGTTGTAACTCCGGGCAGTCTGAGCGGTGGCGACAGCGACCACACCTCATTCAACAACAATGGCTTTATGGGCATATTTCCCTTCGAAGCCGTACCCGACTACAGCCCCTATATCCACACCGGCAACGATCTTGTTGGCCCAAGCTACAACAATGCTGCCCAGGCTGCCATATTCACCAAGGCTACACTTGCTTCGCTGGCCACAATGGCCAACAGGCTCAACCCGCCCCAAAACCTTGTTGCCACAGCAGGAAGCAACTTCGTAAAACTGAATTGGGCTACCCTGCCCGATGCTGCATATTTTAAAATTTATCGCAATGGTGTTGTCCTCGATTCCACGTCGAACAACCGTTTCTTTGATCTTCAGGTGAGCAACGGGGTTAATTACACTTATAAATTAACCGCAGTTTATCAGCAAACTTTGCAGGAATCGCCGCCTTCCAACGAGGTGAATGTAGTGCCCATGCCACCTATGATGCTGCCTGTAACCATGACATTTGAAGATGGTGCAGGCTACTGGCAGTTTACACAACAGTGGGGACTCTCCACAACCCAGGCTTATTCGCCGACTCACTCCATCAGCGAAAGCCCTGTCGGGAATTATACGAATAATACAACAAGTTATGCCTACCTCAGGCCTATCGACCTAAGCCAGGGCTACACTTCTGCTGAACTCTCGTTTTGGACCCGCTACGATCTGGAAACCAATTACGATTATGTTTATCTGGAGGCAAGCACCAATGGCACTGCCTGGACACAGCTGGCACAGTTCAATGGCGCGCAAAATACCTGGCAAAAGCGCACTTACAGCCTAAACCAATACCTCAGCCAATCGTGGCTTCAGCTCAGATTCAAGTTTACCAGTGATGCATCAGTTGTAAAGGACGGAATATATATTGATGATTTTCAACTGCTTACCACCGGAGGCTATCAAATGCAATATGCATTGCTCTATCCCGGATGGAACAGTCTAGGAAGTGCTGTCGCACCCGTTCAATCCGACCTTGATCAATTGTTTGCACCTCTGGGTAACGATCTGATTGCTGTGCAATCGGCCGGTGGGCTATATTATCCGGCCGGCAGCATAAACACCCTTGGTAACTGGCAACCTGCCAAAGGCTACAAGGTTCGCATGGCTGCGCCGGCCGTACTCACTATCGCCGGTCCGGATGCTGCGCCATTGGCAATTGATTTGCAGGCCGGATGGAATCTTGTCCCGGTGACCGTGAAATGCCCTGTTAATCTTTCGGGTTGGCTACCGGAAGGGATTATTGTCAAAGAAGTGGGGGCAACAGGTGTTTTTTGGCCCGAAGCCGGCATCAGCAGTCTTTCACAACTTCAGCCGGGCCGCGCTTATTATATGTTTACTCCGCAGGCAACGCAAATTAATTTTACACCTTGTAATGCTGTTACCGGTGAGCATAATGGCAACGTTGCTTTGCGCAACGACGAAACAATCCCGACCGGCGACAGCCATCTGCTGCTGATATCTGCTGCCGCCCTTACGCAGGCTACCCAGGCGGGCGATATCCTCATGGCATTCAATGCTTCCGGCACTCTTGCCGGAGTAGCCACAGTTGAATCAGTTGAGCAACCTATGGTGGTGACCGTATTCGGATACGACAGTATAGCTCCTGTTATCCAAGGCTTTATCACGGGTGAGGCCTTTATTTTAAAAAGACTGCGGGGCACAGAACTGCAGCCTTTGGAAGCCACCTACGACCCCACTTTCCCGCAATTCAACACTTATGCCCATCAGGGATTGAGTAAGGTTACGAGTTTAAATCTGATACTGGGTATTACTGAGAACAGCAACATCCTGACGGTTTACCCCAACCCGAGCTCTGGTATTGTTTACCTTGAGGGATTGCATGACGATGCTCATGTCACAATCTATGATAATCAAGGCAGGCAGATGATGAGCAAAAATTTTACAAATGAGAAACAAATTGATCTAAGCCAGCTGCTTGATGGGACCTACATAATGGTTATCCGTACACAACAACAGGTAAAAATTGCCAAGGTGTTGCTCAGGAAATAAGCAATAAGCTAATCGGCTAAAAATATATGCTGATTACGAACTGTTTAGAAAGATTCAAAACTACTATCTAACCAAAAAAAGCTGATGGACGAAAAAATATTTTTGTACTTTTGGCTGCAACTTCTCAAGGCGTGTATTCACGCTGCAGAATTGGAGAGATGGCCGAGTGGTTGAAGGCGCACGCCTGGAAAGTGTGTATACCTCAAAAGGGTATCGCGGGTTCGAATCCCGCTCTCTCCGCAAGGGAAAATTTATACATTTGCTGCTTTCTAATAATAATCGATAATCAACACAAACAGAGTTCAAAGTAGTAATCAACATCAACAAACTATGAAAAAATTAATCGCTTTATGGGCCATCGCCGGCTTGATGGTATTTGGTGTAAGCCAGGCAGTTCTTGCTCAGGATACGGCAGCCGCCGCAAATTCCCAGACTGAACAGGCCGTTGAGCCTGCCGAGGAAGCAGCCACGCTTGATATGCAGGCAGAAGCTGAAGAGCCCCTGACTTTTCATGAAACCCTTAAGGAAAAGTTCATCGAAGGTGGACCTGAGTTTATGGGTATCGTTTTGCTTACCCTCATCTTCGGTCTGGCTATCGCTATCGAAAGGATTATTTACCTGACGCTCAGCTCTACAAACACCAAAAAGCTGCTGAGCCAGCTGAGCGATGCACTCGAGAATGGAGGAGTGGAAAAGGCCAAGGACATTTGCCGTGAAACCCGCGGACCGGTAGCCAGCATCTTCTATCAGGGCCTTTTGCGTTATGATCAGGGCGTTGAAGAAGTTGAAAAATCCATCGTTTCCTACGGTTCAGTAATCACCGGTCGTCTCGAAAGCGGTGTCAGCTGGATTTCGCTGTTCATTGCACTTGCACCCATGCTCGGATTTATGGGTACAGTTATCGGTATGATCCAGGCCTTCGATGATATTGCCGCAGCAGGCGACATCAGCCCCCAGATCGTTGCAACCGGTATCAAGGTGGCACTGCTCACCACGGTATTTGGTCTTATTGTAGCTATCATCCTTCAGATTTTCTATAATTACATCATCTCCAAGATTGACAACCTTGTCAATGATATGGAAGACAGCTCGATCAGCTTTATCGACATGATCAACAAATACAGCAAAAAGTAATATACCATGACGGACAAGATCACGAAATACGCGAGTCTGGTTCTGTACCTGCTTATGGCAGTTTCAGCCGTTCTGTCTGTGCTGTTCTACATGGGTACCATCGAGTCAGACACCTTGCTCCGGTGGGGTTACATATTGATCATTGCCGGAGTTATTATTGCCCTGGCTTCACCAATTATCGGTTTCATCAGCAATCCCAAAGGAGTGGTAAAACTGCTGCTGACCCTTGGTTTGGCGGCTCTCATCGCTATTGTTTCCTATTCTTTTTCAGGAAACACATTCAGCGATGTCAAACTGCAAACGCTCAACATTACCGCCGAAACCTCCAGGTGGGTTGGTATGGGAATGCTGTTTACCTACATTCTGGCAGTAATTTCCCTGCTTACCATTCTCTATTCCAGTGTGATTAAAATCTTCAAATAATTTATCATGGCACGACGAGCAACGCCGGAAATCAATGCAGGTTCAATGGCCGACATCGCCTTCCTGCTGCTGATATTCTTTCTGGTGACCACTACTATGGATGTTGACTCGGGTATCACCCGTCGTCTTCCTCCTCCTGTGGAAACACCTGAAGATATCAAAATTAAGGAACGCAACGTGTTGAATGTGCTGGTGAACAAAAACGACAGGCTGCTCGTAGATGGCAAACCCGGTGATATCCGTACGTTAAAGGATGTAGCCAAGCGCTTTATGACTCCGGTATTTCCTGACGACCCTAATTATCCGGAAACCGAACTGGTTAATATTCCGATACTTGGCGATGTGCATGTATCAAAAGGAGTTATCTCGCTCAAAAACGACCGAGGTACTTCATACGATATGTATATCAGGGTGCAAAACGAGCTGGCCCGGGCGTTTAACGAACTGCGCGATGAATTGTCAGCGCGAAGGTTTGGTGTGAAGTATAGTGCACTCACCGACGAAGACCAGATCAAAGCCATCAACGAAGCTGTGCCTTTGCGTATCAGCGAAGCTGAACCAGAAAATATAGGAGGAAACTGATATGTCGAAGTTTAAAACAAAAAAGACCAAAGGCGCTCAGGCCATCAATACCTCCTCGCTGCCCGACATTATCTTTATGTTGCTGTTCTTCTTTATGGTTACTACTGTTATGCGCGAAGTAACCCTTAAGGTCAAGGTGAAACTGCCTCAAGCCACTGAAGTACAGAAACTTGAAAAGAAATCGTTGGTAAGCTACATCTACATCGGGCCACCAACCAATGTGGCACTCGGAACCGAATCACGTATCCAGCTTAATGATCAGTTTGCCCGCGTACGCGATATTCCGGAGTTCATTGCCCGGGAGCGAGAAGCGCGTAACGAAGCCGATAGGGGACTTATCACCACTTCGCTTATGGTGCACAAGGAAACCAAGATGGGTATCGTAACCGATGTTAAGCAAGAACTACGTAAAGCCAGCGCTTTCCGTATCAACTATTCCACATTAAGAGGTCAAACAGCCAGCAATTAACACTGTTTGCTTTAATCGTACAGGGCTGTCCGGTAAAATATCGGACAGCCTTTTTTATATGGATTGATGCGGAGTATTGTGCAATCCTTTCATGGTGTTGTGGCACAGCGCATGTCCCTAAGCTGCTTGTGCGACGCACTCGCGGTCATTTATACTAAGGTGATGGATAAACTGCGAAAATAAACTGCCTCCCCGTTCATTATATGCCGGGTTTAATGCCATAAATTGGATAATCAACTTCTTGAAGTATCCTCCTCAGGATTTCTGCTCAATGAGAAAAATGCACCAGGTAAAGCCTTGATTAATCTGATTCAATGACACCAACTGACAACAATCAATCTACTTGCCTTTGACGATAGGCAGCAATGCATAATGAAAGACTTATCAGTACACTCAGGGTCCATTGCCACCAGGTGCTTACCGCGCCAAAGTCTTCCATGGCTACCTGTGAAGACCCATTGTGGTGCAAATAGAATGCTACAACTGCCAATGCGTTGTTTATAAAATGCATCAACACCGGAACCCACAAGCTTCCACTCCACAGATAAAAATAACCGAGAAACAATCCTAACAGGAACCTGGGCACGAGACCGAAAAACTGAAAATGTAAAATACTGAATATAAGCGAGCTAATGATTACAGCGAGATGAGCATTACGTGTAGAATGCATCAATTGTTTTTGAATCACACCCCTGAAAAGCAACTCTTCACCTAAAGCTGGAATAACAGCAATCATCAGGAGATTGAACAGTAGTTCCCAAGATGTGCTGACCGAAAGAAATGTTTTTGTAATGGCCGTTGCCCTATCTTCCAACCCCCTAAAATGCTGTTCTATTGAAGAAAGGCTTTCGGGCAAGGTAACGGACTGGTTCCATTCAGCTAAACCATGCACCAAAGGAAGAGCCGACAACATCAGCAAAACTCCATATACCGGCAAAAGCCCTCGTGGCGAACTTCTCAGACCCAGATAATCAAGTGGCTTTGTGCCGAAAAGGAATGCCCAGCATAACGGAGGTAAAAAAAACAGCCCGATTTGTGTGCTTAGCTGCATAATACGCATGCTTGCCAGCGATTCCGGGTCAGCAATCCCAAAAAGCTTCTGGATAGCAAAGCCTGTCAGCATTCCGATCAGTGCCCCCATGAGCATCAGAAAAATAAGCGTTATCCAGCGGAAGCCGTTGCCCGAATTTTCAAAAACTGCTTTGTGGATCATTCCGGAGGCTTGGTACGATATTAGATAGAGGGGCAAAATTAGTATTTTTGCGGCCTTTATCCATGTTTATGCGCTGACAAGGTGAGCCGAACGATAACAAATGATTAAAATTGGACAAATAGAAGTGGGCGAGTTTCCTATACTCCTCGCCCCCATGGAAGATGTGAGCGATCCGCCTTTTCGCCATGTGTGCAAGATGTTTGGTGCCGACATCACCTACACTGAGTTTATCTCGTCTGAGGGGCTGATCCGCGAAGCGGAAAAGAGTGTCAAAAAGCTTGATTTCACCGATTTTGAGCGGCCAATCGGCATACAGATTTATGGCCACGACATTAATTCCATGGTCGAAGCTGCCCGATTTGCTGAATCCGTACAGCCCGATATCATTGATATCAATTACGGTTGTCCCGTCAAGAAGGTAGCATCGAAAGGGGCAGGATCGGGTATCATGAACAACGTCCCCAAAATGGTTGCGATGACGGCCGCTGTGGTCGATGCTGTCAAACTGCCCGTGACGGTGAAAACCCGTCTGGGGTATGACGAGCATACAAAGAATATTGTGGAAATTGCCGAACGACTGCAGGATGTTGGCATACAGGCTATTACCATACACGGACGATTGCGCACCACGCGCTCGAGCGTTCCGGCCGACTGGACCTTGATTGGCGAGGTGAAGCAAAATCCACGCATGAAAATTCCGGTTTTTGGCAATGGCGATGTAGTGGATGGGCCTTCGGCAAAACGTTTCAGAGACACTTATGGTGTTGATGGTCTGATGATTGCCCGTGGCTCTTATGGTAATCCGTGGATTTTCAGGGAAGTAAAGCAATATCTGGCCAATGGAACGGTGTTGCCATTACCCGACATCCACGAAAGGGTGCGCATCAGTCTTATTCATCTTCAAAAATCAGTGGAATGGAAGGGCGAGCGGCTGGCTATTCTTGAAATGCGCAAGCACTGGAGCTATTACTTTAAAGGTTATCCCCATTTTAAGCCGTTTCGCATCAGGCTGATGGAGGTGGATAATTTTGCGGAAATGCTTGAGCTATTGGGCGAAATTGAGACACATTTTCATGGTGTCGAACCGCTTATTTCCACCGATAAGGCCATGGAGGAGGGCATCAGCGAAGCAGAAGGTCTTCCCTCAACTTGCCCTCTATAAACAGGTCCCTTAAACGCTCAGGCTTTTGGAGGTGATAGGTTTGTAATCCCAAGGCTGCCGCAGCTTCAATATGCATCAGGGTATCGTCAATAAACAAGGTGTTTGCGGGGTTCAGACGATGCTGGTGAATCACAAACTCGAATATCTCCGGATTTGGCTTGCTCATGTGCAGGTCGAACGAAAAATATGCTTTATCAAAAAGCTGGTCGAATTCCCGATATCCAAACCTGAGCTGCAGGTCGCGCACATAAAGCTCATAATGGATTTCGTTCGAATTGCTGAGCAGATAAATGCCATAGTGTTGCTTTGCAGCTTCAATCGCCTTAATGCGCTCCTTGGGAATATCGAGCAAAAGCGCATTCCATGCATCATCAATGTCCTGATCTTTGAGTGCTTTACCGGCAAACTCCCTTATTTTATCACGAAACACTTCGGGTGTGATAATACCACGTTCAAGCTTTTCGACTACGCCTTGCTGAAACGCAGCCGATGAAAAAACATCCACATCTTTAATGCCCAGATTGACGAGTTCATTAATGGTCAATTGGGGATCAATATCTAGGATCACCCCTCCAAAATCGAAAATAATATCAGTGATGTTTATGTTTGTTTTCATTTGATTTCGCTAATTCTTTTCAAATACTCTCGCAAAGTTGTAAATTTGCACGGCCAAATCAAAAAACAGGCCGTTATTTTTAGTGTTAAAAAAACGTAAACCGGGCCTATAGCTCAGTCGGTCAGAGCATCTGACTCATAATCAGACGGTCCCAGGTTCAAGTCCTGGTGGGCCCACAAAAAAAAGCGCCTTAAGGCGCTTTTTTCTATTCTACGGTCACCGATTTGGCCAGGTTTCGTGGCTGATCCACATTGCATCCGCGCAAGACGGCGATATGATATGCCAGCTTTTGCAAGGGTATTGTTGCCAGCAAGGGAACAAGGATTTCTTCAGTATCAGGGATCTCGATGACGTAGTCGGCCAGATTCTTTACTACAGTATCGCCTTCGGTTACCACCGCGATGACTTTTCCCTTACGGGCTTTTACTTCCTGAATATTGCTTACCACTTTGTCGTATATGCCCTGCTTGGGAGCAATAAACACTACAGGCATATCCTCGTCGATCAGCGCAATTGGTCCGTGTTTCATTTCAGCGGCGGGATATCCTTCAGCATGAATATAGCTGATTTCCTTTAGCTTAAGAGCGCCCTCCAGCGCAACGGGAAAATTATACCCGCGTCCAAGATAAAGGAAGTTGCGTACGTCTTTAAACAACTCAGCGGTTTCGAGTACAACGTTTTTGCAGGTATTCAGCGTATGCTCAACTTTATCAGGTATGAGCGTCAGCTCTGTTAAAATCTGGTTGAACCGCGAACGGCTAATAGTGCCTTTGATCTGAGCAAAACGCAGTGCAAATAAGGTGAGTAAGGTTACCTGAGCGGTAAAAGCTTTAGTGGAGGCAACGCCAATTTCCGGTCCGGCATGGGTATAGCTGCCGGCATGGGTTGCACGGGCAATGGAAGAGCCTACGACATTACAGATGCCTAAAATGGTGGCGCCTTTGCTTTTGGCCAGTTCAATGGCCGCGAGGGTATCGGCGGTTTCGCCCGATTGACTAATGGCAAGTACGACATCTTTTTCGCTGATGATAGGATTACGGTAGCGAAACTCCGAGGCGTACTCCACTTCAACGGGAATTCTGGCAAGGTCTTCGATCAGGTATTCGCCCACTAAACCGGCATGCCACGAGGTTCCGCAAGCCACCACAATGATTCGGTCGGCATTGAGAATTTTCTGCTCATAGTCAATAATGCCTCCAAGGGTAACAGAGCCTGTTTCGGGGTGAATTCGCCCGCGCATACTGTCGCGAATCGAAACGGGCTGCTCGTAAATTTCCTTGAGCATAAAATGATCATAACCACCTTTTTCCAGCGCATTGAGGCTCATCTCGAGTTTCTGGATGTAAGGGGTTTTTTCCTTGTTTCGTATTGTCTTAATCTTCAGCTCGTTGTTGCGTTGCACAAGAGCAACCTCTTCATCATCGAGGTAAACTACGTTTTTGGTAAATTCAATGATTGGGGTAGCATCGGAGGCCACAAAAAACTCACCATTGCCTATACCAATCACCAAAGGACTTCCTTTACGTGCTGCCACCAGTAAATCCGGATTACCTGCTTCCATGACCACGATGGCATATGCGCCAACCACCTGATTGAGCGCAATGCGGACAGCTTCAAAAAGGTCAACTCCCTCATTGATTTTGATGTCTTCGATCAGGTTGGTCAATACCTCGGTGTCGGTGGTTGAACGAAATTGATAACCCCTGTTTTCCAGTTCGCGCCTCAGCAGAGCATAATTCTCGATAATTCCATTATGAATCAGCGCAATGTTATTAGATTGGGAGGCATGCGGGTGAGCATTAGCATCATTAGGTTCGCCATGTGTGGCCCAGCGGGTATGGGCAATACCAATGCTTCCGTGGATATGCTTGCCTCTGGCATAATGCTCAAGGTCAGAGACCTTGCCTTTGGTTTTGTATATATTCAGCCCATTATTTAAGAGTGCAATGCCCGCACTGTCGTATCCCCTGTATTCGAGGCGCTTGAGCCCGTTAATTAGAATAGGATACGCCTGTCGCGGGCCAATGTATGCTACAATGCTGCACATATTATTTAATTGTTTGGTTGGTCAATATAATTTATTCATTAACAATACTATAATGAAGCAACAATTTGAGAGGCTGCAAGGTATCGTCCCCTGGGTTTGTTCCGTTGATTATCCAACGATGCGGTCTTGACGAGGCGCCGATAGAAAACAGATACAAACCATGATCCTCTCGTCCCGCACCCCTGAGCACCATATCCTGCACATACTGGGTTAGCCTGAACTGTACCCTGTTGGCCTTAGAGATGTAAGAACCGCCAAAATAGTTGTTTCCTTCGAACTGATCTTTGAGTATGGAATATGTGCCATCGCCGTTTGCCTTTACAAGGGCATAATTTGAAGGAGCATAAAACAGGGTGGTATCCAATGTTTTACCATAGAGCATCAGGCGGGCATCGTTGATGACAATTTTCTGGTTAGTACTTGTTTTAAGTTTAGCCAGTGTCGGAAACCGCAGCCTGGTTTTAATTCCGCCCATGCCTTGCAGATAAAGCGCCTGACTACCTAATGTAGTGTCGCCTTCGATCACTTGTTGCCGGAATGCGGCGGATGCGTTAGCGTAGTTGTTATGGTTAAAATGATTGTAACGTGCTTCATCGCTCGTGATAAGAAACTCATAACGCAGCGAATCCTTTTCATCGTTACGGTAGTAAATCGTTAGCCTCGAAAGGTTACTTGGAAGGTCGAATCCAAGAATGGCTCCACCGGTTGTTTGTGGTTCGGCAGTCAGGTAGAGGCCTCTGAAAAAATTTTGGAAACGGCTGACTGACGAGAGGTTGGACTCTCCGGCTGTAAGTAATTTGTTGCCCAGCGCGGGCGAAATATCACTCAGCCTGATGCGGACAATTGGCGCAAGAGTGTCGCCCTGCCACACCACACGTGATTTAGGGCGCGGAGAGAAGTTGAAATTGGCAAAATCGAAATTATTGTATTCTTTGAGCTGAGTTGAGTAATAGGCAGAATCGTAGTATAAACGTTCCATGACCTCATAAACCTTGATATTCTGCATAGTGGTAGTGTCGCCATAATATCCGGCATAGGCCAGCTGGAGTACCAGCGAGTCAAGCTGCGGGTTGGTGCCGAAATCATGGCTGGCAGTTGAAAGGCTTATCTGGGTAAAAAAGCTTGCTGTTGAAGTGCCGAACACCGGGTCGAAGATGCTGCCAAGCAATGCAGTCTCAGGTTTGTCGGTTCGCACCGAGTCCTCTCGGATACTGTATGCAACAACGGTGATGGTGTCAGTAAACATAGGGCTGATCAGGGCATCGTCAGGCAAGAGGTCAGCACCAATTTCGCCAGGCCTTTTGGTACACGAGAAAAATAAAATGAGGCACAGTGCCACCTGACCCGCTATGATGGCTGGTTTTCGGAAAAAAAATGTCTTGGGCATGTAATGATTTGTTTTACTTTTTCAAACCGAGCAGAGTGTCATAAAACTGGTTGTATGCATCGATATAGCCATCTTCTTTGTGGTAAAGCAGCGGCTTTTTCTTTTCGATAGCAAAGTCAATCAATTCTGAAGATACGTGCTCGCCGGCAACGACAACGGCATCGGAGTAATCGATGGCCGCTTTGCTCAGGTTAACGTAATTCGGATCCTTATAGTATTTGAGGTCTTTGGGGCCAATACCTGGTAGCTTGAGTTTTTTATCAAAGTTTGAACGAAAATTTTCAGAAAAATGATCGTCGTAAAGCGAGTACACCACCTTCACATCGCTAAAAAGGGGATTATCCTTATAGGCTTTCTTAATGTAAATGGGTACAAGTGCTGACATCCAACCGTGACAGTGCACCAGATTGGGTTGCCAGCCAAGCTTTTTCACTGTTTCGAGAACCCCGCGTGAGTAAAATATGGTTCTGTCGTCATTATCCTCAAAAAAATGCCCGTTCTTATCGGTGATGGTGTATTTTCGGTGGAAAAAATCCTCGTTGTCAATAAAATAAACCTGCATTCTGGCTTGCTGTATTGAAGCCACCTTGATAATGAGCGGGTGATCGGTATCGTTGATAATGAGGTTCATGCCCGATAGACGAATGACCTCATGCAGTTGGTTGCGGCGTTCGTTTATGTTGCCAAAACGGGGCATAAAGGTTCTGATTTCTTTGCCTCGCTCCTGAATACCTTGTGGTAGGCGCCGCCCAATATTACTGAGCTGGCATTCCTTAACAAATGGTGTTATGTACTGCGCAACAAAAAGAACTCTTGGTTTTTCCATTCGTTTCGTTTAAGTCTGCCCTGAATACAAACTACAAAAGTAATACAATTTCAAGCCTGAGCCAAATGCAAAAAATCCTGCTCTTTGGCAAGGCACGAAAGAATGAGTAAAAACGATGTGTCAACTAAAAAATCAATATTGCTCGTCAGCCCCTGACAAACAGAGCTTTAATGATATCTGAGGCCATACGTGGATTTTCTTTCAGCCTTCGCGTAGAGTAGGCAAACCATTGTTCGCCAAATGGCACATATATGCGCATCCGGTGTCCTGCCTCGATGATGCTGTTTCGAAGTTGAGGTGTAACTCCGTAAAGCATCTGAAACTCGTAATGCTCAGGGGCAACCTTATATTTATTGATCAGCTGATAAGCGCCTTCCACCAAAGGTTTGTCGTGAGTGGCAATGCCCGGATAGATGCCGTGCTTGAACATGAATTCAAGATCTTCCAGAAAATGAGCGTTGATCTCGTGATAATTCTTGTACGCAATGCTTTCGGGCTCAACATATATTCCCTTGCAAAGCCGAAAGTTAAGCGGCACTTCGGATGTGTGCAGGTCGAGCATGTTCTCCAGATCCGACAAAGTTCTCTTTAGATAAGCCTGAACCACAAGACCAACATTCTTTGGAAACTCGGCCTTCAGCTTACGGAATAATTCAATTTCCAGATCAACACACTGTGAATCCTCCATATCGATTCGAATAAAGTTGTTGTAGGAGGCAGCCTTTGCAACTATTTCGCGAATGTTCGAATAGCACACATCCTTGTCGATCAGCAGTCCGAACATGGTCGGCTTAAGCGAATAATTCCCAAGAATGTTTTCGGCCTGAATGGTCTCAATGATTTGCAGGTATTCCTTTTTATTCTCTTCAGCCTGCCTGAGCTCAGTAATAAATTCGCCAAGAAGGTCAACGGTTACCATTATGCCTTTGGCATTGAGCTCTTTACATACTCTGATAGCATCTTCAATTCTTCGACCGGCAATGTAGCGTTTCGAAAACAACCACACCAGATCGCGTGGCATAAAGGGCAGCATTGAAGCAATAAGTTTGTTTAACCACATCATAATTATTGGATATTTTTTTTGTTTCAGACTGCGAAATTAGCAAATGAAAGCCTATTGTTATAACTTTAACAAATAAAAATTCCATCGTTTGCATAAGTTTTTTCGACCATCGAAAAGGCGCACTAATGCATCAGTTATGATTAAACTACAACTATATTAACTTGAATTCCTGTCAGGGTCATTGTCAGGACGCTCTGATTGATGCTTCGGAACAAACAGCACAAGCACAGTTAGTTTGAGGGATTTTGAGATAAAAGTATAATTGCCTATCTTTGCCCCCCAAATTTCAGGCGCAAACACCACATTGAAATACGAGAGGGAGTTCATATTACCACTAACCGGTGCCACACTGGGGCCGAAACTTTTCAGTTTCGATCTGGGAGAGGAATTTCTGGCTTTCAGCCAGTTTCCCGAGGCTGCCAATGGGAGTGTGCGTCTTGAGCTTTTGCTTGACAAGCATCCGGCATTCATTGCCCTTCAGTTCGATTTCACCGGCTGGTTGCAGCTCATTTGTGACCGCTGTGCCGACGAATACAAGCAGTTTGTTGAAGGCAGTTTCAGGTACATCCTGAAATATGGTGACCACATGGAGGAGGAGTCGGATGAAGTAATGCTCATCCCGGCCGATCTTCATGAATTTGATGTGTTTCAACTGATTTACGAATTCATGATGCTTTTGGTTCCATTGCGCAAGGTGCATCCGGATGACGAGCGGGGCAATTCGACCTGCAACCCCGAAGCCATCGCGCTTCTTGAGCAGATGAAGCCCGCAGCCGACACTGATCCGCGTTGGAGCACCCTTCAATCATTGTTAAAATCTTCAGGAGAACAACAGTCATAATCATATAATCATCAGAAAATCAAAAAGTCATGCCACATCCAAAACGGAGACACTCCTCGACCAGAAGAGATAAGCGCAGAACCCACGACAAGGCACAGCTTCCGCAGCTCGCCAAATGCCCCAGCACAGGAGCCATTCACGTATATCACCGTGCCTATTATGTTGATGGCGACCTTTATTACAAGGGCAAACTGGTGATGGAAGGTGCAAAAGCCTGATATCGCACAGTTGGCCAATAAGGTGATAATTTAGTCAGATGCGACTGGGCCTCGATGTTTTTGGGGGCGATCATGCCCCGGCATCCCCCTTGGAGAGTCTGAAGCTGCTCGCGCCCGAACTGAGCCAAGGCTGCACTATTGTGCTATTTGGCGACGAACAGCAGATTGCTGAAGGACTAAAGGATGTACCTGCCACAAAAGGTAAGTTTGAGGTCGTACACTGTCCCGAGGTTATCACTATGAGCGATAAGCCTGTCAAGGCTTTTAAGGCCAAAAGCGCATCCAGTATAGTCAGGGGATTCGAGTGGTTAAAAAATGGCCAGATCGACATGTTTGCCAGTGCTGGCAACAGCGGCGCCATGTTTGTCGGTGCCACAAATGTCATAGGTACCATCCCGGGTATCATCCGGCCGGCAAGCCTAGTACCGCTTCCTAATCTTAGCGGCTCCTACAAAATCATTCTCGATGTAGGCACCAACCCTGACGCAAGGGCTGATGTGCTTTATCAATATGGTTTTCTTGGTTCAGTTTATGCCTCTGTCGTCATGGGTATTCAGCAACCCAAAGTTGCCCTGCTCAATATCGGTGAAGAGGAAAAGAAAGGCAATTTGCTGGTGCAGTCGGCCTACCAAATGATGAAGGAAACTGCTGATTTTAACTTTATCGGCAATGTTGAAGGTCGCGACCTTTTCAACGATAAGGCCGATGTGGTGGTGTGCGATGGATTTACGGGCAATATTGTTATCAAGCAACTGCAGGCCATCTATCGCATCATGGAAAAGAGGGGCTTGCTAGATAGTTATTTTGCCCGGTTTAATTATGAGACTTATGGTGGTACGCCCATCATCGGCATCAACGGTAATGTGATTATCGGTCATGGTATCAGTAGTCCGCTGGCCATCAAAAATATGATGTTGTTGGGAAGGGAAGTGGCGGAATCCCGGCTTAGCGAGAAAATTAAGGATGCTTTGGATAACTTTGGCATCCAAAAGTTTGAATGGACAAACTTCTGAAGATGAAAGAAAAGATTTATGCTGCCATAGCAGGGATTAACGCCTGGGTTCCGGGCGACTTGCTTACTAACGCCGACCTTGAGAAAATGGTTGATACCACGGATGAGTGGATCATCACACGCACCGGTATCAAGGAGCGGCACATCCTTAAAGGCGAAGGTCAGGGCACTTCGGTAATCGGGACTGCTGCCGTGCAGGGCTTGCTCGAAAAAACAGGAACTCGTCCTGAAGAAATTGACATGCTCATCTGCGCCACCGTCACACCTGATATGTTGTTTCCGGCTACGGCCAACATCATCAGTCACAATTGCGGGATCAAAAACGCATTCAGCTACGATCTTAATGCAGCTTGCTCGGGATTTATCTATGCCCTTGTCACTGCATCAAAGTTCATCGAATCGGGCATGTACAAGAAAATCATTGTTGTGGGCGCCGATAAAATGTCGTCCATTGTCGATTATACCGATCGTGCCACCTGCGTAATTTTTGGCGACGGCGGTGGTGCCGTGCTGCTTGAACCAACACATGAACCTATTGGTGTCATGGATGCCATACTGCAATCCGATGGCTCTGGTATGCCACATCTGCACATGAAAGCCGGCGGTTCGGCTAAGCCGCCATCACATCACACGGTTGATGCCCGGGAGCATTTTGTGTATCAGGAAGGTCAGGCGGTGTTCAAATTTGCCGTTACCAATATGGCCGATGTAGCTGCTGCCTTGGTCGAACGCAACCATCTTTCTGCTGAGGATATTGCCTGGCTTGTGCCTCATCAGGCTAACCTTCGCATTATCGATGCCACGGCAAGACGTGTGGGCTTGCCACCCGAAAAGGTGATGGTGAATATTGAGCGCTACGGCAATACCACCAATGGAACCATCCCGCTCTGTTTGCACGAGTGGGAAAGTAAGCTTCGCAAGGGCGACAATCTAATTCTGGCGGCATTTGGCGGAGGATTCACATGGGGCTCGGTGTGGATCAAATGGGCCTACGACCCCAGATCATAAGGTTTTCGTTTAGCCAGTCTTTGTATTGCCGGCAAATCAGAGGATATTTTACCTGAATTTAGCCGCAATCAGCAACCTCATTCTATATTTGGAAAAATTTTCTGTACGTGAGGACTTTGCTCCTTTTCGCGATGGTTTTTTCGTGGCCTGTTTATCAGGCGTTTGGGCAGCAGCCACAGCCCACTATTTCGGGCGATAATATGCTTTGTCCCGGAGGAACGGGTATTGTATCTACCCAATTGTTCGACACTTACCAGTGGAAGCGTCGTTATTATGGCAGCACAACTACAGAATTGATCAGTGGTGCGGTTTCCCAGAGTCTTGTGATGGATTATTATAGCTTTTCAGCTTCGTATGTTTCGGTCACCGTAACGCTTTCGGAACAAACAGCAACCTCACCGGAATTTTTTGTAGATGGATATGTTTTTCTGCTGCCTTATGTGATCATCTCCGGCACCTATACACCCGGGCCTGAAGGTTCGTTCATGATTTGTCCGGGAGATACGATAGTCTTTGAATTGGGCAATCCATACAACACCAACATTACCTGGTACCGAAATGGTGAAGCCATTGCCGGAGCAAGCTCACAGGTGCTGAAGGTTGGCCGCGATGGCGTTTATGAAGTGACCGGCGCTCCTGAGGTTTGCCCTGAATTTATCCAGTCACCCGGTGTGCCTCTCGAAGTAGTATGGTGCCCCACCGGAAAACCTTCGCAGCAGGCTGATAAGCTAAAGGTATTGCTGAATCCCTTTTTCACCGTCATACGATTTCCTGAATATGTGACGCGAACCGAACCAAATTACGTGGTCATCGACTTACAGGGCAAGGTTTGGAAAAATGGTCGGCTAAAGGATACCGAGCTAAACCTGGATGTACTTCCTTCGGGTTTGTATCTTCTGCTTGTTGATGGATGGCAGGCGGTTAAGCTCACCAAAAGATAGCGACAATGGTAACGCCACCGGACAAGTATTGCTACGATTATCCCCGTCCTGCTGTGACGGTGGACGCAGCAGTTTTTTGCCGGCCGGCAGCGCATTGGCAGGTGTTGCTGATCCGACGAAGACATGCGCCTTTCAAGGACTTTTGGGCCTTTCCCGGAGGATTTGTTGACGAGCATGAGACGCTGGAGCAGGCAGTATGCCGCGAAACATCAGAAGAGACCGGGCTTACAGATCTGAAATTTAGCCAGTTCAGGGCTTACAGCAAGCCCGATCGCGATCCGCGGCATCGCACCATCACCATAGTTTTTGTTGCCTTTACGGCCGATGAATCCGGATTGCATGCGGGCGACGATGCCAGTGCGGTCAGGTGGTTTAGCCTCAATGATTTGCCGCCTTTGGCATTCGATCATGGCGTGATCTTGCATGATCTCGTCAATGAATTTAATCTGCGGGACTAATGTGTGGAAGGTTTCAACTTTCGGTTAAGGGCAAAGAAATCTCCGAGCGTTTCCTTACCGAGCTTTTCGATGAGCTGCATCGGCCACCCACGCCCGATGCAAGGATTCCCAAAGGCTACAACTGCGCACCATTGCAATGGCTTCCGGTGATTAGCAATGCAGCACCGGGCAGCATCAGTCACTATCGCTGGGGACTCGTTCCATCGTGGGCCAGGGACACTTCGGGTGCACCAAAGATGATCAATAGCAGGGCTGAAACAGTACGCGAAAAGCCTGCCTTCAGGAAAGCCTTTGTCAGCCGGCGCTGTCTGGTTCCGGCAAATGGATTTTATGAATGGAAAAAATCAACCGGACAGCCATACAGGTTTTTTCTTAAAGATGAGCCTTTGTTTGCCATGGCCGGATTGTGGGAACAATGGGTTTCGCCGGATGGAACCAGACTCTTCACATTCAGTATTCTAACCACTGAGGCTAACGCCCTGATGCAAGACGTTCATCACCGGATGCCGGTCATCTTGCCGCGTCATGCGGAGCAGGTCTGGCTGCGGTCGTCGGACGAGGAAACGCTTTTTAGCCTGTTGAGGCCTTATCCGGAACAGGATATGGAGATGTACCCTGTTTCGAAAGCCGTAAATAATGTGCGCAACGACGACGAGCGCCTGATAAGGCCAGAGCCTTTACAGGAAACGCTTTTTGGTTAGAATAGTGATAAGGCTGTCTAAATTAATTCTTTAGAAGCCGCATGGTCTGCGATTTCTTGTTTCCTTTCAGGCGCACTAAATACATTCCAGCCTGCAGTGTACTTACAGGAAGCTGGATGCTGTTTTTTCCGGTTTGGTACTGCGGGGCTGACTCCCACAGCAATTGCCCGGCCGGATTCAGCAGCTGGATAGTGACTGTTTCGTCAGTATCGATGTAAAACGACAGCCTGGCCTGCGCAGTGGCCGGATTTGGACTAAGGTTGGCCATATAAGGATTGGCGATATTTTCCCTCACATCGAGCACCTTATCTACACGCAACTTAAGGCTTACAGGGAGGTGATCAGAAAAGTTGAATAAGGCGTCTGCTACCTCGGCAGGGACGGAAAGGTTCTGCGGTGCTGCATTCACAGCGTTGTTGAAGCGCTGCCCGTCTTGTCCGATTGCCCTGTAAGAATTCTGAACATATCGCACTTTTTTCGTTCCAAAACGAATTTCGTCGGAGATCAGCACAAAATCGAAGCGATCGTCGAGACCACCTCCCGATTTGCAATCGCCTGAAACTACATTAGTACTTTGTGTGTGCACTGAAGCATAAAATGCATTGTTGTTCCAGTTGCCCATTTGGCCCACAGGGTCAATAAACCGTGCCGGAACACTGCTGTAGTTGACCATGGTTTGAAAAGCTGGCTCGGCATCGGTGTAGAGGTTAAAGTCGCCCATCAGCATGACATTAGCATTGGCAAAGCGAGTATCGACAAATCTCATGGTGTTTTCGGCCATAATCTTTCTGGAATTGGCATCAGACGTCGTATTTCCGGCTTTGAGATGCGCTACAATACAGATAATAAAGGCAGTATCGCCTTGCAAAAGGTCGTTTGATTTGTAATATAGTTCGTAAACATCGATATCACGCACTACATTTTGGGCTGTGTATTGTGCTTTGAGTGCCAGCTTGCGGTTGTCGAAAAAAATCATGTTGACAATGTTCGAGTTCGCTGTATTCCGTAGCTGGGCCTTGCTGTAGCGGTTGCTGCCGTTGGCATTGAGCACATTGTCGAGCAGATGGTCGTGCACCGGAGCGTCTTTCGATAGCTCGTTGACAGTAAGTATATCAGGGTTTACATGGTTAAGAATGGTGCGCAGATGAGGGTCTTTCATCTGAAGGCTGTTGTTGCTGTTGTTGCAGAATCCCGTGACTTCGCCGTAATAAAGCAGGTTATATTGCATAACCGTTAAAGTATCCTGTGGCTTGGCGAGTTGAGCGCAGAAGAGCAGGGCAAGAAGGAAAGCAAGGTGCCGCGACATATTTTTTTTCAAAAGTAGTAATTCTGCACTATTTAGGCTTGAGGTGGCGGCTGGTGAATGGTTTTGGCAAGTTAAAGGCAGTTTAATATCCGCCTCGTTATGCAGAAAGCTGGATTTTCGCTTTGGGATGCAGTGAGAATCGAGGCAAGATCAGCGTTAACAGCTGAGGAACAGCTTGCAACGAATTTTATGTAACAATCTGAAAATTAATATTTTTTGGGTAAAGTGAAAGCGAACACCGTTCCTTTGCCAAGTTTGCTTCGAACGCGAATACTTTGTCCATGTGCTTCGATGATGTGTTTTACAATGGCCAGTCCTAATCCACTGCCACCATTGTCGCGCGAACGGCCTTTATCGGTGCGGTAAAAACGTTCGAAAATGCGCGGCAGGCTTTCTTCAGGAATGCCCGGGCCATTGTCTTTTACTTCGATGAGGTAATGCTCATCCATATCGAAAAAACGCACCAAAATATTGTTTTGCTCTTTGTCGCCATATTTTACGGCATTTTCAATGAGGTTGATCAGCACCTGACGGATGCGTTTTTTGTCGGCATGCACAATCAATGGTCGCTGAAGTTCGTTGCGGATGCTAATCACGGCCTTGTTTTTCCGTGCTTTCATCTCGAGAAAATCAGTTACCTCGCGCGTAAGCTCAACAAGGTCGAAGTAGGTGAGATTGAGTTTGAGTTCGCCTGACTCAAGCTTGGATATTTCTTCAAGATCTTCTACAATGGCAATGAGGCGGTTGACGCTATTTTCCATACGCAGGAGGTAGTCCTTGTTTATTTCAGGATCATCGAGGCCGCCATCAATCAGGGTGAGCACATATCCTTGAATATTGAAGATAGGGGTTTTAAGCTCGTGCGAAATATTACCAAGAAACTCACGACGGTATGAGGCCATTTTGCGAAGCTCTTCAATTTCCATGTTCTGCCTTGCGCTCCATTCAATCACCGCCTCCTTTATACCTTCGATGGAACCTGTTTGCGGATTGCTTTCTTTGACCTTACCCTTTTGTTCGACGCGTGATTTGAACCCGGGTATTGCCTTGTAAATCAGCCGAATTTTCTTGTAAATAAAATTATCGATGAACCTGAAACTCACCGCATAGGCCAATCCGAAAATAATAAGCGACAATGCCAGTGCGAGCCAAATGTTCAGCCTTATTTCTGCTACAACCAGGGCGATAAGAAAAAGCAATAATGCAAGTGCTACAGCAGATGCGGTTGTAAGGGCAACTTTACGGGTTTCTTGATAGTTAGCGGGCATCTCTTCAATCAGTCCTCAAATTTATACCCAACACCCTTTACAGTGCGAATGTTTTCGAGTCCGATTTTTTCCCTGATTTTGCGAATATGCACATCGATGGTCCGGTCGCCTACAATCACTTGGTCGCCCCAAACCTTGCTGAAAATTTCTTCGCGGGTGAATACCTTATTAGGCTTGGTAGCCAGCAAGCGAAGCAGTTCAAACTCCTTTTTGGGGAGCACAATTTCCTCTCCGTTTTTGATAACCAGAAAACGTTCCGAATCGATGATAAAATCCTTTACCTGAAGGGTTTCAGGCGTGTTATCGGCATGCTTTTCCTGTAGTCGCCTCAGCAGGGCCTTCAGTCGGCTGATTAATAATTTGGGCTTGATAGGTTTTGTTACATAATCATCAGCACCGGCCTCGAAGCCCGAAATCTGCGAGTAATCTTCTCCCCGGGCAGTCAGAAACACGATAAAAGTGCTTTTGAGGGAAGGAATTTTTTTCAATTCCTCGCAGGTTTCGATGCCATCCATTCCCGGCATCATCACATCGAGTACGATTAAATGTGGTGTTTCGGCTTTTGCTTTGCTGATTGCTTCTAGGCCATTGTTTGCCTGACTTACCTGAAAACCTTCGCGTTTGAGGTTATAGCTTAGAAACTCCAACACGTCGGATTCGTCGTCGATGAGAAGAATACGAAATTTGGAAAAATCCATCAGACTGAATGATAAGGAATTTAACCGTGCCAAAGGTAGAGGTTCCGGTGCAATGCAAAGTTAATTTTAAGTAAACTTTAATGATAAGTATCTGGTTTTCCCTGAAACCGTTCACGGTTGATTATTTAATAAACAGACGTGAGAGAACAACTTTATCGCATCTTTGTTATACATAAAAATCTCTCATGGCCAATAATGTTTTCGGCGAAGCACTGCTCATGTGCAGTCAGTCCCCGCTTACCGGATTTTTTCGTGATGGCTGTTGTAATACCGATGACCATGACCGTGGTATTCATACGGTTTGCGCAGTCATGACCTCCGAGTTTCTTGAGTTCAGTCGCTCAGTGGGAAACGATTTAATCACCCCTCAGCCCGTTTTTCAGTTTCCGGGCCTGAAGCCCGGCGACCGCTGGTGTCTCTGCGCGCTGCGCTGGGTGGAGGCATGGCAGGCCGGAGTAGCTCCAATGGTAGTGCTCGAGGCTACTCATGAAAAAACCTTGGATTACGTGCCTCTGGATGTGTTGGTAAAATATGCATGGAAATCAGCCTAAGGAGATGACTTCTGCAACAAATGGCAAACAAACTGTCGCCATAATCGGTTCGGGTATTGGCGGAATCGGCACTGCTATCCGACTGGCTGCCAAGGGATATCAAGTTACGGTTTTCGAGAGCAATACATATCCGGGCGGTAAGCTAACGCAGCTCAGGAATAAAGGCTATCGCTTTGATGCAGGGCCATCGCTATTCACCATGCCCGAGTACGTTGAAGAGTTGTTTGCGCTTTCGGGCCGCAACATTTCCGACTATTTCGCCTATTTCAAGGAACAAGAGTCGGGCCGCTACTTTTGGAACGATGGCACTCGTCTTGTTGCACATGCCGATACTTCAGTGTTTGCTGACGAAGTGGAAAACATACTTGGTGCAAAAGCCCCGCGCACCCTCAGCCGACTGCGTCGCAGCGAAACCATGTATAACCTTGCAGGTCATATTTTCCTCCACAAACCGCTCAACCGCTGGTCCACATGGATAAACACCGATGTAGCCAGGGCACTGCTACATATTCACAAGCTGGGAGTTTTCAGCACCATGCACGCCGAAAACCGTCGTCTGTTGCAAAATGCAAAGCTGATTCAGCTTTTCGACAGGTATGCAACCTACAATGGATCAAGTCCTTATAAGGCTCCGGCCGCATTGAATGTAATTCCTCACCTTGAGCACAGCCTTGGAACTTATCTGCCCGAAAAGGGGATGCACCAAATCACTGAAAGCCTTTATACGCTGGCACAGGAACTCGGTGTTTGCTTTCGTTTCGGTGAGCGGGTAGAGCGTATCCTGCACAATGGCAAAGCCGTGAGCGGTGTTGTGACGAGTCAAGGAAGTTTTGAAGCTGGTATTGTGGTGTCTGATATGGATGTGCTGCTCACTTATCGTCGCCTGCTGAGCGATATCAAGGCTCCGGAGTTTATCCTTGGTCAGGAGCGTTCAACCTCGGCCCTGATTTTCTATTGGGGCATCAGGCACTCGTTTGCTGAACTTGGCCTTCACAATGTGTTTTTTGGCGACGATTACCGGGGCGAGTTTGACAGGCTTTTCAAAGGAATAGTTCCCGATACTGATCCGACGGTTTACGTCAGTGTCACTGCTAAACGAATACCTGAAGATGCGCCTCAGGGCTGCGAGAATTGGTTTGTGATGCTCAATGTGCCGCCGCATCGGCAGAGTTTCGACTGGCAAAAGCTGATACCGCAGTACAGAAAGATTGTGCTTGACAAACTGAGCAGGGTTCTGGGTTGCCCAATTGCGCCGCTTGTCGAAGTGGAAGAAACGCTGAGTCCGTTGGATATAGAAATCCGCACCAGTTCGTTTGGAGGATCACTCTATGGCAACAGCTCCAACAACCGTTTCTCGGCATTTCTCAGGCATACCAATAACAGTAGCCGGTTAAAGAACCTCTATTTTTGCGGTGGAAGCGTTCATCCCGGAGGTGGCATTCCACTTTGTTTGCTCTCTGCCAAAATAGTTTCCGAACTTATCGCTGAAACATGAAATCACTCCTCGAAAACAAGTTCCAATTGAGTCTTTTTTTGCTCATTGCAGTGCACATCGTTGGCACTATCACCATTTTGCTGGGCTACACCGACAGTCTGATGCATCTCACGCCATATAATCTGCTGTTTTGTTCGGCCTTGTTGGTTTATAATGCCGAAAAGCCGGACGCATCCTATGTTTTATGGTTTTTGATCTGTGCAGTAGGCGGATTTCTCCTCGAAGCCATTGGTACTGCTACCGGCCTCATATTCGGCAGCTATATATATGGAAATGGAATGGGAATCAGGGTTTTAAGTGTGCCGCTGATGATTGGGTTAAGCTGGTCGGTTCTGGTTTTTTCCACCTCGGCAATATTGCTTCCTTATGGGTTGCATTGGGTATTAAGGTCGATAATTGGCGCACTGTTAATGGTAGGTTACGATATACTTCTTGAGCCTGTTGCCATGCGGTTTGATTTCTGGGATTGGGAAGGCGGCGTAATTCCCCTGCAAAATTATGTGGCGTGGTTTGTTATCGGATTGATGATGCAACTTGGGGTAAACTGGTTTGTCAAGCCCCTGAAAAACAGGATGGCATTGTATATCTTTATCATTCAGGCACTTTTCTTTGCATTATTGATATACACCGAAAAACTCAAAGTATTCTAATATCAGTGAACAGAACATGAATCCGGTTTACCTCTACCTCGACCTTTTCACCATCTTCTTTCCCTTTGTCCTGAGTTTCGATCGAAAAGTGGCATTCTACAAGGAATGGAAATATTTATTTCCGGCCATCGGCATCATGGGAGCGTTTTTCATTGGCAAAGACATATGGTATGCTTCTATGCAAATATGGGGCTTCAACGATCGCTACCTTCTGGGAATCAGATGGTTTGGACTTCCGGTGGAGGAGTGGATGTTTTTCGTGGTGGTGCCATATGCTATTGTGTTCATTTATGCTTGTCTCAGGGCCTACCTGAAGTCCGATCCGTTGATCAGGATTCACCGGCCACTGACTATCGGACTGAGCGTGTTGCTGATTGTGGTAGGAGTAGTGTATTATGACCGGCTTTACACTTCAATCATCTTCATTCTGACTGCATTATTGCTGCTTTACAATGTTTACCGACGCCAGCCATGGCTCAGCATGTTCATGCTGGCCTATTTTGTAACGCTGATACCATTTTTGCTCGTCAATGGCATGCTCACCGGCAGTTGGCTTGACGAGCCTATTGTTTGGTACGATAATAGCCACAATCTGGGTATTCGCATTTTCACCATTCCCATCGAGGATACCATCTACAACCTGATGATGTTTATGATGACGGTTCAGTTGATGGAATGGTTCAAAACCAAGTATTGATGGTATCCTGATTTCATAAAAAAACACGCACCCGTGTTGGTAGAGTGCGTGTTTTTTACTTGAAAGGATTGCTAGGGCTTATTTAATTTCTATTTCAATCCATTTACTCCGGTCTGGTGGTGCCGGCGGATTGATTTTTCGGACCGGGTTGCGCTCAAGTTCTTCGAGCAGCACTTTCACGGCCATTTCAATGCCCGGGTCTTCATTACGAGCCAGTTTTTCAGGCCTGTCAACTACTTCGATATCAGGATACACTCCAACACCTTCAATAATCCACTGCTCATTTTCGTCGAATATGCCAAAGCGGGGCACCGAAATGTAGCCGCCGTCAGCAAGCCGTGCATTGCCCGATATGCCGATAAGGCCGCCCCAGGTGCGTGTTCCGATCAGTTTTCCGAGGCCCAGCTTTTTGAAGAAATAAGGAAATGCATCGCCACCCGAGCTGGAATAGCCATTGATGAGCATGACTTTGGGTCCATCGTGGGCAATGCCCGGGGCTTTGCTGGGCAGCAAGCCATTGCGATGCCACCATGTCAAGGTGCGTCGGTCGAGCAGGTCGGCCATGCGGTCGGGGATAAATCCACCGCCGTTGTAGCGGTCGTCGATAATCAGGGCTTCTTTGTTGTGGAACGAGTACATGCCACGGAACAGCTCGCGGTTGCCATCCTGAGCAGTGTTGGGTACGTGGATGTAGCCAATGCGTCCGCCGGAAAGCTTGTCCACCATGGCCCTTCGCTCGATCACCCAGTTGTAGTACATCAGTTCGAGTTCGCTGCTGATGGTTTTCACGGTGCTGGTGCGTGCGTTGCCACCCGAAGGATCGGAGCTCAGGGTGATTTCGACATCCTTATTGGCCAGGTTTTCAAGAAACTTGTAGGGGTTGTCGCCGGCAGTAATGTTTTGGCCGTTGATGGCAATCAGGTAATCGCCTTCTTTGGCATCAACACCGGCCTCGGTGAGCGGAGAGCGTCGGGAAGGGTTCCAGTTTTCGCCCTCGAAAATTTTCATGATGCGGTGCCTGCCGGCTTTAGTATCGGCTTCGAGTACTGCTCCGAGCAAACCACCTTCAACCCTTTTTGGCCAGTTGATATCGCCCCAGTCCACATAGGCATGGCCGGCATTGACTTCCGATACCATTTCATTGAGCAGATAGTCAAGGTCGAAACGGCTGCCGACATGAGGAAGCAGCACAGCATATTGCCTGCGTACGGCCTCCCAGTCAACACCATGCAGGTTATCCACATAAAAATAGTCGCGGAAGATGCGCCAGCTGTCAACATACAGTTGTTCCCATTCGCTGCGTGGGTCAATCTTCATCTCCATGCCGGACAGGTCAAGTTTTCCGCTGCCGGCTTTCTGGTTGGGTGCAATCTTGACTATACCATAATCTTCGCCCGAGCGGTAAAGCATTGTTTTGCCATCGGCCGAGGGCAATGCAGTCATTCCGCGGTCAAGGATATCTTCTGTTTTCTGGTCCTGAATGTTATAGCGCATGATTTTTCCATCGGCGGCATACAGGAGACCGCCTTCCACAGCATCGATAATGCGGTAGTTGCCGGCCGGCATTGGAAGGGTTTCGATGCGGTTGTTAGCTCCGGCAAAGTCAATGACTGTACGTGGTGCCGCGGGTTCGGGCTTAGTTTCGGTGGATTTAGGTTTCCCTTTGTCCTGTGCTTTTTTAGCGGCTTCATTCGGGTTTTTCTGCTCTGAGGCTGCTTTCACCGGTTCGCTGTCAACCTTGCGAGGCGCCAGACGTGTGCCGTCGCTGCGCAAAGGCAGGGCGTAAATACGGGAGGCATTGTTGTAGAGATAATCGAATTCGAAACTCGAGAATGCCAGGTTGAAGTCGCGATTGCTGACAAAAAAGATGAACTTGCCGCAGCGACTGAACACGGGGCTTCGGTCGGCGAACTGATCGTCAGTGAGTTGTGTGGCTTTTTTAGTCGGGATATGATAAACCCAGATTGCGGCATTGCCATTGTCGGATTCCTTGTGATAAGTAATCCACTCCGAATCGGGCGAAAAGGCATAGGAGCGTATTTCGTTAAAGGTAGCACGATCGATGGTGGTTTGTTGCCCGGTATTCACATCAAGCAGCAGAAGCTGAAGGCTGCGGTCGCTGTAAACCAGGTATTTGCTGTCGGGCGACCAGACGGCTTCGTATTTCCATGCTTTGGAGCCGGAAGTAAGCTGGCGCGGCTTTGCACCTTTTTTATTTTCAAGCAGATAAACCTCATACTCGCCGGTGGCATCAGCATAATAGGCGATGAATCTGCCATCGGGAGACCATACCGGAAATATTTCCCTGATGTTCGGGGTGTTAGTGAGATTTTCGATCTGGCCATGCTCGGCAGGCACGCTGAAGATATCGCCACGTGCATCGAAAAGCGCTCTTTTGCCTGTAGGCGAAAGGCTGAAGCTGTGTATGTTATCCTTTACATTCCTGAAATAGGGCGTAAGATTTGGATTATCGTAACGGATACTCACCTTGATGGGTTGATGTTGTCCTGTCAGGGCATCCAGTATCCAAAGCTGACCGCCGTTTTCGTAAACTATTTTGCCGGCTTTGCCCGAAGGCCACATCACATCGTAGTCCTTGTGAAAAGTAAGTTGCTTAAGGTCTTTGGTTTTAGTATCGTAACTATAGATGTTCAGCCTGAGATCGCGGTCGCTGGCGAAGAATATTTTATCGCCATACCACACCGGCCACTGGTCGCTACCTGCCCAGTGGGTAATCTGCTCAGAGGTATTGTCTTTAAGGTCGTAAACCCACAATTCTGTTGCCCGGCCGCCTTTGTATCGTTTCCATGTGCGGAATTCACGGTCAACAGGGGTAAAGCATATTTTGCTGTCGTCGGGCGAAAGTGCGGCAAAACCACCATTGACGATGGGCAGCGGCCGTTCGGGTGTGCCATCAACACCAACAAGGAAATAGCGGCCGTTTCGATCGCCGAAGGATGTGCGGTTCGAACGGAAAAGGATGCTCTTGCTGTCGGATGTCCAGCCTAACACAACATTATCGAAACCACCACGCGGGGGCATCACACCCACCGAATTGTAATAGGTAAGTTGCCTGGCCTGTCCGCCTTCCGAAGGCATAACCCAAATCTGACGGCTGCCTGAGTATTCGGCCGAAAATGCAATCCAGCGTCCGTCGGGCGATATTTTCGGAAAAAGTTCGAAACCCTCGTGCGAGGTAAGCCGGCGCGCTTCGCCTCCCGAAGCGGCCACCGTCCAGATATCACCGGCATAAACAAAGGCCACCAGATTGTTATTGATATCGGGTTGACGCATCAGCCTTGCATCTTCGCTGGCGTAAAGCATCACAGGCATAATCAATGCTGCAAGGGCAGCCATCATGTTGAACAGACTGTTTTTCATAGTGTATGATGAATTATGGGGGAAAATTAATGATTATACCGTTGTTGCTGGCCTGATACCGGGAAAAGGAGCAAATCATTCAGTTTGGGGTTTAATATTTATCTCAAAACTGATGATTTCCGGTAAATGCAGGAGTCATGCAGGTTAAGGATTATCAGATGGAGAGCCGGCGGCCGGTGCCATTTCATCGTCATTTTTCAGCACCTGCTATGAGGTCTTTGGCATGGATGCAGAGCACGGGAATGGGCGAGTGGTTGATCATCTGCTGTGCATAAGGCCCAAGCCAGATGTTGGCAGTGGTGGTTTCCTGCTCATCCATGATGCTGATCAGGTTGGCATCCACCTTAATGGCGTACTCGATGGTCACATCGGTCAGATTATCGGCTTCTAACTCAGTCACAACATGTTTCAGCTGGTTTTCAGTCAGATAAAGCGTCACCTGATTAACATATTCCCTTACAACATCGCGAATTTCGGGCATTGGCGATGAAAACAATGTCAGCACATGGATTTCTGCATCATAATATTTGGCTAACAGCGATGTGAAGGGCACCTTTTGTCTGCTTTCGACAGTGCTGTCGATGGGCATTACGATGCGCGAGATAGGTTTTAACATGTCGATTCCGCCACGGATAGTAATAATTGGCCGTTCGGAGGCCGAAACAATACGATTGGCATTGCTGCCAATCCAGAATTCTTCGAAACCCGAAGCGCCATGTGTGCCAACGACAATCAGAAACGCATCAACCTCGTCGGCTGCCTGCACGATTTCCTTGTAAACCTTTCCCTTACGAATCTGGTAGTTTATTTTTCCACCGTTAAGCATGGGCTGACGCGACTGCTTCAGTGCTTCGAACCGTTTGTTCGCTTCGGCGATAATCTGTCCGGGATCAACACTGTAAATTTCTTTTCCTGTTTCAGGGCGGTTCACCCACACCATCAACACGTCAGCTTGTGCACGGTTGGCGATATCTATGGCATGATCAAGCGCATTGATGGAGCAATCGGAAAAGTCGATGCCGGCTACGATAACTTTTTTCATGGCTGTTGGTTTTGGTTGGTGAATGCCGGAAGAGGCGGCGGCTCAATGATGTCTTTGATAACAAAAGCCTGACTGAAAATGCGTGTCACTTGCTGCAGCTTGCCTTCAGCTTCGAGGCGCGTACGAAAATCACCCACTCTCACGCGATAATACGGTTGACCAAAGCTAAGGTAGGCCTTGTCTTCGGGAAATGATTCCTGATATCTTGCCATGGCTGCCTGAGCACGCTCGACGGCCATATTTCCCGATTCAATAAAAATCTGAATTCTGAATCCTTCGATAGGCTGAAGCTGGGGATTGATGCGGCTTATCTTCAGCAGAGTGTCGAACTGGGGCGGAGCGGATACTCTGACGTATCCTTTCTGTCCGAAAACATTGGTGCTTATCAATGCGATAACCAATAGAAGTGCAAGCCTGTGCATGATATCAAACGGTTTGGGATTGTATGCTGAGCACAGGAATAACCGAATTATTGATGATTTGTTGTGCATACGGGCCAAGGAACACGCTGCCCGATGTGGCGCTTTGCTCCGTCATAATGGAAATAAGATCAGCCTTTTCGTTCTTTGCAAATTCGATGATAGTGCTCACAAATTGATCGGCTTCAATTTCGGTTAGACGGAAAGGAATGTTTTTTTCCGATAGACATTTAATAGCCTCATCGCCATAGGACCGCATTCTTTTGCGGATCACATTCAGCGGGCTGTTGTAGATGAGCAACGGCAGCACTTCGGCTCCAAATAACGAAGCAATATGGGCTGCATAGGGTAGTTTCTGCCGGGTTTCGGGCGTGCTGTCGAGGGGTAGCACTATGCGTTTAATGACATCTTTTGTTATTTCGTAATCGCCTCTGAGCGTGATCACAGGACAGGGCGAACCGGTGACGATGCGATAGGCATTGCTCCCAATCCAGTATTGCTCGAAACCGCTCACACCATGGGTGCCGGCAAATACAATGTCGGCCTCTACCAAACGCGCGGCATTGGCCACTTCCTGATACACCTTACCCTTGCGCAGCATGGTGTTGATCTTGCCGTTGTGCAGCCTTGCCTCGTACGACGGTATGATTTCGTCGAGCAGCTTTCGGGTTTCGATGCGAAGCTCCTGATCAATATTCAGCACGTTATCGGGGGTGCTGCTGCTGTCAACCCAGACAAGATGAAGCGAAGCCTTGGTTTTGTTGGCCACTTGCAGGGCATAGTCCAAGGTGCGCAAAGCGTTTTTCGAAAAGTCGAAAGCTACGAGCAACTGTTTCATAACCACAGGTTTTCAATGGGTTAGACCATAGTTGACTTCTACAAGTCCGGTAAGGCAAACAATGCCTTTTGCATGGAGCTAAGTTAGTGAGAAATGAAAGCCATTCCAAACACAAAAGGACATAATCTGCCCATTTTCGTACTTTTGCCTCATGCAAACTGCTGACATTCCGGCCGTATAATGAGTAAGAACATACGAAATCAGCATCTTGATGCCGAAGGATCGGGCATGAGTCAGGCCGAGCGCGAACTGGAGAAAGCGCTAAGACCTGATGCCTTTGCGAGCTTTGTCGGCCAGGAGAAGGTAACGGATAACCTCAGGGTTTTTGTTCAGGCGGCACGTCAGCGCGGCGAAGCACTCGACCATGTGTTGCTCCACGGACCACCCGGTCTGGGCAAAACGACATTATCACACATCATTGCCAACGAACTGGGCGTGAACATTAAGGTCACTTCAGGTCCTGTGCTCGACAAGCCCGGCGATCTGGCAGGACTGTTGACAAATCTCGAAGAGAATGATGTGTTGTTTATCGACGAAATACATCGCCTTAGCCCTATCGTGGAGGAATATCTCTATTCGGCCATGGAGGATTACCGCATTGATATCATGATCGAAACCGGTCCCAATGCCCGAAGTGTGCAGATAGGGCTCAATCGTTTCACGCTCATTGGTGCAACGACTCGGTCGGGGCTGTTAACCAGTCCGTTGCGGAGCCGGTTTGGTATCTCTTCCCGTCTCGAGTATTACGATGCGCAAACCCTTGCGGGCATCATCCGTCGCTCAGCCTCTATTCTCAATGTGCCTATCAGCGATGAGGCCTCGTTCGAGATTGCCCGTCGCAGCCGGGGCACACCGCGTATTGCCAATTTGCTCCTGAGGCGCGTGCGCGACTTTGCGCAGATCAAAGGCAATGGCAGCATCGATATGTCCATAGCACAATATGCCCTTAAGGCCCTCAACGTTGATCAGCATGGCCTCGACGAAATGGATAACCGTATCCTTCAGGCCATTGTGGATAAGTTCAAAGGAGGACCGGTAGGCATAACCACCATCGCCACGGCGGTGAGCGAGGAAGCCGGTACCATCGAAGAAGTTTACGAACCATTTCTTATCAAGGAAGGTTATATCATGCGTACGCCCCGCGGACGCGAAGCCACCGATCTGGCATACAAACACCTGGGCAGAACCCGATTCCCAGATCAACCCAGGCTTTTCTGAAAAAAAATCGCCACTTTATGGCCGGGCACAACAACCACATACGCAACCTGATCATCTCGCAGGCCGGTGAACTTGGTTTTGATGAGGTGGGTATTGCTGCAGCGGGATTTCTGGAGAATCATGCTCAGCACATGGAAAAGTGGCTCGAAAATGGCTATCAGGGTACCATGTCCTATCTGGAGCGCAACCGCGAAAAGCGCTACAACCCCCAGCTTCTGCTCAGCGGCACAAAAAGTGTGGTTACTGTGCTCCAGAATTATTACCCGGCTGAAGAACCCCAAAGCTCAGATAATTTCCGTATAGCTAAATACGCCTATGGCAAAGATTATCATAAGGTTATACGCGACAAGCTGTACCTGATGCTCAAGGCCATCGAGGCTGAAACAGGACCACTTGAGGCTCGTGCTTTTACCGATTCGGCTCCGGTGCTCGACCGTGCCTGGGCAGAAAAGTGCGGTCTGGGTTTTATTGGAAAAAACACTTGCCTGATTCACCCGCGTAAAGGTTCATTTTTCTTTATCGGACACCTTTTTCTTCCCCTCGAATTAGAAGAAAAAGCTGAATCCATCACCGACTATTGCGGCACATGCCGCCGATGCCTCGATGCCTGCCCGACCGGCGCCCTGGTGGCACCACATCAGCTCGATGCCACAAAGTGCATTTCTTATCTGACCATTGAATACCGCGGCGAACTGCCCCAGGCATTGCGCGATAAGTTTTCGGGCTATGTTTTCGGCTGCGACATTTGCCAGGATGTATGCCCGTGGAACCGATTTGCCAAACCGCACAACGAGCCACTCTTTGCCTTGCATGCAGAGCTTAAAGCCATGCGCAGCAAAGATTGGCTGCAACTCGATGAAAACCGGTTTAATGAACTTTTCAGGGATTCTGCTGTTCAGCGTACAGGATATTCCGGCCTTCGAAGAAATATTGATTTTTTGGCCGGAAACAATGCTGATACCCCGTAATTCAAAACAATTTTAAAACGCTTACAGACATGGCACTCACCCCAACAAAACAAATCCCTTTGGGCTTTAAGGCTCCGGAATTCTCATTGCCCGATATGATCTCGGGTCGCACGCTCAGTTTCGGTGATGTAAAAGGCGAAAAGGGCACTTTGGTCATGTTTATTTGCAACCATTGTCCTTATGTGAAACACGTGATTCACGAACTGGTCCGACTGGGAAATGACTACCTGCCGAAAGGCATTGGATTTGTTGCGATTAATTCCAATGATGCTGTGAAATATCCTGAGGACTCGCCTGAAAAAATGAAGGAATTTGCTTCGGCGCATCAATTTCCTTTCCCCTACCTTTACGATGAAACTCAGGAAGTGGCAAAGGCTTATGATGCCGTTTGCACACCTGATTTTGACCTTTTCGATGGCGATGATCGATGTGTTTACCGTGGCAGACTTGATGGTGCCCGTCCGGGCAACGATGTTCCGGTGACAGGAGAAGATATGCGCAAAGCCCTTGATCAGCTCCTAAGCGGTCTTGAAATACCCAAGGATCAGCAGCCCTCGATGGGATGCAATATAAAATGGAAATAGCCATGTAATACGGATCATCTTTTTGTGCTGCTGCTCCGGCTCCATGCCAGCCCAAAAAACAGCGCGTCGTTGTATTCCCCGTATTTCAGGCTGAATCGTCTTACATTGCCGCTTACGCTGTTTTTGCGGATCGAATGCAGAGAGTTGGCCGACCTAACCATCAACACAAGATTTTCTGTCAATTGATACTGTACACCGATTATAGTATTGAAGCACAGGTTCTTCCAATCGGCTTTGTGGAAGTTATTGTTCGGATATCCATTGATCATTTCGGTGGCCGAAGTCAAAATATCAGCTGAAAAACCTCCTTCGAAGCGCAGAGGTCCCAATTCAGCCTGTGCCAGCAAAGGAATCTCAACATAGTTGAGTCGGCGCACGAACTGTGTAATAGCGGGATCTTCGGGGTCGGGGCGCCGGGCCGAGCCTTTGCGACTGTAACCAAGCTCAAGTTGTATCCTGAAGGTTTCGGAAGTGTAAAGGAAAGCCGAAAAGCCTCCGGCAAATCCTGCCTTGTGATAGCCCGACATCCCATCGCCTGCAATCTGCGTGGCATTCAATCCAGCGCGAACGCCACCGCCAAAAGGCTGAGCGTGGGTATGAAGCGCAGATAACAGTGCAATTAAAAGGACAACACGCCTTTGCATGGATTACTTTTTTCAAAAATAGGAAAATGGTCCGGTTTGTCCCGACCGGAATTCCATGTCCGCCATGATGATTGTGCCGGAATTAGCTCACCACCAGCAAATGGTAGTGTTTCTTGCCTTTCTGCACTAATACATATTTGTTGTTGAGCAGCATATTGATGTCGGGATGGGTTAGCTCGGTTACCCTTTCCTTATTGATCGAAACGGCATTTTCCTTAATAAGCCTTCGCGCCTCGCTTTTCGATGCAAATACGGCTCCATGCGTAACAAGCAGCTCCACTAAATCAGTCTCTGCTTCAAATACTTCTTTGCTGATATGGGTTTTTGGTACTCCGGCAAACACACTCAACAGGGTGGGCTCATCCAGGCGTTTCAACATATCGGTTGTGCCCTTTCCAAAAAGAATCTGGCTGGCGTCTTCGGCTTTCTGCAGCTCTTCTTCGCCATGCACCATTTTGGTAACTTCGGTGGCGAGTGTCTTTTGCAATTGCCTGATATGAGGCTCCTTGCGGTGCGCATCGATAAGCGATTCGATTGTTGGTCTGTCCAGTAAGGTAAATATCCTGATGTATTTTTCAGCGTCTTCGTCCGAGCAGTTTAACCAGAACTGGTAAAAAGCGTAGGGTGTTGTCTTGGCCGGATCGAGCCATACGTTGCCGGTTTCGGTCTTGCCAAACTTACCTCCGTCGGCTTTGGTAATCAAAGGGCAGGTGAGTGCAAATGCTTCGTTTTCGTGGCCCAGCTTCCGTCTGATCAGCTCGGTGCCTGTGGTGATGTTGCCCCATTGGTCAGCACCGCCCATCTGCAATTTGCAGTTGTGATGCTGATAGAGGAAAAGAAAATCGTAACCCTGCACCAGCTGGTAAGTGAATTCGGTGAACGACATCCCACTGCCGCTTTCGGCGGTCAGGCGCTTTTTCACCGAGTCTTTCGACATCATATAGTTGACGGTGATATGCTTGCCGATATCGCGTATGAAGGCCAAAAAGCTGAAATCCTTCATCCAGTCGTAATTGTTTACCAGCTCAGCTTTTGTTGGCGCATCGCTTTCAAAATCGAGAAACAAGGCCAGTTGTTTTTTCAAACATTCCTGATTGTGACGCAAAGTGCGCTCATCGAGCAGGTTGCGCTCCTGCGATTTGCCCGACGGGTCACCAATCATACCGGTGGCACCGCCAACAAGTGCAATGGGCTTATGGCCGCAAAGCTGAAAATGCTTGAGCATCATGATGCTTACAAGGTGACCGATGTGCAGCGAGTCGGCCGTCGGATCAATACCCACATAGGCTGCAGTCATCTCTTTGTTAAGTTGCTCCTCGGTTCCCGGAGTAAGGTCGTGTATCATTCCTCTCCAGCGCAGTTCTTCGACAAAATTTTTGGGCATGACGGTATTTTTCGTTCGCATGCAAAGATACAAACATGCCCCTTGCTCCCGATTGCTCTACTTTTGCGGTATGACAACCATATATGGTAAAACGCCCAACAGCCTGCTCCTGTTTGCCCATGCAATATTGAGCGGTTTGCTGCTGAACCTATCGTGGGCTCCACACCCTTACACAGCATTGGTTTTCGTTGCGCTTGTGCCCATGCTCTTTGTAGCTAAGGGTTTCAGACAGCAGCCGGGGCTTGTGTTTCTGGCGTTGTTTACCGGTTTTTTCGTTTTTCATGCCGGTGCAGCATGGTGGATGTATAGCTCCACCTTCGTGGGAAGCCTTCTGGCGCATTTGCTGAATGCCTTCTTACCGTCCGCGGCACTTGTTTTATGGGCAGTAATTCCTCCAAAAGTCATCAAACCCATCGGACGAGGCCTACTGCTTGTATCAATCTGGCTGAGTATGGAATGGCTCAATGCAGTCTGGCCGTTTGCGTGGCCCTGGTTTCAGCTCGGGCATGTGTTTGGTGCACAACCAAAATGGGTGCAGTGGTACAGCCTCACATCATCAGTTGGTGGGTCAGCGTGGGTGATAATGGTTAACTATTTATTCTTTAAATCATTGAGCACTTTACCAAAGTTGCAATCAGGTCATTTAATGGTTGCCATTGTCACTGCAACAGCACCTATTCTCTTCTCGTATCTGATGCCAAAGGTCGATCAGACCACTGATAGTAAAACCATTGCTGTGGTTCAACCAAATATTCACCCTCAGCGAGAAAAGTTTGGAGGCATGGATGCCGGAGCACAGCTCGATAAGGCCATTTCGCTGCTTTCTTCAGCCGGACACGGCACGGTAAACTATGTCGTTTTTCCGGAGACTATGATTGTGGAACCCATTGAGGAATCGCTAATGCACGAGAGTAAACCGGTTCGCCTGCTCAAAGCTGTCGTGGCTGAAAAAAAATTGGATGGGATTTTTACGGGAGCTTTTACCATGCGGACAAAGGGTGCAGATGGTCATGAAGAAGAAAAAGGCAAAGAAGTGTTGTACAACAGTATGCTGTTCATCTCGGCCGACAGCATACAGGTTTATCACAAGGAAAAGCTTGTGCCATTGGTCGAGAAGCAGCCTCTGCTGTGGCTATTTAAGCCATTCAGGCAATTTTTGGAAAGCAACGGGGCTTATTTTGGAAGCTATGGCACAGATAATATTAAAAGGTACTTTAGGCTGGATAACAGAATGGCCGCCATTCCTCTGATTTGTTTTGAGTCGGCCTTTGCTTGTCATCCTGATCAGGTGCCAATCCACGCCTTTGCAGTTTTAGTAACCAACGACGGATGGTGGTCAAGTCCGGGTGGTTATACTCAGCACCTCAATCTGGCCAGAATAAGAGCAATCGAGCGAAGAATCTGGGTAGTACGCTCTGCCAACACCGGCGTTTCCTGTCTGATAGATCCTCAAGGCGAAGTTACAGGTGCAATTGGGTATGGCTCAGAGGGTTTAATGGCATATGAGGTGTTTGCTGCATCACCGGTTTTGCTATCCTGCAGGTCAATGCATTTCATGCGTTGGTCGGCATTAGTTTTACTTTTGGTTGCATTGGTGATGTCAGCAGTTGATAAAATCAGAACTGAAAAGCGGGTAAATGGGCAAAAAACGAGCAACAATGGTTAAAAAAACTATTTTAGCACTGAGTTTCCATTGCAAATCGATTCAACCAAAAAAACCTAGTTATGAACAGGAAATCGTTTCCACTTTTGCTGATGTTGCTGGGCG
Organism: Bacteroidales bacterium; assembly: GCA_035325985.1. Lineage (GTDB taxonomy): Bacteria > Bacteroidota > Bacteroidia > Bacteroidales > F082 > JALNZU01. The sequence goes on from DAOKYW010000003.1 coordinate 90,708, forward strand.
TAATGATGCTATTGCCCGGTTCAGGCCTTAAGGCCCAATTCAAGGATGATGACATTCTGGGAGTGTGGCTTAATCAGGACAAAGATGCCCATATCGAGCTATTCAAGCGGGATGGCAAGGTTTACGGCAAAATCATCTGGCTTAAAGACCCTATTGATCCGGACACCGGAAAGCCGAAAGTTGACAAGCACAACCCCGACCCGGCTTTGCGCACACGCCCATCGCTCGGTCTGGAAATTCTCAAAGGCTTTACCTTCAACGGAAAAACCGAATGGTCCGGAGGTGAGATTTACGACCCCAAAAGCGGAAAAACCTATAGCAGCTATATGAATTTCGATGGCCGCGACAAAAATGTGCTGAAACTCAGGGGTTATATTGGCATTTCGCTCATTGGCCGCACGAATACGTGGACCAGAGTGAAATAGAAAAAAGTAAATTATTAAGCCGGACCTAAAGTCCGGCTTTTTTTATGGCAGAAATACACAAAAGGTGCTGCCTTTGCCCTCGGTGCTCTTCACCTGAATGCGACCCCCGGCAACATCGAGGAATTCCTTTACCAGCAAAAGCCCAAGACCTGTTCCGGTTTCTTGATCTGTTCCGCGACGTTTGAACTGATTATCAAGTTCAAAAATATGCTCCAGCTTGTCCTCGGGAATCCCTATGCCATTATCTTCGACACAGATAATGCCTTTGCCCTCGGGAGTTAAATTCCATTTCACTCGTATGGATCCGCCGTGGGGCGAGAATTTTATGGCATTATTCACAAGGTTGATGAGCACGCTGAGCAGAACATTTCTGTCGATGATACATATTGCCTCCTGAGGCACTTCGTTAAGCAGTTGCTGTTTTTTCTGAGTAGCTCTTGGGCTAAGGATGGTAAACACTTCTTCCACCAATGGCGAAACCTCAACCCGGACAGGGTGATTGGAAAATCCTTCGCGCTGTGCTCTGGCCCAGTCGAGCAGATTAACCAGCAAAGAATAAGTGTTCTGGCTTGTTTTTTGCAAACTTTTGAGCAATTCAAGTTTCTCTGTGTCCGAGAAGTTGCCAAATTCATTCGTGAGATTTTCAAGCAGGCCAAGCAGAGCATTGAAAGGGCCTTTAAGGTCGTGGGCAATAATGGAAAGGAATTTATCCTTGGTTTTGTTAAGTTCGATAAGCTGATGATTGGTGTTGCTAATCACGATATTTTGTTGTTCCAGCTTGCCGCGCATGCTGTTGAGACGCCATGCCAGCATCAACGAAAGCAGAAACAGAATAATGATAATGCCTATGATAAGGCGCTGATTGAAGATGATGCTTTCCTTGGTTTTGTTTTGGATGTAGAGATGTCTGTTTTCCAGATCTTTTTTATCTGTTTCATACAGCAGTCGCAGCTCTTCGATGCGTGACCTGTGCTTATTGTTGAGTGTTTTTTCTTTTAGTTGGGTAGCAAGCTGAAATTTACCAAGTGCTTCCAGATACTTTCCCCTGGCGCTGTCGATACTTGCCTGCTGGAAGACTGATCTGTACACGATGGCATCAAGCTCGTTTGCCTTGCCAAGGGCCTCGGCCTTGACGGAGTAATGTCGGGCTGAATCAATCTGTCCAAGTCTGAACAATATATCCGATTTCACCAAATAAATTTCGGCCATCTCCACTTGGTTGAACGAGGGGTAGTATTGCCATCCAGTCTTTAAATAGCTTTCGGCACTATCTTTAAACCCTAGCATGGCACTGGCCTGAGCTGCATTGAAGTAGGCGAGCGGAAGGATTTTGTTGTTTTTTCTGTTGTTAAGCAGCACTATGGCTTGCCGGGCATTGAATAATGCAAGGCGGGGATTACCCAGCTCGAGCATGGCAGCCGAAAGATTGCTGTGTATCAGGGCCATTTTCGAAGTGTCGCCTGTTTTCTCGGCAATGGCTATAGCCCTTTGGTAGGTTTCGATGGCATTAGCCGTATCCGTCAGATCGAGAAAAATATTGGCCAGACTATTCAGGCTGTTAAAAAGACGGGGATAGTCGTTATTCTCTTCGTTGAGCCTGACACTCTGAATGGCATGTCGCGCAGCCAACTCGTACTTGTTTCGTTTTCTGAACAGCGATGAAAGATCGTAATGCGATTTGGCCATTCCTGCTTTGTTATTGCGCTGCTCATCAATCTTAAGCGCAAGAACTGCATAATGGATAGCAGAGTCGATATTGCCCAGTATGTTGTGTAAGGTACCGGTATTATTTAAAGCTTCAGCCCTCAGATGGATGGGCAGGGCCAGCGTGTCGATCCTGGTGGTCTTCCTGATGCTGAAAAGCGCGCTGTCGTATGCTCCTGTAAACCAGTAATGCAGACCTAATATGTTGTTTAACTCTGCTATCTCAACAAGGTTGAGTCTGCGTTCTGATTGCTCAACCGATCGGAGCAACATTCGTGCTTCGGCAAGGCTGTCGGGCAAAAGTGCTCGTGCAAGCTGCAAGGCGGCCATGTTTTTATCCGCAGCTTTTGCTGACTGGTATGCCATTCTCAGGCTATCCTGGCTTTTGCTTGTTTGAGCATGGAGCAAAATCGCCGAAAAAGCCACAAGAACAAAGATAATACCCGGCTTTAGGGTTCTCATAAAAAATCCTGTCCCTCAAATATACACATTCAAGGGACAGGATAGCAATCAAAAGACCTGATTTTTATTTACCTCCACCAAATACCTCATCGCAAACATCGGCGGGTATCTCGAAGTCGAGAAACGAATAGGTGTTTTGAGTGGCCGTGGCTTCTGTTCCGTATTCCTCTCCGTCGTAAACTACCCAGATGTAATAGTTTTCTCCAAGGATGATTCCCGAAACTGTAGCCTGCCCCTGAACCATTTCGATTGGAATAATCGGGCCACCTGAAAGCAATTGGCAATAGGCAGTAAACGAAGGATAAATCACTACATCTGGCTTGTTTACACAGAAAACAGATACATCAAAAGTGATGGTGGTCAACTGAGCGCTGGATCTAATCAGATTGACCTCTGCTGGTGTAGTGCCGCACAGCTCATCCAGCAACATATGTTGCGATCCGGGGTCAACAATGAGAAATGGTGAATTTTCGGTGTCCCATTCTATCTGAATTGGTGTGTTGCGTGGCATCCCTGTCATATAAACGGGTTCTCCGTTCGAAACCCACATCAATGCACGGGTGAGTAAGGCACCATCCGCCTGCCTGTAAACTTTTGCGCCAATCAGGAATGAGCCCTGAAGCGCAGGGGTTATGTTGAATACAAACGGACGGCCTTGTTCGCATATATTGCCCGAAAACCAATTGAAGGCGTAATAGGACAAGTGTGTTAGATTGGCTGTAACTTTTAATTTACCATCTTCGCTTACAATGGTGGCACTTCCTTCTTCCTGCCATTGACCGTTACCCTCGTTCAGGCTCCAAATACCTACTGTATTGCCCGACGCTACTGGTCCATTGTTGTTCGGGTTATACACTTGACTGTTGATTTCGGTTGTTAGTCCGAGCGCTCCGTTTTGGAAATTGGCGGCAACACGGCCGTTCTGGTCAGTCACCTGGATAGCTACAAATCCGGCAGTATAGAACGCGCCTTTCTGCACTGAACCATCAGCCCGTTTCACTGTGGGCAGCAAACCACCGGGAAAAGCATTAACAGCCTGCGTCTGTGTAGGGTCGAAATGTACAATGGTGACATTAACTTCGCCCTGAAGCAAATTTCCGCCGGCATCTTTCATAATCAGACCCTGAGGAATACTAAGACTGGTACCGGCGTTGGGTAAAACAACTACTGAGCTTGCCGATACTGAACCATTTTGTAATGTGGCAGCACCATTTTGCTGGGTTGCCGTAACACCATTCGGGGTATTGTTGAGCTGAACCAAACTGACCTCAACAAAGTGACGTCCCGTCGAAGTAATGCTCACCTGACGGGTTGTTGTTAAATAGCCTGGCGCCTTCACCACTATGGAGAACTGAACTGGCTTATCAGCACTTGGTGTATAAGCCGGAGCCGGTGAAATGCCAACTGAAGCAAGACCACGGTTTACTTTAATCGAATTGTCCTTGAGTTTACCTCCAATAGGATCGACAATACCCTGGGCATCTCGTCCGGCTATTATTATCAATGCCTGAAGGCTTACTTCTGAACCTAAATACTGACCTGTGGACGCATCTTTGATATGGAAATCAACAGTGGTCTTAATCAGGTTGTAATCGATGATTAATTTGAGGTTATCAAGCGGATTGGTGATTTTTTTACACCCTGCGGGAGTCAGTAAAACCAGCGCAAGCATCACCATCCAGACGGAAATTCGTTTTGTATTCATAGTTTTAGTGTTTTTCTTGTTAGAGGATTCTGAAATTCAGCTGTAAATTAAACATGGGGTAAAACTGTAACCAGGCGATATTTTCGTTTAGTTGTCGTTTCTGTTCTTCGCTGGATGTTGGTGTGAGCATACCTGTGCTATAGAGATTGGCTTTTGGCGAGTCCATAAAAGCAGCGCCAAGATCAATGTTGAATGAGACTACCCTGTTTTTCGATACCGCCCTTCCGAATCCAATTCCGGCATATGGATTAACGGTCATTCCCGGATTGATACTAACTTCCATATAACCAACTTCATCGGGGTTAGCCTGAATATTGCCGATAGTGATTGGGTTTGCAGGCAAACCATAAATACCGGCTTCAAACATATTGTACAAAATACCGGCACTCAGGTAGAAATATCTTGACGGATGAAAATTTGCCAACAAGCTGACTGAGCCAACCTGCGCATAACTAGAGCCCTTAACTTCACTTTGGAAAGCATCAAGTTCAATATCGTAACGAAAATATGATCCTCCAAGGCGCAGATGTATCTTAGGTGTAAGGGCGAGCCCCAGCTCACCGCCAAAACCCATGGTTCCTGCTTTTGCGCCCAAACTTAACCCTAACTGACTTCCCGGGGTTGGGTTGCCCTCAGCCGATTGCTGGCCTGTTTCCTGACCGGCGGCTGTAACGGAAAGCAACATGGACAGAAGTATTAAAAATCGCAGCTTTTTCATGATTAATTGTTTGGTTATGATAAGGTTGTTAAGCAAATTTACATGTTATGAGGATGACATCACACAATGAACTGTTAAATCTCAAACCGCAAACGTTCTCTATCTTCTTGTTTTGCCCAGCCGGCTTCTAAGAAATATCGTTAATGATTTGATATACTGTGAATTGTGATTTTATACGAATCTAGCGGACAACTGCGTTTATGATGAATGTAAGAACGAAAAACTTACTTTTGAAATCCATTAGAGCGATAACATGGGCAAAAAGTTGCACCTTTTGTCTATCATGGTGCTGTTCATTGTGCTGACCACTTCGTGCTGGCATATTGATAATGATTCGGCCGTTCAGCTCGAACCCGATAGTCTTATGCCAGCATTGGACCGTGTTGCTGCTGAAGGTCGCTTAAGGGTGCTCACAAGTTACAGCGCAATCAACTACTACATTTACAGGGGAGAACCTGTTGGATATCAGTATGAAATGCTAAAGTCACTGGCATCCTCACTTGGTGTCAAATTAGAGCTGAGTGTTGAGCGCAACATTGATGAGGCATTTGAGAAGCTGGCTGCCGGTAAGGCTCATCTGCTTGCTATGGACCTTACTGTAACAGCAAGCCGGATGAAAGAGTTTGATTTTACCGAACCAATTTTTATCACACGACAGGTCCTGGTGCAACGTCTGCCCCGCAACTGGCAGCTGATGCAGACACGCAACGAACTGGAAAATCAGATGATACGGTCGAGTCTGGAATTGGCAGGCAAAACCATTCATGTGCAATCAGGTACCATTCATCGCAAGCGGCTTGAGGTGCTGGCCGATGAAATTGGCGATACGATTATCATCGTTGATGATGATAGGGAGCCTGAAGCACTCATCAAGGCAGTTTCAAAAGGCGAGATTCCTTTAGCTGTTGTTGACGAGCATATTGCCATGGCTTTTATACGCGACTACCCTAACATAGACATCAAAACGCCTTTAAGCTTTCAGCAAAAGGTAGCATGGGCTGTGCGTAAAGAGGACGAAAAGTCTCTGCTTCAAGAGCTTAACGAATGGCTTGGGTCATTTATGGCAAGTTCAGAATCGCGAGTACTCTATGATAAGTATTTTGGTCAGGGCTTTAGGCAAAAATTGCGCAGCGAATACCATTCGTTCAATGAAGGCAAGCTATCGCCCTTCGACGATATCATCAGGGAGGTGGCGGTGGAAATTGGCTGGGACTGGAGATTACTGGCTTCGCTCATTTATCAGGAATCGGAATTCAAGCCTTCGGTGGTGAGCTGGGCAGGGGCTTTCGGCCTGATGCAGCTCATGCCACCGGTTATGGAACTCTATGGTATTGACCAGACGGCCACGCCTGAACAACAAATCAGGGTAGGGGGAAAGTATATCCTTTATCTCGACAGGCAAATCCCTGAAAGTATCACTGACCCAAACGAGCGGATAAGGTTCGTATTGGCATCCTACAACAGTGGTGTAGGGCATGTGCTTGATGCACGACGCCTGGCTGCCAAATACAATAAGAACCCGGATTTGTGGACTGACAACGTTGACTTCTTTATGCGCAACAAATCGAGGCCGGCATTTTTCAACGACCCCGTTTCATACTATGGGTATGTGCGTGGCGAAGAAACCTATTTGTTTGTAGAACAAATCATGGAACGTTTCGAGCATTACAAAAACCTGCTGCCCGAAAAAAAGAAGCGCTAAGCCTGAGGCGTTAGCTCAGAAATTCATCTCCCGATTGAGCTGTTCAACCCAAGCCATGATGCGTGGCCGGGTAAGTTCAGGTTGTGTGTCCTCATCGAGTGCCAGACCAAAAAACAAATCATTGTCGTATCCCATCGAATCGGTGAATTCATACCCTTCAACAGGCCAGTATCCGATGAGTTTTCCCTTGCGCTGCTCTATCTCCTGTCTGATGATGCCTAAACTGTCCACAAAGTGATCGGGATAAAATATCTGATTACCTAAGGCAAAGGTGGCCACCTTCATGGAGGAAAAATCGAAGCCGAGCGTTTTGTCGAAAAACTCCATCCACTTGTTATTGTCATTCGCATCACGCCATGTTTCAGCTCCAATGGTGGCGGTGCCGATAATCAGGTTGTCGAAATCCGAAAGGCGGGAAACCGGAAATGACGCAACATCAAACAGCTCGGTCTTTTCGGTTCCGATGATTTCGCTCAGCATCCGGGCAGCTTTCTCCACGCTTCCACCGGGAGCCCAATAAAGAATCAGGGTCTTTTTCATACGGCAAATGGGTTTTCTAACGGGTAAAAGTAGCCAAAAAAGCTGCCGGCTAAATATGGGACACGCTGTTTAGAAGCAGTATAAATAGGATTATCGCGGCTGCTGATCGCTCAGATACAAGGCGGCATAGTGTTTAATGCTCTCTTCGGGCGGAATAAATTTCATACCGGTTTGTGCAATGAGCTTATCCGAGGTGTAGCTCCTCATTTTCTGCGCATTGCGGGCGGTTTCGCGGGTGATAGCTGGTTTCTTGCCTTCAACATATCCTTTGATGGCATAATATCGCCAGGCCAGCTCGCTCATCCATGGTTTAACCTCAATGCGGGGCGGACGGCTTCCCAACGCCAGGGCAGCAATGTTAAAAAACTCTTGATAGCTGAGGTTTCCTGCTGATACAATGTAGCGCTCACCGCTGATGGGCGACTCCATCAGTCGTATCATTGCAACAGCTACATCGCGCACATCAACATATCCGGTGGTTCCTTTGGTGAAGAAAGGCATACCTTTATGTGCAACAGAAAATAATGCACTACTGCCCGAATGCCAGCTGCCCGGCCCAAGAATAACCGAAGGGTTGACGATTACTGCATCCAGCCCTTCTGCAATGCCACGCCATACCTCTCGTTCAGCATGGTATTTTGATATGGAATAGGCCGAGCTTCGCGCATCATATTTCCAGGGCGTGTTTTCGTCGGCCGGACTACCATTGTCGTTCGAGCCAATGGCTGCAATGGAGCTTACATGACACAAGCGTGCATGCGAAACCTGAAGTAAAGCATTCACCAGGTTTGCTGTGCCACGTTCATTCACCGCCTTCAGTTGCTGACGGTCGGCTGAATCAAAGGAAACCATTGCAGCACAATGGTACACATGACTGATGCCTTGAACAAGTTCATCAACAAAATGGCTGTCCAGCAAGTCGCCTTCCAGCCACTCGATACGCTCAAAATCCTTTTCGGGATTGGCAGAATACCAGCCGAAGGTTTTTCTGATCAGGCTCAGGTCCGATGTTGGCCTGCGCAATGCCTTGATTTTTTGGCCTTTGGCCGTCAACTGTACCAGCAGTTGAGCGCCCAGCATACCCGTTCCACCTGTAACCAATATCATGATGCAGCTGAAATTTGATTAGTTGTTTTCGTAAGGTGGTATCAGGATTAGCCTGGCATAGGATGAATGCGGCATCGCCCTGAAAATGGTTCGTGCATCGGCCTGGGGCAGGGTCATTTTGATCTTGACAAGCCGGTTCGATGGCAGAGGGTCGGTAAGTTTTTTAAAAAATCCGGTACCGAAGGTGCTGTCGTAGCTGCGCTGATATCTGGCAATCTGTGGGGCATCTTCAGGCAATGGTTCTTCATTTTGCTTGATTTCGAGCAATAGCTGGCGATCAAAAAGCAAACTGTATTGTACAAAGTCTTTTTCCGGTTCCAGAGGTTTCCGGGGCAATCGGGCAGCTTCTGAAGTGTCTTTTGGTGCGTCCACTACGAGAATTGGTGTTTTGGCAATGGTGGAAAGTTCCTGCTGGAACGCAAATGGCTGATCAATCCACTTGATCAGTGCGTCGTGCTCTGCTTTAAGTATTCGGTGGCTCACAAAAACCTCCTTTGCACGGGCAGTATGAACCGTTAAACCCTTGATTTCGATTGAAATCGTGCTGTCTTTCAAGTTCAAAACCAGGTATATAGAATCTTTGGCTGCAAGACTGAGCCTGTTGCGCTGTACAATTTGTTGAATTTCCTTTGCTGCAATATGGTAGAGTGATGCTTTATCCCAGTTGCCGGCTCTGTTTCGGAGGTTGCTGTCGGCTTCCGATTCATGCAGGGCAATTTCCGAAGGCAGAAGGTTGGTGTTGATTGCAGGCAAAACAATATATAGCACAAGCGCTATCATCGGCAGGCTGATCAGGAATACCAGGAAAGCGACAAAAAGTCCTCTTTGCCCGGGCAACCATTCTGTTAACCACGAAAAATAGCCCGGCCTGTCTTGTTGTTGGTTTTTGTTCTCCAGATCGCTCATCTAAGTCATGCTTTAGTAGATATAGACCCTTGAACCCAGTAACAGGGTTTTAAATGTCACTTCGAGGTCTTCGTCGCCCATGCGGACACAGCCGTGGGTAACCGGCAATCCTAAAAAGCGCTTATAAAGGGTGCCGTGAATCATGTAACCATCGCCGAGGTTGAGGGAATAATCGCCAAGGGTTCCATATTCGAATCGGGATGGGTGTCTGGCCGGAGGCACTTTCAATCCTTCCTCGATGAATGCCCAGTCCGGTCGGACCCACACAGGGTCTTTGGTTTTACCAAGCACTTTCAGCTGCCCGCGTGGTGTCTTAAACATCCATTGACGATTGTTGCCCCTGAGCACCGTATAGCTGCCGGTGGACACCAAACCTTCACGAACTAATCTGCCGTCTTTGTCGAATAGCTTAAACTGATTGATGGTTGAGTTTATGGTGAGGTATGGGAGCTTAGGAAGAAAAGTGTTGATTTTCTTCTGGCTTTCTTGAATGCTTTTATCAAGTTTTGCAAGGTATTCTTCCGGGCTTGTTTGTTCAAGCCGGGCTGCTAAACGGTCGTAATTTTTGGAATGCAACAAACCAATGGCTGTCTCCTGAAGTTGTTCCATCTGCCGGATGACCCACCATGCTGAAAAAAGGCTCAGAGCAAAGGCAAATAAGATGACGGTCAGCCAGGTGCGCTTTTTATACTTCAAAATATGCTGATTGTAATCGCTCATCATACGTTCCTGACTCAGTGTCCGTTGATTTCCTGCAGACTTCTTACCGATCCGACAATGGTGACAGGTGTGCCCACCGAAACGTATTTCCAGAGCTTGTCCATATCATCGTTGGTGAGGGCTACGCAGCCATCAGTCCAGTTGATGCCTTTTCCTCCTCCACCGTGAATCTCAATCAGGTTACCCGGTCCACGGTTTGGTATGCGACCGCTTTTCACATTCTGCTTATAACGCGCTTTGTCTTCATCGTTGGGGTAGTTGATGAGCAGAGCTTTGTAGTAAACGGTGTTTTTGCCGGATTTAAGTTTGGTAACATGGTACTTACCTTCGGGTGTTGCTTTATCGCCCTTGTAGTTTTTGTCGCCAATCCAATTGGGGCCAAGCTCGGCATCAAATTCACGCACAAGCTTACCGCTGTTGTAAACATAGCATTTGTGGGCAAATTTGTCCACTATAATGGCTGCTTCATTATTAACCCTCGACCAGTTTATTGTTTCGTCAACCCAACGTTTCCAGCTTGGAAGGCTTGAAAAATAATCGCTGAGGTGGTTATGCGCAGCAGTAACTGACTTGCTGATCAGCCTTTTGGCTTCGTTGAGGTTGTTTTCAACCACCAGATAAGCCTGACGCTCAAATGCTTTTTCAGATTCCAGAAATTTCAGTTTGGCGGTGGTGTAGTCTTGCCTGGCCTTTTTGTTAAGGGGTAAGCTGGCGTAGTTTTTTTCGAAATGTTCGAGCTTATCACGTACCTCTTCGATTTTTTCTTTTTGGCTGATGCTTAGCTCATTTTTACGGTTATTGGTTTTAGTTACAGCTTCTGCAGCCTTTTCTGAGGCTCTTTTGGCTGTTTGAATTACGGCATTGTAGTCGCGCAGAAAAAACAGTTTTTCATTTTCCTTTTTCAACTCTTCCTGAGCGAGTTCGTAGAGTTTTTCAGCTTCTATTAGGAGCCCGGCTTCATATTCACTTGCCTCCGAATCGCGGGCTACAGCAATATCGCGGTGACATTGTTCGAGCAAACCCACAGGTGGTTTGGCCGAAAGAAGATGCAAGGCGGCCAGTGTGCTGAATGTAATGAAGAGGAGAGCTGATATAAGAAGAATTGCTTTTTTCATGCGTGATTTTCTGCGGGGTTTCATGTTAGTGAAACTGCGGTTGTATCGCTAATTCGCGGGCAAAAATAGTGTAAATCGTTTTATGCAGGCGATAAAGCAAAAACCCCGGCGTGGTTTGCGCGCCGGGGTCAGCCCTTTGATCCTTACTGACGAAGGTTGGGTTTAGTACAGCAGTATTTTACCTGCGCTTCGTCTTGGCGATAGCAGCTTCGAGTTCGGTTTTCAGACCGTTGGCTTTTTCGCCGGCAGCCTTTACCTTATCCAGAGCAGTCAGGTAATCGCCATTGTTGATGAGGGTGGAAACTTCGGCAAGGAAAGACTCAACCAAAACCACATCCCCCTGAATGGCTTCGAGAGCTTCCTTGCCTTCTTTTCCTTTTGGAGCTTTGGTGATCAGTTCTTTTACTTCATTAACCAGAGTAGTAACTTCGGCAAGAGCCTGCTGAGCTTCGGCCTTAACTTCTTCCTTGCGTGCTTCGGTGCTGGTCTTTACTGATTCGCTCATTGTCATAACGTTGGCAAGGGTAGCGTTAGCTTTCTTGTAGCTTCTGAAGAGGGCGAATTTTGCATTCTGATTTTCAACTTCAAGAAGGGCAGCATTCAGCGAATCCTGAAGAGCGCTGAATTCAGCAGGTACATAACGCTGAGCTTCGATGGCTTTAACAGCTTCAACAGCTGCCTTTGCATTGTTAATTTCTACTTCGGGAGCTTTTGCACAGCTGGTAAACATAACAGCTGCAACTGCAACTCCAAGAAAGGCTTTTACGATGTTTTTCATGGTTTAATGTTTTTAGATTTTATTAATTAAACATTTTGGCTCCCCTGAATCAAGAAGCGTGCCAAGAGATGATTACGGGTTGTAACAGCAATAAAATCAATTCATTAAAAATTTGAGCAATCAATCAGTCCATGATTTTATCACTCTTGCTGTTTGTTTTTCCGACAGCCTGTAAAAAAATTATTCAATCCTGGCCCGCATCGTCCGAAGCGTGCAACCCATACTTATTCATGCGCTCATAGAGCATTGCCCTTGATATACCCAGCATCTTTGAGGTTCGCGATAAATTGCCCTTGCACCACACAATGGTTTTCCTGATCAGTTCTTCTTCTGCTTTTCCAATCACAAGTTCGTAGAGACGTCCTTCCACCTCCTTTGGATTGAATTCATCTAAGGTGGAAAACGATGCCTGAGCGGCTGTTTCTCTTGTACTTGAGTCTAATTCGCTCGAAATCTGATCGGGTGTGATAACATTTGCTTTGCTGAGCAGGATAAGTCTTTTGATGAGGTTTTCAAGTTCACGCACATTTCCCGGCCATGAGTGCCCCAACAGCAGCTCCATGCTTTCGGGCGGCAGTGCAGGCAGGCTTTTCTTCATTTCGAGGCTGTAGCGTTTCAGGAAATAGGCGGCAAGTACGGGTATATCCTCGCGGCGCACTCGCAGCGGAGGGATGTTGATGGCAATGACTTTGAGCCGGTAATAAAGGTCTTCGCGAAACTTGCCTTCTGTTATGGCGTGTTCTAGATTTTTGTTTGTGGCCGATATAATACGTGCTGTCGAGTGCAGCGTCCGGTTGCTTCCCAGGCGTTGAAAGGTATTGTCCTGCAAAACGCGCAAAAGTTTGGCCTGAAGGGCAAGACTCATATCGCCTATTTCGTCAAGAAACAGTGTTCCTCCTTCGGCTTGCTCAAATTTACCGGCTTTTGACTGGTGTGCATCGGTAAACGCCCCTTTCTCGTGTCCGAAAAGCTCGCTTTCGAGCAGATTCTCGGGTATGGCGGCGCAATTGATGGCAATAAAAGGTTTGGACGACCGATCGCTGAATTGATGTATCGCTTTTGCCACCAGCTCTTTACCGGTTCCGCTTTCGCCTGTTACCAATACGCTGACATCGCTGACGGCTACGCGGCCAATCATTTTGAACACCTCTTTCATTGCAGGACTTTCGCCGATGATGGTGTCGGCCGGACTAAAACCCGGCAACGGCTGGGCCGTCCTGCTTTCGTCGGATAAGCGCCGTATTTCGAGGGCTTCCCCAACAATACGCTGAAGCCGTGCAATATCAAAGGGTTTCTCCAGATACTCAAAAGCCCCGTGTTTCATTGCGGCAATTACTCTTTCGGTTGTACCATAGGCAGTGATGATAATCACCGGAAGGGAGGGAAAGCGCTCCTTGATTTTTTGTATAGCCTCTAAACCATTCATCCCGGGCATTTCAATATCCATCAGCATCAGATGTGGTTCGCCATCCGCTTCGAGCTTTTTTAGCGCCTCGATTCCATTCGATGCTTCGGTGATTTCGAAACCGGGTTTTTTGAGGAGCTTACGCAGCGAATAACGCACATGCTCCTCATCATCCACTATAAGTATTTGCTTGATATCGTTCATTTTATGCTTCGAGGGGGAGATATAGGGTAAAAGTGGCACCACCTTGGCTGTTGTTGGCAGCCGTAAGCTTTCCCTGATGCATCTCGGCAATTCGCTGCGAAATCGAAAGGCCTAGGCCAGTTCCTTGCTCCCGTCCTTTGACAAATGGTTCCCACATGGTTTCGATGATTTCGGGCGAAATTCCGGTGCCATTGTCTGAAATGCTGATCACAAAATACTCAGCACCATCATCCGTCTGCAAACCAGAGCTGATAACGATTTCACCACCATTGGGCAATGCCTCGACCGCGTTGTTGAGCAGGTTAATCATGACCTGCCTGATCATCGACTGATCCGCTTTAAGCCGTGTTCCGGGATTATGATGTATGGTGTTCACAACTACCTGATGCATCCTGAATTGGGCTTCCATCAGCTGAAGCACCTGATCAATCACTTCGACCGGACTTATAATCTCCATTTTTGGTCTGGGTGGCCTGGCAAATTTCATGAAGTTCTGCAGAAACTCCTCCATGCGTACCACTTCTGTTTGGATAATTTGCAGGTCGTGCCTTTGTTCGCTTTGCTCCGGAAAATCGTTCAGCATGCTGTGCACCAATATTTTGATCGATGTGAGCGGATTGCGTATCTCGTGAGCCAATGCAGGTGCTATTTTGCCAATGGCGGCCAGTCGGATGGATTGTTCGAGCAGTTCACGGTTTTTGCGAAGGTCTTCGTTGGCCTTGTTGATGCGGCTGATGAGCCTGCTGATATGCATGTCCAGCTCTTCGAGCTCCTTGCCGGGGTGCATTTGAATGTGCTCAACCACTTCGCCTCCGGCAGCATCGCGCACCTTAAGCACCAGCCTGTAAATGGGGTTAAGGACTATGCGTGCTACCAGCCATCCTAAAATCAGTCCCATGATGATGCCACTGATGCCCAACGCATAAATGGATGTCGTTATAATAGTTTCGTTGTTACTGATACTTTTTTCAAGCAGTAATTGTTCGGATTCTTTTGCTGCAATCAGCTGGTTGGTCTTTTCTTCAATGGTATTAATCAGGTCGTGGCTCGACATCACAATTACGCTTGCAGGCTGGGTGAGCTTGCCCTGACGCTGCATTTGGTTGGTATTGAGCAGCGTTTGCTGGTAATTCGAAAACAGTGCCGATATCTGTTGTACAAGCCTGATCTGTTCAGGGGTGTTGGCCGATGCTCCGGCTTTGTTCAACAGCGAAAGATAGTTGCGCTGCTCGCTTTCGAGCAGTTGAATCTTCTCGTCACTACGGTCGAAAACATTGGACAGCGAAGCAGCCCTCACCCGGTATAAGGCCAAACGGAGCTCGCGGGCATCATCCGTGCTCAGCGCATTTTCGCGGATGAGCTGTTTGGTGTTGTCCTGAAGCTTATAGATATAAGAGATAATCAAAAATCCTGCACCCAGCAGCAAGGCAATACTCACCAGCGACCAGATGATCATGTTGTAACTGAGGTGAAATCTGAACCGCGGAAACATCATTTTCCCAAATGCCTTGAATGTAAGTGACAAAGGTATGTGATAGCCCCGAATTTTCACAATAACCAGGCAACTAAGAGGGAATTCAACTCAGTTTTTTCTGTCATGCGTTTCTCCGGGCCATGCCCGAACCTTCCCAGGCAAATTCTTTGAATACAACAGACTGGTTTTGAGTAAATTCCTCCAACGTGGTCGATTTCCTGATGATGCGCCAAACCGCAAGTGGCTCATCAAACGAATGGCTCAGATACCACCAAAGTTCTTTCATGGGTCCGGGTATGCTTTTGCCGTGTCGTTGCGTGCGAAGTCTGTGCTCCGTCAGACTTTCCACAAAACGCTTCACCATTTCAGCACGCTGCGATTTATCCATGCCAACGGCAAGTCCTTTGATATCAGCACCAAGAAAAGGATCGGCAAGCAGCCCGCGGCCCAGCATCAATCCTGCCAAACCCGGTAAAATTGCGCTAAGCCTGCGCTCATCAGCAGCGTCAAAAACATCACCGTTATAGATACAATTGATTGGACATGAGCTAAAAACTTCTCCGAAAAGCTCCGCATTTGCAGTGCCTTTGTACAACTGCACTCCGGTGCGTGCATGGAGGATAAGTTCGCTGATTCCGGCTTCTGCGAAAATTGGCAAAAGGTTTTTGATTTCATGAGGGTCATGCATGCCAAGGCGGCATTTCACCGAAACTTTCAGTGGTAAGTTGTTGAGGCCACTGAGCATCCGGGCTACCATTGCCGGGTGGGGCATGAGTCCGCAGCCACGCTTTTTGTTGGTTACCTGCGGCCACGGACAACCCATATTGAGGTTTATTTCCGTGTAGCCAAGCCTGTGGCACTGCAGGGCAAATCGCTCCAGTTCCTCGCGGCTGTTGGTCAGCAATTGGGGAACAAGCACAGCGCCGTCGTTCAGGTTGGGATTGAGCTCATCCGATCTGAAATGCCTGCTGTTCAGGCTGTGGATGCCTCCGAAAAAAGGGGTGTAATATTTATCGATACCCGGAAAATACTGCTGAAAAGTGTTGCGATACCAAACATCGGTGATGCCCTGAAATGGGCCGAGGTGCAGAAACATATGATTAGCCCCGGCTTTGGCGCAGCTTGAAGTAGCTGGTGTTTTTGAGGAAAGACCGGACGATGGCGTAGATCAGAAACACGACAGTCAGGAAAGCAGAAATCCGTGAAAGATAGTCGCCGTAGCGCACATAAAATGTGAGCTTGTCGTTGAGGTTAATCTTTTGTCTTATAACGGCTTCCTCGTCATAAGGCGTTGTCTGATAAAGATCGCCCCGCTGATCCACAAAGCCCGAAATACCTGTGTTGGCGGAGCGGGCTATACTTCGGCGCGTTTCGATGGCCCTCAGGGGTGCAAAAAGCAAATGTTGCCTGTGGCCTGGCGTATTACCCCACCAGCCGTCGTTGGTGATGATGAAAATGACGTTGGCGCCGTTGCGGATGTAACCCCCGACAAATTCGCCGTAAACACTTTCGTAGCAGATGACAGGCGCAACGCGGATTCGTTCGCCGTGATGGGAAAACACCTTTCGCACCTCATCGGTCTTAAGTGTGCCAACTGTGCCGCCCAGATCAATGGCATAGTTGCGCAAAGGCCTGAGTATTCTCCACGAAGGCATCATTTCGACACCCGGTGTCAGTTTCGACTTGTGATAAAACTGTTTTCTGCCGGTGCTGTCCAGATGAAAAGCAGTATTGTGGGCATAATAATGACCATCGAAAGTGCGGAACTTTCGGGCGGCATGGTCGTCTTCCTTACCTGCCGGAACAAAGCTGAATGTGCTGGCACCAATAACCACCGAAACATAAGGATGCTCGCTGATAAAAGCCTGAAGCTGATTGAGGCCTGGCGATTGCGACAGCTGCTCTTCCCAGATTTCTTCCTGAATGGCAGATTCGGGCGACACAATATAATCAGGGTTACCGTTCATGGCGCGCATGGCCAGGCTAAGATTGCGGTTGATCACTTCGGATGGCGGAACCTCATATTGCTCGGTATAAGGGTCGAAGTTGGGCTGAACCACCACCACATCAACAGGATCTTCCTTTTCCGAATAGCTGCTGTATAGGGCTTGCGAAGCAACGATAGGAATCAGCACCAGCAACAAAGCAGGACTGAGGCTTCTGGCAAATCCGACCATTGACCAACCCCTGGCATTTAACTTTTTCAAAGCATTGAAAATGACAATATTGACAAGCAAAACCCAGGCAGTTCCACCTGCAACTCCGGTATATTCATACCATTGTATCCATCGGGTCTGATTGCTGAACACATGTCCCAGATTGAGCCACGGCCAGCTCAGGTCCCAGTTCAAATGAAACCACTCCCAGGTGAGCCAGATAAACACCAGTATGAGGTTGCCTTTTTTATTGTCATAGAGCCGCGTCTTACTGAAGTGAAAGAGCTTGAACACAATGGCCATAAACAAGCTGTTGAGGCCGATGGCTGCCACAGCTCCGATAGCGGTCGAATTCCATATCCACCATGTGGTGAGGCTATTCCACACCAAAAATGCCAGCCACGACAGCCTGAATACACCTTTTTTGCGATGATCGCCAAGATATTGCTGAATGTATAAGAGTGGCACCCAGGCAACAAAAACAAGCAGGCTTAATCCCCGTGCCGGCCATGCTGCACTGAGCAACAGGCCGCTGAGCAGTGCCAATGCGAAGAGGTAAATTTTTTTCATGGTTTAACAGCTAGGCTGAGCCAACAAAATTAACCATTTGGAGACTGCCATTCAGCATTGGAGCGGATGTGTGCTCAGGTTTAACCATTTAATAAAGGAAATTATCATGTGGATAGCGAATGGCATGCATGTCGCGGATTTCCTCATAAAGCATTTCTCTTAGGCCGGAATAATTTTCTTTGTGCAGTGCCGAAATAAGGATAACAGGCTTTCCGGTCTTTTCCTCCCAGATTTTTTTCAAGTGCTTCAGGTTTGGCCGCTCAGGTTTGGACAGGTCGAATTCGTCTTCGGCTAACAGTGGATGTTGGTATGCATCTATCTTATTAAATATCAGTAATGTTTTTTTATCCGATGCACCCAACTCAGCAAGGGTTTGGTTCACAATCCCGATTTGCTCCTCAAACTCAGGGTGCGACACATCAACCACATGCAGGAGGATATCGGATTCGCGCACTTCGTCGAGGGTTGACTTGAATGATTCTATAAGATCGTGTGGCAGTTTGCGGATGAAACCGACGGTGTCCGAAAGAAGGAAGGGTAGGTTGTCCACCACCACTTTCCGAACAGTTGTGTCGAGTGTAGCAAAGAGTTTGTTTTCGGCAAACACATCACTCTTGCTCAGCATATTCATAATGGTTGATTTGCCCACATTCGTATAGCCGACAAGTGCCACACGGATCAGCTTTCCCCTGTTTTTGCGCTGCACGGCCTGTTGGGTGTCAATTTCGCGTAGCCTTTGCTTGAGCAGGGCAATCTTGTCGCGAATTACACGGCGGTCGGTTTCAATTTCGGTTTCTCCCGGACCACGCAGCCCAATACCGCCGCGCTGGCGTTCGAGGTGCGTCCACATACGGGTTAATCGCGGAAGTAGATACTGATATTGAGCAAGCTCAACCTGGGTTTTGGCATGTGCCGTGCGAGCCCGCTTGGCAAAAATGTCGAGGATAAGGGTTGTGCGGTCAAGGATTTTACAGCCGAGTGCTTTTTCCAGATTACGCAACTGCGAAGCGCCCAGCTCGTCGTCGAATACCACAAGATCAATGCTTTCGGCTTTAACAAATTGTGCTATTTCTTCCAGCTTCCCTGAGCCAACATAGGTCTTGCTGTTGGGCATCGGCAGAACCTGCGTAAATCGTTTCACCGGAATCCCACCGGCCGTATCAATAAGAAACTCCAGCTCCGAAAGGTAGTCTTCAACCTTTTCGCGGGGCTGATCAGGTGTAACGATGCCCACAACAACCGCCCTTTCGGGTTTATGTGCTGTCGTAATGTGTTTTGGCATAGTCGTTCAGGCTTACCAGTCGGTAGTCTTTTTTGAGTGTGTGCCCCTATGTTTTCGCTGATGCCGCAAATCGCGTGTCAAAAAATAAATGGCAGTCGAAAGCACATAGAAGTGTAGCATGACTTCAACAATGATGTTGGGCGAAAACAAGGCATTGAAAAGCTGATAAACCGCTGCAATGGCTACCAAAAAGAATCCGTAGATATAAAACTGGGAGCGGCTCACAACAAATACGCCCAGCGTTATGGCGCCAAGCAGTATAATCAGAAGCCATCGAACCGACCAGGAGCCAAAGGTGCTCTCGAAACCCGGGTCGGATATAAAGGGAAATAAGGTTGCAAAGAGGTAGGCCAAAACGGAAAGTTTCAGCAACAGCGAAACAAACTTCAGCGCAAATGAATCAATACTGCTCATCGTTTAAAAGTGTCGGAATCCGATTATTTCGCGCACTTCTTTAACTGTGGCAGCGCCGCTGGCCCGTGCCTTTTCGGCACCCATGCGGGCAACACGACTAATGTAGCTGTCGTCGGAAACAATTTCCAGAATACGCTGACGGATTGGCTCAGTAAAGGCAATGATGTCCTCGGCAAGCTGTTTTTTTAAATCGCCGTAGCGTATCGTGCAGTTGTTATATTCGTTTTCGAAGTGCTCAACGATACCCGGTGCTGAAACAACCTTGAGCAGCGTGAAAAGGTTTTCCACTGCATCTGTCTTAGGCTGGTTAGGCTCAGTTGGTCCGGTATCGGTCACGGCCCTCATCACTTTTTTCCGTATCGTTTTGGGGTCATCTATCAGGAATATGGCATTACCTTCGCCTTCCGATTTTCCCATTTTGCCGCTGCCATCCAGACCGGGAATTTTGACCAGCTCTGCTCCGAAATTGTAGGCCTGCGGAATAGGGAAAAAATCATCCTGATACATCCTGTTGAACCTGCGGGCAAAGGTGCGGGTCATTTCAAGGTGCTGTTCCTGATCTTTTCCAACCGGCACTTTATGCGCCTTGTGAATCAGGATGTCGGCGGCCATCAGGGTAGGATACGTGAGCAGGCCTGCATTCACATTATCGGGTTGTTTGCGCACCTTTTCCTTGAAGGTTGTTACCCGCTCCAGCTCACCCACATAGGCATTCATATTCAGGATAAGGTAAAGTTCAGCCACTTCAGGCAGGTCGCTTTGCACATAAAGTGTCGATTTCTCAGGGTCGAGGCCTGCAGCAAGGTATTCTGCCAGTACTTGCTTCACATTTCCGTGAAGATCAGTGGGCTTGGGGTGGGTGGTAAGCGAATGGTAGTCGGCGATGAAAAAGAAACATTGGTTTTGTTCCTGCATACGCACAAAATTGCGTACGGCGCCAAAGTAATTTCCCAGATGAAGGTTGCCGGTAGGGCGTATTCCGCTAAGTACGATTTCCATGTTTGCAAAAATAGGTAATTGCCATAATGCACCAAAGCCCTTTCGGGAGGGCTTTGGTGGTTATTCAGGTGCTCAGTTCGTTGTTGTTTCGGTTTAGAAACTTGTATTCCAGCATATGAAAGCTTTTGTTTTCCTTTATTTTGAACATGCGCTTGTATTTGAGCATCCATTGCCGGTGTATTGACCAAAAGCCTTTGGTGAGGAAGGCATAAATAAACGGATGTACGACAAGCGTAATTTTCTTTTCGTTTTGTTCAAGCAGCAGATACTTGAGGTTGCTTTCAATTTCGTCAATAAAAAGTATGCTGGGTTTGGTTTTTCCTGTGCCTTCACAGGTTGGGCATTTTTCGAGGATTTCCACGCTCATTTCGGGCCTCACGCGTTGCCTAGTAATCTGCACGAGCCCAAACTTGCTTGGAGGAAGGATGGTGTGTTTTGCGTGGTCTTTGCTCATCTCCTCTTTCAGACGCTGAAAAAGGTCGCGCTTGTGTTTGCTGTCGTGCATATCGATGAAATCGACCACGATAATGCCGCCCATATCGCGCAACCTGAGCTGACGTGCGATTTCGGCGGCTGCTTCCAGGTTTACTTCCAAAGCGTTTTCTTCCTGGCTATTCTCTTTATTCACACGATGACCGCTGTTCACATCGATCACATGCATGGCTTCGGTGTGTTCAATAATAAGGTAAACACCGCTGCGTATGGTTACTGTTCTTCCGAATAGACCCTTTATCTGTTTGTCAATGCCAAAATGCTCAAAAATGGGGGCTTTGCCTTTGTAAAGCTTTACTATATCTGCTTTTTGTGGTGCTATGGTCTGAATAAAGCTGCGCACCTCGTCATAGAGTCCGGGTTCGTTGACATGGACGCTATTGAATGATTCGTTGAGCAGATCACGCAGTATGGCCGATGTCCGGTCAAGCTCGCTTAGCAGCTTGAGTGGCGCTTTTGCTCCATTGAGCTTGGCGGTTACCTTGTCCCATTTTTCGATGAGCTGGCGAAGGTCGGCATCGAGCTCGGCCACTTTTTTATTCTCGGCTACGGTCCGGATTATAACGCCGAAGTTGTTTGGTTTTATGCTTTGTATCAGGCGCTTAAGCCGGTTACGCTCTTCGTTGCTCCGAATTTTCTGCGAAACCGATATACGGTTCGAAAAAGGCACCAGCACCAGATATCTTCCGGCAAGCGAAATTTCTGATGAAATACGAGGCCCTTTTGTCGAAATAGGTTCCTTGGCAATCTGCACCATGATCTGAGCGCCCGAGGCCAGCACCTGTGTAATCTTACCGGTTTTCTCGATGTCGGGCTCATTTCTGAAGTTCTCCATCGTGATGTTTTCCGGCTTTCCATTGAGGGCCAGCTTGATATACTTATTCAGTGAGCGAATCTGCGGCCCAAGATCAAGGTAGTGCAGAAAAGCGTCTTTTTCATAGCCAACATCCACAAATGCCGCGTTAAGGCCGGGCATTATCTTGCGCACCTTACCAAGGTGGATGTCGCCGACAGCAAAGTTATTGTTGGTCTTTTCTTTGTGAAGTTCAACCAGAAGTTTGTCTTCCAGCAGCGCAATGTCAACCTCCGAAGCCCGAGAATCGATAATGAGTTCTCTGTTGATGTTTTCTGACATTGATTTTTAGGTTAATACATATAAGCCGGCTTGCTGTTAAAGGGCTGGAGGACTGCCCTGTTTATTAAACGGAATAACACAATGCCATCATAGTGGCATTGTGTTATCCGTGCCAACATGCAATAGATTTATTTCTTCTTATGCCTGTTTTTTCTCAAGCGTTTTTTCCGCTTGTGGGTTGCCATTTTGTGTCTCTTTCTCTTCTTTCCGCTGGGCATGGCTGATTTTTTTTGTGGCGTTATAACGAAATTATTTACCGCTTTTTACCTGATTTACAAACGTCTTGGCGGGTTTGAATGCAGGAATATTGTGGGCGGGGATGATGATGGTTGTGTTTTTGGAAATATTCCTTCCGGTTTTTTCGGCTCTGCGCTTGATGGTGAAGCTGCCGAAACCCCTCAGGTAAACATTCTCACCGTTTACAAGCGAAGCTTTTACAACTTCCATGAAGGACTCGACCACGGCCTGTACGGCAACTTTTTCAACCCCTGTTTTGTTAGCAACATCTGCTACGATTTCAGCTTTAGTCATACCTTTATTGTTTAAATTGTTAATACTGTGGTATTTTGTTGAGCTTGCAAAAGTAAGAACATTTTCGATAATAATGTGCCCGGCATAAACTTTTTTAACCTAAAGCGCTCAAAGTAAACCATTTCATTCGCTATGCATACAATATCATCTATACTGGCTGATTGGTATAAGCTCCATCAACGCCCGCTACCATGGCGCGAAACTAACGATGCCTATGCTATATGGGTATCAGAGGTTGTGCTTCAACAAACACGTGTTGATCAGGGCATGGAATACTATCTGAGGTTTATGGATCGGTGGCCTGATGTGCGTGCGCTTGCCGATGCAGAAGAAGACGAGGTGTTGAAAATGTGGCAGGGTCTGGGCTATTACTCCCGTGCCCGTAACCTGTTGTCAGGTGCTCGTCAGGTCATGCAGAATTTCAATGGGGTTGTGCCGGAGCGTTACGAAAAGCTCAAAACAATCAAGGGCATAGGTGCTTATACTGCAGCTGCAGTGGCATCCATTGCCTTCAACGAGCCGGTAGCTGTCGTGGATGGAAATGTAGCCCGGGTAATCGCGCGCTTGTTTGCCATCGAGCAGCCTGTGAATACGCCTGTGGGCCAGCGCATGATACTCGAAGTTGCTGAGGAATTGCTCGACCGTAAAAACCCCGGCTTACACAATCAGGCTCTGATGGAGTTCGGGGCACTGGTCTGTCTGCCACGCAACCCTCAATGCCACAACTGTGTGCTGAATCACCTTTGTGAGGCCCGCAGGCTCGACAAGCAAAAGGATCTTCCGTTAAAAGCAAACCGAAAAATTATTCGTGACCGATGGTTCAACTACCTGGTAATCAATATTCAACAAAATGATAAGCCGCCAGTGTTGGTTGTGGCTAAGCGCAACTATGATGATATATGGAAAGGCATGTATGAGTTCCCACTCATCGAGAGTAAAAGCAAACTGAATGCCGAACAATTGCAAGCGCTGGCCCGACCACTGCTTGATGCCCTGGGCCACTGGCAGCCCTTGGGCGTTTATCACGCAGCGCCCCATCAGCTCACACATCAACGCATTATGGCCTCTTTTTTCGAATTCAACCTTAAGGCAGCTGTTGACTTTAATCTGCCAAATGGCTTATCTTTGGCCAATGCAGAACAGTTTAGAGCTAAACCTCTACCCAAACTGATAGAAACCTATTTGAACAATAACTCTACCCAAAGGATTGATTAACAAAGTAATAACTTGATAATATGGCCGGACTGAACAAAGTTATGCTCATCGGTCGCCTTGGACGCGATCCTGAGATTATTCATTTTGAGAATGGTGGAAAAAAAATGACCGTAACCCTTGCTACGAGCGAGCGCTATCGCGATCGTGAAGGAAACTGGCAAGACCAGACCGAATGGCACAACGTTGTTGCCTGGGGCAATCTTGCCTTAGATATTGCAGAAAAGCGACGCAACTATGTCAAAGGCGACCTCTTATTCATTGAAGGCAGGATTAAGACAAGGCAATATACCGATGGTCAGGGTGTCAACAAGACGATTACCGAGATCGTAGCCGAAAAAATGAACCTTATTTCGAAAAGTGGAGGGCCTAGCCAATATCTGGCCGACCCGGCAAGTAAACAAGGCACTGCTTCACAACAAGCCGGAGCATCCTCATACCCGGCCGAACCCGAAGATTATCAAGAATATCCCCCGCTTTCGGGTGGTGACGATCTGCCTTTCTGACAAGCGGTTAAAGCCTCAGCTGACTAATTAAATGATTTTATGCTAATTTTGTCCCGAAATTCTAAACTATTGAGTTTTGGAAACTCCTGATCCTGACCCTTCTGCGGGAATATTACCCTTGTTACAGCTGCTTTCCTTCACCTTTCACGGATTCGACCTGCAGGCTTTTGGCACTCTCTTGGTGCTTTTGGTGCTGTTGGCTTTTTCGGGTCTGGTTTCGGCGAGCGAAACAGCTTTCTTCTCGCTAAAACCACTGGATCTCAATTTCCTGAAAAATCAGGAATCCAAAACCTCAGCCCTCATTCTGCAGCTCAGGGAAGACCACAAGCATCTGCTTGCAACCATCCTGATCCTGAACAACCTGATCAATGTGGCCATCGTTATCGTGAGTGCATATTTTATGTCGGCCTTGTTCGACTTTGGAACCAATGCAGTCTTGCAGTTTGTAGTTCAGGTGGTCATCACAACATCTATCATTCTGATGTTTGGCGAAATTGTTCCAAAAATTTATGCCAACCTTGTGCCGTTGCGTGTGGCCGGCCTGATGGCCCGGCCCATGCGAGCCTTTATTACCCTTTTGCGACCATTGTCTTTGCTGCTGGTTAATACCACCGGAATCATCGATAAACGGCTGGTTCAAAAGCATATGCAGATTAACATGAGCGAACTTTCGGCGGCAATTGACATCACCACCGACGAATCCACGCCACCGGAGGAGAAAAAGATGCTCAAGGGCATTGCCACCTTTGGCGAAAAGGATGCCCGCAGCATCATGAAATCTCGTATGGAAATCACTGCAGTTGAGGTGAATACTCCATTCGAAGAACTTATCGCCCTGATACTGAAAAGCGGCTATTCGCGTATTCCGGTCTATGAAGAAAGCCTCGATAATGTGCGTGGCATACTCTACATCAAAGATTTATTGCCCTATCTGGGTCACAACACCATTGCCTGGGAAACCCTTATCAGGCCTGCATTTTTCGTGCCTGAAAGCAAGCGCATTAACGATCTGATGCAGGAATTCCGCGAAAAAAAGATTCACCTTGCCATTGTGGTTGACGAATATGGTGGTACAGCAGGATTGCTCACCCTCGAAGACATCATCGAGGAGATTGTCGGAGATATATCGGACGAGTTTGACAAAGAACCTGAACATAGTCTTTTCAGGAAGACAGACACGGACACCTGGCTGTTTGAGGGTCGTGTGAGCCTTTTGGATTTTTGCAAAGTCATGGAAATCGACAGCCATTACTTTGAAGATGTTCAAGGCGATTCGGATACACTGGCCGGTCTCATTCTCGAGTTGCAGGGCCTTATCCCGGCACCCGGAACCAGTATCAACTGCAAAGATTTTACCTTCGAGGTTATGGAGGCCGATAACAGGCGTATCAAACAGATCAAAGTCAAATCGCGCAATGTTCAGGCTTAGGCTCATTGGTTTTGCAATATACTTGTCTGGCCTGATTTTAGCATCGGGCTGCACACAGCCCTATCAGCCGCCCAAACCCAAAGGCTGGATGAGGATTGACCTGCCCAAAAAGGAATATCATACGTTCGATTCTTTGCACAATTTTTCTTTCGAAAAGCCGGTTTATGCTGTCGTAATCCCTGATAATGAATGGGTTGGTCAAACCGATTGGGTGAATATGGAGTTTCCGGCCATGAGTGCCACCTTGCACATCAGCTATAAACCCATCGAGCACGACCTTAGAGCGTATATCGACGATGCCCACACCATGGCAATGAAGCACTTGCCCAAAGCGAATATGATACGGGATAGTCTGATCATCAACCCTCAATCAAAAGTGTATGGGCTGATTTATGAGATTAGTGGCAGAGGAGTGGCTTCGCCACTGCAGTTTTATCTTACCGATTCCGTTAACCATTTTATGCGGGCTTCGTTATATTTCAACTTCAGACCGAACAACGACTCCATCGAACCGGTAATACGTTTTTTGCGCGCAGATGTGCTGCATATGATCGAAACTTTCGGGTGGAAAAAAAACCATTAAGTTTCGATTACATTTCAAGACTCACATATACAATCTTTTAGCTGTTGCTGCGACTTAACCTGCGAAAGGTTTAGGTGCGGAAAGCAATCAAAAATATACCTTTACACGCGCAGAACCAATGTACAAAATATTATGAAATTATTTCTCCGATTTTTGATTTTGCTGCTTCCCGTGCTTTCGTATGGTCAGGAGCTTTCCGAAACCTGGTCGAAAGTTCGCATCGACCTCAGGGGCAAATCGCTCGAAACACTTTCCCAAACGGGAATTGATATCACAGAAGGCATTTTGCGTAAGGATGCCTATCTCGAAACTGACCTGAGCAGCAGCGAGATACAAGCTGTTGAAGCTGCCGGTTTTACCGTTCAGAGCCTGATTTCTGATGTTTCAGCCTTTTATCGTGATCGGGCTATGGCCGAGGCCGACTTACCAATTTTGCGTAATCCCGGGGTCGAATTCCCCGTACCTCAAAATTGGGGCTATGGCAGCATGGGTGGGTTTTATACCTACCAGCAAGTGCTCGATAAGCTCGATTTTATGGCTGCCACATGGCCCGACCTTATCACGGTCAAGCAGGCCATCAGCCCTTTTCAGCCATCAATCGAGGGCAATCCCATCTGGTGGGTCAAAATCAGCAACAATCCGTATGTAAACGAGGAAAAGCCCAAAGTACTTTATACTGCACTCATCCATGCCCGCGAAGGTATTGGCGTGCAGCAAATGATTTACTATATGCTGTGGCTGCTCGAAAACTATAACACTAACCCGACGGCAACATTAATCGTTGATAACTTTCAACTGTATTTTGTCCCTATTGTCAATCCTGACGGCTACATTTTCAATCAGACAAATTCGCCTCAGGGAGGAGGAATGTGGCGCAAAAACCGAAGGAACAATGGCGGATCGTTTGGGGTTGACCTAAACCGCAATTTCGGATACAAGTGGGGGATAGACAATTCAGGCTCATCGCCAACACCAAGCAGCGAAACTTATCGAGGGTCAGGGCCATTCAGCGAGCCTGAAACTACCAACCTTAAGGTTTTCTGTGAGACCCATGATTTTAAAATTGCACTCAACTATCATTCATACAGCAACCTGCTGCTTTGGCCCTGGGGCTATACCCCACAGCTGACGCCCGACAACGACATATTTGCGGCTTTTGCTGCCCTGATGACGCGCGACAACAACTACACTGCCGGTCCGGGCAATACCACCATTTATGCAAGCAATGGTGGATCAGATGATTATATGTATGGTGATACGCAAAACAAGAATGCGATCTTTTCTTATACCCCCGAAGTAGGCAGTTCGGTCGACGGGTTCTGGCCGGCCATGAACCGCATCATTCCGTTGTGTCAGGAAAACATGATACAGAATGTTTATGCTGCACTACTCAGCGGACCATACGCATTGGTTTCGGACCGCACGGATGCCATAGTGGGATCCAAAGACTTTCATTTTAAATTCGATATCAAGCGCTTAGGACTAAGCAACGCAAATCAGTTTACAGTCAGTATCCAGCCCATCGACGGATTCATTGCACAGCACGGTGAAGGCAAGATTTTTCAAGGCCTTAACCAGATGCAAACAGTTACCGACAGCATTGCCATCAATCTTGTGCCCGGAATCACAAGTGGCACCGTGTTCAGGTTTCTATTGAGTGTAAACAATGGCCTTTATACCAAAACGGATACCATCACAAAGCGTTATGGTGTGACCAGCACAGTGTTTTCGGACAACTGTAGCAGCATGCAAAACTGGACAGCTACCGGAACCTGGGGCCTTACGACGCAGAGCTTTGTTAGCGCGCCTTCATCCATAACCGATTCTCCGGCAGGCAATTACCAAAATAATGCAAACACCAGCATCACGCTTAGCCAGCCTGTAAGTATTCCAAACACCACCTATGCAAGACTCAACTTTTGGGCAAAGTGGGATATTGAGGCCGGTTGGGATTACGTTCAGGTGCTTGTAAGGCCAACTAATTCATTCAACTGGGTGCCCTTGCAAGGTAAATACACAAAACCCGGAGGATCGAATCAGTTGCAAGGCCAGCCACTTTACGACGGAATCTCGAACTGGGTGCTCGAAGACATCGACCTTACCCCATGGGCTGGAAATAATATCCTGCTGCGGTTCACTTTCAAAAGCGATGGAGCTGTTACAGCTGATGGCTTTTATTTCGACGACATAAAGATTACTGTGCTGGATGTTGAGACGGGAGTAACAGCGACCGGCGACTATACTGGACTCAGCGTTTATCCCAACCCTGCCGGTAAAAGTGCCACTGTGAGGCTTAGCCGGCCGGCAGATCACGAGGTTGAATTACATTTGGTAGGCCAGTCAGGGCAGTTAATTCGCAGCTGGCGCTTAGGTTCCGGTAACCAAAGCCTTGAGATCGACCTTTCGTCAATCAGGCCGGGAATTTATCAACTAGTCGGCAATCATTCAGGCATGAAAAGCAGATTGATTGTTAAGTAGCCGGAAGGCAAAGTCATATTGAGCGCTGCACCCACGCAGCGCTTCTTTTATGTTTCGGCAGCAGGGGAAGCTTGCCCTTCGATGCGGAATATTTGTTGCTGGCGATTGATCGATGCCTCGTGCACCAATTCAAGTATCTGCATCAGAAATTTTTCGTCGAGGCCAAGGTGCAAGCCAATCGACATACGGTCGTCGATGATATGTTGCCAGCGCTTTAGCTGTAAAATGGTTATATTGTTCTGAAGCTTATAGTGACCGATTTCGTCCACAATATCCATGCGACGTGCAAGGAGTTGCAGAAGTTCACCATCAATTTTATCAATTTCGGTACGGAGCTTTTCGAGCATGTATTCAAAAACCGGTGAACCGTTGGGTACACGAAGCACGAGGGCCGATAGCAGCTGAACCAGTTCAGCCGGCGTAACCTGCTGTGCAGCATCCGTTTTGGCATTTTGGGGATCGATATGGCTTTCGATCATCAGACCATTTGTTTCGAGGTCGATAGCCTTCTGGGCAATTTCCTGCAGAATATCGCGCCGTCCGCAGATGTGGCTGATATCCGTAATGACGGGCAGCTGGGGTAAAAGTCTTTTGAGTTCGATAGGGATTTCCCACATGGGTGCATTGCGGTAGGGCGATTTCTGGAAATAGTGAAATCCCCTGTGAATGGCAGCAATTTTGTTTATTCCGGCCTTGTTGATACGTTCCAGGGCACCCATCCATAATTTCAGGTCGGGTGTAAGTGGGTTTTTGACCAATACCGGCACATCGACGCCCTGAAGGGCCTGTGCCAGTTCCTCCATCGAAAAGGGGTTGACTACCGTTCGGGCGCCCACCCAAAGGATATCAATACCGTGATTCAGCGCTTGTTCGATATGCAATGGGCTGGCCACTTCCACGGTGGTGAGCATTCCGGTTTCTTCCTTTACCTTTTTCAGCCAAAACAGCGCAGGCTCACCCACACCCTCAAATCCGCCAGGTCGTGTCCGCGGTTTCCAGACACCGGATCTGAACACATCGACTTTTCCGGTTGCAGCCAGCAGGCGTGCTGTTTCAAGCACCTGATGCTCCGATTCGGCACTGCACGGTCCCGAAATAATCAATGGCCTGCCACTAACAGGCCACCATTCATTGTGAAGCAAAAGCTGTGGTTCGGGTGTCATAAATCAGAAGCAAAATTAATATAAGGATAACAACCAAGGCCTGATTATTGTTTCAGTGTTTAAGGCGCGAATGTAATGTCTTGAAATACAGGATTATACTATTTAAGTTGCAGCCATATGAGCATTCAGGCGGGTATTTTTTGTTTTTTTGCACTTCATTTTTGACAAAAACTAATTAAGGTGAAACGTACGGAAATCAAGGATGCCTTGCTCAGCGAGGATTTCGAACAGACAATAAAAGTGATGGGTTGGGTGCGAACAAAGCGTTCCAGCAAGAATGTGGCCTTTATTGCCCTCAACGATGGTTCGGTGATGCACGATCTGCAGCTTGTGGTGGATCTTGAAAAGATTGCTGAAGAATCTTTGGCGCTGATGCATACAGGCGCTTCGGTTTCTGCCGAAGGCAGGTTGGTTCCGTCGCTGGGCAGCGGACAACGTGTGGAGCTTGCCGTGAGCCGTATTGATTTGCTTGGCGAAGCTAACCCCGACGAGTATCCTCTCCAGCCTAAGAAACACTCGCTGGAGTTTTTGCGCGAGAAAGCTCATTTGCGCTTTCGCACACGAACCTTCAGTGCGATTACCCGTTTGCGACATGCCATGATTTTTGCCATTCATAAGTTTTTCAACGATCGTGGTTTCTATAATATCCACTCGCCCATCATTACAGCTTCGGATGCCGAGGGTGCCGGCGAAATGTTTCAGATTACTACGCTCAAGCTAGAAAATCTCCCACGAAACGAAGAAGGTCAGATAGATTATAAGCAGGATTTTTTTGGCCGAAAGGCCAACCTGACTGTTTCGGGTCAGCTCGAAGCCGAGCTTGCAGCCCTGGCAATGAGCAAGGTTTACACTTTCGGGCCAACTTTCAGGGCCGAAAATTCGAACACCAGTCGTCATCTGGCTGAATTCTGGATGATTGAGCCCGAGGTGGCGTTTAACGATATCCACGATAATATGGATCTGGCCGAAGACATGCTGAAATACCTGATCAGCTACGCTTTGGACCACTGCGCCGAAGAGCTTCAGTTTTTGAGCAAGCGGCAACAAGAGGAAGAAAAGAACAAGAAGCCCGAAGAAAGGTCGATGGAGCTGATAGAAAAACTCAGGTTTGTGCTGGCACACCCTTTCGAGCGCATTACCTATACTGAAGCTATCGAGATTTTGCGCAATTCGAACCATAATAAGAAAGGCAGGTTTTCCTACCCAATCAATGAATGGGGTGCCGACCTGCAGTCGGAACACGAGCGTTATCTGGTAGAAAAACATTTCAAGAAGCCTGTCATCCTCACCGACTACCCACGTCAAATCAAAGCCTTCTACATGAAACAGAACGACGATGGATTGACTGTCAGGGCAATGGATGTGTTATTCCCCGGGATTGGCGAGATTATCGGTGGTTCGCAGCGCGAGGAAGTTTATGAAAAATTGCTCCAGCGCATGGAGGAAATGCATATTCCAATCGAAAGCATGTGGTGGTATCTCGAAACCCGAAAATTCGGCACCGTGCCTCATGCCGGCTATGGACTTGGATTTGAGCGCCTTATGTTGTTTGTCAGTGGTATGAGCAATATTCGGGATGTGATACCTTTCCCCAGGACACCACTCAACTGTGAGTTTTAAAACGGATGCTTAAAAGAAAAATAATCAGAAGTAAAAAAATCGAAAGAACGGGAGCTTGAAAGCTACCCGTTTTTTGTTGTAAATTCGTACAACGATCAGGATACTCATCCCTGCTCTCGCCCAACACCTATGCTTAACCAAAGATTACAACAGAAACTGCTTCAAAAGCTTTCGCCTCAGCAAATACTGCTGATGAAACTGCTGCAGATTCCTACCACGGCTTTGGAGCAGCGAATCAAGCAGGAAATAGAGGAAAACCCGGCCCTCGAAATGGAGGAAGACACCGAAGAATTTGATAATGAGGACGAAATGGATTTCGAAGGAGATTCGGACGAGGAAGATGAGGATTTCGACGGAGACGAGGTGGATGAATACGACAGCCGGGAAGATGAGTTCTCGTTTGATGATTATCTCGAAGACGACGACATTCCGGACTATCGAACCAATGTGAACAATACAAGTCCTGACGACAAAACCGTTGAGTTACCGTATGCCAGTGCAATAAGTTTTCAGGAACTGCTCATAGAGCAGTTGGGATACAGAAAGCTTGACGCCCAAAAGCAAAAGATAGGGTTGTATATTATTGGGAATCTGGATGATGCCGGCTATCTGGCACGTCCGGTAGATGCCATTGTCGATGATTTGTTGTTTACTCAAAACATCAAAACATCGCGAAAAGAAGTGCAGGAAGTACTGCATATCATTCAGGAGTTCGACCCGCCGGGCGTTGGCGCGCGCAACCTTCAGGAATGTCTGCTCATTCAGCTTCGACGCATGGAAGCTGAAAATCCGGATACCGATTTTCGCCTGCCTATCCTGATTGTTGATCGTTTCTTTGAGGAGTTTACCAAAAAGCATTACGAAAAGATACTCAAGCGTGGCAATATCAGCGAGGAGCAGCTAAAGGATGCCATCAACATCATTATCAAGCTCAACCCCAAGCCGGGCGACTCTGTTAGTGAAACTGTGCTGGCAGGCCATTACGTTGTCCCTGATTTTATCATTACTAATAATGATGGTATCCTGGATGTACACATCACCAGCCGCAATATGCCCGAACTCAGGGTATCGCGCAGCTATATCGAGATGCTGCAAATGTTTAGCGACAACAAAAAAAGCAGATCGGAAAAGGAAGCCCTGATGTTTGTTAAGCAGAAAATCGATTCTGCACGCTGGTTTATCGATGCCATTCATCAGCGACAAAATACGCTATACAATACCATGAGGGCCATCATGGAATATCAGCGGGAATATTTTCTTTCCGGCGATGAAACCCGCCTTAGACCAATGATACTCAAGGATATAGCTGAAATGGTGAATTTGGATATTTCCACTATTTCGCGGGTGGCCAACAGCAAGTATGTGCAGACACCTTTTGGCACTTTCCTGCTCAAGAGTTTCTTCAGCGAGTCGATGCAAACCGATGATGGCGAAGAAGTTTCAACCCGCGAGATCAAAAAGATTCTCAGCGATTGTATTGCTGCCGAGTCGAAGGATAAACCGCTGACAGACGAGCAGCTTACAAAGATTCTCAACGACAAAGGCTATAATATTGCACGACGTACGGTGGCCAAATATCGCGAACAGCTGAATGTACCGGTGGCCCGGCTACGCAAAGAACTCTAACCCTCCTATGCAAACAAAACTGAGGTCTGCAGCACGAGTTGTCTCGGTCATCCTGCATCCGCTTCTTATTCCGCTCTACGCATTTCTGATAACCCTTGGCATAACAGGACATTTACAATTACAGATCCCGGTGCATGCACAATGGTTAGTGGCAGGTCTTGTATTGCTGCTTACTGTTATAATGCCAGGTGCAATATTTTATTTGATGCTGAGGATGAGAATGATATCATCGCTTC
Source organism: Bacteroidales bacterium (assembly GCA_035325985.1). Taxonomy (GTDB): domain Bacteria; phylum Bacteroidota; class Bacteroidia; order Bacteroidales; family F082; genus JALNZU01. The sequence continues at coordinate 124,105 of DAOKYW010000003.1, forward strand.
ATATGCCCTACCGGCAGGAAAGAAATGTTCCGATACTGATTACTGCCCTTTTCTTTTACTTAACCTATCAGGTGCTCAGCAGGTTTGGCGTTGCTCCGCTCTTCAGCTTTTATATGCTGGCCGCTTCGATGCTTTCGTTGGTGGCGCTGGGCGCTAACCTATGGATAAAAATCAGTCTGCATATGGTGGCACTTGGCGCTCTAGCCGGTTCTATGGCTGTATTTGCGAGGCTATTCGGAGAAGAGTATGTTTATCCGGCTTTGCTGGCAGTGCTTACCGCAGGCCTTGCAGGCACAGCAAGGTTGGTGCTTGGAGCGCATCGTCAAACCGAAATTTATCTTGGATTCCTGACAGGATTTGTCTGGATGTATGTATTATTTGGCCTGATTAAATAAAGAATCAGATAATCAGTATTTAGAAAGGGGTAATGGTTATACCCACAGAAACAGGCTTAAACTCAGGTCCCAAGCCATCGCCGAATACAGGCGAAGGCTGAAAGAAGGCAAAAACATTAATAGCCTTGTAGCCTACCCTTAGTGTTGGTCCGAAAGAGTATTTTTCAAGCGAATTGATTTTCTTGGTCTTGACGTGCATGGTCGGGCCTCTTTCAACCAATTGTCCGATGTATTTTTCTTTGCTGTCCAACAGCATACCTAACTTAAAACCTATGCCTACTTTCCACTTGTCGTCGAAACGAAAACGAAACTCTGCGGGAATGTCAATATAGTTGATATTGAATTTGCTGCGGCTATAGGACAGTTTGCTGTCGATTGGCCTGAATACGATGGTATCCGTTTTTGCATTGACGATACGTGTATTGGAATAAAAGTTATGCGTGCGAAGACCTGCTCCGATAGCAAACACATGCGGCCCCTCACCAATTTTGAAGTTATAACTTAGAAAAGCATTAAAGCCTTGATTAATAGTCCGGTTTTTCATATTGTCCGGCGTTTTGGTGGCAATATCGGTAAATAGATCGAAACCAACTGACACTTTGGCGCTTTTTCCGGTTACCACCGCCTGAGCAATGGAATTAAAGGTGGTAATCAGGGCAAATAAGAGAACGAAGATTTTTTTCATTGCAATGCTTTATTTGAAATAATATAATTCAGCGCTACAAAGGTAGGCATTTGGGCGGCTCGGTGCTAAAACGGTTTGCCGGTAAGCATAGTGTCAAGAATTTCCCTCATCCGGTTGCTGTTCCATTTAGCTGCACCTGTTTTTTGCATAACAATCAGTCCTTCAGGGCTGATGAGCCAGGTTGTAGGGATACTGTTAGTGGAAAACACAGGAGGAACAGCGTATCGGTGATAATATACCGGCATGCTGAATGATTTGCGCTGCATGAACGACTGAACCACGAGCGGTGATTCGTCCGTAATCAGCAAAAATGCTACTGATTGACCATAATCATTATAAAGATTCTGGATATCAGGCATTTCAGCAATACAGGGCGGGCACCAGGTGGCCCAGAAATTGAGAAATATCGGTTTACCCTTATACGTCGACAGCGGAACCCATTGTCCGCTTTCGTCCTGAACACTCCAGTTCCAGGCATCTTCCGGGACTGTCATTTGCTTTTCGGCCCGGAGCAAAGCGGGCTTTGGCGCGAAAAGTTTATTGACAAAGGCGGCAATCTCCTTTCGTGTGGCCGGCACTATCATACCCACCAGCAGCAGTACGAAAAGCGCATCGCTGATGCGGGAAAACCAGCTTTTCTTTTTCCATGCATTCCATCGCTTTTCGAAATATCGTTTCACGCCGCTCATTGACCAGACTGTTGAAGCCTTGCCCTTTCGTCGAGCAATTTGTCAATTTCATCTTCGCTCAGCCCACCCCGACTCAGCAGTGCATCTATCTCCTGTATGGTCTTTCCCTGAGTAACAGCTTGTGGTGGATTGTCATCAACGAGGTCCTCTTCACCCAGTTCCTCTTTGAGTTGCTTAATGAACAAACTGATCATCTGCCTCATGGGTTCGTTTACCTGACCCATCATTTCGAAGGATATCTGGTCTTTCATCTGCTCGTAGTTGCGCAGAAAAATCTTCATTTGTTCGAGCTGCATGCGGTCTAATCCGGGCATATCTTCCATCGGATAGCGCTCCATGAGCTTGTTGAAAAGCCTGAAAAGCTCATCAATCTGGCGGCGAAATTCGTTATTCTCCATATTTGGAAAGGCTGCTTGTGGATAACGTCAAAATGTCACAATTTGTGTAAGTTACTTGCGCAGATGTGTTGTTGCAAAAACCCCGCCAAACAGGCGATGTTTTTTTTCGTGTTGTTTAAAATATCCTTCGTTCACTGTCTGCACTTCCTCAATGGTATAGAATGCGTTAGGGTTATACTGGTTGATGATGCCAAGTGCTTCATGTAAATCTTTCTTTTTCACTATACTGAAAATAATCTGCACGGCTCCGTCTTTGCCTTCGGCTTGCATTGCTGTGACTCCATAGCCCGCTGCCCGTAATGCTCCGATAAGGGCCGATGAGTCTTTGCGTGGAATCAGGCGCAAAACCACAGTGCCCAGACTCATTTTTTCGACAAGGCGGATCCCGATGTAATTGCCTGCTGCAAATCCTGCTCCATAACCAATATAGCTCATCACGTTGCCCAGTTGCTGCATAATCTGACCAATGGCCAGCAGCCAGATAATTACTTCGACAAATCCAAGAATTGGGGCGATGTTTTTGTTACCCCTCGAAACCATGATAACGCGAATAGTACCTATGGTAACATCTAAAATACGCGCCAAAGCGATCAGCAGCGGCAAAACCACCCAGTTGTAAACATCTGATTGAAAAAACTCCTGCATTGTTTTAACATTGAAGGTGAACCACAAAAGTACCACAAATGACCTCTTTGAATACATGCCGTTGAATGGTAAGGGCTGCGTATCTTTGCCGGCATATATACTTAACGATGACAGAGGAGTTTGCCCCCACGCGCTACAGACTGCAATCGCAGGCCACCGGCAGCATGTTCGACGACACCGGATGGCTGCTCGACCCTGCCGGCGAACAACAACCATCCTTGTTGAGAGCGGTTTACGAAAGTACTACATTGAACCTTCGCGACAAACAGAATGGTCTGTACATTTTTGCTGATTGGCTTCCCATAAGCAGGATGTTAAGAGGCTCATCACCACCTGTGACATGGCACAGTAAGGCACTTGGTGCTCAGCTGGGGCTTGCAGAACTGTATATCACCTTCAGCGGCTGGTGGCCCGAAAGGAATGCTTTTATGCGCACCTGCTCATTTAAAGAAACTGAGGCCTATGTAGTTGGCGGACGACTAACCGGCAACAGCAGCGAAGGCGTGCTTGTGGTGGCTTCGGCCGGCAACACTGCGCGTTCGTTTGCTCAGGTATGTTCGGACAACAATATTCCCCTTCTGCTTTGCGTGCCACACGACAATATTGATGCGCTATGGTTCGACGGCGAGCTGAACCCGTGTGTCAAGCTGATCTGCACGCCTGAAAGCTCCGACTATTTTGATGCCATTCACCTATCGAACATTATTGCAGGAATGGATGGATTTTTTCCCGAAGGTGGAGCCCGTAATGTGGCGCGCCGCGATGGGATGGGCACAACATTTCTGGCTGCATCCACACATATAGGTAGCATTCCGGAATATTATTTTCAGGCGGTTGGAAGCGGCACAGGCGCCATTGCTGCATGGGAAGCCAACCTCAGGCTCATTGCCGACGGGCGGTTCGGGGCCAACAAAGCCCGTTTGATGGTCTCGCAAAACGAGCCTTTCTTGCCCATTTATCATGCATGGCAGGCTAAATCGCGCCAGATACCGTCAGCCGACGACGATGTGATGCGCCGCCATGCCGCCCAAATTATGGCTGCTGTACTTTCGAACCGTAAGCCACCCTATAGCCTGGCGGGCGGGCTGTATGATGCCTTGCTCGACACCGATGGCGAGGTGCTGAGCATTTCGAATGATGAAGCCTTTGCTGCTTCGGCACTTTTCGAAAAACTCGAGGGTACCGACATACATCCCGCCGCTGCCGTAGCTGTGGCATCGCTCATCAAGGCGGTTAATCAGGGTATGGTTAATCCGGATGCTACCATCATGCTGAATATTACAGGAGGTGGCGAAAAGCGGTTTAAAGCGGAACGAAAGCTGTATTACCTGAAACCTGACCTTATTATTTCGCCGGCCGAAGTCGAATCGAACATTGCCCGCAAAATATCATCACTGAAATGGTGAAGCAATTCATCCTGAGACGACAGCTGTTGTTGGTCTTATTATTGGTGTTGATATTCAATAATATAGCTTGTAGAACAGAGAAAAAAAACGACCTCTTTGGCACATGGCTGGTCGTGAACGCCTTTGCTGATTTTGACGAACGAAGGGTAAATCCTCAAACCTTTCATCAGGCCATTGCTTACCTCAAAGAAACCAGACTGGTATTTGATTCCGATTCTACTTTAACTATCGAGCGGGGAGCTTCGATTAGCAAATCCAGATGGAGGTTTGGCGCTGCAGCCAATGAGGTAGTGCTTGAGGATGGTGAAATTGGCCTGAAAAAACTGAGCCTGCACGATGGCAGGCTACACACTTCCGAGCTGACCCCTTTGGGCGAAATTCGACTCGTATTCGAAAAACAGAAACACTGACTAGCGCGATGCAGCGCCGGGATCAACAAAGCTCAGGCTGTACAGGATTGCTTCCAACTGCCTGAGATGGTCGCGCTTTGGCTTGTTGGGCAGGTAAACGAAACCTTCGACGGTAACAAGACGATTATTTCGAGGGTCGGGAAATGTATAGGAAAGAAATGGTCCTGCCATGAAATCACCAACCACATTCCACATGCCGCGCATTTCGGCGGCAAAAGGAGTCACATAGTTAACGGTATTGGTTACCAGCGGGGGCACAAATTCCTTTTCGGTTGACATAAATGAGCCCTGGACCGGACCTGGAATATGGCGTTGCATCACCGAATCGCGGCGGCCGATCAGAAATCGGGGATCGAAGTCGAGTGTGTCGCGGTAGGGCAGGCTGTAAATCACCAGACCATAGCTCATCTCGGGTGTTTCGCGTCTTAACCACATAAAACCGGGTTCCTGCTTAGCCACATAGAAACCATCCGGGAGCATGAGCTTAAGGCCAAAGCTGCGCACTACCTGCTCCATAAGGGCCGGGTTTGCTGTTGGCCGGAGTATGTTGAGCAGTCTTTCGCGTTCGGCTTTGTCGTAAAGCAATTTGATGCCGCTCTGGTTTTGTTCGAAAGCAGCAACCCAACTTTCCGCATCGGGAGCAATGATTTTGACAACCCTTTGAGGTTTGGCCCAAAGGTCGCTGCGTGTTTCCACAACAGCTTCGCTGACCGATGCATTGATTTCTATGGCCAGAATATTCCGGTGCTTTTTGAACATATCCGAGAGCTTATCCAGATTGATATTCGAAAGCCTGTAAAGAGGTTCATCCTGAGGAAGACCATACTGCGGCTGACCAAAATAGTTGCGCAAGGCATCGCCGATCGACCCTTGCCATTGTTCGCTGTTCTGAGTAACAACCAATATCTCGCTTCCGGCTCCAACGGAACGGGCTATTCTTTCCCGATTTTCATTGCGTTTGCACGAAACGGACAATCCTGAAAGCATCGTCATCAACAACAGAGCAATTACCGCTCTTGTTGAATAAAATTCCGGTTTCATGATGTTTAAGTTACAGAACTAATTTTCAAACGTTGTCCCGGTATTATCTTTGGATTGGAACCCAGATTATTGAGTTTTTTGATCTGCTCGACGGTCACGCCATCAAACCGACGGGCAATATCCCAAAGAGTATCGCCTTGTTTTACAGTATAATAGATATATTTTCCGTTGCTTTTGGCCGCAGTTGACTGTACTTGTTCGGGTGGATAAACCCGAAGTTTCTGGCCAATCTGAAGAGTGTTTGACTTCAGGTTGTTCCATTCTCTGAGGTCGGTAACGCTGCATTTATATTTAATGGCTAAGCTGCTCAACGTTTCTCCTTTTTGAACGGTATGGGTTGTTGTTTGGGTTGAGCGTGCCACCGGAGGTTCGCCAGGGCTTGAGGCAGGTGTTCCGCTGGTATAGATCGACAGCCGTTGCCCGACCTTTAAGTTGGTCGATTTGAGATTGTTCCAGGTTTGCAATTGTTTTACCGTTACGCCGTATTTTTTTGCGATAATTCCCAGATTTTCACCACTTTTGACGGTATGCACCCGTTGCTCGCTCACTTTTTTCACCTCTTCTATGAGGGTTTGTTGCATCACGCCTTTTCGGGTAACGTAGGCGTAAACTTCTTTTTCGTTATCGAGAAATGCGCCCACGTATTGCGATGGGATACGCAGGATGTAGGGCTGATCGGGTGTAGCAGGAATAATGCCTTGTTTAAACTGCGGATTGAAAAAGCGCAAGTCGGCCATAGGTACACCCAATAACTCATTCAGCTGATCGAACGAAATGAGGTCGCGCACCGTGACGGTATCCGTACCGTACATCATCATGCCGGGATGTGCCGGATACAGATTGTGTTCGGATGCATGATTCATCACATAGGCAACGGCGATGAAAGCGGGCACATAACCTCGTGTTTCGCGGGGCAGATAAGGCCAGATGGCCCAGTAATTCTTGACACCGCCTGCACGGCGTATAGCCCTGTTTACGTTTCCGGCACCGGCATTGTATGCCGCCATAACCAGCAGCCAATCTTCATAAATATTGTAAAGATCGAGCATATGCTGGCAGGCTGCTTCTGTCGATTTTAGCGGATCGAAGCGATCATCAACCAGGGACGTTACCTTCAGTCCATACACTTTACCGGTGCCATACATAAACTGCCAAAGTCCTTTTGCACCCATAGGCGAACCGGCTGTAGGATTGAGTGCCGATTCCACCATTGCCAGATATTTCATTTCCAGCGGTATGTTGTATCTGTCGAGCATCTCCTCGAACATGGGAAAATACACATATGACAGGCCAAGCATGCGGCTGGTGAGTCCGCGTTTACGCACAGCATAAAGGTCAATAAAGCTTCTGACATGCTGATTGTAGGTGAGTGGAATGGGCGTTTGACGGTCAAGAGCTTCTATGCGCACACGATATACACTATCGGGGAAGGAAGGTACCTCTCCGGGAGCGTATCCGAATTTGTTGAGTGTGGCAGGGTCAACCCAATGCAGGCTGTCGTTGAAATACCTGATGCGAAATAAGCTGTCAAGCATGCGCACAATGGGCGATTCGTCGAGGAAAATCACCTTGCTTTGCTCGTCTATAAAATTCTCGGAAATGGCTAATGTGGTGTCGCCCACAATAAAGTTGGCGGTGTCTGGTTCCATTTCCTCAAATTCCGACTGAGCTCGAATAACGGCTACATGGCTGAATATCAGTAATAAAATGAGTAGCTTTTTCCTCATCGTTCACAAAAATGTTAATTCCCTAAATCTCGCCCGATTTATAGGGAAATTCCGATTTTGAATAGTCTGTATAAAATACCTGGTAAGCGACTAACGGAGACAAGTGCGCATATGTTGCATTGTCACCGTTTAATGGACAAAAAATAACAGTATCGCCCGACAACAACAAGTGTGGCAATTGCCTCATTGATCCGGTTTAGTTTTGTCATCTTTGCCGGAGCTATCGTCGTTCATACCGTCTTTAAACTCTTTTATTCCACGGCCCAGACCACGCATCAGTTCCGGAATTTTTCGCCCGCCGAACAGTAATAGAACCACCAGTACTATCAGGATAATTTCGGTGGGCCCAAACATGCCAAGTAGAATAGATGCTAACATATGCTTGATTTGTGGGCAAATATACAATAAAAAGCCTCGGTGTTAGGAAGTCATTGTGTACCTTTGGGCTTTGTTTATTAAGCTTTATTAACTTTTTGCACAATGAATTTTCGTTCTTTTCTGATCCTAATCCTGTTCAGCCCTTTCATCACCATTGCACAGGCACCGATTGCAGGGCAGCGCAATTTTCAGGCTCTTCACTACCTCTCGCAGGAAGAGATGGATATGCCGGTGACCACCAACATCAATTTTGTTGAAACTCCTCCTCCGGTGGGTCCGGTGCGCATGGTGGCTGAGTTCGAACCTGCTCAGGGCGTGTTGATCCGTTACCCTTTCGGTATTCCCTATAGTCTTATTCGCGAAATGGCGGCCGGAACGCAGGTAATTACGCTTGTTGCGAACCAAAGCCAGGCCAATACCGTGCTGGGTCTTTACCAGCAAAACAATGTGAATACTTTGAACTGCAGCTTCCTGATTGCACCCACCAACAGCTATTGGACACGCGATTACGGCCCATGGTTTGTATTTGATGGGAATAACCAGCCCGGCATTGTCGATTTCCCTTACAACCGCCCCAGACCCGACGATAATAATGTGCCGCCCGTCGTGGCCAACTATATGGGTATCAATCTCTTCGGTATGAACGTTAAGCATACCGGAGGCAATATGATGGCTGATGGTTTGGGTATCGGCGCCAGCACCGATTTGGTTTGGGAGGAAAATACCAACCTGACGCAAGCACAGATACGGCAGAAATATCTCGATTATCTTGGAATCTCGCGCTACGATGTGCTGCCCGACCCGCTCGGCGATTATATCAAGCACATCGACTGCTGGGGAAAATACCTTGCACCCGACAAAGTGCTTATCGGTATGGTGCCCACTTCCGATCCTCGCTACAACGCTTTTGAGGCGGTTGCCAATTTTTTTGCCACAACGCCCAGCTCATGGGGCTATCCTTACAAAGTGTACAGGGTGATGACTCCCGGAGGAAATCTGATAACACCATACACCAATTCGTTAATACTCAACAATAAGGTTTTCGTTCCAACGGCCGGTAATCAGTACGATGCTCAGGCTATTCAGGTGTATCAGCAAGCTATGCCGGGCTATCAGATTATTCCTATTCAATACAACAACTGGGCAAATACCGATGCGCTGCATTGCCGCACCCACGAGATTGCTGATAAAGGGATGCTTTTTGTTGATCACCGCCCCAGATATGGAACGCTTCCCTGGCAGGACTCCGTGGCAATTGCCGCACGTATTGTGCCCTATTCGGGTCAGTCGGTGATTCCTGATTCGCTTTACATACGTTATACGATCAATAATACCGGTTCCTACACCGCTTTGCTCAGGCCCGGAATAGGAGATATGTACACAGGATACATTAAAAATTACAGCTCTTTTGATACAATTCGCTACTATCTTTCGGCGGCTGACGCATCAGGACGGCGCATCAAACATCCCTATATGGGCGCATTGGATCCTCATCAATTTGTGATGAGCGAGCAGTTGTTTGCCCATTTACTTATCGAACCCGATACCTTGATTTGGGATCAATTTGAACCATACAAGACTGTAAAAATCATTAACCGTACGGGAGCAAACGTGCAAGTGACTTCAGTGGTCAATAATTTTACATTCACTTTCCTCGAAGGTCCTGTTGCGCCGGTAATGCTTGCTCACCACGATTCACTGCTGATAAATGTTCACCTGAATGTGCCTGTTTCCTCAGCCAACCCGCCAGGATACTATACTGGAACGATCGACATCAATAGTACCAACGGCAATTATCAGGTGACGATTAAGGTCAATCAGGATTTGCTTCAAAGCACAGATTCCAGGAGCATTGCCGCTGTACGCGCTTATCCCAATCCTTTTAGCCATGCGGTCAATTTCGCTCTGATAGGTTTTACTGAAAGCGCACAAATTCAAGTGTTTGACCTGAGAGGACAGGTGGTACATCAGGCAGAAATTCTTAATCCAACAGCAGGTTCGACCTACCAATGGCATCCGGCAAAATCCGCTTTACCTGCCGGGGTTTACATGTATCGTATCAGCTCATCGCAAGGAGTTTTTACAGGCAGAATAGTCAGGCAGTAAAACTTGGGTAAGTTGTTTAAATAATTTCAGGCCGTTAGGAAAAGCTCCCGACGGCCTGAAAGCTATTTATGTGTAAAGCTATACAAGTACCTGAGAAAGATAAACAGCAACCGCTAATGCCGCCACGATTATCCAGAAGGTGAGGGTGCGGGGCAAATCGTCTTTCTCGGGTTGATAGTCAAAATCGCTGTTATTCATGCCAAATCAGGACTTTATTTAAATTGAGGGCCAACACGTTTCCCATTTTCCCAGATGGTAACAAAGGCATCGCTGACGCCGTTTTCCCTGCGCAGTTTGTCGCGCATGGCAAGGGCTTCTTCCAAGGTTGAGAATGAGCCTACCGAATAGATATGGAATTGCTCGAAACGATCCTCTGCAATCTCGTTCTCATTTAACCTGAACCTTTTAGCGAGTACACTTTTGCTGAAAGGACGACTGGCGGCAAAGATCTGGACACGAAACTCACTGGCTGCAACACTGGTCTGAGGTTTAGCGACAGGTTCAGTTTGCACTGCCGGTTCGGTTACAGGTTTTGCAACAGGTTCTTCAGCAGGTTTTTCAGCAGGTTTTTCAGCTTCGGCAGGCACTTCCAACACCGGCGTAAATTGCAGGTTATCAGTAACTTCTTTCTTTTCAGCAGGTTTTTGAGGAACATTTGACCAGATATCGCCCAAAGCCTGATTTTGTTGTTCCGGGATGCCGAGACTCCTGCTGCTTCCGCGCTGCCCTAACTTATACACCAGCCCAAGAGTCATGTGGTTATATATGTCATACTCGAAACCCGACTCCCAAACATCAAGGAGGTCGTTTTGGATTCCTTTATTCACAATCTCAAAGCGTAAGTCGAGTTTGTCAGACAAACGAAAGTCGGCTCCGAGACCTCCCACCAATGCTCCCGCCAATGTGGTGCCATCAATACCTTTGCCATTACCGTAGCCACGTTTTGCCAGAACGTTACCGGTAGTGTACTGATAAAGCGTGCTGTTGTAATTTAACGCGCCGATGCCGGCAACGATATAAAAATCGGCAAAGCGGGCATCGTTATACCCTGCCAGCAGGTTAATCGGATAGAAGAGGCCTGTTAACCCCGCTTCCCAGACAAAGGACTGAAAGTGAACATTGAATTCCTGTCTGGTCCCCAGAACGTGAGAATAGGCGAAATGAAGCCTTCCGGCAATCCATGGATTGAAGCGCCTTTCGCCGGCCAGCACAGCAACATACCTCAGTTCGTTCTTGTCCTTAAAGGATGGTAACAATGGGTTAGTTTTTATGTCACCCAGAAATACTGAGGTACCACCTGCTGCCGAAATATTCCATCCCCTGTTGTCCTCATCTCCTTCAATCACCACAGCGGCCTCCTGACCTCTAACCATGACAGATAAACTAAGAAAGAGCATTATGGACCCTAATAATGCAAGTAATTGGTTATTTTTCATGCTGGTTGTTGTTGATGTCAGACTGCTAAGTTAAACACTCAATGCAAATAAAATCAATTTGATAAGCCGGAATTTTCACTTCTCCCCCTTTTTTTATGATTTTGTTAAAAGAAAAGTGAGGTTCAACGATATTTTTTCAACATCACAAATGCATGTTTTGACAAAAATAAATCAGAGGTCATTTAATTGACAGATGCCAACAGGCCAGCATTATGGATTATTGGCCGGTTTGAAGATCAGCTTTTAGTCTTGCCTGCCATTGTTCGATTTCCTCGAGTTGCAAAGCCGGCAAATCGATTTTATTTTTTTTCCTGAACCCATTCATTTTTTGTTGCAGGAGCTGAGGCTTCTCGTTCATGATTTCTTCTGAAGAACTGTAGCCGGCATTTACAAGGTGTTCGGCCCATGCTTCGCTCACACCTTTTTCGATGAGTTCTTGCGGAGTAAAAGGCTTACGGAATTTTTCGGGTCGCATTTGCGGGAAGAAAAGCACTTCCTGAATGGAAGACTGATTGGTGAGCAGCATCACAAGACGATCGATACCAATGCCCATGCCCGAGGTAGGTGGCATACCAAATTCGAGCGCTCTGAGAAAGTCATAATCAATAAACATAGCTTCATCATCACCTCTTTCCGAAAGCCTGAGTTGTTCCTCAAAGCGGTTGCGTTGGTCGATGGGGTCGTTTAGCTCAGTATAGGCGTTGGCAATTTCCTTGCCATTGATCATCAGTTCGAAACGTTCGGTGAGGTTGGGATTCTCACGGTGGCGCTTGCAAAGTGGCGACATTTCGACCGGATAATCGATGATAAATGTCGGTTGAACGTAATGGTGTTCGCATTTTTCGCCAAATATGGCATCGATAAGTTTTCCCTTGCCCATGCGTGGATCAACCTCGATATCGAGTTTCCTGCAAACCTCGGCAATGGCTGCCTCGTCCATACCGTTGAGGTCGAAGCCGGTATGTTGTTTGATGGCATCGAGGATCGAAATCCTTTGAAATGGTCTTTTGAAGCTGATATCCACACCGTTAACATTAACAGTTGTGCTTCCCGTTACCTCATTAACCACCCTTTCGAGCATCTGCTCGGTAAAATCCATCATCCACTTATAATCCTTATAAGCCACATAAATCTCCATTACAGTGAACTCCGGATTGTGTGTACGGTCCATACCTTCGTTACGGAAGTCTTTGGCAAACTCATAAACACCATCGAAACCTCCGACAATCAGACGCTTAAGGTACAGCTCGTTGGCAATGCGCAGATACAGAGGAATATCCAAGGCATTGTGATGGGTGATAAACGGTCGGGCCGCGGCACCGCCGGGTATGGGCTGCAGTATGGGCGTTTCAACTTCAAGGTATCCCTGCTCGTTGAAGAACTGCCGCATGGCATTGATGGTTTTGGTACGTTTGATAAAGGTTTCGCGTACCTGCGGATTGACAATGAGGTCAACGTAGCGCATGCGATATCGCTGCTCAGGATCAGTAAACGCATCATACACCTGCCCGTCCTTTTCCTTGACAATAGGAAGCGGCCGCAGCGACTTTGAAAGGACCTTCATCTGCTGCACGTGTATGGTGATTTCGCCCATCTGTGTCCGGAAAACAAAACCCGATACTCCGATAATGTCGCCAATATCGAGCAGGCGCTTTACGACAGTGTTATAGAGGGTCTTGTCTTCATCAGGACATATATCGTCGCGTTTAAAATAAACCTGAATTCTTCCTGAGGCATCCTGCAGTTCCATAAACGAAGCTGCTCCCATGATGCGCCTGCTCATAATGCGTCCGGCAAGGCTTACTTGCTGGAATTGTTCGGGATTATTGTCGAAATGTTCGAGGATTCCGGCTGCTGTGGCATTCACCGGATAACCTTCCGGAGGATAGGGGTTGATGCCTAATTGATAGAGTTCGGTTAACGCGTTGCGCCTTACAACTTCCTGCTCGCTGAGTATCATCTTCTCCTGAAAATTTTTGCAAAGATATCCAATCCCTGCCAGTTGCAGAATATCACAAGCAAACAGGGAGGCTTTTGCGGCCTCCCTGTTCGAATATTGTTTTCGTTTATCTGGTGATGATGAGCTTTCTGCTCACTTTGGTCCGGCCTTCGATGACCAGGTTGTAAGTCCCGGGTGGTTGAGAGGAAAGGTCGAGCGGATAAGCACTTCGTCCATCCAGTTGAAGGCCGCGCTGGTTGTACACCAGTTTGCCGCTGGCATTGAAAACCATAATATTGACTCTTTCGCGCAAGGTGGATGAGAAAACCAGACTGAATCGGCCATCTGCCGGATTTGGCATTATTTGCAGGCTCTGAAGGTCGTTTTCGTCCAAACCGGTGCAGTCGCGGAATTCGATAACCACCTGCTGCGAACGGGTAACACAGCCGTTCGGACTAATGAGTTCAACCCAATAGGTGCGGAAACCGATTCCATGTCCGGTGGTGTCGGCGCTTATTTGTGCTGCTGTTGAACCGTTTGACCACTGGTAGTTGTATCCCTGAACATTCGCCCTTAAAGTTTTAATCGCCCCGGCGCACATCACGGTATCCGCGCCAAGACTGATCACCGGTGGAGCTTCGAACAGGCTGATCTGAACACTGTCGGCCGTGGAGCAGCCATTGGGACTGGTAACCAGAACCCTAAGCTGGTGAGCACCAAAACCAAGTTGTCCAGAGCTGATTTGGACAATCTGGGTAGTGTCGCCTGTTGACCAGAGGAATTGTGCACCTGCATTTCCTGCATCGAAAGTAAGCGTATCGGATCCGCAGGCGGTTAATGGTCCTGTTAGGGCAACCGTGGGCGGTTCCTTGACATTGAGATTAATAGTGTCGCTCACCACACAACCATTTTCGCTTGTCACCCTCACCCAAACTTTGTGTGATCCCCATCCAAATGCTTCAGTGTCAAGGGCAATCTGTGCTGAAGTATCGCCTGTGGACCATAGGTAAGAGGCACCCTGATTGAGCACATCGAATTCGATGATGTGATGGCCACACATCTCCATGTCGTCGCCAAGTGACGCTTCGGGTAAGGGATGCACCACAACACTAACGATATTGCTCGTCAGCGAGTCGTTTTGCCGATAGGCAGTAATCGTGTATGCATCAGTGGAATCAGGCGCTATTTTCAGGTTTTGCGTCTGACCAATGATAATGCCCGCGCTATTTTTCCACAGGAATTGCAGGTCAGCAGTATTGCCTTGCAATTCGGACGAAAGCTGCACCGAATCACCACGACATATCTGCTCTGCTGATGCAGTTGCGCTGACCAGGAAGGTGGAAACCCTCAATTGCACCGGAACAAGGAATAACGGGTTGTCAGGGTCGTTGTTGCTGATGCGGAGGTTGGCCTGGTAAATTCCGGGTTGCACATCGTTAGCCTTAAAAGTTACGGTAACCGGTGTGTTCTCACCGGGTGCAATGGTTCCGGTGGATGGTGTGTAGCTCAGCCAGTTGACTACGTTCAGGGTATAGTCCTCCACCTCGCCGTAGGTTGTTGTTCCACAGGGGTTTACAGCTCCTGTCCAGGTGATGCGGATACGCATGCGCGTTGGGCCGGGCAGTGCATTGGCGGGTGGATTGATAATGGCCGTATATGGGCCAACTCCGGGTGTTCCGGTAACAACGACAGGGGCATCGTCGAATATCTGATTCTGGTTCCAGTCCACCCAAACACCGCACTGGTCAGCACTATAAGGATTACCGTTGGTTATGGTAAGTGTAATGGGCTCACCCGGCTTGACTTCAGTGGAAAGTTGAGTGTAATCAGCATAATTGTTGCTGCCGCTTACATTGTCGATGTTGCCGATCTGAACTCTCGAAATGTATTCATCGCCTCCACCGGAAGCCGTGCAGTATGCATTGGTTTCGCGGGTTTTGTTGATAATTTGTGCACTCATTTGCCAGTTCATCGGGAGTTGTCCGATGTTGGCTATGGTAAGTGTTTGGGATGCCTGGGTTCCGGGAAGCAAAACCTGGGATAGGCTGCCCGGTGTTGTAGCAATACGGGCATCTCCCCACTGAACAGAGGTTCTGGCAGCACCGCTTTCTGCTTCGCCGGCATAGGCTGCGGTCACCTGATAGGTGTACACGCCATAATCGGGTAAAGCATCAACGAAGGTTGTGTCGGTAGTTGATCCCACCAATACATTATTGCGATAGATCTTGAAGCCCACGAAGTCAGGTGCTTCGGTGTAATTCCATTGAAGGCTTGCGTTTCCTGTCGGAAAATCTACACTGGCCTGAAGGTTGAATGGCCTGCTCAGGGGGTTTGTCAGGTATGGCGAAGTGTAAGAAAGCGTAACACCAGTGCGGTTGTCGGTCCAGATAGGATAAACCTTGCCCCCGCGGGCAGAGATTCCGAGGTAGTCGCCCATATAACCTCCGGCCAGACCGGGTATAGGTGCTGGAGTAAATGCTACATCCGACACTTTAAAATCTTCCCAGGTATCGCCTCCATCAAAGCTGTTGGCGCAGAATACTTCCACCTGATTCTGATTCACATTGCGGTCGCCATAGAAGATGACGCTCAAGGCTCCGTTCTCCGGGTCACAGGTAATCCACGGAAAATAATGCTCCTTGCCCTGGCCCTGAGGGTTCTGGTTTACTCTGATAGGTTGCGACCATGTGGTGCCACGGTCGGTGGAACGAATCATGTAAACATCGATGCCGTTGTTCTGATTTACACCCGGCACACCAATATTAGCCCAGACGACATATAAATTACCGCGTCCGGGTCCGTTTGATATATCTGCCGCCATCACAGGAAAACTGTTCACGCGGTGATTCTTTTTAGTCTCAGTGTTGCGTATCCCTCTGATATTATTGATGATGCGTGTAGCAGGCTGCCAGGTCACTCCTCCATCGAATGAGCGGGCGAAACCAAGGGCGCCTTCATCACTGGGCCAGCTGTTGTAGATGGACCAAACGGCATAGACTTCTCCATCGGGACCTGTTTGCAGGTTAACGCCCTGATTGTGGCTTCCGGCGTTCACCGCATTGCTGATAGGTACTCGTGTGCTCCATGTATCCCCATGATTTGTGGATCGCGAAACGACAATCTGGTTGTTGTAGGCGCCGCCAAAATCACTCCAGGCGATGTAAAGGTTGCCGCCAAAAAGGCTGCTCGTACTGTTGTCGATCCAGAAATGGTTTTTGTCGGCAAGCTGGCCCGGGTTTGGGGCTACTGTACGTGCTGTCCAGGATACACCATTATTCGTGGAGTAAGCGATACCCTGACCTCCGGGACTTGAGATATAATTGATATACCAACGACCGTTCAGGCCTATGGCGGTAGTCGGGTCGCCCGAATTGGTTCCGGCAACACCCTGAACTTTTCCTTGCCAGGTTTCGCCGGCAGTAAATGAATAGAGGTCGTTGGCGCCATACAAAGTGCTGGCGCTCTGGTTGGTACTGTTGTTGGAAGCAATCACCACATCATTGTTCAGAGGATGAACGAATATGGAATTTTCGCTTTGTGTGGTACTGCCCGAAATCAGCACAATATCTGGCGAATCTTTTGTTAAAACCGAAAAAGCCCTGATCGACGACCCGGTGTAAACTGCCGGCTCGGTGCGGATGTCGGGGTTTAGGGTGTAAAGACCTTGCTGGGCCAGACGCTTGTAGTACCCGTTGTTGTCAACACGTGTGTCGACCATATTACGGCGTTCGCGCTCGGTTTTGGCATCAGAACTGATGAGCCACTGCATACCGGCCAAAAGAAGTATGGCCAGCACAATGGTGATTGTGCGTAAGGTTTTCTTCATTGGAATTTTGGTTGAGCATTATTGATGAAAGTGCCAAAAGTAGGTATTTTACTTTGGGCAACCATCAATAAAGAGGTAAAAGCGATAAAAATCACCCTTATTGCCTGATCAGGCAATGAAGTATCAGGCGTAAAGCTTTGCAGCCGTTTCGCCGTTGATCACCCTGAGGCCATTAAATGCCAAAGCTTTCAATTCATCTTCGCCCGGGTAAACATGAACCGGTGCAATGCGATGCACCCGCTCGATGATTTGATTGACAAAATACTTGTCGTGTGCAATGCCTCCGGTTATCAGGATGCCATCGACCTGAAAGTACAATACGGTGGCCATTGCACCAATCTCTTTGGCTACCTGATAGGCCATGGCATCGTAAACAAGCTTGGCATACTCATCACCGGCAGCCACACGCTGTTCCACCTCATAGGCGCTGTTGGTGCCCAGATAGGCCACTAATCCGCCTTCGCCCTTAATCATTTTCATCACCTCTTTTTCGGTGTATTTTCCGCTGAAGCATAAGCGAACCAGCGAACCCACAGGCAGGCTTCCCGTCCGCTCAGGCGAAAATGGCCCGTCGCCGTCCAGGCCCTGGTTGACGTCCACAACCCTGCCTTTTTTGTGTGCGCCCACGGTGATGCCTCCGCCCAGATGAACAACAATGAGGTTGAGGTCTTCGTAAGGCTTCATAATGGATTTGGCATGCTGCCTTGCAATGGCCTTCTGATTGAGCGCGTGAAATATGGAATAACGTGGCATAAGTGGATGACCAGATATGCGTGCGATATCGTCGAGCTCATCCACTACCACAGGATTTGCGATGAAGGCCTGAGCATCGGGGAGCGATTTGGCAATATCATAGGCGATGAGTCCCCCAAGGTTGCTGGCATGTTCGCCGAGCGGACTGTTTTGCAAATCGCGTATCATGGCTTCATTCACCTCATAAACACCCGATTCGATGGGTTTAAGCAACCCGCCACGACCCATCACCACCCTGATGTTGTCGAGTGGTATTTCGGCTTCGCGCAATTCGTTTAGGATGAGATCTTTGCGAAAAGAAAACTGGTCGGTAATCTTTTCGAAAGGTTCGAGCTCTTCGTTGCTGTGCCGGATGTTTTTGATGTAAACCGGATTCAATCCCTGAAACAGGCCGAACTTGGTGGATGTTGACCCGGGATTGATGGTCAGGATGTGAATGTTGTCGTTGTTGCCCATGGATACAATGCCAGGCATTCCTTTTTAACGTGCAGTGAGTGCGGCCAGTGCAATACTGTATAGCTTAGTCAGGGTACTGTCGCCACGCGAGGAGAGTACGGCCGGTACCCTTGCGCCCACTACAAATGCGCCTTGTTCCCCTTTGGCCAGCTTGGTGTTCATCTTGTAGAAAACGTTACCGGCTTCAATATTAGGGAAGAGCAAACAGTCGGCATCGCCGGCAACAGGTCCGCCAACCTTCTTTATTTCAGCGCTTTCCTTATCAATAGCCACATCCAACGCCATTGGTCCATCCACATAGGCGCCCTTGATTTGGCCGCGATCGGCCATTTTGGATAGCAGTGCCGCATCAACACTGGCTTGCATTTTGGCCGAAACCTGTTCAGAGGCTGCAATAACCGCCAGCTTGGGTTTTGCAATACCCAGTGCATGAGCAGTGTGAATCAGATAGTTGGCAATAGCAACTTTTTCGGGCAGCTCCGGTGCAGGCAAAATAGCCACGTCGCCCACGATTAACAGTTTATGATAATTGGGATTCTCCATCACTGTAACATGACTCAGGACAGCACCCTTATTCATCAGTCCGCGCTCTTTATCCAGTATGGCCCTCATGTATTTGTCAGTACTTACAAGGCCTTTCATCAGCAAATTGCCTTTGCCTTCGTTGATCAGGTCAACAGCTTTGTAGGCGGCTTTCATTTCGTCGGTTTCGTGCACGATAGTGAATTTTCCGACTTCAACACCCAGATGACCGCACACTTTTTTAATCTCATTTTCATCGCCAACAAGTGTGCCTTCGAGTAAACCCATATCTATGGCCTGGCTTACGGCACTTATCGAATGATCATCGTTGGCGTAGGCACATATAAGTCGTTTTTTAGGGCTGCTTTTCAGCACTTCAAACATTTGGTCAAGGCGGCTAATCATCATGGTTTGCGGTATTGGTAATGCGTAGATTTTATTGTTAATTGGTTAACAAACACATCGGCAAAATTAACAATTTCCGGCAATTCATCGTGATAATCTCACCTAAAAATCTCCATTCAAAAGCTGTAATATCTTTGAAAAGAGTACTTTCCCACTCAGTAAATGAATTTTGCTATTTTCGTGAAGCTTGTAACAGTACATCAATGATACCAGATATATTGGTTAGCGAGATTGAGCGTGTGGTTAACATCAATCAAGATGGAGACCACAAAGCCGGCAGGGCAAGGCCATTAGGTGGCGGTTCGATCAACGATGCCTGTATGATAGAGGTTGGTCATGTACCTTATTTCATCAAGTGGAACAGCCGCAGCCGTTATCCGGGTATGTTTGAGGCCGAAGCACACGGGTTGCAACTGCTCACTTCCACCAAAACCTTGCGCATTCCACAGCTGATGGCTGTGGGCAGTTGTGGGAACTATTCCTATCTGTTGCTCGAATACATTCATTCAGGGCGGCCGGCAGCTGCAGGCTGGGACGAATTCGGCAGAAAACTTGCTGCACTGCACCGGAATACTAACTCTTTTTTCGGACTTGACAGGAACAATTATATCGGCTCGCTGCCACAGCACAACATGCCTCAACATGATTCGTGGCCTGCATTCTTTGTCCAATGCCGGTTGCTGCCACAATTGCAGATGGCCGTCCGGAATGGATTGATCAACAGCAGCATGCAGCGGCAGTTCGAACATTTATTTAACCGAATGGACACACTCTTCCCCAAGGAGCCGCCCTCATTGCTGCATGGCGACCTTTGGAGCGGCAACTACCTTTTTTCGGCCGGTGGCGAAGCTTGTCTGATTGATCCGGCAGTTTATTACGGCCACAGGGAGATGGATTTGGCCATGAGCCTCCTCTTTGGTGGTTTCGATCAACGATTTTATCAAGCCTATCACGAAGCCTGGCCGCTTGAGCCCGGCTGGCGCGAGCGTGTAAACCTCTGCAACCTCTATCCCCTGATGGTGCATGTGAACCTGTTTGGCGGAGCTTACCTCAGTCAGGTACGTTCATCGCTCAACCGATTTGCCTAGTCAATACTTGGGAAACCAAAAGGGCAAAAAACACTACTTTTGCGCTTTCTTACATTTTACAAGCCAAAAAGCCCAAGCCATGGACAACACCAGCGATCTCCCGTTGCCTGAAAACGAAAAGCGTTCGCTCAACTTCATCGAAGCAATCATTGAAGAAGATCTGAGTAACGGAAAAAACGGAGGCAGAGTGCACACCCGTTTTCCGCCCGAGCCCAATGGGTACCTCCACATTGGTCACGCCAAGTCGATTTGCCTCAACTTTGG
This sequence comes from Bacteroidales bacterium, assembly GCA_035325985.1. Lineage (GTDB taxonomy): Bacteria > Bacteroidota > Bacteroidia > Bacteroidales > F082 > JALNZU01. The sequence continues at coordinate 144,674 of DAOKYW010000003.1, forward strand.
CATGGCCCAGCAGTATGGAGGTAAATGCAACCTTCGCTT
>DAOKYW010000003.1:144812-160719 GCA_035325985.1 Bacteroidales bacterium
AACCGCCCGGTTGAGGAAAATCTGCGCCTTTTTATGGGAATGAAAAACGGCGAATTCGATGAGGGCAGCCGGGTGTTAAGGGCAAAAATCGATATGGCTTCATCCAATATGCACATGCGCGACCCTATTCTTTATCGCATCCTGAAGAAAGAACATCATCGTACGGGAAATCAATGGGTTATCTATCCAATGTACGACTATGCGCACGGTCAGAGCGATTATCTGGAAGGCATCACCCATTCGCTTTGTACGCTGGAGTTTGAGGTGCACCGACCGCTTTACGATTGGTTTCTCGACCAACTGATCGAAGGCGATTACCGCCCTCGTCAGATTGAGTTTGCACGGCTCAATCTTTCTTATACCGTGATGAGCAAGCGAAAGCTTTTGCAGTTGGTGCAGAATGGTGTGGTAAATGGTTGGGACGATCCCCGCATGCCCACCATTGCAGGCATGAGGCGCCGTGGTTATACTCCGGAGTCGATCCGCAATTTTGCTGAACGTATTGGCGTGGCCAAGCGCGATAATGTGATCGATATCAGCCTGCTTGAGTTTATTGTGCGCGAAGACCTCAACAAGATAGCTCCGCGTGTGATGGCTGTGCTGAACCCTGTAGAGCTGGTTATCACCAACTACCCTGAAGGCAAAACCGAAATGGTGAGTTTGGAAAATAATCCCGAAGACCCGCAGGGTGGCTCGCGCGAGGTGCCATTCAGCCGAAGGCTATTCATTGAACGCGAAGATTTTATGACCGATCCGCCGGCAAAATTTTTCCGGCTTGGTCCCGGACGCGAAGTAAGGCTCAAGGGCGCCTACATCGTAAAATGTGAAAGCTACGAAACAGATGCCGAAGGCAATGTCTCCCGCATCCTCTGTACCTACGACCCTGAAACACGCAGCGGCACAGGCAGCAAGCAGCCTAAGGTGAAAGGTACCTTACATTGGGTGGATGCAGGCAGCGCAATCGATGCCGAGGTGAGGCTCTACGACCGTCTGTTTATGGACGAAGATCCTGCCGGACATAAAGACCGCGACTTTCTGGAATTTCTTAACCCCGATTCACTCAAAATTCTTCGCGGATGCAAGGCAGAACCCTCACTGAAAGCAGTAAAGGCCGGGGATAAGTTTCAGTTTCAGCGCATTGGATATTTCTGCGTCGATCCCGACACCACCGCCGGACTACCGGTGTTTAACCGCACGGTAGCCCTTAAGGACGAATGGTCCAAAATCAAGGAGAAGCACACCTGATTTACCCATCATAATGGCTTTTTGTATAAAGAAATTGCAAAAAACCTATTGTCATTGTTCTCGCAATGCGTAAATTTGCTGCCTCATTGCCCGATGGTGTAATTGGCAACACGTCTGACTCTGGATCAGAAGAGTCTAGGTTCGACCCCTAGTCGGGCAACAAGCGTAAGCTCCACAATTTTTGTGGGGCTTTTTTATTTCGCACGCATCTTGTCGATTTATCAGGAATTGAGTCTGTAAATCCTATTAAATCCAGGCGCGAACAGAAATTTTCCTTTGGCGGGCCTACACCGGTTTACAGCAATGTGGCCGGAGGCCTGGGCGTGTTTGCAGCCTGCTGCGAACGACGCGAAACGTATATTCTTGTATAGACGTGCCTCTAAAATGGCTTGAAACTGATAGCAGCTCCGCCACCCGGCTTCAGTTCGAGCGAAATTGTGGAATTCTTGTCCACTTCGAGGGTGTCGATGGCGATTGAGGTGGGATTGTTGTCCCAGTGCGCATCCTTACCGTCGGCGTAAATAATGGCCTGCCAACGTCGGTCCGGTTCAAGGAACGAGGTGCTGATGCTGAGCTGCCTTCCTTCTTCGTTGGTAATACTGCCAAGAAACCAGTTTCCTGTTTCTCGTTCCTGACGGGCGATGGTTACATATTCGCCGACCTCACCGTTCAAAACACGAGTTTGTTCCCAATCCACGCCCACATCGCGGATAAACTGGAATGCCGGTTGCCCTTCATAATGTTCAGGCAAGTCAGCGGCCATTTGTATGGGGCTATAAATCACCACATAAAGCGCAAGCTGCTGCGCCAGTGTTGTATTCACCTGGTTGTTGGGCTTATATTGATCGAACTTGATGTTGAAAATACCCGGCGTATAGTCGATTGGTCCGGCGAGCATGCGTGTGAAGGCCACGGTGGGCAGGTGCGAAGGTGGATTGCCGCCATCAGATGCCCAACCGTTAAACTCCTGTCCACGAAGATTTTCACAGGAAATATCGTTGGGAAAAGTGCGCCTGAGCCCGGTGGGCATCATGCTTTCGTGACTATTCACTGCGATCTTGTGTCCGGCAGCCTTTTTCAACACATCTACATAATGGCGAATCATCCGTTGATTGTGGTGGTATTCGCCTTTGGGGATGATGGTGCCGACGTAGCCGGTTTTCACCATATCGTATCCAAAGTGTTTCATGAGTTTGAAGGCCGTATCAAGTTGCTTCTCGTAGGTGCTCACGGCTGCCGATGTTTCGTGGTGCATAATCAGACGCACTCCTTTTTCGCGAGCATAGCGCACTACTTCGGCCATATCGAAATCAGGATAAGGGGTCACAAAGTCGAAGATGCCTTCGCGGTTGGCGGTTCCAATCCAGTTTTCCCAGCCCGTATTCCATCCTTCGATAAGCACGGCGCCAATATGGTTTGCAGCGGCAAAGTCAATATAACGTTTTGTATTTTCGGTAGTTGCACCATGTCGTCCATGTGGCGGTCCTCCGGCTGTGCGTGCAAAACTCCATTCCGATTTTCCGAGGTGCATTTCCCACCAGATGCCGACATATTTTGTGGGTTTAACCCACGATACATCACCCAGTTGATTGGGTTCGTTCAGGTTGAGAATCAGTCGCGAGGCAATGAGGCCGGCTGCGTCAGGGCTGATCTGAATCATTCGCCATGGGCTGCTGAAAGGCAGGGCGTGGCTCACCTTGTACGGACGGTTTTCGCTTCCGGTGAGGATGGTTTTCATGCTGAGCGCCTGATTATCAATCGCAAGTGTCATGGCTGCATAGTCGGTTAGTGCTGCTTCATGAAAACTCAGGTGCAAGCCGTCGGTTGTGCGCATGGTGATGGGCGTGTTCACGGCGTTATGAGGGATGTAAGTCTGAGCCAGATTGGGGTGGTTGCGTTTACTCAAAGCGTCGATCCGGCTGAAACTTGTTTTGTTGTAAAGGTGCTCGTTGATGTCCCAGTCGCCGGGTACCCACCAGCAGGTGTTATCAGCTGCAAGCCGGAAATGACTATGCTCTTCTGCTATAAAAATCGAATCAGTTCCGGGCAGTGTGGGAATGTAATATCTAAAGGCAATGCCATCATCGTAAGCCCTGAAGATGAGGTGTAAATCCCGCCCGGGCGTTTTATTTTCTGACAGCACCACCGTCATTTCGTTGTAATGGTTTCTGACATAACGCTGTTCGCCCCATGGCATTTCCCATGTTTCATCCATGGATTTTTTCAGCACTTTTTTCACTGCCAGGCCCTCACCCAATGCCGGTGCATCATATAGCTCGATTCCCAGCGCCGAAGGAAGAATGATAGGCTTCCCTTCACGTGCCACTTCGTACACGGGTTTTCCATCGCTGCCGATACTAAAATGAAGGCTGATCAAACCATCGGGCGAACTGATGCTGGTATTCGGCTTGGTGCACGATGACAGGCTGACTGCCGCGAACACTACCAGCAATGTTGCAAAGGCATTGAAATTCAATTTCATGGGATTTAGTTTTTTCGTTTTATGCTGTAATCAACCAACGCCCTGAGTGCGTTGAGGGATTCGCTTTCAGGATAAGGGTCCAACTGGGCCATCGCCTCCTGAATGAGCTCATCCATTTTTTGTGCGGCATAGTCCAGACCACCCGAGTCCCGCACCTTCATCATCAACTGATGCACCTTGTCGGGCTCGTTGTTATGGTTTTTTACCAGGTTGATAATCAAACGCTTTTCGATTCGGTTGCTACGGTTGAGCAGGTAAATCAGCGGCAGGGTCATCTTGCGTTCCTTGATATCGATGCCCGAGGGTTTTCCTGTGACAGCCGAATCCTGAAAATCGAGGATATCGTCTTTAATCTGAAAAGCCGTGCCAACGAGTGTACCAAAGTGGTTCATCCGCGCAATGGCGTCGTCGTCAGCACCAGCCGAGGCAGCGCCCACAGCGCAACAACCGGCAATGAGGCTGGCCGTTTTTTTCCGGATGATTTCGAAGTACACATCTTCCTGCACATCCAGCCGCCGGGCTTTTTCGATTTGAAGCAATTCGCCCTCGCTCATCTCCCTGACGGCATTCGAAACAATGCGGAGCAGCTGAAAATCATTGTTTTCGACGGCTAAAAGCATCCCGCGAGAGAGCAAATAGTCGCCTGCCAGCACGGCAATTTTATTTTTCCAAAGGGCATTCACCGAAAAAAAACCACGCCTTTGGTTGGAATCGTCAACCACATCGTCGTGCACCAGCGTGGCTGTATGCAGAAGCTCGATGAGTGAGGCCGCTCTGTAGGTTGATTCCTTGATGCCACCATTGATATTTGCCGTAAGCAAAACAAACATGGGGCGCAGTTTTTTGCCTTTGGTGCGCACAATGTATTGCATCACCTTGTCGAGCAGTGGAGCCGCAGATCGCATACTGGCATTGAATACTTTTTCGAAAGTCTTCAGCTCTTTCTTAATAGGTGCTCTGATGAGGTCAATTTGTTGCATGCGCCGGCAATTTCTCTTACCCATTGCTGAGGCCGAGAGTTGCAAAGTTAAAAAATTTTGAGGGCTTTGGCTGCCGATTTGTGTAAGCCGGATGCGTTTCAAAACCCCTAACTTTGCCCTAAATATCCGCTGATGTCAGTTTTTCTCTTCGATGAGTTGATTTTTGGCCCGGTCAGGAGCCGGCGACTCGGCATTTCGCTGGGCATAAACCTTTTGCCTAAACACAGTAAATTGTGCACATTCAACTGCATTTACTGCGAGTGCGGATGGACAAAAAACCGGAGCGGACTGCGTACTGCTCTTCCCACACCAACGGAGTTTGCAGATGCATTGACGACAAGGCTGAGCGAGTTAAAAGGCACCGCACTTCAACCCCAAAGCCTGACTTTTGCCGGAAATGGTGAGCCGACCATGCACCCTGATTTTCCTGAAATTATCCGCCTTACGCTTGAAATTCGCGACAAAATGCTGCCCGATGCCAAAGTGAGTGTGCTATCCAACGGCAGCATGATACATCAGCAAAGTGTTGCCCAGTCGCTCAGGATGGTGGACAACAATATCCTCAAACTCGACGGCGGTAAAGAACGCACCATCAAAGCTATCAATATGCCGCTCAAGTCGTTCAAACTGGAGGAATATATTCAAGATCTGCAAAAGTTCAATGGCCATCTCATCATCCAGACACTATTTGTACGCGGCTACCACAATGGTGAATATGTTGACAATACCACAGAGGGAGAAATTGAAGCCTGGATTGATTTGCTCCGGCAGATCAATCCTAAATTTGTGATGCTATACAGCCTTGAACGCGACACTCCACTCGAGAATCTGGAAAAAGTTTCTGCTGCGGAGCTCAACAGGATTGCCGATTATCTGCGGCAGCATGAAATTGATGCAGAAGTTTATTCCTGAAAGCCATGGAGAACTACCCCGCTGAGGTATTGATGGCCTTTGCCCAAACCTTCGATGACCCCGAGGGCAACTTCCTCAACTGGTTGCTCCACAATGGTTTTCCCGAGCTCGCTGCCCTCAGCAGCGCTATCCGCGGAAGCGAGGAAGCATTCGACTGGCTGATGAAACACAAATTCTACCATCTGGCTGCCCTCGATGGCGCTATCGATAATCAGGTTAAAGCTTCCGCCTGGCTTCGGCAGTACAATATGCAGCTGCTCATTGCTTTGGCCGGCGCAGTGAACAATCGTCCAGAGGCTATTTCGTGGCTTGGGGAGCGAAATCTGCAGATATTTCTCCACATTGCCGGAAAGATCAGGTTTTACCGCGAAAGTCAGACCTGGGATTACCACAAAAAACCTTTCTGAATAGCTGTAGAGCAGCGATTTTTCTTAACTTGCACAACTAAATCGAAATGGTTAAATGATTGACCCGATTTACAGCCAATTTGTCCTGCCACTGATCATTGCTATCTTCCTCGCTATCAATATGGGCGCCAGCGGAACTGCTCCAAGCTTTTCTGCTGCTTATGGCGCCAACCTGATTCCCCGCAGCCTCATACCAGGCCTTTTTGGCATCATGGTGCTTGTGGGTGCCTTACTTTTCGGAAAAAATGTCGCTAAAACATTAGGAGGTAGTATTTTGCCTGTTGAGCACATGACTGTCATGGTTACTTCTATCATCATGCTATCGGTGGCGCTTTCATTGTTTTTCGCAAATCTCCTGGGCGTGCCCCAGTCAACAAGCCAGTCCACCGTATTCGCTCTTGCAGGTCCAGCTTTATATTTTGATGTGCTTCAGACAAATAAGCTGTTTTTCGAAATTATCCCAACCTGGTTTATCCTTCCGGTGATTGCATTTTTTCTGACTTATATAGTTGGAAGAATTATCTATAAACCCGGGAGTAAGATTGCCAGCTACGAGTTTCAAACACTTAAACAGTTACCTTTTTTGCAGGCCTTGGTCATTATCTCGTCATTGTATGTGGCCCTTTCCATCGGGGCAAATAATGTGGCCAATGCTACCGGACCGCTGGCTTCGATGATCATGAACGAGCTGGGTATATTTGGCACGGATAAGGACTTCAGGTTAGTTGCGGTAATACTTGTATTGCTTATTACGCCTACATTCGGCATAGGCAGCTCGCTCATGGGTACACCTGTAATGCAGGCAACGGGTCGCAAGCTGGTCGAACTGGGTCCGGTATCGGCAATGGTTATTTCCATCATCACAGCGAGCTTGTTGCTTATTGCCTCCGCAACCAAGGGAATACCCACCTCACTGGTTCAGCTCAACACCTTTGCTATCATGGCTATAGGCTGTGCACGGACTGGCTGGAAAAGTGTTTTCAAAAATTATCATGTGCACAAATTCTGGGTCATCTGGATTATTGCGCCTTTGCTCGCATTCGCATTGGCCCTTGCCATGACCTGGATTGGTGATAAAATGGGCATTTTATAGCGCCTGCTGAGGTACCAGCTCCAGTTTGGAGATATCGAAACCTAATGCCTTGGCTCTGTTAATCAGGCTTTCCAGAGTTTGTTGCTCCATCTGCGGAGTTCTGCCCAATATCCATAAGAAGTCTGGCGAACTGCTGCCGACTAATGCCCACTGATATTTTTCCTGATCCAGCGCAAGAATATAATAGTCGGCATAGAATATCCAGAAAAATGAAACCTTTAAGTGTCCTAATGAAGGATCACCGGCTGGTTTTGCTTTGCCAATGGCTTTGCTCATTGTCCCATCCGGTGTGTTCCTGTAACCCTTGTTCTCCACTTTTATCTTTCCGTCGGGCAATAGTGTATAAGTAGCCGTTACGCCGGCAAGATTACGCTCAAAGCGATGTGGGAAGCGGGCAATCTCGTACCATGTTCCGGTGTATCGTTCCAGCTCCACAGGCTGAATATGTGATTTCATCCGGGCCGACCAGCCTGAAGCACATGACGATGTGGCTGAAAATATCAGCAGCATAATGCTCAATTTTAGGATAAAAGTGTTGTGGTTATTTAATGAAGAGGGGACACTCATCATATTTTTCTTCAAAGGTTTATTTTTTTCAATCGAAAAGAAAAATACCGGCCGATTGGCCGGTATTTTCGATGTAAGGTTTATTGGACTCAAATCATCTTTTCCGGATCCACCCAGGCTGTAAACTGTTCATCGGTGAGAAGTCCGAGGTTGATGGCTGCCTGACGCAAGGTGGTATGCTCGCTGTAGGCCTTTTTGGCAATTTTGGCCGCATTGTCGTAGCCAATATGGGGATTGAGTGCTGTAACCAGCATGAGGGAGTTTTCCAGATTTTGCCTTATCCGGGCGCTATTGGCTTCGATGCCCACAGCAGCATGTTCGGTAAAACTTATACAGGCTTCGCCCAGCAGCCGCGCCGACTGCAGCAGGTTGGCAATCATCACCGGCTTGAACACATTAAGCTGGAAATGACCATGCGTGTTTGCAACAGTTATGGCCACATCATTGCCGATTACTTGTGCGCACACCATGCTCAGCGATTCGTTTTGTGTAGGGTTCACCTTGCCCGGCATGATGCTTGAGCCGGGTTCGTTGGCGGGTAGTATGATTTCTCCGATGCCGCACCGCGGACCGGAAGCTAACAACCGAATGTTGTTGGCAATATGCATCAGACTCACAGCCAACTGCTTAAGTGCGCCATGGGTTTCCACTATGGCGTCATGTGCCGAAAGGGCTTCAAATTTGTTTGGCGCAGTGCGGAATGGCAGGCCGGTGAGCTGAGCAATATGATGAGCCACCTTTTCGCTGTAGCCTTCGGGTGTGTTGATACCGGTACCAACGGCTGTGCCGCCCAGCGCCAGTTCGCTCAGGTGATCCATAGTATTGCGCAAGGCATACAAGCCATAATCCAATTGCGCAACATAGCCCGAAAACTCCTGACCCAAAGTCAGCGGAGTGGCATCCATCAGGTGAGTTCGCCCGATTTTGACTATGCTTTTATAAGCTTCTGCCTTCTCGTTCAATGCGTTGCGAAGCATTTCAACGCCAGGTATGGTATTTTCTATGATCAGCTTATAGGCCGCTATATGCATCGCTGTCGGGAAGGTGTCGTTCGACGACTGCGATTTATTTACATCGTCATTGGGATGAATGGTCTTTTTCTCGTCGTCGAGGTTGCCTCCGGCCAGCACATGTGCACGGTTGGCCACAACCTCGTTCACGTTCATATTGCTTTGTGTACCCGAACCCGTTTGCCAGATAACCAGCGGAAACTGATCGTCGTGCTGTCCCGCCAATATTTCGTCACACACCTGACAAATCAGGTCTTTTTTGTTTTCTGACAGCACGCCAAGCTCATGATTGGTTATGGCTGCTGCTTTTTTCAGGTAGGCAAACGCATAAATGATTTCTTTGGGCATGCTTCCCTCAGGACCTATCCTGAAATTGTTGCGCGAACGCTCGGTTTGTGCACCCCAATACTTGTCGGATGGAACCTCGACCGGTCCCATGGTGTCCTTTTCGATACGGTATTTCATGATTTAAGTGCTTTTGGGTCGGGTTCAGGAGATCTTTTTGTTCATTCTGCTGGCCATTCGGTGAAGTTCGCGGCCAATAGTCGATGTTTCTTCGGCGTACTTTTCGTACTCTGCCGGTTTCAGAAAACCAAGCTGCGTGCTGATATAAAGCAGTGTTTCGAGCTCGCGCACCGCATTACCGGCCTCAGTGAGGTTGCGCACTGATGCAGTATTTATGCCGGCTCCGGGCACTGACGACACCATTACGGCAAGATCGATGGCTTTGTTGCGGAGCCTTCGGCCCAATCCGTCTTTCTCCTCAGCCGGAAAAGTGTTTGTGGCGGCATAAATCAGCCTGACAAAGTCCATGGTTTGTTTCCAAACCGGAAGCTGATCAAAGTGGTTGTCGGTGTGCATGGTGATGTTTTTTACAAAATTGATAAAATATTTTCTGGCGGGATGGCAATGGTAGCTTTATCGGCTGTTTCGACAATCGGACGCTGCAACAATTGTGGATGAGTAATGATCGCTTCAATCCATTCTTCGGTCGAAAGTGTTTTGCCTTTGAGGTTTTGCTTGTAATAGGCCTCCTGGGGGCGCACCATGAGGGCAAGGGGCAGCTCAAGCTTGGCCGAAATACGCAGCAAGTCGTTGGCCGTCAATGGATTTTTGAAATAATCAACCACCTCTATATCAGTAAGGTGTTTTTTCAAGGCTTCCAGTCCCTCGCGGGATTTCCGGCAGCGTGGGTTGTGATAAATCCTTACCATGGTTAATTTTCGTTTTGGTTTCCGCCAAACTCCATCAGGTAAGCCTTGATAAAATCTTCCAGTTCGCCGTCGAGTACTGCCTGAACATTGGAGGTTTCGAAGCCGGTGCGGACATCCTTAATCAATTTGTATGGATGCAACACATACGACCTGATTTGTGATCCCCACTCGATTTTTTTCTTGCCGCTTTCGATTTTGTCTCTGGCTTCCTGTTTTTTACGCAGCTCTAATTCATAGAGTTGCGATTTGAGCATTTGCAAGGCTTTTTCACGGTTTTGCAGCTGTGAGCGTGTCACCTGACACTCAATCACAATGCCGGTTGGCGCGTGTTTGAGTCGCACGGCAGTTTCCACCTTGTTTACATTCTGTCCGCCAGGTCCGCTCGACCTGAAGGTGTCCCAGCTGATATCGGCAGGGTTGATGATGATTTCGATGTTTTCGTCCACCACAGGATACACGTAAACGGATGCGAAACTGGTATGGCGGCGGCTGTTGGAATCGAAGGGCGATATGCGCACCAGCCGGTGAACACCGTTTTCGCCTTTGAGATAGCCAAAAGCATATTCGCCTTCAATCTCAAGCGAACAGCTTTTCAGACCGGCCACATCGCCTTCCTGCAGATCCAACTCATTCACTTTGTAGCCGTTTTTTTCGGCCCACATCACATACATGCGCATGAGCATCTGTGCCCAGTCCTGGCTCTCGGTGCCGCCTGCCCCGCTGTTGATGTTTACAATGGCCGAAAGCCTGTCTTCCTCTCCGCCGAGCATATTCTTGAATTCCAGTGCTTCCACCTGTTGCAAACAGGCCTGAAAGGCTTTTGCAAGGTCGTCCTCGGTGGCATCGCCGCTTTCGTAAAACTCGCGGGCCATGCCAAGCTCTTCGAAAAGTTGTTCGGCCTGATGGTATCCTTCAATCCATTTTTTCCGTTCCCTGATCTGTTTCAGCAGCTGTTCGGCGGCTTTGGGGTCGTCCCAAAAGTTGGGAGCAAGGGTGCGCTCCTCAAGTTCTTCGGCTTCTATTTTTTTTCTATCCACGTCAAAGATACCTCCTCAAGGCTTCGAGCCTCTTACCGAGTTCTTTGATTTGTTCGGAAGTTATCATGTCTGGCTTAATATAGTTGTTCAACTGCCGTTAGGTGGCAGCCGGCAAAGATACGTAATCGGGCTGAGTGTTGTTAATCTTCTTCGTTAATCACCTTCCATACGAGCGAAGGCTGAAAGCCTTTCTGGATAGCGTATTGTGCCAGCTTTGCCTTGCGCTTATGAGCGTCGGTTTCGTCTATGTGTTTTGCTGAAATCACAGCCCGGAGGGCGTGAAGGTATTCTTCTGAGTCGATTTCCTGCAGGCCTATTTGAATAATGAGTTCCGGAATCTTTTTCTGCCTCAGCGCAAAAATGATCTTGTTTCTTCCCCATTTGTTGTGCCGGAGCTTGCCAAGCGCGAAAGCGCGAACATAGCGATCCTCGTCAATATAACCTTCGTTCTCAAGCTTAACGATCAGCTGTTCAATCACATCCGGCCGGGCCTTCCAGGTTTTAAGCTTTTCGCGCACTTCGTGTATGCAACGCTCCTGATAATCGCAGAAGTGACGTGCCTTTTGCAGGAGGTATTCGTTTTCCGGAGTCATGGCATTTTCATCGCTTAACCCGCGCAAGATAAGCGATTTGTGAAGAAAATGCAAGTAAAAGCTTAATTGGAAAAATAGTGTAAGGTAAGATCAAAAACCAGCACCGAGTTGGCCGGAATTCCGGGCATGGAGCTATTGCCATAACCCAATGTTGAGGGAACATACAGGTTGATTCTGCCTCCTGCGCCAATGAGCGGTATGCCTTGTTGCCAGCCTTTGATGAGCGTCGAAAGCGGAAATGTTACAAAACTTCCACTGTCGAAAGTGCTGCCATCGAGCAACTTGCCGGTGTAGCTTACGGTGATGGTGGAGCCAAGATTGGGTTTCGGCTCTGTTCCCGGCCTGTGGATAAAATAATAAAGGCCGCTTTCGAGCTTGCTTGCCTGAATTTGCTGTTGTGCCAGATATTCTTCGATTTTGGCTATGTCGGTGTGCAGCTGGTGATTGTCGTCTTTCTTCTGGCACGAAAAAAGTAGCAGACAGAAGGATAGCGTCAGCAAATGCATCAATTTATGCATATCATCCGTATTTTTCAATCAGCTCGTCCACCAGTTTGGGTAGCCCAATGCCTGCCTTTTCCCTGATGGGTATAACGTTACTCATGTGATAAGGCACTTCGGCCGATGGGTCAACAAGGTAAACGGGGATTTGGTGCGGGGCATAATCCAGTAGTCCTGCTGCCGGATACACTTTCAGCGAGGTTCCAACCACAATCATGAGGTCTGCCTGACGCACCAGTTGAATGGCAAGACCGATATTGGGCACCGATTCGCCAAACCACACGATGTGTGGCCTGAGCTGCGACCCTTCTTCGCATTTATCGCCCCATTTCAGTTCCCAGTGGTCGAGGGTGTAAACCAGCTTAGGGTTGCGCGTGCTTCGGGCTTTTTTCAACTCGCCATGAAGGTGAAGTACCCTTCCGGATCCGGCACGCTCGTGCAGGTCGTCAACGTTTTGTGTAATAATATCCGTAATGAAGTGCTTTTCGAGTTTCACAAGTGCCTTATGGCCTTCGTTGGGCTCGGACTCGAACAATTGCTTGCGCCGCTGATTGTAAAACTCCAGCACCAGATGCGGATTATTTTCCCAGGCTTGCGGCGTGGCAAGGTCTTCGAAACGATGCGTTCGCCAAAGCCCATCGCCATCGCGAAAGGTACGGATACCGCTTTCGGCACTGATGCCGGCACCACTGAGCACTACAACATTGACCATTAAAAAAACCGGACCTTTTGCTTGAGGCCCGGTTGCAAAAATAACGGAAATATTGCTGGAAAATCGTGATTGATACTGCTAGAACAGCATCATGTCGTCGAGTACTTTCATCAACGATTTCACACTATCGGACGACTCATAAAGGAGTTTCTTTTCCTCCTTGTTCAGGTCAACTTCGATGATTTCCTGAATGCCCTGACGACCCAGTTTCACAGGAACGCCAAGGTAAACATCTTTCAGGCCATATTCGCCCTGCAAATAGGCGCACACCGGGAAAACCCTGTTCTGATCGTCCACAATAGCTTCGGCCATCTGTGCTGCAGCCGCTCCCGGAGCATACCATGCGGAAGTGCCCATGAGGTTTACCAGCTCGCCACCACCTTTTTTGGTGCGCTCAACTATTTTGTCAAGCTCTTCTTTTCCAAGAAGTTCTGTTACCGGAATGCCGCTTATAGAAGTGTATCGCGGCAGGGGAACCATGGTATCACCGTGTCCGCCCATCAGCAGGGCGTGCACATCGGCAGGCGAAACATTTAGAGCCTCGGAGATAAATGCGCGATAACGGGCCGTGTCGAGGGTGCCGGCCATACCAAACACCTTGCGGGGCTCCTTGTGGCTGGCGAGATATGCCGCATAGGTCATCACGTCGAGCGGGTTGGAAACCACAATGATGATGGCATCAGGGGAGTATTTGATGGCTTTCTCGGTCACTTCCTTGACAATCGTGGCATTGGTTTTAATGAGGTCATCACGCGACATGCCAGGCTTGCGGGGCAGACCCGATGTGATGACGATAATGCCCGATCCTTTGGTTTTCAGGTAATCATTGGTCGAACCTGTAACTCTTGTGTTGAAGTGGTTGATTGGAGCTGTCTGCCAGATATCCAGGGCTTTACCCTCGGCAATGCCTTCTTTGATATCCACCAGCACAACCTCCTTGCAAAGGTTTTTGTGCGCAATGACGTTGGCGCATGTAGCACCTACATTGCCTGCACCGATTACGGTGATTTTTTCCATAATTTCCTCGTTGTTTTCGTTATTGAATGGATTGTCTGAAAGTTGCTCGTCGAATGCTTCCATAACGGGCAAAATTAGGTATTCAAGGCCGAATTTCCTACATCGTTTGCGGACATTGACTAATCTGCTTCGTTAAAAAAACAAAAGCCGGACCTTGTCCGGCTTTTGCTGATGGTTTTATTGACCTCTGGTGCCGGGAATACGTCCCGGAGTAAGTGGTGCGCCAAGCTTATCAAGCTCGTTTTCAATGTCTTTCAGGCCATTGTTGATGGAGTTAAGCTGCTCATTAACTTTGGGCAAGGCTTCCTTCAGGATTTCGTAGTTCACACGCATTGTTCTGGTAGGAGCACTTGTGCTCGACCAGGTGCCCGAAAGCAATACATCCATGCGATAGTCGATCGAAACAGGCTCCGGCGGTACTTCCTCGAAGCTTGCCTTGGGTGAAGTTCCGTTGAGCACAAAATCAACATCTTTGAGCTGTAAGGCCAAAGTGCGTGCTTTTGATGAAAGTTTTTCATCGGCATTATAGGTGTAATGCAGCACCTGACGCACATTTTCAACACGGCGGTTCAGTTCCGACCAATAGCGCTGTGTAGCGTCAACATCCTTGCGCATCTGGGCCGTAAGCTGATGAAATTGTGTCAGCTCGGCTCTGTTTGCGGCGGGCAGGGTGGTGTTGTTCAGCACGCGGGCTTCGAATGACACCGGAGCTGCAAGCAGTTTGGTTTCGCCTTGATGAAACATGGACATTTCTACGCTGTATTTGCCCGGTACTACCATCATGCCGTCAGGATTGTTCTGCGCCGGCCTGAAAGTGGGTTTTTCGTCCATCCGGTTAACGGGTAAATCGTAACGAAGTCGCCAGTTGATGCGATTTACGCCTTTTTTGGGCTCCTGATAAAGTCTTCTGACAATGTCGCCCTTTTGGTCGCGGATGGTGAAAATCAGGTATGGGGCAATTTCATCTTCTTCTTCGCGCAACTGATTGCGGTCGGGTTGTGGTATGGGCTGCGATTTATCAAACAATTCCTTCTCCTTGTCCAGCCTGATTTGCTTTTTGGTTTTTGGCACATCTTTCAGGAAATAGGTAAATACAGCGCCAAAATCCGGATTTGGAGCAAGGTAATAGGTTGATCCTGTGCCATACCTTCCGCCTTGTTCCGCATACATCAGGGCATCCCGCACAGGGAAGAGCAAAGCATCATTGCTGCGCAGCTTTGCGGCATCAATATGGCGCAGCGGGTCGTAATTATCCAGAATGTAGAAACCGCGTCCAAAAGTGGCCAGCACCAGATCGCTCTCGCGCTCTTGAATAGCAATGTCGCGTACCGGTATGTCGGGAAGTCCCGGATTGTGTTTTACCCAGGTTTGCCCTCCGTCCACACTAAAGTAGAACGAAAACTCCGTGCCCACAAACAACAAGTCGGGCTTGATAAAGTCCTGTGCAATGGTGTGAACAGTTTCGTTCTTCGGCAAATTTGCCGCAATCGAAACCCATGTGCGTCCTTTGTCGGACGATTTGAGCAGGTAGGGCTTGAAATCGTCGTTCTTGATATTGTTGAAGCTGACGAATACAACGTTTTCGTCGAAGCGCGAGGCAAGCACATCGCTCACATAAGCATATTCAGGTACGCCGGGGAAGCTGCTGATCCTGCGCCAGTTTTTGCCGTCGTCTTCGGTAACCTGCACCAGGCCATCGTCGGTGCCAACATAGAGCAGGCCTTCTTTTACCGGCGATTCAGCCAGAGCAACAATAGTTCCCCATTGCGAGGTGCTCAGGTCTTTGGCCACCGCATTCGAAGGCCAGTATTTGCCCATCACCTTGAACTGATTTCGGTCTTCGTTGCGGGTAAGGTCACCGCTGATGGGTTCCCAGCTGTCGCCACGGTCGTTGCTCCTGAACAGTCTTTCTGCACCCATATAGAGCCTGGTTTTGTGGTGCTTGCTCAGGATAAAGGGCGCATCCCAGTTCCAGCGATAGTGCAGCTCGTCTTTACCGGGTTCGGGTTTAATTTTAATGCGTTCGCCGCTGGCCTTATCGTAGCGGAAAATATTACCGTATTGGTAGGCAGAATACACGATGTTCGGGTTATCCTCTTCGATGGCCTGCCAGAAACCATCGCCACCCAGGGTAACTA
>DAOKYW010000003.1:160819-187664 GCA_035325985.1 Bacteroidales bacterium
TTAATCCACAAACAGTGATCATCCACATGACGTTTATTGAGGCCTAAATTTTTCCAGGTGCGGCCACCGTCATAGGTCACCTTTGAAACTACATCAAGGGCAAATACCTTATCCGGATTGACCGGGTCGGGGACGATAATGTTAAAGTATTGTCCGCTTGAAGTATAATCGCTCATCCTGGACCATGAAGCACCTTTGTTCGTTGACCTGTAGAATCCGCCTTTTCCGTCGGCAGCCTCAACGATGAAATAGACGATATCGGGATTTGCGGGCGAAACCTCTATGGAGCCTCCGCCCACATGACCCGAAGGCAGCCCGTTGGTGAGTTTGTTCCATGTTTTTCCGGCATCGGTCGTTTTGTAAACTGCCGATTCGGGTCCTCCGCCTATTTTGGTAAAAAAGTGCCGGCGTCTTTGCTCCGAAGTAGCGTAAAGCACATCAGGGTTTCGCGGGTCCATGGTGATATGGTTCACGCCGGTGTTTTCGCTGATAAACAGGACTCTTTCCCATGTTTTTCCACCATCGGATGTTTTGTATAGGCCCCGGTCGCCACCCGGTCCCCATACCGATCCTTCGGCGGCAACATAAACTACATCGGAATTACGCGGGTCGATGACAATCTTGCCAATCTGGCGCGATTCCTTCAGCCCCATATTCTTCCAGCTGAGTCCGCCGTCGTCCGACCGGTAAACGCCATTGCCATAGCCAAGTGCACGCTGGTGCGTGTTTTCGCCGGTGCCTACCCACACAACATTGGAATTGTTGGGATCGATGGCAATGAACCCAATGGCGTAAGCGCCGTAGTTGTCGAAAATGGGAGTAAACGTAGTACCGTTATTTACCGTTTTCCATACATGTCCCGAGCCTGCGCCAACATAATACTCGCTGAAATTTTCGGGGTTTACGGCTATGGTTGATACCCTGCCAGAAGTAAATGCGGGGCCAATGCCACGCCATTTTAATCCGGAAAAGGTGCTGCTTTTGAGTGTGTCGCTCAGCACAGGTGCCTGTTTGCCCCGCTGCGCCATAAGTGGCATGAAAGGCACAAACACAAGTGCAAGCAATACCATAAAAATGGCTGATGCTGAGGTGTTTCGGTAGTTCATAAATATTGGATTATGGATTTGGATATCGAAAGTAGTTACAAAGCAAAGAAATGGATATTTATTCAAGTAAACGGCCGTAATCACTCAGAAACTGATGCACTTTTGCAGTGCTGCCACCGAAATCCAGGTCACGACGAGGCTCAACAGCGGCAAAATGATCAGCAGGTTGGCAGAGGATTTTTTTGTAGGCTCCTGATTGGGCAGCCTGACAAAAAAGGCAGGAAGGAGCATGATGAGCATCATTAATTTGACCAGAAAATCCTTCAGGCCTATATCCGGAAAAATAAGCGCCAGCAAAATAAGGTTTCCAAAAAACCAGGGTAAAATAAAGAAAGCGATAACCGTGGTGTACCGATGTTCGCGGAATGTGGCACTACCATGCGCAAGCAGCAGGCGCGCAGTGAATGCCCCGAACTGAAACATCAGATAAAAGGCAAGACCTACGCTGATGATGATTGCACTTCGTCCTAAGCCCTGCAGCTCAGCCACCCGCGAAACACCTGATTGGGTGATGAGGTTCTCGCTGATCAGGCCGAAGGTCATATTGAAGGATTGCAACAACAACCAGATGGAAGTGTAGAGCAAAATCTCGGTTTTTTGTTTGCGGACAATGAACATAAACACTGCACCCATACTGATCACAAAACTGCTTACCGGTGTCGCCAACAGTATGCTGGTCAGGGCGTCGCGTGTCCACAAGGGGTCGCTGTCGGAGATATGAAAAGATGTACCTTTCAAACAGAGCGTGGCGGGAATGTCGAAATCGTATGCGATGTATAGTTCGGATAATCCGGTTATGAAAACAACGACAAAATAGGTGATTAAGAATAGCGAGACAGATAAGAGGCTGACTTTCAGAAACTCCTGCCTTTTTTCCGGATTTCCGTTTTTTTCCATGACAATGTGGTATTCGGATCTTGCAGCAGCTTGCGCACCAGATCGTGACGGCCGTTCTTTTCAAGTACATTGCGAATCCAGGGCTGGTTTTCCTTTTTATACCAGAAGAAGAACCGCTGTTGTGCTTTCTTTTCTTCGGCATTACGCGCCGTGAAAACCGGTTTCAGGGTATAGGGGTCATAGCCGGAGTAATAAATGACGGTGGCCACCGTCATGGGTGTGGGCGTAAAGTCCTGCACCTGTTCGAGCCTGAAACCCAGCGCCTTGGTGTCGGCTGCCAGCTGAGCCATGTCTTCGAGCGTGCATTCGGGATGACTGGAAATAAAATAGGGGATAAGCTGCTGCTTGAGTCCTTCCTCCTCATTAATGCGATCGAATTTGTCTTTCAGTTTGTAAAAGAGTTGGAACGAAGGCTTGCGCATGGCTTTGAGCACCTGATCGCTGGTGTGTTCCGGGGCCACCTTGAGCCGCCCGCTGACATGTCTGCTGATGAGCTGTCGCAGGTATTCGCTGTAGCCCATTTGCTTGTCCTTTTCTTTATCATCGGTAAGAAAGAGGTCGTAACGCAAACCCGAACTCACAAAAGCCTTTTTCACTTTGGGGTGGTTGTCCACCTCCCTGTAGATCTCGAGCATCGGGTTGTGGTTGGTGTCGAGATTGCTGCAGATATTCGGAAAGATGCAGCTTGGTCGCTTGCAGTTGTCGCAGATTTGAAGGTGTTTGCCCTTCATTTTATACATATTCCCCGAAGGACCGCCAAGGTCGCTGATGTAGCCCTTGAAGTCGTCCATTTGGGTGATCTGCTCCACCTCGCGCATGATCGACTCCTTGCTGCGGCTGGCCACAAACTTGCCCTGATGGGCCGAAATGGTACAAAAACTGCACCCGCCAAAGCATCCACGGTGCATATTCACCGAGTGGCGAATCATCACATAAGCCGGAATCTCGCCACGTTTATCGTATTTGGGATGTGGCTTGCGGGTGTAGGGAAGGTCGAAAAACGAATCCATCTGTTCCTCAGTAAATGTTGGAAAAGGTGGATTGATATAGAGCACCTTGTCACCCACCTGCTGAGTCAACCTTGCCGCGTGGGTCTTGTTCGATTCCTGCTCAATGTGCCTGAAATTTCCGGCGTAAGCTTTTTTGTCGGCCAGACATTGCTCGTGCGAGGCCAGCCGAATATCGCCCCATGGCGACAAGGGCATTTCTTCATCCTTACTGCGCACATAAAAGGTCTGCTTCACATCTGTCAGTGCACTGATGGGTGTTCCGGCAGCCAGGGCATGCAGAATTTCTATCAGCGCGAGCTCGGCCATGCCATAAATGCCAATGTCAGCACCCGATTCAATAAGTATGCCCGGCTTAAGCCTGTCCGACCAGTAATCGTAGTGCGTCACCCTGCGCAATGAGGCTTCAACCCCGCCAAGAACGACCGGAACATCGGGATATAACTGCTTAAGTATTTTGCTGTAAACAATGGTGGCATAATCGGGTCTGAATCCTGCCTTGCCTCCGGGTGTGTAGGCATCGGTTGATCGGAGCCGCTTGTTGGCCGTATAATGGTTCACCATCGAGTCCATATTGCCCGAAGTAACGCCAAAAAACAGCCTTGGACGGCCGAATTTCTTAAAATCACGCAAATCGTCCTGCCAATTGGGCTGCGGCACAAGAGCCACCCTGAACCCTTCCTTCTCGATGATACGCCCAATCACCGCTGCCCCAAAGGCCGGATGATCAACATAAGCATCGCCGGTGATGAGTACCACATCAACCTCATCCCAACCCCGGAGTTGGGCATCTTTCTTTGTTATTGGCAGCCAGTCGGTTAGCTGATAAGTCTTCATGAGTTACTTGGGTTGTCAATGCAAATATACCCCAATTCAGGCGGTTTATTCAAAATAGGCGATGGCACCCTACCGCCGGCTTTATACGGCAGTGAGCGTGTCGAGCACATGGTATTCCTCGGCCGTCATGCTGAAACCTATGGCCTCAATGTTCTGTCGGATATGCTCCTGCGAGCTCATCTTAGGAATGGCCATCATTTGTGGCTTATTTACAAGCCAGTTCAGGGCAATCTGATGAGGGGTTTTCTCATATTTCGCGGCCAGCTGTGCGATGGCCGGATATTTTCCCAGCTCAGTGCCTTTGGTGAGTGGTCGCCAGGCCGTGATGCTGATCTTGTTTTTCAAACACCAGGGGATGATTTCACTTTCCACCGATCGGTTGTAGCTTCCGCTATTGCGTGTCAGAATGTTGTATTCAAGCTGGTTGGTAGCAATTGGAATGTCTGTGAAAAGCATCGCCTCGCGGATAAGCTCTACAGGAAAGTTGCTGAGCCCGAAATGGCGGATAATCTTCTCTTCGTACAGTTTGTTCACGGCGCTCATGGTCTGTGAAAGTGGTATCCGCGGATTAGGCCAATGAAGCAGCAGCATGTCAATCTGATCCACACCAAGCCTTTTCAGGCTGTTGTTGGCTGATTTTACCACCTCGCTGAATTGAAGGCGATCGCCCGAAACCTTGGTGGTAATAAAGATATCTTTGCGCGGGAATTGCCTGACTGCTTCGCCGACAAGCCGCTCCGTATGCCCTCCACCGTAAATGGCTGCTGTGTCGATGTGCCGGATACCTTGGGCAAGGGCAAACACCAGGGCTTCAATCCATTTTTTGTCTTCCGAATAATCCGGGCTATGCCTTCCTCCCATTTCCCATGTGCCAATGCCGAGCACAGGCAGGCTGAGTGTTTCGTTGATGCGTATTTCGGGGATCATCTGCATAGCTGAATGCCGGTTATTGGGCGGAAAATCCTTCCTGCAACAGTGTCAATGCCGAGGCAGCCAGCATGGCTGCTCCGGTTTGCATGGCCGTTTCATCAATGTCAAACCTGGGGCTGTGCAGGCCGGCAGAAATGCCCATTGCATGATTTCCACTGCCCAGGCGGACAAAACAGGCCGGAATCTCCTGTGTATAATAGGCAAAATCTTCTGTGGTCATGCGCAAGCCCAGATTCTTCACCATATCCTGGCCGAAAAGGTTTACCGAAAGCTCCTGAAGGCGCCTGGTCAGCTTAGGTTCATTGATGAGTACAGGATATCCGTCGGTGATCATCACCTCGGCTTCAACGCCATGTGCCCTGGCGGTTTGAGTGGCAATCTGCCTGATGAGGGCTTTTGCCCGCGACCGAAAGTCTTCGTCAAAGGTGCGGAATGTTCCTTGCAACAAGGCTTCGTCCGGAAGAATATTGTGTGCGCCACCCGCAATAAACCTGCCGAACGAAAGCACAGCCGGCAGGGTTGGAGGGGTTTTCCGGCTTATCAGATGTTGAAGATCGACCAGGATTTGCGCAGCTGCCAACACCACATCGTCGTTTTTGTCGGGCAGTGCGGCATGACCTCCTTTACCAAAAACCCTGATATTGATTTCATCTCCCGATGCCATAAATGGTCCCGGACAAAAGCCAAGCGTTCCGGCGGGCATATCGGGCGAAACATGTAAAGCGATGATGGCGTCAACATCCGGGCGCTTAAGCACACCTGCGGCCATCATGGCCCTGGCACCACCGGGAAGCTGCTCCTCAGCCGGTTGAAAAATACACTTTACCGTACCGGAAAAATGCGCTCTCAGCTGATGCAATATGTTGATCGCTCCTAAAAGCATAGCCATGTGGGCATCGTGACCACAGGCATGCATAACGCCATGATTTACTGACTTATAACTCGCAGCCGAGTCTTCTTCGATGGGCAAGGCATCCATGTCGGCCCGCAAGGCTATGCAGCTGCCCTGACCTCCTTCGCCATGCAATATGGCTACCAGCCCATGACCAGAAATACCGCTGCGAACCTCAAGGCCAGGCAGTTGTAATGCCCGGGCAATGTAGGCTGCCGTTTGCTCTTCCATGAAACTCAGTTCAGGATGGCGGTGCAGATGACGCCTGTGGGCAATCATGGATTCCAGCTGACCGGCAGCAAGTTGATAGGCAAGAGCTGCAATATCTTGTTTCATCTGAAGTGCTGATTTCCAGACAAAGGTAAACATATTGCCTCAGCTGATTTTTCGACAGCAGTAATGGCCATAACCTTTGTTGTTTCGATTATAGGAGTTGGGTAGGAGAGGCAACGATCATACCATCAGGTTTTGGTGAGTAATGGTGGATGAAATGCGCGGGCAACTTCTGTCCGATCGATAATGCTGAACTTCTGCCCAAGCAGCTGACCATAATTGTCGATTGAGCAATCATGCACAACGATTATGCCTTGAGGGAAATCGGGCCTGAAGGTTTTTTCGGCGCTTCGGTACCAACGGCATGCGCTGTACCATCCGTTGTTGATGCTGAAGCTTCACAGATAAGGCTGAACTCCCTGAAGCTCAAACACGGCAAAACGATTCTTTTGCTGTCAGGATGCCATAAAGCAGCCATTCTAACAATCAATTTTGTACATCATTGAAGAGGTGCGTTTAACAAATGTTTTGTTTTCAAGGCCTCTACGGGTTCCTTGTCTAAAAATCGGATTGACATGCAATGATTATCTTTGCCATATGGAAACAAAACGTCAACAACGCATATCGAGGCTCATTCAGAAAGACTTGTCTGAATTGCTGCTCCGCGAGCTCAACGACCTTGTGCAGGGATGCATGGTTACGGTAACTAAGGTACACGTGACGCCTGACCTCGCTCTGGCCCGGGTTTTTCTGAGCATTTTCGGGGTGAACGACAAAAAGGCCAAAGTTGATGCCTTTAATCATCGCAGCCGCGAAATACGGGGATTGCTCGGTACCAGGCTGCGCCATCAGCTGCGTGTCATACCGGAGCTTCAGTTCCGCGAAGACGACTCACTCGATTATATCGAGCGCATCGATAATCTGCTTAAAAATAGCTAAAGTGCAGTACGACCCCATCAAACGAAGCCTGGGCAACTTTTTTAACCGCTCGGCAAGCCTGAGGATATTCTTCTACAGGCTTCTCGACCTGCTGCTGCTCAGGGCATGGCATATTCACAGGGAATTGCGACAGCTTGCCCCACAGTACCCTGATCATGCAGAAGTGCTTGATGCCGGTTCGGGTTTCGGGCAATATGCTCACTATCTGCACCGCCTCAATTCCGGATGGCGCATTTTGGGCCTCGATCTTAAGCAGGAGCAGGTTGACGACTGTAACCGATTTTTTACACACATCGGCGCATCCGGCGTAAGCTTCGCTACAGCTGACCTCACCCAACTGAACTTCGATAACAGATTCCATTTAGTGCTTTGCGTTGACGTGATGGAGCATATCGAACAAGACACGCTGGTTTTCAGGCACTTCCACAAGGCTATGATCAAGGGTGGTACCTTGCTCATTTCAACCCCTTCGGATCAGGGTGGCTCCGATGTGCATGAGCACAACCAGGCCGGCGAGGGCGCCAAAGGTTTTATCGATGAGCACGTGCGCGATGGTTATGGAAAGGAAGAGCTTAGAGAGAAACTGTTGTCAGCCGGATTTTCGGAGGTCAACATCCGCTACCAGTATGGCCCGCCCGGCCGAATTTCCTGGAAACTGTGCATGAAATACCCCATCATCATGCTCAATACATCACGCCTGTTTTTTGCATTATTACCTATTTATTACCTGATTTTCTTCCCTGTTTGCCTCATTTTAAATTTTGCTGATCTGCGTATGCATCACAAAACAGGCACCGGACTCATTGCACGCGCCATCAAATAATACACAGGGCTACCGATGTTCCGCCTCGTAACTAAAATTGCCGGACGCTATCTGGTGGCCCGAAAAAGCCACAACCTTATCAATGTCATCACCCTGATTTCTGCCGTCGGTGTTGGCGTTGGCACATTTGCCCTCATTGTGGTGCTCTCGGTGTTTAATGGTTTCGATAAGGTGATTTCGGGCATGATCAATGCAGTTTCGCCCGATTTTGTTGTGATGCCTCAAAGCGGAAAGGTTTTTCCCGCCGATTCGGCCGACCTGGCCCGCATTGCGGAAATACCGGGTGTGGCAGGTGTTTCAAGAATGCTCGAGGAGGATGCGCTCTTTGTCAATGGTTCACGTCAACATCTGGGCCGGATTAAAGGCGTCGAAAGCTTTTACCAGCAATCCGGACGGTTCGACAGTATAACACTGCATGGCCGGTTTGTGCTTGAAGCTCAGGGTATTAATTTTGCAATTGCCGGCACCGGTGTAGCCTGGTACCTCGGGCTAAACCCAAGCGAATCGAGCCAGTTGCTCATGGTTTACGTTCCGCGCAGGGGCGACCCCACACGTTTTTCGCCCGAGCAGGGATTTAGCAGTATGCCGATAGCAGTGGCCGATGTATTTGCTTCACAACAGGACTTCGACAGCCGCTATCTTTTCGTCCCTTACGAGTGGGCAGCGCAATTGCTTGAATATGAAAATGAAGTGAGTGGAATCGAAATTTTTGTTCAACCAGGAACAAAAACCGGTCGCCTGCGATCCGATCTGTCAGCTCAGCTGGGTCATGGTGTGATTATCAAGGACCGCTTCGAACAACAGGAAACCCTTTACCGGATTATGCGCACCGAGAAGTGGGCCATTTACATCATACTGTCGTTCATCTTGTTCATGGCTGCTTTCAATGTGGTTGGATCGCTGACTATGATCATAATTGACAAGCGCAAGGATAGCAGTGTGTTGCGATTTTTAGGCCTGCCAATGAGCGCTTTGCGCCGGATGTTTGTGCTCGAGGGTGTTTTTATAGCGCTTGCCGGCGCACTCACGGGTTTGCTCTCAGGCATTCTTGTTGTTTCGGTGCAGGAAAGGTTTGGCTTACTGAAACTTGGAGGCGGTCAGGGCGCATTTGTGATCGATGCCTACCCGGTCGAACTGAAGCTTTACGATGTTGGCGCTGTGCTGCTGACAGTAATCGTCATCGGATTGCTGGCTTCTTCGTATGCGGTATGGTTTGCTATGCGCGATGACAAGGTGCAAGCCGCAATGCTGAAAAACTAATCCTCAGTCAATTTTATTTATTCCTTCAATCCACGAGGTCAGCCGGACAAAATCGTCAACCGCAAGCTGCTCAGCCCGTTTTTCAAGCAGCGGATGTTCCAGTTCGCGGGCTACTAATCCGCTCAGGGCGTTTCGCAGGGTTTTTCTGCGTTGGTTAAAGGCTTGCTTAACAACCTTATAAAAAAGCAACTCATCGCAGCCGAGCTGCTGAACTGCGTTTCGCTGCAGATGAACCACAGCCGATTTTACCTTTGGAGGAGGAACGAAAGCTCCCGGACCAACCTCGAAAATCAGACGGATATCAAACCATGCCTGCAAAAGGACGCTCAGGATGCCGTATGTCCGGCTTCCGGGTGGTGCTGCAATGCGCTGAGCAACCTCGAGCTGTATCATGCAAACTACTTCGCTCACCATACGGTGCGAGGCAAGAATGCGAAAAAAGATCTGGCTGCTGATGTTATAGGGAAAATTGCCGGCTATGACCAGATGTTCTGCTTCAAAACTTTCGAGCGGATGCACCAGAAAATCTTCGTGAAGCAGCTGTCCTTCGGCCAGGTCAAAGTGTTGCTTAAGGTAAGCAACCGATTCACCGTCAATTTCGATCAGCCTAAGGCGCGAACCAAAGCGTGGCAACAAAAACTGCGTCAGCACGCCGGTGCCCGGGCCAATCTCTAGCACCAAACCGGCATCGTCAGGCACCAGCATGGCGATGCGTCCTGCAATATTACGGTCGTGAAGAAAATGCTGTCCGAGATGTTTTTTGGGCCTCACCATATGCGGTCATGATATGCCATCGCCCCGGAGCATCCGGTAGCGCATGCGTGCTTGTGCGGCATAAACACTTGCCGGATAATCGTTGATGATTTTTTCGTAGAGTTTTCTGGCTTCATTCACCGTGGCAGGGGATTGCTCAAGCAGCATGGCACTGCGAAACAGCGCATCATCAGCCAGATAATGATCGGCAAACTCCTTGAAGATGCGCTCATAGAGTGCAACAGCGGCCTCGTTGTTTCCGGTGCCGGCCAGCAGTGTTGCCTTGCGCAGCAACAGATGAGGCATAAGCACCGCATTGGGGTGCGAAAGCAGTAGCGAGTCGAGCACCCGGCCCGAAAGCTCCTGTTTTTTTCTGTAGCTCAGAAAGTCGGCGCGGGCAAAGGCTCGGAGCTGTGCACCGGTACTGTCCTCTTCCAGATTCTCCCTGATCAGTAAGGAAAGTTCAAGGGCATCGTTGGATATCAGTTTGGAAGTGGCTGCCTTCAAAATGTCGAGCTGCGTAAGCGACCATTCAAATTCTCCAATAAAATAGCGCAAACGGGCATTCCTGAAACGAGCCTCATGGGCCACAGGTTCGTTGCGCATGGCTTTTTCCACCTGACTGTATAGCAAGGTGGCTTCCCATACCTCGCCCGTAAACAGATAGATATCTGCCAGTTCAAGTTTTATGGTTGATGTCTCTTCCGGCCGCAGTCCTAATTGTAACAGATTTTCAAGCGACTGCGTTGCACGATCGGGTTGATCAAGGTGAAAGGCAAGGGCTTTTGCACGGATGATGGACAAGGCTATTGTTTCCCTGTTGATGCCGGCCTGAGCAAGCATTTTGTCGGCATCGTCAACAATATCCTGATAAATCTTTTTTTCAGCAACTCCCTTTTGTTCGGCCAGCATATACCGCGCGCGAATGCTGCCTTCCAGCCCACTGAAATAATATACGCCTTTCTGACCTTTGTTAACGATATAGTTATACCCTTGAAGCGCAACCTCGTAGGCCTCGTTGTTCAGGCTGATGGCAGCCAGCTCAAGTACCAGGTAGTCGCGGTCGCCAAAGCGCCTGTCCAATGCGATAGCCTGTATCATGGCCATATCAAACTCACGTTGCTGAAGCGAAAACCACACCAGCATCTCGTTGAAAACCGGCCGCGAGCCTGCGCGCTGCACCCTGCTGAGCAGAGCCGTGCGGATCATATCAGCCATGCTGTTGTCGATGTCCATAAACAGCATATTCTGAAGGTTGCGCTTAATCATTTCCGACTGCTCGGGAAAACGTTCCAGATAATCGAGGTACATTTCCGTTGAAGCCGCAAAATTTCCGCTGATGTAATACAGCGATGCCCTTTCAATGAAAAACTGTTCGTTGAGGTTGGGCATTGCTGCTGCTTTTTCGTAAGCCTGAAGCGCGGCTTCGTTCAATCCCCTCACCCTAAATGCGTTGGTAAGCGCAAAAACGGCGTTCCTGTCGGCCGGCATCTCCCTGATAAGCCGATCGTAAATCTCCTGGGCGCGTTTGCGATCACCGCGCATCTGGGCAATATAACCCAGATCAACCTGCAGCTGAATGTCGCGACTCTGGCGCATCTGCTGCCTTAGCACCTTTTCCGCCTCATCATATTGACCCAGCTGAATCAAACAGTTCAGGTAGTAATTGAAGTAATGCTGCGACTTTGTTTGTTCGAAAAGCTTCATAAACAGCACCTTAGCGTTAGCCCAATCCTGATTCCGATAGAATTCCCATGCCAGATTCTCGTCCGAAACGCGCTGGTCCTGTGTTGGAGGACTAATACGAATCTGAGCCCATGCCCGGGAAGGATATGCAGCTAAAAGAATACTTAAAAGTATAAGGTGCGTGATGGCTTTGATCATTCGTCCTGATTTTGGGGAAAAGCCTGCTCAAAAGCTTCAATATTCATCAGTTGGGCGTTCCAGCGACTCACCAGGTAATCAGCCTGCATGACCAGATCGTTCAGCTTTCGTTGTTCCAGAAAAAACTGCTCCATAATCAGCGGTCTGTTGTCCTTCTCGTTCAGCCACGAATTTCTCAAAGTATCAAACCGCCCGAGACTTGTGCTTACTTCATTGCGCACACCCTCAAGATCGTCACTCAGGTGCGACAGAAACTCCAGCGTGGTGCGCAGGCTCTCTTCAGCAGCCTTGTTATCCAACACGCGCTGATCAAGCGTCAGCCTTCCGGCCCGAACCTCAAGCTGCATAATATCGTCGTTGTCAAGCACTTCGAGCTGTTTAAGCAAATCGCTTGCCTGAGCCTTGGCTTCGTCGAAAGCCGCCGGTGCCTGCTCGGTGGTTTTTCTGTTGCAGGCTGCCGCAGCCAGCAGCAACAGGCTAATCAATAAGGGCAAAGCCGGTATAGGCCTGCAAAACTTCCGGAATACGTATGCCATCGTGTTGTTGATTGTTTTCGAGCATGGCCGCCACAATACGCGGAAGAGCCAATGCACTACCATTTAACGTATGAGCGAGGCGAATGTTGCCGTTTTTTTCCTTTATACGAAGCTTCATCCGGTTGGCCTGGAAGCTTTCGAAGTTGGATACCGAGCTAACCTCGAGCCACATTTGCTGGGCTGCACTCCAAACCTCGAAGTCGTAGGTGAGTGCCGAGGCAAAACTCATATCGCCACCACAGAGTTTGACAATGCGGAATGGGAGTCCGAGGCTGCGTAGCAATCCCGCCACATGGCTGCGCATTTCTTCCAGCGCATCATACGACTTGTCGGGATGAGCCACCTGCACAATCTCCACCTTGTCAAACTGGTGCAGCCTGTTCAGGCCGCGCACATGCTTGCCCCATGAGCCTGCTTCGCGCCTGAAACAGTTGGAATAGGCGGCATTTTTTATGGGAAGCTCCTGTTCCTGCACAATCACATCGCGATAAATGTTGGTCACCGGTACTTCGGCTGTCGGGATGAGGTAAAGCCCGTCGAGCGGTGCGGCATACATCTGTCCTTCCTTGTCGGGAAGCTGGCCGGTGCCATAGGCCGAAGCTTCGTTGACCAGCAACGGAGGCTGAACCTCCATGTAGCCTGCCTGATTTGCCCTGTCCAGGAAAAAATTAATCAACGCACGCTGCAGGCGTGCCCCCTTGCCTTTGTAAAATGGAAAACCAGCTCCGGTTACCTTGTTTCCGAGGTCAAAATCAATGATATCGTACTGCACCACCAAATCCCAGTGTGGCCTGGCATTGGCCGGTAGCTCAGGCATTGCACCTTCCTGATGTACGATAAGATTGTCGGCTGCTGTGCGGCCTTTAGGTACACTCAGGTGAGGAGCATTCGGAATTTCAACCAGCTTCTGCTGAATCGTTTGCTTGATCTGCTCGAGTTTGTCTTCCAGCAGTTTGCTTTTTGCCTTGAGCTCAGTATTTCTTGATTTCAGGGCTTCGGCCTCTTCTTTTCTTCCGCTCTTCATCAACGAGCCGATTTCGCGGGCAAGCATATTGGTTTCGGCCAGCAACTGATCGTTTTCGTGCTGGCTGACGCGCCTTTCATCATCCAGCTGAAGAATCTCGTCAATCAGTGCAACATTATTAAAGTTCTTGATGGCCAGGCGTTCTATGGCATCTTCACGGTTGTTTCGCAGATATGGGATGGTTAGCATGATAAAATTTTTGGCAAAAATAGCTTTTCCTATGGTTGGAGATGGTTTCAATAAAAAGGAAAAACCCGCCCGGACAGCAGTCCGGCGGGTATAAATCATTCACTTCATCCGGCCTTAAGCCTGCTCGATGGGTTCTACCGAAACGAACGATTTCTGGTTTTCACGTTTCCTGAAAACCACCACGCCGTCGATAAGGGCGAACAAAGTATGGTCTTTTCCCATGCCGACATTTTCGCCGGGATGGTGTTTGGTGCCGCGTTGACGAACAAGAATGTTTCCTGCTTTGGCCCTCTGTCCACCGAAAATTTTCACGCCCAGTCGTTTGCTATGCGACTCACGTCCGTTCTGCGAACTGCCGACGCCTTTTTTATGTGCCATGGCTTAAATTATTGTCAGTTTATACGTTAATGCTTTCAATCTGTACCTTGCTCAGATACTGCCTGTGACCGTTGAGCGTCTGAAAACCTTTTCTGCGCTTCTTTTTGAATACTAAAACCTTGTCGCCTTTGAGGTGTCCAAGCACCTTAGCGGTAACTCTGGCACTTTCGATAACGGGTGTACCTACCTCTACCTGGCCTTCGCGCTCGAGCAGCATCACCTTATCCAGCGTGATCTGACTGCCTTCTTCGGCATCCAGACGGTGAACAAACAGTTGTTGTCCTTCCCGTACTTTAAACTGCTGCCCTGCGATATCAACGATTGCGTACATGCTGTGTTTTCCTTTCTTTACCTTAAAATCGGACGGCAAAAATACAAATTATTTCATTTTCACCAAGGTCATGGCAGATTAATTTTCCAATTGATTGATTGTTATTGGCCCTGCATGGAGGTCATGTGGCAGAATCTGCGGGTCATGCGGCACTAATATCTTAAGATTATGGCTGATAACCTGAACACAAACGCACTGTTTTACAAGCGTCAGCCTGCCGGCACTTTACGCTTATGCCTGTAATTCACCAGCAATACCCCACCGAGTATCATCCCAATCCAAAGAAGGTACATCATGCTGAAAAATTCACCGTCAACTACTCCCCACATCAGCGCAATGATGGGGATAAGGTAAGTAACTGATGAAGCAAAAACCGGACCTGTGAGCTTGATAAGCATATTGAAAACCATAAGCGCAAGTGCTGTCCCCATAATTGCGAGCAGGGCTATGTAGCCTAATCCTGTCCAGGCTGTGGGTTCATGGGTAAGTTTATCCACAACAGGGGTTAGTGTGAATAAGATAACGCTGGCAATAATTCCCGGAACCAGAAAGGTGATCGAGGTGATGCTGATCGAATCGACACGGTGCAGTTTCGATTTGATAAGGTTTACATTGAAGGCATAGAGGATAGTAGCCAGTATGATCAAGGATGCATAGGGCAGATTGAACGACATGCCTTTTCCGCCACTGCTGCTGATCAGGCCAATAGCGCCTATCAGCCCGATGAGCACACCTGCCGCCTGAAGCCACCTTACCTTGAGCCTGAAGAAAAAGATTCCTACCAGTAAGGTGAACAGCGGCGTGAGCGCATTAAGCAAGCCGGCTGTACCGCTATCGAGACCGGTTTGTGCAAACGCAAACAGATAAGCCGGTAAGAGGCTGCCTATTATTCCGGATATGGTTAGCCAGCCAAATTCTTTTTTGCTTACCCTGCTTATCCGTGTCAGAGCCAATGGAAGAAGGAACAGAAACGACAGCGTTACACGCAGCGCGCCTACCGTGGCAGCATCAAAATGCCTGAGTCCCCGCTTAATCAGCATGAACGAGCTACCCCACACCAACACAAGGGCGAGAAGGAGAACAAGTGGGAGCCACCTTTTACTCAATTTTTTAAATTTTTTGTGCCGGCAAAGGTAAAACCATTTGCGGGTTTTTGTGTTTCTCTGTTGTTTGGACACGGCATACATTGGCCGAATATGTAAATGATTTTTTAAAAACAGACCCGCCATGCAACTTTTTTATCATCAATGTAACCTATTGGCATGCTACCGAAGTTTGACCATTCCGGAAACCATGAGTAAATGTCTCACATCAACCATAGTTTTGACCAGATTTTGATAAGCTAATATGATACAATCCGATCCATATCGCTCCGAGAATCGCATATTTGAAAGCCTGATGTATCCATGTGCAGTATTTGCTACTCAGCAGAGGTTTAATCTCCTCAATACCCGGCCTTGGATTACCAACAAGCGGGCGGTTTCAGCAGTTGATATTTTTTTTCATAAGTCCTGATTTACAGCGCAGATTACACCTTATATTTATATGGCAAAACTGAAGGGTACGCAAATGGATCATCCGATACAAGAAACCGGTTCATACCAGACGTTTGTGCGGACTGCGCTTTTCCGGGCGCAACGACATCCGGTGATGGGTGTTGTAGGCCTTGGTCAGGCGTGCGAAAAAGCATCGGCTGAGGATGGTGCATACCCAGGACTATCATGGATAGGCCCAGTTAACAATATTTTACGGCTAAATTTGAGAAAAAAACTTGCATTGCATTGTAACAACGTTTACTTTTGTCCACAATTTGAAGTGGACACATACGGAAACCTACTAATGACAAGCGTTTCGGACTGGTGCCCTCACAACGGGGAGGCAGCTGGGAGTGGCGCAGGTTTATTTTTAGGAGACTTTAGAGGTGCCGCAAATTTTGTAGTTTTGCAGAATGAATCCAGATAAGCTGTTTGAAACAAAAGATAGAAGAACACGTAAAACCGTATCATTTGAAAACACTTTTGGGATATATTCAATTTTCACTAAAAATCAAAAAACTGACCAATTATGAATGAGCCAGCTTTGAACTCGAGGAGTCGCGACCCCGCGGTGGGTGCCCCTTCAATGTTTGCTTTCGAAAATCTAAGTTTGAGAAACCAAAAAAAATCCAAATCAATTTTTATTCACAAAATCTCGAATCACATGAAGACAAAGTACGAATTTAACCGGCTTTTGCGTTCCGGAACTTTGTTGGCATTCCTTTTCGCATGGATGCTGATGGGTTCTTTCGAAGCTAAAGCACAAACCCAATCGCTGCACGTCACAATCAGTGGCGTTGGACAGGTGACGGTTGACGTACCTCCGGCCTACCTTGTTCAGGGTCCTGTTGCAGGATCGCTGGTTGGCAACTTTGGTACGAATACTGTCATTACCGTGACAGCTGTTGGCCAGAACGGCTTTACATTTGCCGGATGGTCG
This sequence comes from Bacteroidales bacterium, assembly GCA_035325985.1. Classification (GTDB taxonomy): domain Bacteria; phylum Bacteroidota; class Bacteroidia; order Bacteroidales; family F082; genus JALNZU01. Next base: position 177,354 of record DAOKYW010000003.1, read on the forward strand.
TCGGCCCCAGCGGTTACCTTTACACCAAGTGCCAGCAGTGCGACAGCCACCTTTGTGCTGTCAGGCAATATCCACATCACTGCAAGCTTTGTAAAAACCCTTACACTCACCGGTGGCCCACTTGCTAATAACAAGGTGTATGATGGTAATACAACCGCAGTGATTGGAACTTGGGGCACGCTCACAGGCATTGACCCCGCATACCCACTTGTTACATTGAATACAGCTGGTCATTCCGCTACCTTTGACAATAAAGATGTCGGAAATAACAAACCTGTTACTGTAACCGGTCTCTCGCTCTCAGGTCTTGATGCCGGTGTTTACACCCTTCCACCTTCATTCTCCACTCAGGCCAATATTACTCCTCTGGGTATTACTGTAACCGGTGCTGCCGCAAATAATAAAATCTTCGACAATACCACTACAGCCAGTATTGACCTCACCGGTGCCTCACTTGTTGGTGTCATCGCTCCTGATGTCGTTACTTTCGCTGTTAATACCGCCAATTTCAATAACGTAAATGTTGGTGTTGCTAAACCTGTTACTGTAACTTATACTTTAGGTGGTGCCGATGCCGGCAACTACACTGTGACCGGCCCTGCGCTCTCCGCTGACATCACAGCTAAGGAAATTTTCCTGAATGCTGTATTAATCCAGAGCAAACCTTATGACGGAAACACTACTGCTACCATCACTTCACTGGGTGCCATCACGGGCATTGTTCCCCCCGGAACCGGTGCTGCTGCTGTAACAGTATCAGGTGGAACCGCAACCTTTGCTGATGCAAATGTTGGTACAGGTAAAACAGTTAATGTTTCTGGAGTTACCGTAAGCAATCCTAACTACTTCCTTTCACAACCATTTACTACAACAGGCACAATCACTCCCGGCGTTTACGCTATGTTCAATCCTTCATATGGTATTGTTGGTCCTCGTCCGGTTTCTCCCGTAAACAACGTCCCGGTTAACGAGCCGCTGTGGATCGAGTTTAATGTCCCTGTTGTGGATATCAACGGAGACCCATTGCCCACCACAGGTCTTGGTGATTTTGTAAAGCTTGAGGTATGGAATACCGGAACACTTGCCTGGGATCCTGTTACTTTCTCAGCCAACCGTGTAGGTAACAAGATTAATATTGTTCCTGCAAGCACCCTTGCCTATAGCACACAATACCGCATCCGATTCCTGAATATTTACAAAACCGCTGCTCATGGTGGCGGTCAGGTTGTGTATTCACTGGATAAAGGTCCTAGTGGTTTTGATCCGACAATATCCGTTCCATTTGTGGCCCTCCAGGCTGATCCTGATCGTGCTGTGGTGTTCAACACCATGTCGCTGCTCACTGCCACCCTGCCTACAGTTACTCCTTATGGCACAGGCAAAGGCGTTTGCGATCAGATCAAACTTACTTTTGTAAATCCTGTACAGTACCTCAATGGTAACCAGATTACCGACAATCCTAAGCACAAGTTCACTTTGGAGGAATCCACTGATGGTATCACATGGAACCCGGTTCCTACCGCTGACTGGAGCGTTGCTGTAAACGTTCCCGGTAACCCCACGGAATTCACCTTTACCTATAATCCCGGTCCGCTGAAGTTTAATACTTTTTACAGGATTGTAAACAACGTTGGCCTTGATGTAAACTACGGGTTCACGGATAAGGTTACCAGCTTCAATTTGCTCAATGGTCCCATCAACTATGCCCATACTCAGGGTGTAGATGGATGGAACTGGAAGACGGTAGCTACCTATCCGCTTATTGTAGATGTTGCCCCATGGCCACAATCACCCGTATTCCCCAGCGTTCCGCTGCCCAATTATGCCAGCTTCAATGGTGTGCCAAACGTAACCGTTGGCCCTGCCCCGACTTATACACTCACCAAGAATACGGCCTATACAGCAGATGTTACCCTCACCTATCCTATGGCCGCAACCAATGGCGAAGGATGGCACTGGGTAAACTGGAGCCGTACCACCAATGGCAGTACTTGGACAACTCTGGCCTCCACACCTCCAATGACACCCGCTCTTGGTGTGAACTGGGCCCCTCAGAGTTGGACATTTAATGCCAACGACCTGAAACCTACTACCTGCACACAACAGATTGGCTACAAGGCTAACTTTGAAATTAATAAGTATAATGTTACCACAAGTGTAACGCCCAACGCAGCCTGGGGTACAGTCACAGGTGCTGCAAACAACATCAATCACGGTACTACTGTTAACCTTACTGCAACTCCTGCTGCCGGATACTATCTCGCTGGCTGGAACACCGCTGCTCTGCCACCTTCAGTTGCTGCTACAGTTGTTTCGAATGTTCCTGACCACACGGCTGTCGGATATCCGAACTTTATCAGCAATGTTGGTACATTGAGCTTCGATCTGGTAGGTCCGCTCACTCACAATTCTACCTGGAACATTCAGGCAATCTTTGCGAAATTCGAGCCTACACTGTATGCTGCAACTGATCCTCAGAATGCTTTCACAGGTATTGTTCAGGTAACCAAGGAATTTGGATCTGCTCCTACACTTGCTTTTGGTACCGATGTGTTCCAGACCCTTACCTACAAGTGGGAACAGTATGACTACAATACCAGTGTTCGTCTTGAGGCTCTTGGTGCTGACTGCCGTTACGTATTTGTAAAATGGCAAATCTGGAACCCGAACGGCCTTGGCTCATGGCAAGACTACAGCACGACCAACCCGACTGCTTTCTTCCCTGTAAACGCTAATATTCGTATTAAGGCAGTTTACAAACTGAAGGATGATATTCAGATAAGTGCTGTGGCCAAAGTAGCAGATCGCGGAACTGTTGTTGTATTCAGCGACCCAGCCCGCACCAATATCGTTGTAAATGGTAATGGCGAACAGCTGATTAACAACCTCAATGGTCATACGTTTACCTGGAATACTCCTTTATATATTACAACTTACAGCGAACCTGATTATTTCCCCTGGAAATGGGAAGATGCAAATGGTGTTGCTATCCCAATGGGCACCAACCCCGGTCAGGTTCAGTTGAACGGCACCTTCCAGGATCGCCGTGAGTGGACTTACTACGTTGGTTGCACGGGTGTTGACCTCAAGATGGTGTTCGACCTGAAAGAGTACACGGTTATTTCGCGTACACTCGCAACAGCTCAGGGTAATACAAACCTTAGCACACCCGCTTTCGTAGCCGGTACAGGCTATCAGGGTGGTCTTGGTTTCCAGTTTACCAATGTTGGCTTAGGCCGCAAGGGTGAAGGCTTCTTCCAGAGAAATTCGTCGGTAACCTTCCGTGCTACTGCCGCTACCAACTGGGCATTCGATTACTGGGAACTTGGCGACGGTGCCGGTAACGGAACTGGTACAGTAGTTTCTAACAATGCTGTTTACACCATCAGCTCGCTGCAGGGACCTGTAGAACTTATTGCAAGATGGTACAGCACACTACCTCCGCCTCCAACTTATCCGTTAACAGTTAACGTTACACCTGGTAGCGCCGGAACAACTACACTTACCTCTGGCAACTATCTGCCCGGTCCCCAGACTATTCAGGCCAATGCTGCTCCGGGGTGGACCTTCGTTAACTGGACCGCTACTGGTATCACACTGACTCCTGGTCAACAGGTAGCAAACCCGATGACATTCACCATGCCAGCCGGTCCTGTTACATTGACTGCTAACTTTGTACAAACCCAATACACGCTTACTCCGGTAAGCCGCACATACCTGCGTCCGCATACTGCTTACACTATCGTAAACTACGGTGGTACTGTAGCTCGTACGCCTGCAACCGGAACATTCACTGCCGGTCAGACCGTTCTGCTCAGTGCAACACCCAATCCTGGTTTCCGTTTTGTAAACTGGATGGTTGGTCAGATTATGGACCCGGGTCCGGACCTCATTCTCCGCGGTGTTCAGGTGAGCGATCAGCCTACCTTTACCTATACCATTCCTGCCGTACCCGGTAACCCGCCGATGTTTGTTTATGCCATCTTTGTCGAGATTGCATTACCCGAATATCCTACCTATACCCTGAACACTGTGGCCAATCCTGCTGGATTTGGTACGGTTACCGGTGCAGGAACCTATGCTCATGGCGTAGAAGTTAACGTTACTCAGACTGTTACTCAGCCTGGTTACACCTTCAGCCACTGGTCACCAAACGTGATTGGCGGTAGCTATGTACAGATGGATATGTCGAAAACGGCCATCGCCAACTATGTGCCGATTGTTTACACACTCAACGTGAACACCAACAATCCTGCATGGGGTACTGTAATGCCGACTACGACGACCTTTACGGTGAACGACAATCCGATCCCGATTTCGGCTATTACCAATCCTTCGACTTGCGATGAGAACTACGTATTCCAGGGATGGTTTACCAATCCTGGCCTCACAACTCCGCTCCTTGATGCCGGTAATAACCCTGTGACCTCAGCCAACTTTAATTTCATACCGTTTGCGCTGACACCTCCTGCAACTACCTATAATATCTACGCCAAGTTTGCACCAGTAACCAAGAATTACAGTGTAAGCGCAGATATTAATCTTGCTGCTGCCGGTTCGGTATCTGTTAGCCCTGCAGGTCCTTACGTAAATAATCAGACTGTTGTGATCAGCACCACACCCAATCCTGGATATCAATTCCAGCACTGGACTGATGGTAACCTGTTCATCACTCAGCTCAGCTTCAACCATACCATCAATTGTGCCAATGCTGCCTTCACAGCAGTATATGTACCTATTGATTACACAGTAGCTGCTACTGCAGGTACTGGTGGTACAGTTGCTCCTGCAACGCAGATCAAGAACGTTGGCAACGCTGTTGAAGTAGTGGCTACGGCCAATACCGGCTGGCAGTTTGCCGGTTGGACTGCAACAGGCGTAACCCTCACTCCTGCTCAGGCTGCTTCTGAAACACTGAACTTCACCATGCCGGCCAGCAATGTTACCCTGAATGCTACCTTCACCAAGATCAACTACACTGTTGCTGCAACTGCCGGCACAGGTGGTAATGTTGCACCTGCTAACCAGACCGCAACTATTGGTGATGCTGTTACGGTTACTGCTACTCCTTTGGCCGGATACACCTTCGGTGGTTGGACTGCAACGGGTGTAACACTCACTCCTGCACAGGCTGCTGCTGCTACACTCAACTTTACCATGCCTGCAAACAACGTCACGCTTGAAGCTGCGTTCAATGCTATTCCTTACACTGTAACGCTGAACGCTGTTCCTTCGAACGGTGGTACCTTCAGCGCTATTAATCCTAACTATACTGTTGGTCAGAGTGTAAGTGTTACTGCTACTGCCAACCCCGGATTCGTATTCAGTGGATGGACTGCATCAGGTGTAACGCTTGGTAATCCTTCCAATGCTTCGCAAACCTTTAACATGCCTGCCAATAATGTTACCCTCACGGCTAACTTTACGGCTGTGAACAACAAGATCATGGGTCAGGTTCGTTACTTCAACCAGTTTGAATCTGGTTTGCCATTCAGTGCAAATGTTAAGGTGGCCCTCTATGATGGTTCCACACTTGTTGGCGGCCCTGTATCACTGACTACCAATGGCAGCTACACCGGATACTACGAATTTGTTGGCATCATTCCTGGAGTTAACTATACACTCCGTGTTTGGGAAGACGATGCTACACTCGCAAGCAGCTGGGGTTGGAACAACTGGGGTGGTGTATCTGCAGCTGACGCGCTTATCGCCAGCTACATGATTGCTGACAACCCGATCGTTGAAAACTTCCCATGGATTGCTCCGGTTACTGTAATGAACCAGACAGCATTTGCCAAGAAAGTTGCAGATGTTAACGGATCGAATACCCTCACCAGTGTTGACCCGCTGATTATGATGTATCGTTCGGTTGGTCTGCCTGGTTACAGCATGTATCCAAACAATGTACCTAACTTCCAGGTTGCTGCCGGTCAGGTTTCTGCCCTTGGCGTGAAGACCTATCCTCAGGCTCCTTCGATTGTGTTTGCTGCCAACGGCACTTACGCTGCCGGAACTGCAGGAAGCGCATTCTATTACACCGGTAACTTCGTTGGCCAGTCGGGCGACAATGTTATGAACATCTACTTTGTCGCCGGCGGTGATGTGAACGCCAGCTACGTACCTGCAGGTGGTGCAAAGAAAGCTATGAACCTGAACTACAATGGTGTTATCAACGCCAAAGCCGGTGAAGTGGTTCGTATTCCTGTGCGCCTCAGCAATGCTACAGAACTTGGTGCTTACAACCTCGGAATCAATTTCAACAACCAGCTCATCAAGGTTCTTGATGTAGAAGGTGCAGAAGTTGTGAACGTAAACAATGCCAATGGTACCGTTCGTGTTGCCTGGATGGATCGCAATGCACGCAGCTTCGACAACCTTGTTGTACTTGTTGCTGAAGTACTTGCCGGTATCCCCGCCGACGTTCGTTACATGGAACTTGATGCCACAACTGAACTTGCAGATGCAAATGCCCAGACAGTTGAAGGTGTAAGTCTTGCTACCGTTGCTATCAATGGTGGTACTGCCAACACCGGCGATGTGTCGAGCCTGAGCCTCGTGGCCTTCCCGAATCCTTTCAACAATGTTGCTACACTCAGCTATGAGTTACCTGAATCAGGTAAGGTAAGCATCGTTGTTTACAACAAGCTCGGTCAGGCTGTTAAGACGCTCGTTAACGAAGTACAGGCCGCCGGTGCTCACACTGTTCAGCTGCGTGCTTCTGACCTCAATGGCCATGGCGCTTACATCTACAGGATTACTGTTGAAGGCAATGCCAGAACCTATTCATCAAATGGAACTCTTATTTTAGTGAAATAGGAATATCCCCCCCTATGCTGTTCCGGAGGCTTTGTCCTCCGGAACGGCATTTTTTAAAAAACCGTTTGCGATGAGCATGCGTTTTCCAAAAACAAGCTAAGTTTGAGTCAATGAAAGAGGCAATACAACTTGCCTTTTTTATCATAAAGGGAAGGCGCGGAAAATCCCCCCGCATCGCAAAATGTGATTAGCCAACCTGAACCAAAATCTAAAGTGAGTTCTAAATCAAAAAAAATAGTACAGCAAATGACGAGAAAAATCTACTTAAGCATTCTGGCGTTGCTTTTGGCTTCGTTCAGCCTGTTGGCCCAGAATCCGCAAGTAAAGATTGGCAATGTGACAGCAGGTCCAGGAGAAATCCTTGTGCCTTTTGAAATGTTGAATTTTACACAGCCTGTCAATTCATTTACTTTTAAGATTACGGCCAACAACAGCCTGCTCCAGTTTGTTGAAGTTGTCAACAGAGTGGGCTTTACCGGTCCTAATTTCCAGGCTTTTCAAAATGGAAATACCTTATCGGTTATTTACTTTGACATTGGTGCCGGTTATACGCCCAATGGCAAAATATTTGATCTGAAGTTCAATTATACCGGAGCTGCCAATACTACACTGGCTTTCATAGCTAATCAACAGGAAGTCACCAGTGGAATCAATCCGATACTTAATATCGACTATATCAATGGCGTTGTCACCACTACACTTCCTATACCGGATCCTGTGGTGGATATCGCGGATGTAACCGTTGCTCCCGGTGCTGTAAATATCGGGGTTGAGATGTTAAACTTTACGAATAACGTAAATTCTTTCACCTTTAATCTTAACCTTCCTGGTGCTTTACTACAGTACGTTGACCTTCAAAACATTAATCCTGCCCTGAATGCCGGCACACTGCAGGCCAATCAAACAGGAAACACATTGCAAATACAATGGTTTACTAACGGAACCGGGTTTATTCCCTCCGGAACAGTATTCCAGATGCGATTCAATTATGTTGGCGGTTTCAATACCGACATCCTTTGGTTACCCGGAAGCGAAGTCACTTATGGTCCTAATCCGGTTAATCCTATATCGTTCATAAAGGGTTCTGTAACGCAGATTCCTGCTGTCGGAACAGTGAGTGTTGGTTCAGCAAACGTGCCGACAGGTTCGCCTGTTAGCTTGCCTGTACAATTCAATGGTACAGGATTTGGCAATGTTGCTGCTTTCACGCTCTTCCTGCAGTTTGATCAAAGCAGTCTGGTGTTTGCCGGTTTCAGCAATCCAATTGCTCCTGAACTTGTAGTGAATCATTCAAATGGTTTGATCTCTATGGCATGGAGTGGTGCTGCCGGTAATTTCAACAGCGCTAACATTGTCAATCTCAATTTCGTTTATACGGGTGTTGTACCTGCAAACTTGCAGTTTTTGCCGGGTTGCGAGGTAAATAATGCACTGGCTACGCCTTTGGCAGTTGCTTATCAAAATGGTACTGTATCACCGGTGGCTTCCACTTCGGTTATGAAGATTGCTGATGTTACAGGTTTTGCCGGACAAACTATTTCAGTGCCGGTAAATGCTACTGACATTGGCACTGTTGGTGCTCTCGACCTGATCATCAACTGGAATCCACAGCAAGCCACTTTGGCCAGTTACAATGCCAACCAGCTTACTAACTGGGTTGTAAATCAAGGTGCAGGTAACATCTATTTCCAGTGGCAGGATATTGCAGGTGCCACCATTGCTAATGGCGCTGTGGTTACACTCAACTTTGTTTACCATGGTGGTGGAACTATGCCCGTATCTTTTGCTAACGGCTCTGAAGTTACCGGAACAAACGGATTACCTAAGGTTGTTAGCTTCCAGCATGGTAGCATTGCTCAGGACTTCAGCAATTCGCAAGCCGTAATAGGCACAGTTAATAGTTGTTCTGGTAATACCGCTGTTGTACCTGTAAACCTGGTTAATGTTGGTATTGTTTCTTCATTCAGTTTCTCTATTGGTTACACTGGTTCAGTGCTTACTTATGTTGAGCTTATCAACGTAAATCCTGCTCTCACAGGTTTACAGGTCAATCAGCTCACCAATACCCTGAATGTACAATGGCAAAATGTCAATCCGGTTAACCTGAATGGTAAACTTTTCGATGTTGTATTCAGTTATGCCGGTGCTGCCAATAGCCCGGTTGTATTCAATGCCGGTAGCGAGATTACTGGTGTTGGTGCTACCGTGTTACCGGTAACATTTGTGAATGGCGCTGTAAATTGCAATATCGAAACACGTACACTGACGGTAAACACAACAGGTAACGGTTCGGTTGTTGTTAAAGATGGTTCAGTTGTTTTGTTGCCGGATGCTAACACGACAAACCAGTATACTGTTGCTTACGGTAAAGTGCTTACCCTTGAAGCTACCGGTAATCTCGGATGGCAATTTGCAAACTGGACAGGAGCTGTAAACAATCTCAACACGGCTACCACTACCATTAACATGATTAACGATGCCGTTGTTTCAGCCAACTTCACCATGATTGACTATACCCTTACGCTATTAGCCAATCCTGTAGCAGGTGGTGTGGTAACTGGTGCTGGTATATATAACTTCGGTCAGACAATTGCAGTTGATGCTGTTCCCAATACAGGTTATGCCTTTGTGAACTGGACGGATGGCGATGGAAATGTTGTTTCGACACAAGCTGCCAACAACATCACAATGCCTGCATCTGACTTGACACTCACTGCAAACTTTGTTCTGATTGATTATACGCTTACCCTGGTTGCTAATCCTGTTGAAGGTGGTACCGTTACCGGTGGCGGAGTGTACAATTATAATCAGATGGTGTCTGTAGATGCTGTTCCCAATACAGGGTATGCCTTTGTGAACTGGACCGATGGCGATGGCAATGTTGTTTCGACACAAGCTGCCAATGTTATTCCGATGCCTGCGAGCAACCTTACATTAACCGCCAATTTTGTCCTGATTAACTATACCCTTACACTGAATGTAAATCCGGCTGCGGGTGGTACAGTTACCGGTGCGGGAACTTATACTTATGGTCAACAGGTTTCAGTTAATGCTACAGCCAACACCGGGTATTCATTTGTTAACTGGACGGACAGCAACGGTAACGTGGTTTCGACTCAAGCCGCCAATGTGATTACAATGCCGGCAAGCGACCTTACCTTAACGGCCAATTTTGAGTTGAATAATTATACGCTCACCCTGATTGCTAATCCGGCTGCGGGTGGTACAGTTACCGGTGCCGGTACATATCCTTATGGTACGGTTGTTGCGGTAAATGCTATTCCAAACAGTGGATGGAATTTTGTAAACTGGACTGATGCCAACAATAATGTTGTTTCAACCCAGCCGGAGAACAATATTACAATCCCTGCCAGTAACCTTAGCCTGACCGCTAACTTTGTTCTGGCTTATGTAGCTCCTTTCCCATTCAGCGAAAACTTCGAGGGCACTACTTTCCCGCCACAATACTGGAACAGGTATCGTCAGGGAACAGGT
>DAOKYW010000004.1:0-29948 GCA_035325985.1 Bacteroidales bacterium
AAGTTCCAGCTTTTGCGGAAGCCAAGGGGTATCCAGTTGAACCTCAACTCCCAGCAGTGCAGGTCTCGATAAATATTTAACGAAGTGTACGACAAAGCTTTGGCATCAAAATCCCAGCCCGACTGCGCCTGAATTTTCCATTTCGGGGTTATGTTGATATCGCCCGAAAATCCGAGGGTCTGTATGACTTTGTTTTGTCCCATTGGCACAGGACCGGCATAGTGCGGGGTGTTGTTGTAGCGGAGCGTGTAATTGACGGAAAGCGTCCAGGGTATCGTCCAGTCGATAAAACCATCGGGATAGCGGTCAATTTCGGCCAGTTCGGCTTCGGTAGCCATATTTTGCTGCCTTGGTGGGGGCGTTTGAGGACTTTTCTTTGCAAAATCAGCCTGACTCAGGTTCCATGAAGCTCCAAGACTCCAGGTGGCATTGGTTTTCCGGAGCAGACGACGGTTAACGTCCCATTCCCATTTGTTGATGGTTTTACCGTTCGAATCCAATGCATAGGGATCCCAGCTGCTGCTGTACTGCACTGTAAGGTTTTTAAGCAGCCTTGTTCGTCCGTTTATGCTTATCATGCTCATATTGAGCGAATCACGGGTAAGATCATAACCGCCGGTTATTGATAAATCCTCGATAAGTACCACCTTGCGCATACCGGTTATAGTATCCTTTTTCGCATGTACTTTCATTTCGAGGTTATTGCTGAATCCAAAGTTTATACGGCCGGATTTATCGCGTCCGGGGCTGCCGAAAATGGCACCTTCGTATTTGGAGTACACCTGTTCGATGCCATTTCCGTCAATATAACGTCCATAATATCCCCAACGTGGCTCGGAGAATGCCGGAGTATAGCTGGCCCCGATACGCGGAGTGAAAACATGCCGGATAGCCCGAACAGGTCCCTTTTTAAAACTGACCATACCGAAAACCTTGGTGCTCAGACTAGTTGAGAGATTGAAATCCAATACATTATTAAACCTGTAAACAGTGTCGGTTTTCACATAGCCGACAATGGTATCGTTGTTGCGGATGATGGTGTCGTTTACCCAGTAGCGTTCGAGATTGTTGAAGTAATTGCGGTTAGTGATGCTCAGCGAATTGCTCAGCGAGAAATATTTGAGCACCTTGATAGGAAGACTCACAGGTATGCTTTGTTGAATACCATTCCGCATCTGCTTTACAGCATCCGGCTTGAAAAACAAGGAATCGGGCAGGCTTAGCGTATTGCGCGCGCTCATGGTATAACCAACGGTAAGGGCTTCGTACCAGCGCTGGCTGCCAATAGCGTTTTTGCGTTTTAGTGGGTAGAGTGTGTTGGTGTTGATGGTGAGCTCGGGCAGCGATACCTCCACCATCTTGGTTTTGGTGTTTTGCCGGTGACTGGCGTTGGCGGTAAGAAAGATTATGTTGTTGAAATTGGTTTGATAAGCCACCGACGACCTGAATTCATTACTCAGGTAATCGTTTGTCGTACCGGGGTTATAAGTGTTGAAGTTGCTGCTGCTCACATTAACATCAGCAGAAAAGCGCCCCACCGGTCGGGCTTTAGGATCCTGGCGGTGCGACCATCGCACCCTGAAGTCGCGCGAGCGACGGTAATCCGGATTGCCCTCGACGCCAAGGATATTAATGGCATAGTTCAAATTGAGGCTTCCATTGTATTTGTAGCGCTTCACATAGCGGAAAGTAGGCTTTACTGCCCAGCTGCCACGGGTGTAGATGTCTCCGATAATATCAAGATCCATCCTGTCGTTTATCGCCCAGTAAAATCCACCGTTTTCAAAATAAAACCCGCGGTTATTCGATTCGCCGTAGGTGGGCACCCTTACGCCCGATTTGCGTGAGCTGCGGTTTGGAAACATGCCGAAGGGCAAGGCCAGCGGTAAAGGCATGCCTTCGATAACCAGCCATGCCGGCCCGGTAACAATTTTGCGGTCCGGAATGACTCTCGATTTGTTGAACCTGAATTCAAAATGCGGGTGGTCATGGTCGTTGCAGGTGGTGTAAGCTCCCGAACGGATATTGATAGTGTTGTCGGCCATTTTCTTCACCTTTTGTCCAAGCAGGTATCCCTGTCCGTCCTCAGTCACCACATTGCGGATAATACCCTTTTTGCTGTCGAAATTGTAGTTGAGTTCGTCCGACTCGAAGGTCTGGTCTTTATCCGTAAATTTTGGTCTTCCGGTGAGTTTGCCCGTACTATCTTCCACACCACGTGCATAAACCTGATTGGTTTCTAAGTTAAACCGGATGTATGCAGCTTCAAGCTTTATATCGCCGTATATTACCACTGCATTGCCATACAGATGCACCATGCGGTTTTTCAGGTCCTGAACAATGCTGTCTGTGGCCGAACGCTCCACCTTTGTATCGAGCTTTTGCTTTACAGGCCCTGATTTGGCTGTAGTGTCGGGCACTACCGTATCGGTAAGTTGTTGAAGCAGAAAAATTGAATTTGCCGTTGGTAACGCTCTCGTTTCGAGGATGTTGAGCAATAGCAAAAAGAACAACATCAACAAAGGTTGACGCAATCGTAACCTTTGATTGAAGCAGGATTGACCGAAAACCGGCCCTCCACGGCTGTTTTGCCTATATTTGTGGTGTGGTGTGTACAAAACTATTGCAAATATAGCTCGTTATGAAGTATGCCCTCATAATTGGTATCGAACGGTTGTTGGCCTTGTTTGTTGTGGTTTTTGTGATGGCAATTTGTCCACCGGCAATAGCCCAGAAGGGCAGCAAAATCACCACGGTGGTGATCGATCCCGGTCACGGCGGGCGAGATCCGGGTGCTGTTGGTAGAAAATCCAAGGAAAAGGATATTGTGCTCGATGTTGCGTTGCGCACAGGGAAGTTGATTCAGCAAAATCTGCCCGACGTAAAAGTTATATACACACGTAGTCGCGACGAGTTTGTGGAGTTGCACCGCAGGGCGAGCATTGCCAATCAGGCTGATGCCGATCTTTTCATCTCGATCCACTGCAATGCTTCGAAGGACAGCCGCGCTTCGGGAGCAGAAACCTTTGTGATGGGCGAACACCGCACCAGCGCCAACCTTGATGTGGCCAAACTCGAAAATGCATCAATCCTGCTCGAAGACAACTACAGCGAAGAGTATGGTGATTTCGACCCTAACAGCACTGCAGCCTACATTGCCCTTTCGTTGTATCAGAGCGAAAACAAAAACCAAAGCATCCGTTTTGCACAAAGCGTACAGGAACAATTCACCAAACGCCTTGGCCGCAAAGACCGCAGTGTGCAGCAGGCAGGCTTTCTGGTGCTTTATCGCACTACCATGCCAAGTGTGCTGGTCGAACTGGGATTTATCACCAATCAGGAGGAGGAAGCTTTTATGATGTCGGACGAAGGCAAAAACTATATGGCTTCGGCTATTTACAGGGCTTTTCGCGACTACAAACAGCAATTCGAGCGTGAGAATGCCTCCAGTGTCATAACCCGAGCCATGCGCGAAGAAGCCGTCAGGGCCGAAAACACGGTCGCAACAGCTGCAGGGCCTCAGCCATCAGCTGCACCTTCGGATGAAACAGCTCATCGGCCACTGGCCAATACTCCTCCCGGTCAGGGGCAAAGCAGTAATCCGGCAAAAACACCTGCCAAACCCGCTCAGGAAGCGCCAAAGCAAAACATTGCAAAACCGCCGGCAGAAAACAATACCATTATTTATAAGGTACAGTTTGCCACTTTTCCACAGGATATTCCCCTGACGGATAAGCGATTTAAGCAAATCGAAAAGGCTGACAAATATTTCCACAACGGATTATACAAATACACCTCAGGCCATTTCACCATTTACCGCGATGCCGTTAACCACCAGAACATGATGCGTAAATCCGGATATGCTGACGCCTTTGTAATTGCTTTCCTCAACGGGAAACGCATTACCATCGAAGAAGCCCAAAAAAGCACACGACCATGAAACAATGTTAAACATTAACCCCTGCAACTTCGTTATATTACCTTTGCATCTGAAGTATTGTTTAAAACGTAGCAATAAACAACCTCAAAACATAGAAAATTGAAAAGCAAGAAGCTCATTTTAGTAGGATTATCGTTTGTTGTAGCCTTGTTTGTCTTTTTTTGGGGATTTAATTTCCTGAAAGGACGTGATATCTTCAACCGTGAAAGAATCTTTTTCGTTGAATATCGCGAAGTTTCGGGGCTCATCACTTCGAATCCCGTACTCATCAGAGGATTCAGAGTCGGACAGGTCAAAGACATTTATTTTCATCCGTCCATGGACGGAAGGCTTGTTGTAGAGATCTCCGTTACCGACAAAGTGCCCATTCCGCGCAATTCCATTGCAAAGATCTACAGCTCCGACCTTATGGGTTCAAAAGCCATAGAACTCATTCTGGGCAACAGCACCAGTATGGCCATGCACAACGACACCCTCTTATCTGCAGTTGAAGCAAGCCTGATGGAAGAAGTTAATGCGCAGGTGCTGCCCTTGAAAAACAAAGCTGAGAGCCTTTTATCATCGGTCGATTCACTTGTAACCATCGTTCAGGCCCTGATCAACGAAAACATAAAACAAAACCTTACTCAAAGCTTACAGAGTATAACGAGGACCATCCGCAATCTGGAGAACACCACCGGAAATATTGACAATATTGTCAATCAGCAACAGTCGCGCATTGCAGCGATTCTTTACAATATAGAAATGATTTCGCGCAATATCGAGCAGAGCAACAGCAATATTACGCGCACCATTCAAAATCTGACCTCACTTACCGATTCGCTGGCCAAGGCCGATATCGTTTCGGCAGTGCGCCATGCCGACAGCTCGATTGTACAGCTCAACAAGCTGATGCAGGGCATCAATACCGGACAGGGCACCATGGGACAGCTGATGCAAAACGACACCCTTTACCGTAAGCTGGAAAGCTCGGCCGAAGAGCTTCGCAGATTGCTCGAGGATGTGCGGCTTAATCCTAAGCGCTACGTGAAGGTGAGTGTATTTTAGAAGATCAGGGATTCGTAACCTTGCGATCAATTTCAGCCTTGCTTAGGGCATAAAACCCTCATTGCATAGCAGCAAACACTTTCAAAAATCCACATTAGGCTGCACCAACAGTTGTCCGGTGTTCAGCTCAAATGCCGTAAGGTTACCATAACCAGGCCGGTTGTTGATATATACGCCGTTGTCCAGGTCGATAAAGTGGTATTGTTTGCTACGGATTACATGATCCAAAAATTCCAGATCGACAGGTGTATGGCCGTGGATGACTTTTTTATGCCTGATTTTAGCCGGATCAACCTTAAAATCCTTGGTCCAGAGCATGGCAAACTTGTCCGAAAGCGGATCATCAATAGAAAAATTGAGGCCGGCATGGACAATGATATAGTTCTCCAGTTCGGCATAGTAACGCAAACCGCGCATCCATTTGATATATTTCTCGGGGATGTCGCCGGCAAATTCAACACCGAAGCTCTCGAGGGTTTGAGTTCCGCCATGCAATTCCCATACTTTTTGTGTTTTATTTTTAAACCTCATCCCTAAAAAGCGCTTCGCACTTTTGTCGGCTTCCCAGGCCTTGATGCAATAGTCTTCGTGATTGCCCAGCAGGAGTTTGAGGTTGTATTCTCTGCTTTGCAGTTCCATCAGGTAATCAATAACGCCTTTGCTATCGGGTCCGCGGTCGATATAGTCACCCAGAAACCAGAGTTCATCATTGGCCCCCGGCTTGATTTGCTGTCCGATGAGCGCCCTGAGGGTTTTGCTGCAACCATGAATGTCGGGGATGACCCAGCGGCGGTAGTTCATTGCATTGGCGAAAAGTAACGGACGAAATTATGATTTTTCAGGTGAATGGGGCAGTTCGGGGCAAAAAATAAGGGGCGTTGGCTGATACCAATGCCCCTTAACAGCTTACTGATCCGATTATCATTTTGCCTTACCCTGATTGGCAACGGCTTCCATCAGTTTTTTGATTTCTTCGGGATCGCCGAGGAAGTAATCCTTAAGCAGGTTTAAATCATCATCGAATTCGAAAACGTAAGGGATAGCTGTGGGGATATTGAAGGCAATGATTTCGTCTTCGCTCATCTTTTTCAGGTGCATCACCAGCGCTCGCAGGCTGTTGCCGTGGGCGGCAACAAGGATTTCGCCATGCTTTGCCAGCGAGGGCCTGATATCGCTTTCCCAGAAAGGAAGCATACGTTCGATTACCTCTTTAAGCGACTCGGTAAGGGGCAGATCGGCCGGATCGACATCGGCATATCGCGGGTCGAGACGAGGGTTGCGCGGATCGTCGGCGGCAAGCGGCGATGGCGGAACATCGAAGCTGCGCCTCCAGAGCAGCACCTGCTCATTTCCGAATTTAGCAGCAGTTTCCGCTTTGTTAAGTCCCTGCAATTCACCGTAGTGCTTTTCGTTCAGCCGCCAGGATTTGATTTCAGGGATATACATCATATCCATCTCCTCGAGTACCAGCCAAAGCGTTTTGATAGCCCTTGACAGATAAGAAGTGTAAGCAAGTCTGGGGCGAAAACCATTTTCCCGGAGCGTCCTGCCGCCTTTGCGGGCTTCCTCAACACCCTGCTCCGAGAGTGGTACATCAGTCCAGCCCGTAAATACATTGAGCTTGTTCCATGTGCTTTCGCCATGACGCATCAACACAAGTCGTTTCATAGTTTTAAGGTTTAATTGGGGTTAACCGTTAAAGCGTTTTTGATTTTTTACAAATTTAATCATTCGGCTTCAGCGCCGGATTGCGTCAGCAAGCTAAATTTGCACTATGAAGAGTGCAACCGTTCCCGCTTTTCTCCGCATGTTTGTTCCGGGCCTCCTATGGCAAAAACCGGCAGGCGAAATGAAGCTCTATCTCAGCTTTGACGATGGTCCTCATCCCGTTATTACCCCACAGGTACTCGGTTTGCTGGATCGTTACGATGCGCGTGCAGCGTTCTTTTGTGTGGGCGAAAATGTGGAAAGGCATCCGGAAGTATTCGAAGAAATCAAGCTGCGGGGACATTTGCCGGGCAATCACACGCACAACCATCTTAACGGCTGGAAAACCCCGCTTGACGAATACTATCACAACGTCCGCAAGTGCCACGAAAAAGTACAGTCGCCCTGGTTCAGACCTCCGTACGGACGCATAACGCCGGCGCAGATCCACACCCTGAAAAAAGAATTCAACATTGTAATGTGGTCGGTGCTGAGCTACGATTTTGACAAAACTACCCACAAACAAGAGTGCATCCGGTTGGTTCAGCAACATACGCGCGATGGCAGCATCCTGGTTTTTCACGACAGCGAGAAAGCAGCGCCTCGCATGTTTTATGCCCTGGAGCACACGCTTGATCACTTTTCCGGACTGGGCTATCGCTTTTGCCGGCTCGACGATTAGGCACTCAATGGCTTTATTTCCCATCTTTGCCTGATGATTCAAAGAGGTTTAACCATACTGGCTCAATATATCGCACTTGCAGGCCTTTTCCTTGTGGCCACACATTGCGCCAATCCGGTAATGCCGCTGGGCGGCGAAAAAGACTTCACTCCGCCGCAGGTGGTACATTCGACCCCCGAAAACGGCGGAGTTAACTTCAACGACAGGGTAGTGACAATTACCTTTGACGAGTTTATCAGACTCGATAAAATCAACCAGCAGTCGCTCATCTCCCCTGCCCCACCCACGCGCCCGGAATACCGCATCAAAGGAAAAAGCTTACATGTAAGGTTTTATGAAGATCTTTTCAAGGAAACCACCTACACCTTGTTTTTCGGCAATGCCATCGTCGATCTTACGGAAAATAACCCCATAGAAGGATTTAACTTTGTTTTCTCAACCGGACCTGTGCTCGACTCCATGTCTTTAGCAGGCACTGTGAACCAGGCTTTTAACAACAAACCTGCCGAAGGCGTGTTTATAATGCTTTACCACAGGCAGGCCGACACCATACCTTTGGATTCGCTGCCATTTCTGACCAAGCCCTATTACGTGGCCAGAAGCGACAAACAAGGCCGGTTCAGGTTTTCGAATCTCCGTAACGAACAGTTTTATCTCTTTGCCATTGAGGACAAAAACAATAACCTGCTTTACGACAAAGGCAGCGAATCGATTGCCTTTGCCGACAGCATGGTATTTCCTGTTTACAAAGGAAGGCCTGTGGCTGATACTGCTGCCGATACTGTGACTTCGGCTGCAGGACGAATCAAGCAGAAGCGCATTGTGGACAGCCTCTATTTTGCTGAAATGCCCCTGCACAACCTACGGATGTTTCGGGAGGTTGATTCCACACAAAAGCTGCTCCGGGCCGATGTGCCCCGAGCCGGCCTGCTAAGGTTTGCATTTCGCTATCCGGCTCGCAATATCACGATCAGGCCCCTCGACAGCCTGCCTGAGGGCTTTGGCCTGATCCAAACCGCTACATCCAACAACGATACTTTGCTTTGGTTTTTCCGCGATGGGATAACCGACAGCCTGAAGCTGGCCGTGATGGAAGGCGATAAAATTACCGATAGTTTGCACCTTTCCCTAAAACCCCGACAGCAAACCACAAGACGCGCCGGCAGGCCTGAACTTGCTAAAGAACTTCATATCACTGCCAACACCGTAGGTCAGCAGCTCGAGCCCGGCACTAACTTTCAGCTCAGATTCAGCGAACCGGTTGTGCGCTATTCCATGCGCGATACCAATGTATTCATCCGCAACAAGGACACCTTAACCGGTAGTCTGGAACTCAGGCAGGCCGACAAATGGGGATTGGTTTTTGAACTTGTTTCGCCCTTGCCTGCCGTGGATGAAAACATCAGGATCATCATCCCCGACTCGGTGTTTTTTGGGCTTAACGGAACCGTTAACAAGAAAACTGAATTTAGTTTTAAAATTCCATCTCCATCAGAATTGGGCAACATCAAGATTACTATCCAGGATTTGCCCCGCAGCCCGTTGATCTTACAACTTGTTGATCCAAAGGATGATGTGATAAAAGAGATGATGATCGCCACCATAGGAGATTATAGTTTTGAGGGGCTGAGGCAAGGAAAATACCGGCTTAAAGTCATTCACGACGAAAATGGTAACCGACGCTGGGACACCGGCGATGTGGTGAACCGAAAGCAGCCCGAATGGGTGAGTTACTTCGATAAAGAGTTGGATGTGCGTCCCAATTGGGACATAGAAGTGGACTGGACAATTAAGTTCTGAGCGCCATCAGGCCGTACGGCGTTCCACCCTGTTTATCCTTTTCGATTCGGGCTCCTTACACTTGACGAGGCAACGGATGATATCGGCCATTGCTTCGTTGACCAATGAGTAATAAATTCTCTTTCCGTCACGCTTGGCGACCAATATCCCTTTGTTTTTCATGAGATTCAGGTGGTGCGAAGCTGCAGCCTGCTCGATGGCAAGTCGGCTGTAAATTTCTGTTACGCTCATCTGCGGAACGGTTGTCAGCATCTCGATAATGGCAATGCGCACCGGATGAGCCATAGCCTTTAACCTCGACGATAACTGCTCGAGCATATAAACATTTAACTCAAGGTTTTCCATTGTTTTACCTTCAAAGTGCAAAAGTAGTGGTTACTGTTAATAAATAAACAGTAAGATTTGGAAAAATAGGCCATGCAACGCCAATTAAGAGGCCTTCTAAATTAGGCAAGTAACCTGCTGAATTTTAAATAAATAGGATACCAGCTCCGCCTTGCCCATGCAGCCCGAGCGTCAGGGCTAAGGCATAAACATCAGGCTTCAGCTTCCAGACTTGTAAACTCAAACTTTTGCCCGTCGAACAGGCCCTTGTCGCTGATTTTTAGTTGAGGAATGACTAAGAGTGCCATAAAGGAGAGCGTCATAAAAGGAGCTTGCATGCTGCTGCCCAAGGCGGCAACGAATGCATTGGCTTTCTCGTACCTGTCAGCCACCACAAAACCGTCGTCATCGGACATCAGACCGGCCACAGGCAACGGCAAAATCAGCGCCCGGTTTTCATCGGTAGCTGTTATTCCGCCCTGACTTTCTATAAGTTTGCCGATGGCATTCATGATCTCCATATCGCTCGTGCCGCATGCAATGATATTATGGCTGTCGTGGGCTACCGTTGATGCGATGGCTCCGCGTTTTAACCCAAAGCCATGAATAAAGCCAACTGCGGGCAGCGCCGGTTCGAATCGGTTAAGCACCACAATTTTGAGGAAATCCTTTTCCGTGTCACTTTCCAGATAACCATCCACTGACTTTGGCCTGCCAATGATTGTATCAGTAATCAGCTGACCTTCAATGGCCTTGATAATTTTCACCGGTTTTCCGTGATCCTTCACTTTCAGATCATCTATGCCGATATCCATCACCGAGAACCTGTTTGGCTTTTCGCTGCGTTTGCCTTCGATCATGGATTTTCCGTCCTGCGCAACAAGTGTGCCTTCGATATAGGTGCTCAGGATATTGAATTGCTGCAGGTCGTCAACCAAAATGAAATCTGCTGAATCGCCGGGCTGAAGCATCCCCAGACCAAGTTTGTAATGTTCGTTCGGATTCAAGGTGCAACAACGGAGTACATCAATGGGATGATGGCCGGCAGCGATAGCGCGCTTAACAAGCAAATTCACATGGCCCTGCACTAATTCATCAGGGTGCTTGTCGTCGCTGCAGAACATAATCTGAGCAGGAAACTCCTTAATGAGGGGCAGCAATTCGTCGAAGTTGCGGGCAGCCGAACCTTCCCTGATGAGCACTTTCATACCCAGATGCAATTTTTCGCGGGCCTCGTCCAGATTGAAACATTCGTGATCTGTGCTGATACCCGCCTCAGCGTATTTTCGGGCATATTCGCCGGTAAGACCCGGAGCATGTCCATCAACAGGCTTGTCATATTTTCGTGCCAGCGCCAATTTGGCCTCAACCTCAGGATTGCCAAAAATCACTCCGGGCCAGTTCATCATCTCCGCCATGTACTTAATTTCCTGACGGGCCATCAGGGCATCAAGCTCGGCCACACCAAGCACTGCACCCGATGTTTCGAAACCTGTTGCCGGAACGCAGCTGGGCGCGCCAAAGAAGAACTTGAACGGCACCTGACTGCCATTCTTTATCATAAACTCAACCCCCTCAATACCAAGTACATTTGCAATCTCATGTGGGTCAGAAACGGTGGCAACAGTGCCATGCGTTACGGCAATTCGGGCAAACTCAGCCGGAACAAGCATCGAACTTTCAATGTGTACGTGCGCATCGACAAGGCCGGGCAGCACATAAGGCCCTTCGCATGAAGCATCTTCCGAAACTGAAACAATTCTCCCCTGTTCAACCTGAATAATACCGGGGAAAATCCTGCCGGAAACCACATCAACAATCTTTCCGGTAATCTTGAATGTGTTGTTTTTCATGGTCGGTAAAGTGTTTTGACGGTCGGTAAAGATACGCAAATGCATCCGGCCTGTCCTACTCCACCAACTTTTTGAATTAATTGTAAAACACGCTAAAAATGGTTAACAAATGCACCCAACATTTATCAAATCTTATTTTTGCGCCACTTGAAAATTAGATGAAGCATCTCAGATCAGTTGGAAAATGGCTGATGCTGCCTGCCGGCATGGCAGTTCTGATGTTTTTTTATGCCCAGACTGCCTGGTGGCACTGGCATTTGTTGCCCAATGGCACGCTTGTGGGTCATGCCCATCCATATCAACAGGAAAAAGCAAACGGACCATTTCAGCAACACCAGCACGGGAGCAATCAACTGGCCTTTTTATCGCTGTATAGTTCCGGAAGTGCCACATTTAACGCATACAATCCGCTCATTTCTGAGGTTCAAAGTATTATTATTAAACATCCCGTTTTCGACACTCACGGCCATGCATTGAAGGAAACAAGCCGTATTCCTTCGCTAAGAGCGCCTCCCTCCCTCGTTTTCATTTGATTGACAAGCAGGATTCCATTCTGTTGGGCAAATTGCCGTATTCGCGGCCTTCTATTTCTTAATTAATCGATGAAAATGAGATCTTTAGTCATAATATTTCTATTTCTTTACCAATTCGTAATTGCCGGCGAGACCCCACAAAGGTTACGTACCGATGCCAATATCTTTGGTCATGTAGTTGATGCCAAAACAGGCGAGCATCTGCCTTTTATTAACATGATCATCAAGGGCACCCGAATGGGCACCATGACGGATGCAAGTGGTCACTACATTTTGGCAAACCTGCCACCGGGTGAGCATATACTCATTGTTTCGGCGCTGGGCTACCGACAGGCACAGGTTTCTTTTGAAGCAGTTGCAGGGAAAAGCAGGGAGCTTAATATTTCGCTCGAACCCGAAGCTGTCGAGCTTCAGGAGGTTGTGCTTTCTGCCAGTCCAACGGCCAGTGGTTTTCGCTATCGGCCTGATGCTGTGTTGCTTGGCGAAATGTTGCAGCGCAAATCGGAGGTGAGTTTCGGCGAAATTCTCAACGGTCAGGCCGGCCTTGCCATGCGCAGTATGGGCTCAGCCCCCGGAAGGCCTGTGATACGAGGACTGGGAGGCGATCGTATGCTGATGCTGGAGAATGGCGAACGAATGGGTGATGTGGCCGAAACTTCGGCCGACCATGCTATTAGCCTCGACCCTATGGCTGCAAGTCGTATCGAGATTGTCAGAGGGCCGGCAGGGCTGCTCTACGGGCCCAGTGCCCTGGGTGGCGTGGTGAATGTGCTCACCTCCGATATTCCCGATCAGCAGGGCGGACAGAGCGGCGGAATGATTGCCCTGCATGGTGCAAGCGTGAACCGAATGGGCGCAGCTTTTGGTCGTTATACACTGGCCCGGAACAACTCAGCATATACCGCCCGTTTAGCCTTGCGCAGGGGAGGAAATATCCGGACACCACAGGGCGAACTACCCGGCACTTCGCTAAACAATCTTGATGCCTCGGCCGGATGGGCCACAGAAAACCAATATGGCACAGGGGGATTGAGTATCTCCGCAAACAGTCAGCAATATGAAATACCGGATAAGATTGACATTGAGGGCGAAAGGGTGGAAATCCGTACAAACAGGCAAAACCTTCAGGGACGCTGGAATGGGAATACAGAACGTTTCTTTGATCGTTATCAGCTGCGCTTAAACGTGGTTAATTTTGGTCAGCATGAAGTGGAAATCAGCGAACCACCGGCTACCGGCCAATATCAGGAAACTGTCGGGCTTAGCTATAATCAAACCGGCATGAGCAGCACTATGACCATGCAGCATAAGGCTTTCAGCTTTTTTGACCGCGGTGCTGTTGGCATGAATGTGCAGATGCGTCGTCTGAATATTAGTGGCGGTAAAGCCTTCACACCCGGCGAAATCAGGCATAATGCAGGCCTTTTTACTTTTCAGGAAATACCACTTTCCAATAAGTTCAGGCTTCAGGCCGGCTTGCGTGCCGACCTTCAATATCTCAGGGCACTGCCGAACGATAGGTTTAGTAAGGCTGATGACGAACGGCTAAAGCTAAACTTTACAGGCGCTTTTGGCTTTAATCACCGTCCATTGGAGGGTTGGGAAATTGGTGCACAATTTGCCCGTTCGCACCGCAACCCATCAATTACAGAACTATATGCCAATGGTCCTCATGTGGGCGCAGGCACCTATGAGATAGGAAACCCAAATCTTCGTGATGAAGTGGGACATGGAGCCGATATGTTCATCCGCTTCGAGCGAAAGGCACATAAAGCCGAGATAGCCTTGTTTCTGAACTATTTCCGCAACTTTATCAGCTTCGAACCCATGGGAGTAATCGACCCTGCAACAGGCTATCCGATATTTTCCTATCAGGGCAGAGAGGCACGGCTGACCGGAGGCGAATTTCAATATTCTACTCTGCTTACCAACGGATTGGAGCTTGCTCTGGTTGCTGATTATGTGCATGGGGCCATGCGGCCTGATCAGCCTGGATGGCAGCCGTTGCCCGGCATACCACCTTTCAGGTTTTCGGCAGCGCTCGACTACGAACACAAATTTTGGTGGATCGGCCTGAAAATGCAGTCTGCCGCAACACAGGATCGCGTGGCACCCGACGAAGACGTTACCACAGGCTACACATTGCTTGGATGGCATGGCGGTATCAGGATGAATAAGGCCGGGCGGCATGTGGTAGGCCTTCGTCTTGACAATGCGCTCAATACCAGCTACCGGGACCACCTGTCGCAGGTTGAAAACCGGGGATTTCCCATGCCCGGACGCAATTTTTCGGTCACCTACAGATGGTATTTTTAAGCCATCAACAGCCCGAAAGCCTACGATAACTGAACCTACGGCGATTTCTGCCCCGCTTTTTCGACATTTGCAGCTGCAACAAAAGGAATGAACCGCTATCTCGACATCCGTTCCTATTTCGAACGGCTGACTTTCGTGTTCAGGGCGCTTGAAAGCCGCAATTTCAGGATGTTTTTCTATGCCAACCTGTTTTCGCAGCTTGGCACATGGATGCAAAACCTGGCTGTCGGATGGTTGATCTACCGGTTGACCGATTCGGCAGTTTATCTCGGGCTCACCGGTTTTATGGGTCAAATTCCGGCCTTGATACTCACTCCGGTGGCGGGAGTCTATGCTGATCGTCTGAACAGGCGCAAGGTGCTCATCATTACACAGACCATCCCTATGCTGCTGGCCTTTTTGCTTGCTGCACTGCTCTACACGGATACCATCAGCGTGCATTTGATTTTGGGCATTGTGCTGATTAATGGATTCGCACTGGCTTTTGACACCCCTTTCCGCCACGCATTTCTCCTCGAGATGGTAGGCGACAAAAAGCTTATTCCCAATGCTGTAGCATTAAATTCTACACTCGTCAACACAGCCAGGTTCATCGGTCCTACGCTGGGAGGCTTGCTGGTGGCGCTGTATGGCGAAGGCGTCTGTTTTTTGATCAATGGCATTTCATTTATGGGTGTTGTTGGTGCATTGGTGATGATGCGGGTTCAGCCCATTGTGACACAATACAGGCACCGCAGTGTGATGCACGACCTCATCGAGGGATTCAACTACACCTGGAAATTCACACCGGCGCGTCACATGATATTGCTGGTGATCACCACCAGTATGTTCGGGCTTCCCTTTCAGGGTTTTTTGCCCATTTTCGCCCGCGACGTCCTGCATGGAAGTTCGCAGTTGCTGGGATTTCTGACGGGAGCCGTGGGCGCAGGTGCACTTACAGGTGCGTTTTATCTGGCCTCGCGGCAAAACATGTTTTCGTTGCCCGGCATTATTGGCTTCAGTGCCCTGACATTTGCCATCGGGCTGAGCATATTCAGTCAGTCTGAAATCACATGGTTCTCGCTCATGATCCTGTATTTCAGCGGCTTTGGTATGATCACACAGTTTGTAGCCACCAACACGCTTTTGCAAACATTGGTTGAAGAAGATAAAAAAGGGCGGGTGCTGTCGTTCTACAGCATGTCGTTTATGGGCTTCACGCCGCTGGGTAGCCTTATGCTGGGTGCTGTAGCCGAGATGGCAGGTGTGCAAACAACTTTCCTGATTACCGGTCTGATACTTTTTGTGGCCGCCCTGCTCTATCGCAGGCAGCTAAACGACATCAAGCACAAACTTTTCGGAACAACACCTTAATCTGTTGCGGCTATAGCCTCCACCTCGACCAGCAAACCATGATGCAAGCTCCCTGTGGGCACTATGGATCGGGCAGGTTTATGATCACCGAAAAATGCAGCGTATGCTTCATTGGCTTCAGGCCATAGGGATATATCGGCAACAAACACGGTGCATTTCAGAATTTTCTGCCGACTGCTGCCGGCAGCAATCACAATGCGCTCCAGGTTTTCGAGGGCAAGTTTAAGTTGCTCACCTGCGCCAAGATGCAGCGGCCGGCGTGATACCGGATCGATGGACAGCTGGCCTGAAACGAAAACCAGACCATTGTGAACAACAGCCTGACTATAGTGGCCCGCCGGGGCCGGTGCGTTGGATGTGTGTATGTACTGCATTGTATTCACCATCGATTTTTGTGCTTTTATGATTGAGCTGATTTCCTATTTTTACGCAAAATAATACAAATAGATGAGCAGGGAAGCAAGCACGGTGTTTGTGCTGGATGCAGGAGGCACAGGATTTAAGTTTTCGGCTGTCAGGAGCGGTCTCGAAGTGGTTGAACCTTTTACCATTCCATCATCAGGACAAAATCTTGAAGAGGTTTTGAACAAGATTATCAATGGTTTCAAAAAAGTCAAAGATCATTGCGGCTGCGAGCCTGCAGCACTCAGTTTCAGCTTTCCCGGTCCGGCCGATTATGCCGGCGGCATCATCGGCGACCTCGAAAATCTTCCGCACTTCAGAGGCGGTGTAGCGCTTGGCCCAATGCTCGAGGAGATTTTTCATTGTCCGGTTTTCATCAACAACGACGGCGACCTCTTTGCATACGGCGAGGCCTTGCAGGGCTTTCTGCCCGAAATCAACAGGCTGCTCGAGCAACAGGGCAATCCTAAACGTTATCACAACCTCCTCGGTGTTACCTTGGGCACAGGATTTGGCGGAGGTATAGTGTTGGGCGGCAACTTATTGCGCGGCGACAATTCGGCCGGAGGCGAAATCAACCGTATGCGCAACCTGCTTTATCCGCAAACCAGTGCCGAAGACAGCATATCGATTCGTGGCATAAAAAGGGTTTTTGCGCAAGAAGCAGGAATTGACCCCGCTGCCTGCCCTGAACCTTTTGGAATATACGAGATTGCCATGGGACGTAAGGACGGACACCGCGAAGCCGCCCTCAAAGCCTGGGATGAGATGGCCAAAGCCTTGGCTGATGCATTGGCTAATGCCATTACCCTGATCGATGGGCTCGTTGTCATTGGCGGCGGCCTGTCCGGTGCCTGGCCTGTTTTTATGAAGCCATTGGTTAAATATATGAACCAGTCATTTACTGATCTGCAGGGTAAAAGTGTTGATCGTTTGGAGATTCAATGCTATAACTTGCAGGATGATGACGAAAAGATAGCATTCACCGAAAAGACCGGTCACATGGTCAAGGTGCCCAATATCGAACGGGAACTCTGGCTTTGGTACGACCCGGTGAAAAAAACCGGTGTGGGCATCAGTAAGCTGGGCACATCTTCGGCAGTTGCTGCAGGGGCTTATGCCTATGCCGCACAACAGCTCAATTTTTAATTCAGCTTTTTATAAACCTCAAAATCAAGCAGTTCGGATGTCTCCCCGGAAGCATCCAGCTTTTTGGCCGTGCCCACAATCTTCACTTTTTCGCCATCGTGCCAAACCCTGCAGTTGAGGCTGGATCCAAAGCCGGGTAGGGTAATGAAATAACTATTTTGATAGCTACCCGAGAATGAGGCGCTGAAAAGGTTAACCACCCCGCACTGCAGCGATATACCCGTTGAAGTCTTCACAATGTTCAAATAAGCTTCCTTGTTTCGGGTGGTGACATAGTTGAGGGTGTCGATCCGCATTACATGATCGGCTTTGCCGGCATACTCCCCAACTATCCGTTCAACAGGGCAATTGCTGCACAACTTCCAGTTATCGGTTTCCTCCTTTTTGCAGGAGGAATGAATTAGCAAAAAAACTATCATGAAAATCCGCATGGCCATTAAGGGCCAATTTATCGATAATGGTTTTAATTGCATTTCCAACTATTGGCTAATTTGACATGTAATTCAACGTTTTACAAACTTAATGGCCGCATTGCTTTTTCCAGTTTTGTCGCTTAAAGCCACAAAATAGACCCCGGCAGGCCAGCTGCTGATATTGATCATGACCGAGGTGTTCTTGTTGACTTTGGTTTCGTGCAGCAGATTACCCTGGAGGTCGGTAACCACAAGCTTCCCATCGAGGCTTTTTGACCATCTGAGCCTCACCGTGTCTTCGGCCGGATTGGGTATGGCAGTAATATTAATGGCATTGCGTTGTTCAGCAGGCTCAATACCAACCAGTTGCATATCCCATGCCGCCAGTGTGTACTGGCCGGGCTGAAGGTTATTGACATTGAGATAGCCGATCGACCACAAACCTGTTCGCGTATGTTCGATAGGTTGCCAGTCGTAAGCTGCCGAGGGGCGGTACATCAGCACAACCGAGTCGGATGAAGAGCGGATGAGGCTTCCATCGAGATTGCTTGCATTGCTGTAGAAGAATCTTCCGCGCATTTGCGTTCCGGGCTTAAACAAACCTGTGATTTCCCAATGCCTGTATGGCGAAAGCCGTAGCCCCGGCGTATCGTTTTTCAGGCTGTCGGGCGCCACCCAATGGTGCGTAACACGGTAAAAAGCGGAGTCGGGCAGCGCATCGACATAACATGTAAAATTGATTTTTGCGAAATTGAATGTGCCTGTATTGCGCATTACTCCGCTGAAATCGGTGGTGGCATCGGCGGTTTTATCGTAAAAATCGGGCAGCACAATGGCCGGTGCAAAAGGAAGCATTTTTGTGGACTTACCGTTGCGCCCGCTGAAATGAACGGTATCGGTATGCAACTGCCATTGTGGCCCAACAAAGGTTAGTTCAAGTATGTTGCTGTTGGCCAGATAGTTGGCTCCTTTGAATTTCTGACGTAAAAACACCTCGGTGCGAAACTGCCCGCCTTCGGGCGTTACTTTCAGCGAGTCGGCCCAAAAATGCGGAGTGCCGGGAGTAAAAACCCAGGCATCAAAGAAGTCGGTCAGATTTATTCCTGAGTGCGAGGAGAGAAAATCGCGCAGGTTTTGGCTGGATGCATGCCGGTAGCGGTAAGCCTGCACAAAAGCCTTTACTGCAGCGAAAAATTTTTCCTGACCCATATAATTCATCAAGGTGTGAATGACGGTGGCACCTTTATCGTAGGACGTGCTTCCATAAGTGTATTGCTCAGGCACATTGTTCAGCGCCCAATATCCGCCATCGTTGATGTGCGCGTTCCGCAGCACCTCGTAATGCGTATTATTCATCTCATTGCTATAGCTCTGTGGCCCGTATAAATCGTGCTTGTAGAAATGACCGCAGAAAGTGGCCCATCCTTCGTTGAGCCACATTTCGAGTGCGGAAGCACAGGTAACGGCATTGCCGAACCACATATGCGACAGCTCATGTGCTATGAGGTATTCGCTGTTCAGGTTGCCCGAAAACGCGCTGTGAGGCAAAGCAATATTGTCCACATGCTCCATGGCACCTATTGCAGTGCTTGAGTAACCTATACGGCTGAAGGGATAAGGGCCGAAACGGTTTTCGAAGATTTGAGTTATCTGATTTAGTGTCTGAAATGTGCCCGGTACCCTTATCGAATCCTGAGGCCGGGAGAATATGGTGACCGGAATGGGCCGCTCGATGCCTTGAAAGCTCCATTGGTGCTGGCTGTATTGGCCAATTACCACAGAGGCCAGATAAGTTGGTATGGGATAGTCGAGTCGCCAGTGCCAGGTAGATGTACCATCGGGATTGGGCGTCACAGACTGAAGAAGTCCGCCGGCTGTAGCCATCATACCCTGGGGCACAGTGGCCAGCACCTCGTAGGTGGCGCGGTCCTGAAAATCGTCAACACAAGGAAACCAGGCCTTTCCCAGATTGTGCGGGATGCTCACAAAGCCCACACCCAGATTGAAAGCATAATTGCCGCTAAAATGAAATCCTCCCCACTGTTCGCTGAATGGAACACCGCCATAGTGAACATCCACCACCAGGGTGTCCGAAGGATTTATCACAAAGCCGGGCATGATGCCAAGTCGCTGGCCCGCATGCACAAAAGCAGCCATATTGCCATTTACCCGAACACTATCCACAGTGAGCTGCATGAGTTCGAGCGGAATGACCGTCGTTGGTACTTTGGTATGCAAAAACAGCCGTGCCGAACCCTGAATACTTTTTTGCACAAAATTTATCTGCCTGATGTGGATACGGTAATGCACAACATCGACCGAATCGGCCGCAGGAGAAAATGTCGGGCCGGATTGTCCGGCTTTGCCGGTATTGCCCTCGAAAATAAAAAACAGACAGAGGGCTAAAAAGAATATTTTAGGCATTTTACGAGCCATTTGAGCGGTATTGCTAAACGTCAAAAATAAACTTAAAACACATTGGGGCACATGGCAAAAAGGGAGGTAATTGTGCATCAAATGACCTACTTTTGCAGACATTGCAAAACACGCATTATTACATAGTTTACGCTTCAAAGGAATCAAAACAGTTTCTGATTTGTTGTTAAAAGTGCGCAAAAAGGTTTCTGTACGAAAACGGACAAAAAATGTTTGCATTCGAACACCCAACAACCAGACTTACGACATATAATATACTAAATCGTTGATTATGGGCCACTTAAAAACCCGGCACGCTTTTCGTCATACAGGTAGAAAATCAGAACGAACAATGAATAAAATGAATAAGGGTTTCGATTATCGTCCGGAAAACATCCTGGCTGTGCTTATCGGCGTGCTGCTTTTAATGTCGGGAGGATTGGCGGCGCAGCAAAAGATGACGCTGGAAGATTGTATCAATTATGCACTTGAGCACAATATCCGCATTAAGCAGGCAAAGCTGGAGGTAGAGGCAGCCGGAATCAGCAGCACCGAAAGCAGGCTAAACATGTTGCCCTCGCTCAACGGCAGCGTATCGTACTCCTTCGGATGGGGGCGTTCGGTGGATATGGCCACTTATCAATATGTTGACAAGCAAACTCAGTCGAGCTATTTCAATCTGGCTTCGGATGTTACCCTTTTTGGCGGCCTGCAGAAGCAAGAGGCCATCAAACAGCGCAGGGCCGATTATCTGGCTGCAAAATATGGACACGACAAGATGCAGAATGACATTTCGCTGACAGTTGCGAGCTATTATCTGCAAATACTCTTCAACCGTGAGCTGCTTAGCAATGCACGGGCGCAGGCAGAAGTTACCCGTCAGCAAATCGAACGGACGCAGCTTTTGGTTGAAGCCGGCACATTGGCCCGTGGCGCCCTTCTTGAAGTGCAGGCACAGGGAGCTAACGAAGAGGTGGCCATTGTTCAGGCCGAAAACCAGCTTAATCTGGCTTACCTGGACCTGCTTCAACTTCTTGAGATTGAAGCCGGTACGCCCATAGAAATCGATTTACCCGTTCTTTCCGTAGATAAGAACCCTGAATTACTCCCCATTCAAATGATTTTCAACAAGGCCGTGGAAGCGATGCCTGAAATAAAAAGCGCTGAGATGCGTCTGAAAAGTGCCCGGCATGCATATAATATGGCCAAAGGCAACAGATATCCAAGCCTTGGACTTTCTGCGAGCCTTGGAACGAACTATTCCGACCAGATCAGGCTCAGCAACAATCCGCTGGACCCTGACTACAATCGCATTAAAGCATTCGAAGACCAATGGAAAGACAACCGCAGCACCACCCTCTCGCTCCGGCTGAATGTGCCTATATTCAACGGATATCAAATCAGTTCGTATGTTGGCAGGTCGAAGATTAACGTGCTCAATGCCGACTATAATCTTCAGCTGAGTCAAAACACGCTGCGTAAGAGCGTGGAAGCTGCCTATGCCGATGCCATGGCAGGCCTTTCCACATACAAAGCCCGCGAAAAATCATTGGTCAGCCTTCGCGAATCCTTCAGCTATACCGAGCAACGATTCAACGTGGGTATGGTGAATGCTGTTGACTACAATATTGCAAAAGCCCAGCTTAGCCGTGCGGAATCGGAATTGCTCTCTGCCAAATACGACTACATATTTAAGCTCAAAATTCTCGACTTTTATCTCGGTCGGTCACTCACACTCGCTGATCTGCAATAAATAACATCATGATAATCCACTGATCCGTTCAATACCGATATCTCACCCGTGGCCTTAAAAAGCGCACGGGTTTTACCATAAAAGACATTGAGTAACAGCCCAAAGCATCAAACACAACACATCGCCCATGAAATCAAAAAGAAACACCGCAAAAACATGGTATATTTTGCTGGCATTATTTGCAGTGCTTATTGTTGTAGTAGTCATTGTTGCCCGTCAACGGAGTCAAAAAAGCACTGAAGTAACAACCGAAAAGGCAAGCCTGCGCACTATTATTGAAACCGTAGCAGCCAATGGCAAGATTCAGCCTGCACTCGAAGTGAAGATAAGCCCTTATATCTCGGGCGAGGTAGTTGAGCTGTTTGTGCGCGAGGGCGATTCAGTAAAAAAGGGCGATATGCTGGCCCGTATCGACCCCACCATATATCAGTCGAATTTTGAGCAGGTCGAAGCCAGTTTCAATTCAGCCAAAGCCAATATGGCCAATACACGAGCCAGGGTAGCGCAGGCAGAAGCCCAGTTCAACAAAGCCAAGATCGATCTCAATCGCAATGAGCAGCTTTGGAAACAAAAAGTGATTTCGGACGCCGATTGGGATGCCATCAAAGCCAATTATCAGGTGGTTAGTGCAGAGTTCGAAGCATCGAAGGAAAGTTTACGCGCTACACAGTTTCAGGTACAAAATGCCGAGGCTGCCTTGCGTGAAGCGCGCGAAAACCTCCGGCGGACCAGTATTTACGCTCCGGCGGATGGAACCGTCTCCAAACTCAATGTGGAAGTGGGCGAACGCGTAACCGGCGCTTCGCAATTCTCGTCAGGAACCGAAATTATGCGTCTGGCTAATCTCAGCAATATGGAGGTGCGGGTAGAAGTCAGTGAAAATGACATCCCAAGGGTGAAAATAAACGATACCTGCATTATCGAAGTTGACGCCTATCTCGGGCGTAAATTCAAGGGATATATCACCGAAATCGCCACATCAGCACTTTCCTCCGGCTTGTCTGTCGATCAGGTTACCAACTTCGAAGTGAAAGTGATGATGCTCAAGGAATCGTATGCCGATCTGATCAATCCAAGCGACAAGATTAAGTCGCCTTTCAGACCAGGCATGACGGCTACCGTTGACATTCAGACACGCAGGGCCGAAAACGTGCTCACTGTTCCGATTCAGGCCGTGACTACGCGCGACGATACCACCGCCTTACAAAAACAAGCAAGAGCAAGCATTGCTGCTGAAAGCAAAAAGCAGAGTGCTGCAAACAAAGCATTGCAAGAGTACGTATTTGTGGCCGATGATAATACAGCCAGAATAAAAGCCATCAAAACAGGCATTCAGGACAACAGCTACATTGAGGTACTTGAGGGTCTTAACGAAGGCGATGAGGTGATTACAGGCCCTTACAGGGTTGTTTCGAAATCGCTTCGTAATGGCGAAAGCATTAAGCGCGTGGAGGAAGTCAAATTAACCAAGGACGGTAAAAAGTAACATTTGAATTTTCAGCGGTGCCTGTAATCCTGCTTATCGAAACCTCGACCGAAGTGTGCTCTGTTGGGCTTTGTAGCGAAGGCCGGCTTATCGCCCGCAAGGAAATTCGCGACCAAAAATCGCATGCTTCGAGCATAAATGTATTTATCAATCAGGTGCTCAGCGAAGCAGCAATGGAGCCGGCAGCGCTAAATGCTGTTGCGGTCAGCAGTGGTCCGGGCTCATATACCGGGCTGCGCATTGGCGTTTCGACAGCCAAAGGCTTATGCTACGCGCTTGGTATTCCGCTGCTGGCCATCGACTCGCTGCTGGCCTTAACCCATGGATTTTTAATGGCCAACCCAGGCATCACAAGCCCTGATGACCTGCTGATACCCATGGTTGACGCGCGCAGAATGGAGGTTTACGCAGCTATTTTTGATATCCATGGCAACCGAATGCTGCAAACCGAGGCCATTGTTCTGAACGAGCAAAGCTTTTCGGGCATAACTACGGGCCGGCTCTGGCTGTTCGGAAACGGAGCAGCAAAAACCATCCAAATCTTCGAAAAACGCCCTGAAATAACCGTAATCAGCGACTTTGTGCCATCATCCGCCCATATGGTTCCACTGGCCCATTCGGCCTGTTTAAAAGAGGAATTTGCCGATCTGGCCTACTTTGAGCCATTTTACCTCAAAGATTTTGTTGCAGGAGTCCCTAAAATAAAAGGTCTGAAATAATTGACATACCACCCAAAACTTGCCGCTGTTATGGCGAATGGCTCAGATTAGCAGATTTCAGTTTTTTATGAAAATAGTATGCGGCATTTGGCATTATCAGTTTTTTCTTGAGAACGATTGCCTTGTTTAGGATAATTGAATTGCACTAATTAAAAATTATATCGTTTCATATATCATTGTTGAACAGATATTTACATGAAACGATAAAATCGTTGCAAATTTTTATTTAATTTTTTCTTTGTTAAATATTGTTTTCCATTTTTCACATGTTATTTTTGTAAGAAATTCCATTGCCATGAAATTTCCAACAAAATTAAACGAGTTCGACATCATCGACTTACTGAATGAATACCACTCCGAGCTGAGAAGGTTAAAGCAGAAAACAATATTTGTAAAAGCCAAAATTGCTGAATTGGAAGTACAGCTCGAAGGGTTAAAATCTAAGTCGAAACGTCAGAGAGCGGAAGAAGATACCGTAGAATTTTCGACATCGGACGAAGCTCCGGTGGCAGCACCTGCATTGCCAAAAACACCCGGCAAACGTGGACGCAAGCCAAAAGTTGTTGCCGAAACCGAATCCGGCGCTGAAAAGCCAAAGGAAAAACAGCGCCGCAAGCGCCTGCTTTCCGACTGGGACAATATGGTCATAGAATCCTTGCGTGAGAAAGGTAAAGCCCTTGCCAGCCATGATCTTTTCAATGCGTTTGCAGAAAAGGTGAAAGCCGCCGGAATTGAGGAAAGCGAAGACAAACTGCGCTTCAAGCTAAACCAGATTCTGGTCAAGCTGACAAACAAGCGCGGTGATCTGGCCAAGGCTGCCTATCCGGGACGTGGATTTGCTTACGCCCTGCCGGAATGGCTGAACGAAAAAGGCAAGCTGCTCAAAGAATTTGCATTCGAAACAGAGAAAAAAGCCAAAAAGACCGGTGGCAAGAAGAAAGCATCGGTGAAAAAGTCTGTTAAAATCGCTCCGACCGGCAAACGTCGTGGTCGTAAGCCAAAAGCAGCCGTGGTTGCCCCATCGACTGAAGCAACCGAATAGCAATATCGGGACTGCAAAAGAATCAAAAGGCTGCATGAAACAATCGTGCAGCCTTTTAATTTTTCGATGTCGGTATTTTTTCAGCCAAAACCATAATAGCCGCCTCCGCCTTTTTCCTCCCGGCGTTTGGCAATAATTTCGAGCACCTTTAGCCTCTGTTCGTCGGTGTAATTATCCCATTGCGAAACTTCTTCGGCTGAGCGATAACAACCCACGCAAATCATGTCCTCATCGTAGGTACATATCAGCTGACAGGGCGATTTTATTTTTTTCTTACTCATAGGCTAATTCAATTATGCGGAACCGGCAAACAAGTGACGATTGAGCTTTGTTCACATCTTTTTGATTTTAATCACGGCGATTCCCTTGCTTTTGGTGCCAATCCACACCCTACCCTCACTGTCGGTTGCCAGACTGGTAATCCAATTGTCGGGCAGCTTGTTGCTTGTCGTAAAGTTCTTCCATGTCGAACCATTAAAAACCGACAAACCACCCGGTGTGCCGAAATACATCCTGTTGTTATTGTCTTCGGTAATAGCGTTTACTCTGTTGAAAGCCAGACCATCGTTCATGGTATAGTTTACAAATGACTGTCCATTATAAAGTGTAACGCCGATAAGATTGCCAAACCATACACGGGACAGCTTGTCGTGATAAAGGCTCACAACGAACGATGCCTGGTTTTCGTTTGCAAGAAAGGTTTGCCAGCTTCCGCCTCTGTAGCGGCTCACACCAAACTCTGTTCCAAACCACTTATACTGGTCATTATCGATGCCAACTGACCTGACGATGTTATGTACCAATGCAGAGCCATTAACTTTCTGGAGATGAATCCAGCTTTGACCATCAAAATGATTAACACCAAAACCTGTGGCTACCCATGGCCTGTTTTGGGCATCTACGGCAACATCATACACATAATTGTAGGCCAGCCCATTACTGGTATTGTAGTTTTGCCATTCCCCATTACGAAGCCGGCTTAGGCCGAACGGTGTGCCCATCCAAACCGTATTGTCGGCCGAAACAGCTATGGAAGTCACCTCATGATGAATAAGCCCCTGCGGGACATTAAAGCTTTGCCAGGTTTGGCCATCAAACCTTGAAACACCAAATTCGGTGCCTACCCAGAGTGCTCCATCAGGGCCGAAAGCCAGATCGTTGACATTATTGCTTACTAATCCGTCTTTGGCAGCATAGAAGGTCCATTCAACATCCGGCTCAAGGGTTTCATTCTTTTCGCATTGTGGCAGGAGCAATGGAATCAGCAATAATGATATGATGCGCAAGGTTTTCATAAGGGGCAAAGTTAATCAAGATACATTCGGATGCGTGAAGCCACAATATCAATCGCCACCTGATTGGCTCCACCCTGAGGAATGATAATATCGGCAAAGCGTTTGGTGGGGTCGATAAACTGCATATGCATGGGTTTGACAAAGACTTCGTAGTGTCTGAGCACATCCATAAAAGTGCGTCCACGCTCTTCTATATCCCGCTGTATGATGCGCATCAGCCTGTCGTCGCCATCGGCATCAACATAAATTTTAATATCCATTCTTTCGCGCAGCTGCTCGTTGGTCAGCACGAGTATTCCTTCTACGATAACTACCTTGGTAGGCTGCACGGGTATGGTTTCCTTTGAACGTGCACATGTAACGTAGGAATAGACAGGCATCTGAATAGTGTTGCCCTGTTTAAGTTTGTCAATATGGTTGATGAGCAACTCGAATTCGATGGACGATGGATGGTCGAAGTTTATTTTTTTTCTTTCTTCGGGTCCGAGATGACCATTATCCTTATAATAAGCATCCTGCGATATAACCGAAACCGAGCTGTTGGGCAAGGCGCGGATGATCTTCTTCACCACGGTGGTCTTGCCCGAACCAGATCCACCTGCGATTCCAATAACAAGCATAAAAGCAATTTTTGGTTTCGGATTGTAAAGTTAGCAATAGATTGACGCACATGGCATCAGATCAAAAAAAAGCCCCGCTCTTGCGGGGCATTGTATGCTAGAGCAGGAAGCTCATCATAATACCTGCAGCCACAGCCGAACCGATTACCCCGGCCACATTGGGTGCCATGGCATGCATGAGTAAGTGATTCGACGGGTCGTACTTCAACCCTTCCATCTGCACCACACGTGCACTATCGGGAACGGCAGATACGCCGGCCGCTCCTACAAAGGGATTAATGCGGTTGTCGGCAGGCAGGAACAAATTCATGACCTTGGCAAAAAGCACGCCACCTGCTGTGGCCACCATGAAGGAGATTGCCCCCAGGGTGAAAATCAAAATGGAGTCGGAAGTAAGAAATACATCAGCCTGAGTGGACGCTCCAACAGTGACTCCAAGCAGAATTGTCACAATATCGATCATGGCCGTTCGGGCCGTATCGGCAAGGCGCTTGGTAACACCGCTCTCTTTCAGAATATTGCCAAAGAAGAGCATGCCCAGCAGTGGCAATGCACCAGGTGAAATAAACGTAGTGAGAATAAGGCCTACAATCGGGAACATGATTTTTTCGAGCTTGCTCACCGAGCGTGGGGGCTTCATCCTGATCAGTCTTTCCTTTTTGGTGGTGAGCAGGCGCATGATAGGAGGCTGTATCACCGGCACAAGCGCCATATAGGAATATGCAGCAATTGCGATGGGTCCGATGAGATTTTTAGTTTCATAGCCATGCACAATGCCACCGTTCGCCAGCTTGGACGCCAAAAATATAGCTGTAGGGCCATCGGCGCCTCCGATAATACCAATAGAGCCTGCTTCGGGCATGTTGAAGCCCACATAAAGCGCTCCGATGAAGGTGAGAAAAATCCCTATCTGCGCTGCTGCACCCAACAGCATGAGGCGTGGGCTGGAAATGAGCGACGAAAAATCGGTCATAGCACCTATACCCAAAAATATCAATGGTGGATATATTCCTTTCGTCACGCCGAAATAAAGGTAATTGAGCACACTGCCATCCTGATAAATACCCAGTTGAAGGTTGATACCTCCATCCTGATAAAAAGGCACATTGCCGATAATGATTCCTGTGCCTATGGGCACAAGAAGCAATGGCTCGTAGTCGTAGCGTATGGCAAGGTAAATGAATATCAGTCCGATGACTATCATCAACAGGTTGCCGCGGGTGGCATTGCGAAAACCGGTAAAAGTGATAAACTTGGTCACACCTTCAATGGTTTTATCCAGGGCAAACCGCACAAACGGCACATCGGCCTGCTGATTGACCTGTAGTGTCGGATGCAGGGTGTTAGGCTGAGCAAAGGCAGTTTCGGCCATGCCCGGTGTTTGCGTCACCAAAAGGTTAAGCAAGGTGAGAACAAACAGTATGCCCAGTACGACAAAAGCACGTTTTGTTGTCATAACCTTATTCCATTTCGATGAGCAGGTCGCCCTGCAACACATTATCGCCAAGGTTCACTTTGACCACCTTAATGGTTCCGTCTTTTTCGGCCAGGAGATTGTTTTCCATTTTCATGGCCTCGTAAACCAGGAGCTTTTGACCTCGTTTCACTTGATCGCCGGGCTTAACAAGAATCTGAATAATCTGACCCGGCAGCGGGGCAACGATTTTTGACAGCCTTGATTCGGCGCCGGCCTTGATTTTTACATTCTCGGCATTGGGATTGTTGGGTATGGCCGAGCGTACCAGTATCGGTGTTTTCGACTCAGTTTTCCGTCGTTCCATTTCAACCTGATACAAGGTGCCATTTACCTCAATTTCAGCCAGGTTACCTTCGATACGGATGATATCCACCTCGTATTCGTTACCACGTATGTTGAATTTAAAATTGCGCATTGCATTGCTTTTTTATCGTGGAAGATTTCTTAGTCCATAAATTTTTGAGCTCCAGGGCGAGTATGTCCTCGACACCTTTTTGATGGTGAGCACATTGCTTTCATCATCGTGCAACCGGGTTGACATATAAAGGGCCAGCCCGATTGCGGCAATAACATCGCCGGATATGCGCAAGTCCTTAACATCCTCGTCCTTGCCGATTTTTCCCTGACGCCTCAGCCGGTCTTTAAGGCGCATATTGAGCACTTTGGAAAGCATTTCGAAGAACCAGTACAAAAGCACCAGCGCCACAAACACGATCAGGTAGCCCACAATAGACACCACAATACTTTCGATGATGGTAGTTTCGGGAACAACCGTGAATTCTGACAGCAGTATCATAAAGGATCTCTTATAATGGGATATTCGAATGTTTTTTTGGAGGATTAGCATCCTTTTTAGTGGCCAGGGCCTGAAGTGCGCGAATCACGCGGAAACGCGTGTTGCGCGGCTCGATCACATCGTCGATATAGCCATATTTTGCCGCTTCGTAGGGATTGGCGAATTTTTCGCGGTATTCTTCCTCCTTTTTCCGGATGAATGC
Source organism: Bacteroidales bacterium (assembly GCA_035325985.1). Classification (GTDB taxonomy): domain Bacteria; phylum Bacteroidota; class Bacteroidia; order Bacteroidales; family F082; genus JALNZU01. The sequence continues at coordinate 29,325 of DAOKYW010000004.1, forward strand.
GGCCCGCTCTTCAGGGTCTTTGATCTCAAGAATGGTGCGTCCTTCGAGCACTTCGATGGCACCGGCAGGCCCCATTACTGCAATCTCAGCCGATGGCCAGGCGTAGTTAATATCGCCTCTGAGCTGCTTCGAGCCCATCACATCGTGAGCTCCGCCATAAGATTTACGGAGGGTTACTGTAACTTTCGGCACTGTGGCTTCACCATAAGCGAAAAGCAGTTTGGCGCCGTGGATAATGATTCCGCCATATTCCTGAGCGCTGCCCGGCAAAAAGCCTGGTACATCGACGAGGGTGACAATGGGAATGTTGAAAGCATCGCAGAAACGGACAAAACGCGCGGCCTTGCGGGAAGCATCAATATCGAGCACACCTGCAAGGAAATTGGGCTGATTGGCGACAATACCCACGGGCATGCCATTAAACTTTGCAAAACCAATGACGATATTGCGCGCAAAATTGCGCTGTATCTCGAGAAACTCACCGTAATCCACAATACTATGTATCACATCCTTGACATCATATGGCTTGTTGGGGTTGTCGGGGATAATCTGATTCAGGGCGTCCTCGAGCCTGTTAATAGGGTCGGTACATTCGGATAGTGGCGGGTCTTCGAGGTTGTTCTG
>DAOKYW010000004.1:30048-47613 GCA_035325985.1 Bacteroidales bacterium
GCAAAGGTCTCGCTGAGCGAGCCGCCAAAAACCGTAAAGTCCTGAGAGAAAATATACACCACCCTGCCATCGATGGTGCCATGACCTGTAACGACACCGTCGCCAAGATACTTTTGGTCGCCAAGTCCAAAATCCTCCGTGCGATGGGTTACAAACATATCAAACTCCTCAAAACTTCCTTCATCGAGCAGCAACTCAATGCGCTCGCGGGCAGTTAACTTGCTTTTGGCATGCTGTGCAGCAATACGTTTCTCGCCACCTCCCTTGCGGGCTTCCACACGCTTGTCGAGCAATTCCTGAATCTTCGATTCTATCGACATCGTTCTAACTATTTTGATTTGTTCTTGTCTTCACAAAGCTCGGTGAGCACACCAAAGGTGGATTTGGGATGCAAAAAAGCAATATGCAAACCCTCAGCACCCTTGCGCGGCTGCTCATCAATGAGCCTGATGCCGGCACTCCTTACCTCATCCAATGTCTGCTCCAAACCCTGGACAGCAAAAGCAATATGATGAATTCCCTCACCCTTCTTTTCAATGAATTTGCCAACCGGCCCTTCGGGGTCAGTGCTTTCGAGCAGCTCTATCTTGGTTTGCCCAACCATAAAAAAAGCAGTCTTTACTTTTTGGTCAGCAACTTCTTCAACAGCATAGCATGGAGTGCCCAAAAGAGTCTCATAAAACGGAACAGCTTCGTCAAGGCTCTTTACGGCAATTCCAATGTGTTCAATATGAGTAGGTTTCATAGGAATTTTGTTTTGTGAAATTTTTCACAAAAGTAGGGTTATTTTTTTGATATTTAAAGGAATCAACGAGCACTTTTGGCGTTTTCAACAAGCCTGTGTTGAAATTTAGAATGTTTCTACCTTCCGTACGCTCCCTAAATGAACGAAATTCGGAACGTGATTAAAAAAATACTTCTGCTGATCAGCTTATTACCGCTGCTTGCCAGGCCGCAGCAGTTTACCGACATCCGCGCAGGTCTTGTCGGAACAGCGCACAGCGCTGCCATATGGATCGACCATGATCGCGATGGCGACCTGGATATCATAGTGTCGGGCCAAACAGCCAATGAGGCATCAGGCATAAAAACTCAACACTACCGCAACCTGCGCAACGACCGTTTCGAAGCATTCGGGCCGGGCTTGCCCGACTTTTTCCGGGGCGACATCGCCAAGGCCGACGTTGACCTGGATGGTATCGAAGACCTTTGCATCACAGGCGAGTTGCGCAACGGGCGATCGTTTACGGCTATCTATCGCGGACGCCCCGATGGAAGCTATTCGTTGCTAAGCAATAACTTTGTGCCATTGCGCAACAGCTCGGCTGCTTTTGCTGATGCCGATGGCGATGGCGACCCCGACCTGTTGCTGACAGGCGAAAGCAGCAACGGTCCGGTTACTTTGATCTACCGCAACGACCGCAACGGGCAGTTTACCGGCATTGACCACGGCATTCGGGGTGTGATGGGTGGCGCAGGCAAATGGGTTGACTTCAACATCGATGGCTTGCCCGACATCATGATAACAGGAACCGGGGCCAATGGCAGTCCGGTATCCATGTTGTTCAGGAATATGGGTCAGATGCGTTTCAGTGCAGTAAACACAGCTTTTGTGGGCTTATCGCAAAGTAATATCGCCATCGGCGACTACGACAACGACGGCGACCCCGACATCTTGCTGATTGGTCTGGATGGCGCCGGACAGGGCAGGACATTGCTGTATAACAACACAAACAGGCAAGGAAGCTTCAGCATGGCATCCGTTAATGTGGTGCCTGTTTGGGATGGCTTTGCCGACTGGGGCGATTTTGATCTGGATGGCGACCTCGATCTGCTCATCAGCGGACGAAGTCATCAGGGAGCTGTTTCGAAAGTGTACAGAAACGACCGAAACAACAGGTTTGTTGAAATCAATGCAGGTATTATTCCGTTATACAACAGTTCAGGCCAATGGGGTGATTATGACCTCGATGGCGACCTCGATATCCTGATTGCCGGCCTGAGTGGCAACGGACAGCCTGTGGCAAGGGTTTACAAGAATAACGCCATCGAAATAAAGCAAACGGCCCGTGTGGCACGGCGCGAAGTCAGCACGCCCGCGTTTACTGATCCCGGCCCGCCCCCATCACGGCTGAACCGCGATTATTTTTATGTTTTCAGCTCGGCATATGCCGATGTGCATCGTACCGGTCAAAAAGGGTATTACCTCTTTATGGGACCGGTGAAAAAATTTCCGGCCCACTATGTGCTGGAGGAAAAATTCAACGAAGTCATCATGAGCAATTACCCAACCTGGGGAAAAATCGATCAGGGTAATATTATTCAGAACGGTTTTCCGACCAAAAGCGAAGCCGACAAATCAAGGGCCAGGATGATGCACGAATATCGCACCAAGGGTTTTAATGTAGTGGAGATCAATTGGTAACGCGCATGACCAGCTGAAGCGTTGTTCGGCTGCGCTGTTCGAGCAGCACTTCTCCTTTTTTACCAAATTCCTCGGCCAACTGCTCATTGAAGTGCCTGATGGTAAACAAGGTGAGCGCAGCGTTGTAGCGTATTTCGTAACCTTCGCCAAGCATCTGAATCACTTTCCCGGTTTTTTGGTCTTCATGATCGAAGCAGATCGAAAGGCTTCGGGCAGAGGCCTGCATCACATGAACATTGAGCCCCAGCTGATTGAAAACGCCAAAGAGCTGATGAAGGTGCCACTCGTTCATCAGCGAAAAATCCCGCGGCCTCAGGCTCATCAGCATCTGGTTGTCCTTGACAATAAAACAAGGTAATACACCATCCGCACTGCGATCATCATCAATAAGGCTTGGCGGGTCAAGAGGGTTGACAAACGACTGCACTTTGAGCGGGATTTGCCTGTTTTCGAGCGGCTTGATGGTTTTAGGGTGGATGATTGTTGCCCCGTAATAAGCCAGCTCAATGGCTTCGGAATAGGAAATATGGTTCAGCTTGGTGGCATTGGGAAAGCGCTTCGGATCGGCATTGAGCAGCCCGGGAACATCTTTCCATATCACGACTTCTTTTGCATTGAGGCACCAGGCGAGTATGGCAGCCGTGTAGTCGGAGCCCTCGCGGCCAAGCGTTGTCGTCTTTCTGCCGGTGGTACCGCCAATAAATCCTTGCGTCAACAACATTTTCTTGTCCGACTCCGCATACAACTGCTTTACGTTAACGGCCGTTGCCTCCCAGTCGGGGTCGGCTGCCCGGAACCTGTCGTTGGTGATAATTAACTTACGTGCATCGGCATGGTGGTGTGCTAAGCCAATCTTGTTGAAATAATGGCTGATGATGGTTGTGGAAATCAATTCGCCATAACTCACGGTCTGGTCGTAATGCTCATCGTATGGCAAATGCGTCATGCAGAGCTTCTCCCACAGTTCGTTCCAGAGCTTGCTGAGGTCGGGTGCTGCGGTATTTGGTCCACCCTTAAACAATTCGCCTGCAATGACCTTATGATACCCGATGAGCTGCTCAAAAACATTGGAAGCTTCGGGCATGGAGGCGCGCGACAAACGCAGGATTTTCTCCAGTGCATTGGTAGTTTTACCCATAGCCGACACCACGACAATCAGCTCATCTTGGTCGTAAGCCCTTAGTATATCGGCCATGTTGCGCACAGCACAGGCATCCTTGACGGAAGCACCACCAAACTTGAAAACTTTTAACACCGTGTCTTCTTTTGTATTACCGGCAGCCAAAAGTACTACATTTGTTAAAAAGCCATTTTCAATCAGCTAATACTAAAGCAACAGACATCAGCCATGAAAACACTTGTCGAATTTATCTGGGAACAACAATCCATCACCAAGGAGGCCACAGGCGAATTTTCGCGATTGCTCAACGATATCGGCATTGCCGCCAAAATTGTAAACCGCGATGTGAACCGCGCCGGACTGGCAGGTGTGCTTGGTTTGGAGGGCACAACCAATGTGCAGGGCGAAAACCAGAAAAAACTGGATGTGCTGGCCAACAATGAATTCATCAAGGCCCTGAAAAACGGAAAGCAATGCGCCGGTATTATCTCGGAAGAAAACGACGAAGTGGTGGTGTTTGATGAAACGACAACCAGAAATGCAAAATACATTGTGGCCATCGACCCGCTCGATGGCTCATCGAACATAGAGGTGAATGTACCCATTGGCACCATTTTCGCCATTTACAAGCGCAAATCGGTTGGCAGCACCATTACCATGGAAGATGTGCTTCAGGCCGGAACCGAGCTGGTTTGCGGCGGATATATCATTTATGGCTCATCCACCATGATGGTTTACACCACCGGAAACGGTGTCAACGGATTTACTTACGACCCTACCTGCGGCATTTTCATCCTTTCGCACGAAAACATGAAGATCAAAGACCCTGGCAATATATACTCCATCAATGAAGCCAACTACATTTATTTCCCCGAGGGTGTGAAGCGCTATATAAAATACTGCCAGGAAGACGACCCGCAAACCGGCCGGCCCTACACCACGCGCTATATCGGATCGCTTATCTCCGATTTTCACCGCAACCTGCTCCGCGGCGGCATATACATCTATCCCGGCACCAAAAAGAACCCTGCAGGAAAGCTCCGTTTGCTGTATGAGTGCATCCCAATGGCCTTCATTGCAGAGCAGGCAGGCGCCAAAGCATCCGACGGCTTCAGGCGCATCCTCGACATCACTCCCGAGCATATCCATCAGCGCACACCGCTGTTTATCGGTTCAAAGTCGATGGTCGAAAAGGCAGAACAATTCATGGCCGAATATAGCCCTGATTTTCAGGAATTTTACGAAAAAGCAGAAAAGAAATAACCATCCGATTGCTGTGCAATCATAAGCTGAAAACCCTCGTTCGCAAACCGGACAACCCGACAGCCATAGATCCGGCATGCTTCAATAAGTGGTGGATACTGATCGTTTTAAGGGTTTTACCTAAAGTAGCGCAAAAGCCCATCCGGTTGCGATAAAATAGCCTGTACTATTTTAATAAAGCGGTGCTATCCTATTGTTTTATAGGTGTTTAGTCGCATTTCTTATTTAGATTGCTTATAAATTTCGGTGCTGCAGTAAATGCAGTCTGCTCGGTAGATCTTATTCGAATAATTTAGGCTGCTCAAAATGTTAAAGCACAGAATTTATGCGCATTGAAAGGCAATCGACAAAAGCCGGACCACAGGCCGAAGGGCCAACCGATATGCAGCAACTGCAGGAACTGCTTCACGAAAAAAACGCTGACAGCAGCAAACTGATCCCGCTGCTTCAGGCCACACAGCATATGTATGGCTATATCCCCGAAGAGGCTTTTAAGCTGATATCAGAAGCCACCGGCGTGCCGGTTTCCGACATCTACGGAGTAGCCACGTTCTACGCCCAGTTCAGGCTCAAGCCGGTAGGCAAGCATATCATCAAGGTTTGTCATGGCACGGCATGTCATGTGCAGAATGCCAATGCTATTTCGGATGCGCTGGCTGAAACTTTGCAGATCAGCGAAGGTGAAACAACCCCCGACAGGATGTTTACGCTTGAATCGGTAGCTTGTCTGGGATGCTGCTCTCTTGCGCCTGTGATGATGATAGACGATGATACCCACGGCAAACTCACGGGCAAGTCCGCTCCGCGCATCGTCAAAGACCTGAAGAACGAATTATGCCGCAAACAGCAATAACGATGGAAACAACAACATTAAAGCCTAAGGTAATCGTCGGTTTGGGAAGCTGCGGCATTGCGGCAGGCGCTGCAAAAACATTCGACAAGGTACAGCAGCTGCTTCATCATCCTGATTTCGACTTTCAGCTGGAACGTACGAGTTGTGTTGGCATGTGCTACAAGGAGCCGCTTGTTGAAATTCGCGATGAGCGGGGCAGCGTGATTTACGGCGACATGACGGCAGACAAGGTTGAGGAAACCCTGCGCAAACACTTGCTCGACAACGAGATAGATACTGAAAACGCGATAAGTGCCACAGCATTTAAAGGCACTGAGGACTATTTCTTCGAAGGACAGGTGAAGATTGCCCTGCGAAACTGTGGTCTTATCGATCCCGAATCGCTCGAAGACTCGGAAAAAGCAGGGGCATACAACGCTATCCGCAAAATCATAAACAACAATATCAGCCCTGCCGAAGTGATTCAGATGGTGACGGCATCGGGCTTGCGTGGCAGAGGCGGCGGAGGTTTTCCGACAGGTATGAAATGGAAGTTTGCTGCCCAGAGCGAATCGGCCGAAAAATACATCATCTGCAATGCCGACGAAGGCGACCCCGGCGCATTTATGGACCGAAGCCTGCTCGAAGGCGACCCTCATGCCGTGCTCGAAGGCATGATGATTGGCGGCTATGCCATTGGCGCACACAAAGGATATATTTATTGCCGTGCAGAGTATCCGCTGGCCATCAAACGCCTGAATATTGCCATTGAGCAAGCCAGAGCCAAAGGCTATCTTGGCAGGATGATCCATGAGGCCAGTGGCTTCAGCTTCGATATCATTGTCAAGGAGGGCGCCGGCGCTTTTGTTTGCGGCGAAGAAACAGCCCTTATCGCCTCTATCGAAGGACGCCGCGGTATGCCACGCAAGCGTCCGCCCTTCCCTGCCGTGTCGGGACTCTGGGGAAAACCCACCAACATCAACAATGTGGAAACCTGGGCCAATGTGCCATGGATTATTACACAAGGTCCGGAGGCTTATGCTGCCTACGGAACTGAGAAAAGCAAAGGCACCAAGGTTTTTGCTCTTACAGGAAAAATCCGTAACGGCGGTCTGGTCGAAGTGCCTATGGGCGTCACCATTAACGATATTATTTTCAAGCTGGGCGGTGGAATAAAAAGCGGAAAGGCGTTTAAGGCAGTGCAGCTTGGCGGCCCTTCGGGAGGCTGCATTCCGGCCAGTCTGGGGCACACTCCCGTGGATTACGACTCGGTGAATGCCACGGGCGCCATCATGGGTTCGGGCGGTATGGTGGTGATGGACGAAACCACCTGTATGGTTGACCTGGCCAAATTCTTCCTTCATTTTACCCAGGAAGAATCATGCGGAAAATGCACTTTCTGTCGTGTGGGTACCAAACGCATGCTCGAAATTCTGGAGCGTATCACCCAAGGCAAGGGGAAAGCTGATGACATTACATTGCTCGAAACCCTGGCCGAACAAATTAAAAACAATTCGCTCTGCGGCCTCGGACAAACTGCCCCCAATCCTGTACTGACCACCTTGCGCTATTTCAGGGAGGAATACGAAGCCCATATCCTGCATGGCCGCTGTCCGGCCAAGGTGTGCAAACCACTGCTGCACTACACGATAATTGCCGATAAATGCACCGGATGTATGGTTTGCGCTGTCAAATGTCCCTCCGATGCCATCAGCGGAAGCCGCAAAGAAGTGCACCATATCAATCAGCAAGCCTGCATCCAATGTGGCGAATGCTATCAGGTGTGCCGCTACGAGGCCGTATTGGTCGAATAATTTAACAAAGAGTCAACCCACTATGAGTCAATATATCAACATCAAACTAAACGGTCAGACCGTGAGCGGTTTCGAAGGAGAAACCATCTACGAATGCGCCACACGTCATGGCATCGAAATTCCCACCCTGTGCCACGACCCACGGCTCGACCCATTTTCGTCGTGCTATGTGTGTGTGGTCGAAGTGGCCGGTATGCGCGGACATCAACCCTCTTGCTCTACCTATATCACTCCGGGAATGGAAGTGAATACCGAAACGGCTTCGGTCAGGGAGGCCCGAAAGTCGGCCCTCGAGTTACTGTTGAGCAACCACTACGCCGACTGTCTCGGGCCATGCAAGCAAACCTGTCCGGCAGGCGTTGATGTGCAGGGCTATATTTCGCTCATCGACAAGGGAAGATACAGCGATGCCGTGGCACTCATCAAGGAAACCAATCCGTTGCCGGCCATTTGCGGACGCGTGTGTGTGCGACCCTGCGAGGCCGCCTGCCGCCGCAACCTGATGGACGAAGGAGCAGCCGTGGGGATTGACTATCTGAAGCGCTTTGCCTCGGACCGCGACCTGGAATCGGCAGAAAAATTCGTGCCTGCTATCAAAGCCCCGACAGGCAAAAAAGTTGCCGTGATCGGCGCCGGCCCCGGTGGCCTTTCGACTGCCTATTACCTGCGCCTCGAGGGTCACGATGTGGACATTTTCGAAGCGGCGCCCGCTCCCGGTGGATGGCTGCGCTACGGCATACCCGAATACCGCCTGCCCAACGATATCCTCGACAAGGAAGTAAAAAACATCACTGACCTTGGCGTGGGCCTGCACTGCAACACCAGGTTGGGCAGCAACCTGAGCTACAAGCATATACAGGAAAATTACGATGCCACCATACTCACCATCGGATCGCAGAAAGGATTAAGCGTTGGCTGCACAGGCGACGAGGCCGGCAATGTATTTCCGGGCATAGAATTCCTGAAAAACATGGAAATGACCGGCCAGAAATACGACTTCCGCGGCAAAACAGTGATAGTGGTCGGAGGAGGCAATACGGCCATGGACTGTTGCCGCACCTCGGTGCGCTGCAAGGCCGACAAGGTGTATGTGGTTTATCGCCGCACCGAAAAAGAAATGCCCGCCAACCCCATCGAAATTCACGAATCGAAAATAGAAGGCGTGGAGTATCTTTTCCTCACCAATCCGGTTGAAATCATCAAAAACGAAAAAGGCGAGGTAGCCGCCATGCGACTGATTCGCATGGAGCTGGGCGAACCCGATTCCAGCGGACGCAGGCGTCCGGTTGCCATACCGGGCTCGGAGTTCGACATTAAAGCCGACATTGTGCTGGCTGCCATCGGACAGAAAACCGATGTCAACTTTATTGATGACATCAACACCCATGCTACAGAAGGCCAGCTCAAGATCAACCGCTGGGGCGATATTGACGCAAACCCGAAAACCCTGCAAACCGGTATTCCTTCGGTATTTGCTGCAGGTGACGGAGTTACCGGGCCGGCCACCATCATCGAAGCCATTGCACAAGCCAGAATAGCTGCCCGCTCTTGTCATCAATATCTCATGGGATTGCCCATCGAACCTGCACCTAAAGAGTTTCTGAGCAAACGCGACAATTTTAAAACCCAGAAATCCGAGGATTATACGCGGCGTTTTCGTCATCAGAAACGTCAGGAGATGCCGGTGCTCGAAGCACATGAGCGCGATGGATTTAAAGAAGTTGAGCTGGGCTATGCCAACGAGTTTGTGGCCCAAATGGAAGCAAGCCGTTGTCTGGAGTGTGGCTGTACTGCCCTGTACACCTGCGACCTGAAAAAGCACTCTACCACCTATCAGGCTGACCAGAAACGCTTTGCAGGCGAGTTTCACGAGTTTGAGGTGGACTTTCGTCATCCGTTCGTTGAAATCGACAATAACAAGTGCATACTGTGTTCGCGCTGCATCCGCATATGCCGCGAAGTGAACGGTGCAGGTGCGCTGGGTTTGGTTAACCGTGGTTTCAAGAGCTTTGTGGCTCCTGCTTTGGAGAAACCGCTGCAGGAAACCAGCTGCGACAGCTGCGGCCTGTGTATCACCGCCTGTCCTACAGGCGCCATCATGGAGAACTACGATTTCAAACCCGGACCGCTGCCTCTCGAGACCATCGAAGCCATCGATATGTTCGGCTCCGAAGGTTATGAAGTAAACCTGCATCATTATCGCGGGCGCTTTTACGGCGCTTCGCCGCGGCAGGGTGTACTCAACAGGATGGGCCTGATCAACCGCCGGCAGATGTTTGGCTATAAATTCTTCAGCCAGCCCGGCAGGCTCACCCAGCCTATGTTGCGCCAAGGCGAGCGCTGGCAGCCCATCAGTTTTGAGCAAGCCTATGATATCATGGCAGAAAAAATCCTTTCGGTGCAGCCCGACGATAATGCTTTCTTTGGTGGTGCCCGGCTCACCAACGAGGAGCTCTATATGATTCAAAAGCTGGCACGCGGAGGCGCAAAAACCAATAATGTAAGCAGTTTCCACTATTTCGGCCGGGGCGATGGATATTTCCACAACTCCAACGAAAATGCCGTGTACTGTGACATCCGGGGCGCCTCGAAAATCTTTGTGGCCGGAGCCGATTTGAACTTAGACCACCCGGTCATCAACCATCTGATATTCAGCACAAAATACGCCGAAGGACTCGAAGTGGTCCTGATTACTACTAAACCCGATTGCAGGTTTGCTCAAAAAGCAGATAAAGTGATTGCCGTAGGCAACTATTTCTGGTTCATCAAAGCCGTGAACCACTATCTCATCAGGGAAAAACTGGTTGACAACAACTTTGTGCGTACCCGAACAGAAGGCTGGGAAGCCTACAGCGAAGCCATGATGCGCGACGATTTTCAAAAACTGCTGCATTATGCAGCTGTGTCGGAAGATACTGTTGCCGCCTTTGCCCGCGAATACCGTGACGAGATGAATAGCCTGCTGATTTTCGAGGAAAAGGAACTTTCGGCCAATGCCAGTATGGCCATGCACAATATGGCCATGCTTTGCGGCAAGCTCGGAAAAACTGCCAGCGGAATTATTGCCCTCAAGGAAAAAACCAATAGTCACGGCATTTTCAGTATGGGTGTGTGCCACAAAATCGGGGTCGATGCTCAGCCAATCCTCGACGAAGACCTGCAATTTCGCATGAAACGACTGTGGAAGGTGGACGAGCTGCCTTATACCATCAACAGCGTTTTCAAGCATTTCGAAAGTGGACGCATTCGCAACGCCTTCATCTTTGGCGAAGATCCGGCAGGCTGCGCCATCGACAAGCACAAGGTGCTCAACAGCCTCCGCCGAATCGATTTTATGATGGTGCAGGACCTTTATATGAGCGAGACAGCTAAGCTTGCACACCTGGTGATGCCGGCATCATTGCCGTGGGAAACAGGCGGCAGCTTAACCAATTCGCAAAAACGCATTCAACCGGTGAAAAAGCAGATGCAGGGTCCGCTTCAGCACAATGCTTTTGAACAGTTGGCTGCCTTGCAGAACCGCCTTGGACTCCATGGACTGCAAACACCTGATGAAGCCCTCACCGAAGCCATGGCGCTTATTCCGCAACGCGGCGAATATACCGACCTGCATTTCAATTTCAAGGAAGCCGATAATGGCAACCGCATGTTCGAACACGGCTGCGACCTGCTGAGTAAAATGGTTGACGAGATGTTTGAGGAAAAACTGGGTTGGTCGTAAACATATTTTTCGGGAATTTTGCGCCCTTAATCCACGAATACGCGCTTCGGCACATGAAGCCTGACTTTGCCCTTCTTAAAACTCGAATAGCCGGCAACTTTGCCCGTTTGCGGCAGGCCATGCCTTCACCATCCGTATCCGCCATCATCATCATCGCACTCGCCATCACGGTCACCAACCTCAACAATGGCCGGTGGAAAAAACATCAGGACGTGGTGATACACGATGTGATCGGCTACTACTGTTACCTGCCGGCCGCTTTCATTCACCACGACCTGAGCTTCTCGTTTGTTGGCCATGACCCCGAAAGCTGGATTGGTAAAATTCATGTGCATGAATCACCCACAGGTGGTCGCTTTATCAAAATGACGATGGGGCTGGCATTCCTGTATCTGCCCTTTTTTCTGATCGGACACCTCAGCGCATGGCTTGGCGGCTGGCCAATGGACGGCTTTTCACCACCTTATATGTTCTGGCTGCAGTTTAGTGCCCTGTTCTACCTCATTGCCGGACTTCTGGCCCTGCGAAAGGTACTGTTGCGCTATTTCGATGAAAAAATATCAGCAATTGTTCTTTTGCTTATCGTGCTGGGCACCAATCTCTTTCACTATTCCACCTTCGAGGCGGCCATGTCACACGCCTTCAACTTCAGCCTCTTTAGCTTTTTCATTCTGCTCAGCATCCGCTGGTACGAACAGCCCAATCCAAAAACAGCCCTGCTGCTCGGCCTTATTTCTGGTCTGATCGTGCTTATCCGCCCCACCAACGGCATCATCGCCCTCTTTTTTATCCTGTGGAATGTGCAGGAACAAGGATTCTGGCAACGCACGAAGTTTTTGCTGTCGCAATGGCAGCATATCCTGATCATCATGCTTTCTGCCTTTGTTGTTCTGTTGCCACAGTTCTTTTTCTGGAAAGCCAATACCGGCCATTGGCTTTATTACTCCTATGGCGAAGAAGGATTCTTTTTCGATCGGCCGCGCATCTGGCTGGGCCTGTTCAGCTATCGCAAAGGCTGGCTGATCTACACACCGCTGATGATATTTGCGCTGGCAGGCATCCCCTTGCTGCGCAAAAAAGCTGTCGAATTTTTCTGGCCGGTTGTTATCCTGTTGCCATTGCATATTTATATCATTTTCAGCTGGTGGGATTTTTCGTATGGCGGAAGCTTCGGCGCACGCCCCATGATCGAATTTTACACCCTTTTGAGTTTGTCGTTGGGGGCTTTTTTATGGTTTATCCGAAAAAATACATTCATCTATAAATCAATACTATCGCTGATACTGCTCATCGTTGGGCTGAATCTTTTTCAGACTGTACAATATAAATACGGCATACTGCATTTTGCCGAAATGTCGAAAAAAGCTTACTGGGCCAGCTTTGGACGCCTGACGGTGGATCAATCCTATTATGACCTGCTCGAACCACTTGACTACAGCAAGCTGATTAAGGGGCAATATGGCACTAAAGTAAAACAGCGAAACTGGATTTACGACTCGGCAACCAATCATTTCGAGCAGCTCAACGAGGCACGCACGCACTATGTTTCGCCCGACCACTATTACGAGTTTCTGGCATTCGAAAGTCAGGACAGCACCGTTGCGCGGAGCGGAAAATTCTCGGCCCGTTTGCATCCCGGCAATCCCTTCGCTTCGGGCATTGATTTCTTTGCCAATCAGGGCGACCAATTCGAAATCACAGTCTGGAAAAAGCCGGCTTTTGGTCATGGTGCGGTGGTGATGGCAGGCCATGATATCGAAGCCTTGTATCAGCTTCAATCTGAAACTGACAGTGTGGACCCACAGGGATGGGGAAGGCTTAAGCTTGAAATAAGCATCCCCGAAACCGATAGCAAAGTATATCGGGTTTATCTTTGGAACCATGCCAACGACACGGTTTATATGGATGATTTGGTAATCCGAAGGAGGGAATCAAAATAAACCGAAGACTTCAGCATTAAACCGAGAGTCTGAATTGGAATTTTCTTCGGAACGTTTTCACTTGCACACGCAAATTTTCCAAACACATCTGGTTTTTCATTGAATAATGGACTACAGCTATCGGAGAGGAATAAATCGGATGTTATTTATGCTGTTTCAAAGCTATGGGAATCCTCGGTTTCTCCCGGCATATACGCCAGCTATAACAACTGGCGCTTCTCGTTCAGCTACTACATTGGGCTGGTTGACGTACTGGGCCAGGGTAAAAACCTGGATAGTGATTTCAGGTATTACAACCACGCTATGCATTTCAACCTTGCCTACAGGATCAAAACTTTTGGAGCAAAATAAGCCTGGCAGATAAAGTCAAATTTGCCGACCAGTTGGAGGGCTTAACAAGTCAAAAGCCCTTTCGCATCAGGCGAATGGGCCTTTTTATTTAGGCCGGTAATGCATGCGAGCATGAAATGTGGCAGGATTACCTGCGGTGATCCTGAAATGGTTTGAGCAATCAGCGGAATTGAAGCAACGGATAAAAGAGAATCTCAGGAAAATAGGGATTGAATTTTAGCCTTAATGGTTTACAATATCAGAAAATGTATTACGTTTGTAAACCAACACCAGAAACATGGAAAAGACCTTTGCCAAAAGAATTAAATCCGCCAGGATTATCGCCAATCTCTCTCTCAGGGAATTGTCAAAGAGGATGAATAATATTGTCAGCCATAATGCTATAAAAAAGTATGAAGACGGGCTGATGATGCCCGACAGCCGTGTGCTTATTCAACTTGCAAAAGCCCTGAACGTGAAGGTTGATTATTTCTTCCGTCCATTCAATGTTGACATCGAAAACATTGAGTTCAGGAAAAAGAGCAAACTATCCACTAAGACACTTAACTCAATCAAAGGAACCGTTACAAATGCCATCGAACGTTATCTGGAGTTAGAACAGTTTTTAAATCTTACCTCGTCATTCCAAAATCCGGTTGCAAACCATTTAATCAGAAATGGGGATGATGTGGAAGAAGCAGTTCTGTATCTGCTAAATTTCTGGAAGATTGGCTACAATGCCATCCCGAATGTAATTGAAATGCTGGAAGATAGAGAAATAAAGGTGATAGAAATTGAGGCAGATCAGGAGTTTGATGGTTTATCGGGTTGGGCCAATGATAACATTCCTGTAATCGTGGTGAATAAGCACTTCCCTACTGAAAGGAAGCGCCTTACTGTGCTCCATGAGTTGGGCCACCTCTTACTAACTTTTGACCCTGATCTGGAACCTAAAGCCATTGAAAAACTTTGCTACCGCTTTGCCGGAGCCATGCTAATTCCTAAAGAAACTTTTCTTGTTGAAATGGGTCATAGCCGGAGCAGAATAAGTTTGCCCGAGTTGATAGCCATAAAGGAAGCTTATGGCATTTCAATACAGGCCATTATGGCACGGGCGCTTGACCTGGGTGTAATCAATGAGGAAAGGTTTATTCATTTTAGAAAATGGTTGAATAGTTCCGAGGATAGGAGAAAGGAGATTGGCCTGGGTGAGTACATTGGCAGGGAACATTCATCACGATTCAAACAATTGCTTTACCGTGCTGCCGCGGAAGAAATCATTTCCATGAGCAAAGCCGCTAACCTTGCTAATATGAAACTGGCAGAATTTCGGGACGAACTGGTTGCCATATGAGAGTTGTTGTAAATGATGCCAACATACTGATTGACCTCATTAAGCTGAAAATGCTGCAACATTTTTTTGCATTGGAACATTCGTTTTATACATCCGACATGATTCTCGAAGAATTACATAAAGCGCAACTACAGGAATTGCAACCACATATTGAGGAAGGTAAGCTAAGGGTTGTGGCACTTGATATGGATGAGCTGAGGCTGATCGGTGAACTTCAATCAGTAAAGCCCCAACTCTCGGAGCAGGATTGTTCTGCCATTGTTTGTGCTATTAAATTGAACGGTGAACTGCTTACATCAGACAACACACTCAGAAAGTATGCATTATCACGGAAAATGATGGTAAGAGGTCATTTGTGGGTATTTGATCAATTGGTAGAACAAAAAATTATTAAAGGAAGCCAGGCAATTGAAAAGCTCACATTGCTGGTTGAAGAAGTCAATCCCCGCTTAGGCTTACCAGCTATAGAATGTGAAAAGCGGATGTTGGCCTGGAAAGAATTATAATAGCATGAAAGTAAAGTATTAGTACTTTTATTTTATTCAAGCTTCAAATGTAACCTTAAAAGGACGTATTTTACCTTATAAGATTAACTTAAAGTAGAGTTATGGCAACCCTCTTCAAAGAAGTAAACTACAACCTCGCCACCTTGATTAATAGCATTGACATGGGCTTGATTGGCCTTCCCGACATACAGCGCCCTTTCGTCTGGCCGGATACCAAGGTCAGGGATTTGTTTGACAGCATGTATAAAGGATATCCGGTAGGATACTTCCTGTTTTGGGCAAATGGCATCGTGGAAACCCATAAGACCATCGGAACAAGTGGGAAACAATTGCATCCTAACCTGCTTATTGTAGATGGGCAGCAACGCTTGACCTCGCTGTATGCGGTTATCAAAGGAGAAGAAATCATCAGGGAGAATTATAAGAAGACCAAGATCAGGATTGCATTTAATCCCTTTGAAGCAAAGTTTGAAATACCTGATGCTGCCATTAAGAAAAACCCCAGGTATTTCCAGGACATCACTGAGCTTTGGAGACCTAATGCCAATATCTTCAGGCTTACCAATGATTTTGTTGGCAATCTGAGAAAAAGTGTTGAAGTGAGCGATCAGGAAGAGGAAATCATTCAGAATGCTTTTATCAGGCTTAAAAACCTCGATTCTTACCCATTCTCAGTGTTGGAACTATCGGCAGATATTAGTGAGGAGCAGGTTGCTGATGTGTTTGTCCGTATCAACTCCCAGGGAAAAACCCTCAATCAGGCTGACTTCATTCTTACCCTGATGAGTGTATTCTGGGAAGAAGGCAGGAAAGACCTTGAAGAATTTTGTCGCCAGTGCCGTTTCCCTGCCAAAGAATCTGCCTCACCTTTCAATTATCTCATCGAACCCGACCCTGACCAGATGCTCCGGGTATCTGTTGGATTGGCTTTCAGAAGGGCACGATTGCAGTATGTTTACAGCATTCTTCGGGGTAAAGACCTGGAAACCGGACAATTCAGCGAAGGAAGGCGTGACCAGCAGTTTGAAAAACTCAAACAGGCACAAGGCAAAGTGTTGGATGTGCAGCACTGGCACGAGTTCATAAAGGCCATTAAACAAGCCGGGTTTGCAAGGCAGGATTATATTAGTTCAAAGAATAACCTGATTTATGCTTATGTCTTCTTTTTGATTGGCAGAGTGGACTATCAGATGGATTTGTATGAATTGAAAAACCTGATAGCCCGTTGGTTCTTCATGTCATCCATAACAGGACGCTACACTGGCTCACCCGAAACGGTGATGGAGATGGACCTAACCCGACTTAAGGGCCTGACAAATGCTCAGGACTTTATCAAAGTGCTGAACGATATCATTGACACCCAGATGACACCAGATTTCTGGGATATTACACTTCCGATGGATTTGGCCACATCCTCTTCCACCAGCCCTTCGCTGTATGCCTACTATGCAGCCTTGTACATTCACAATGCCAATGGCCTTTTCTCCAAACTCAAAGTGTCAGACCTTTTGCAGGAAGGTCTCCGCAGTAAGAAATCAGCACTCGAGAGGCACCATCTTTTCCCAAAAGGCTATCTGGAAACTCTGGATATTATCGAAAACAGGGAAACTAACCAGATTGCCAATTTTGCCCTGGTGGAATGGAGCGATAATATTGCCATTTCCGATAAAGCACCTGAAGAGTATCTGCTTCCCTATTTGAACCGGTTTACACAGGAATAACTCAACCAAATGTATTATTGGCATGCCTTGCCCGAAAACTGGGAAAGCCTCTCCTATAATGATTTCCTGCTGCAAAGGCGGCAGCTTATGAGCAAGGTCATTAAAGATGCCTTTCTTAAACTGAAATGATATTAAGCTGGTGAAAGGAATAAAGGTTGACCGATTTTATTGATATCAAACCAAAGGTTAAACTCACATATGGAAACAATTTTTCATTTGTAGAAATGAAAAATTTGAATGAAAGTCAGAAATATGTATATCCTTCACAAATGAGGGCCTTAGTTGGAGAGATGAGATACCAAAACGGTGACACTTTATTTGCATAAATTAAACTTTTTGAAGAAAATGGTAAATTTTTCAAGTCAAAAATTTATCATAAGAAGCAGGTTTTGGCCGGTAATGCATGCAGCATGAAAAATATAGCAGGATTACCTGCGGTGATCCTGTTGGGGTGGGCTTAACAAGGCAAAAGCCCATTCGCCTTAGGCGAATGGGTCTTTTATTTAGGCCGGTAATGCATGCGGGCATGCGTACCGGCC
>DAOKYW010000004.1:47713-145688 GCA_035325985.1 Bacteroidales bacterium
CAAAGCCCCTTCGCCTCAGGCGAATGGGTCTTTTATTTAGGCCGGTAATGCATGCTGGCATGCGTACCGGCCTAAATAAAAAGCCCGCTGCTGTCGCAGCGGGCTTTTGCCTTGTAGCGGGGGCAGGATTCGAACCTACGACCTTTGGGTTATGAGCCCAACGAGCTGCCTCTGCTCCACCCCGCAGTGTTTAACCTCTTTTAAAAGGGACTGCAAAATTAATTTTCGTTTCTTTGCAAAGCAAGTTTTTTAAGAATTTTTTTACATGGCCCATAAAGCAGGCTACGTCAACATTATCGGCAATCCCAACGTGGGCAAATCAACCCTGATGAACATACTCGTTGGCGAAAAGCTGTCGATTATCACCTCCAAAGCACAAACCACACGACACCGCATTCTGGGTATTGTGAACGACGAAGACTACCAGATAGTGTTTTCGGATACTCCGGGCATCATCCAAAAGCCGGCATACAAAATGCACGAGGTGATGAACAGCTTTGTCAATATCGCGTTCATCGATGCTGATGTGATTCTTTTTGTGGTTGATGTAACCGAAAAGGCTGATCACACTCAGACTATACGGCGCATAAACGAATCAGGAGTTAAGGTTATCGTAGTCCTCAATAAGGTTGACCTCATCACACAGGATCAGGTGCTTGCACTTGTGGCACAATGGCAGCAACACCTGCCAGGCGCAATCGTCGTGCCGGTGGCAGCGGCCCACGGGTTTAACATCGACACCATCAGGCAGCATATTCTGGAGCTTTTGCCCGAATCGCCGCCATATTTCCCCAAGGACGAGCTGACCGACAAAAGCATGCGCTTTTTTGTGTCGGAAATCATCCGCGAAAAGGTATTACTCAACTACAAACAGGAAATACCTTATGCGGTGGAAGTGGCTGTGGAAAGCTATGAAGAGAGCGAAAACCTTATCCGCATTTCGGCTTATCTGTTTGCGGCCCGCGAATCGCAAAAGGCCATCCTGATTGGCAAAGGCGGTGAGGCCATCAAAAAAGTAGGCGTTCAGGCACGTCAGGATATCGAAGCCTTTGTGGGTAAAAAAGTTTTCCTCGAACTCAGCGTGAAAGTGGTAAAAGACTGGCGCAATAACGAAAAAATGTTGAAAAGGTTTGGATACGAGCCTTATATGTGATTGAATTATAGAAGATTATGAGTATTGTAGCAATCGTTGGCCGGCCGAATGTCGGAAAGTCCACCCTTTTTAACCGGCTGGTGCAATCGCGCCAAGCTATTGTGGAGGAAACAGCAGGCGTGACGCGCGACCGCCATTATGGAAGCAGCGACTGGAATGGCCGCAACTTTTCGGTCATCGACACCGGTGGCTATGTGCATGGCTCGGATGATATTTTTGAAGCCGAAATACGCAAACAGGTGCAATTGGCCATCGACGAGGCTGATCTGATCCTCTTTGTCGTGGATGCCATCTCGGGCATTCATCCGCTCGATGAGGACGTGTCCGTTCTGCTGCGAAAAACTACCAAACCTGTCATGCTGGTCGTCAATAAAAGCGACAATACCGCGAGGCTGCAGGATGCTCAGGAGTTTTACGCCCTTGGGCTGGGCGATATTTATCCTGTTTCGGCTATCAACGGCAGTGGCACAGGCGAATTGCTCGACAAGGTGGTAGAATTGCTTCCTCCGGGCGAACCCGAAGACCTTACGGACGTGCCCCGCATCACCGTGGCCGGACGCCCCAATGTGGGCAAATCTTCGCTGGTGAACACCCTGCTTGGCACAGAGCGCAATATTGTGACGCCTATAGCCGGCACAACCCGCGATGCGATTGACGCCCGCGTCACTTCGTTTGGCATGGATTTTATTCTGGTGGATACGGCCGGGATACGCCGCAAGACCAAAGTGAGCGAAAACATTGAGTTCTATTCGGTGATGCGCTCCATTCGGGCCATCGAAGCCAGCGATGTGGTCATCCTGATGATCGACGCAACTTCAGGACTCGAAGCACAGGACCTCAACATCCTGCGACTTGTGGTCAGGAACCGCAAAGGACTGGTGCTGGTGGCCAACAAGTGGGATCTGGTGAAAAAGGAGACCAACACCCTCAAGCAATACGAAAAGCAGCTTCGTGAGCGGCTGGCACCGTTTACCGATGTGCCCGTCATATTCACCTCGGTAACCGAAAAACAACGCGTGCTTAAGGCCTTGCAGGAGGCCATGCGTGTTCACGGAAACCGCAGACGACGTATTTCAACTTCCGAGCTTAACGATGTGATGTTGCCCATCATCGAAGCTGCGCCACCGCCAGCCACCGGTCGCGGTCAGTACATCAAAATCAAATACGTAACACAGCTCAAGACACCCACACCCCAGTTCGTCTTTTTCTGCAACTACCCCAAAGAGGTGAAAGAAAGCTATAAACGCTTCATCGAAAACAAGTTGCGCGAAAAGTGGGATTTCTGTGGAGTACCTATTGAAGTTTATTTCCGGGAAAAATGAGCGAAGATGTGCGCATCGACAAATGGCTCTGGGTGGTTCGGCTTTTCAAGACCCGAACCCAGGCCGGCGAAGCCTGTCGCGGTGGCAAGGTGAAGATTGGCAGTCAGTCGGTGAAGCCATCGCGCGAAATCAAGGTGGGCGATATCATTGAGCTGCAATGGAACCACATCAACCGTCGTGTGCAGGTCAAACAGCTCGGCACCAACAGGGTAGGCGCAGCATTGGTTGAGCAATATATGACCGACCTGACGCCCGGGGAAGAATACGAACGGCTTGAACTCATGCGCCAGTTTAAGGCCGAGCAACGCCCACGCGGCACCGGGCGACCCACCAAAAAAGAACGCCGCGACATTGACCGCATTAAAGACACCAAATGATGATCAGATTACTGTTGGCCATCTTCCTGATGGCATCGCTGCAGCTATCGTGCCAGACAACCACACAAGTCCGGCAATCAGGCTTTCACACCATTGCTTTTTACAATGTCGAAAACCTTTTCGACACCATCGACGATGCGCGCACACTCGACGAGGACTTTCTGCCCGGCGCCCGTGTGGCCTGGAATACGCAACGATACAACGATAAATTACACAACATTGCCCGGGTTATTGCTACCATGGATACGCTCGACTTCCCGCACATCATCGGACTGGCCGAAGTAGAAAACCGAGCCGTACTCGACGATCTTGTCCGTCAGCCGCTGATACAAAAAGCCGGTTATCAGATTATGCATTTCGAGGATGACGATCCACGTGGTATCGAAGTGGCACTGCTTTACCGCGACAGCTATTTCAAAGCCTTGAAATCCGGCACTATTGAGTTTCAGGACAGTGTTCCCGAACGTCACATCCTGTATGCCTCGCTGGTCAATGCCATGGCTGACACTTTGCATCTGTATGTTAATCATTGGCGATCGCGTAGGGGCGTACAAGAAACCTCCGCACCGGTACGCAAAGCAGCGGGAAGAGCGCTTCGGCAGTCCATCGACCAGCTTAAATCGGCCAATCCCCAGGCAAAAATTGTTGTCATGGGCGATTTCAATGATAATCCCAACGACGAAAGCATCGCCATTGAGCTGCAAGCGCTGCCCTTAGACGAAGCCGAAAGAATACCTTCGGCGCTGGTAAACCTTGCAGCCGAACCTTTTGCGAACGGACAAGGCACCTTATACTTCAATAACTGGGATTTTTTCGACCAGATGATGGTCTCGCAAAGCCTTATCACAAGTCGTTCGCTACGGCTAAGCTCGTTTCTCATCATTTCCCGGCCCTGGATGCTTTACACCGATAGCCGGGGCATACAGCGGCCAAACAGAACCATGTCGGGTAACCGCTACTTTGGAGGTTACAGCGATCATTTGCCTGTCATGTTGAGATTAGACCGTGTGATACAGCAGCATTAACTCCCCGGCCTTCGGAAGTGACCGGCAATGAAGGCCAAAAACATCCTTCAGGCATTAATAATCCTCATCGAAGATTCTTCTGAAGAATTCGATACGTGCAACGCGGCTAATTGATATTCACCCGTGCAGGGCAAGCACCAGACACGAAGCGGCAAGCAGCAGGGCAAGCGGAGTGAAGATAAGTTTCTCTGTTTTGCTTGGCGAGCTGAGGTTGCCCAATATGTTCAATGCGAAAAGTGCCGTCATAAACCACAACAACAGTTTGAGCCAGATAGCGCTGATGATGGCGTCAGCAAATCCGGAAGCTTGCGCGACAACCCACAAAAAGAACAGATTGGCCAATAGCGAAACAATGCCAAGATTATAAAGCTGCCGTCTGTTTCTGATCCGGCTGCCCCAGACAATCTGCTGCGGCAATAAACCTATCAACACGCCAAAGTGAATGGCTGCTGAAACGATTAACAGTATCGGGGCAAGTACTTGAGCAAGAGCCAGCATAACTGGTACATTATTGTACTTGAGATTTTCTCTGTTGGGATTTACGGCGCCTGACCCGCCTCATGTAGGCCATTGCAAGCAACATTATCAGCAGTAAAAAAGGCCATAATCCGGCCAGCCAAACCATAAAACCAAGGAAGGCATACCAGCCATTGACCAATGAGCTGGTCAGCTTTGCGGCAAACCGGCTTGCAGGGCTGTAGGTCTGAAAAAAGTCGAGGTTAAGGGTGCTCAGTGCTGCCTTATCGCTCAGGTAGCGCAGCCTCCCTGTCATGCTTTCAATTTCGGCACGCACATTGGCCAGTTCGCGCTCAATGGAGAGCATGTCCTGCACATTGCGTGCTTGTTTCAGCAGTTCGCGATACCGTGCTTCAAGCTCGCGCTTGGTAGCCAAACGCGCCTCAACATCCACAAACTCCTCGCCTACATCGCGTTGCGAAATATTTTTATTGACCACCTTTTTTGCATGCTTCTCGAGTGCCGAAACTAATGCATCGAAGTTGGCTGCCGGCACCCTGATTACCATATGACGTGAAGTCCGCATATCTTCGTCGTAGGCGCCTTCGGACGAGATTGTTCCACCATAAACCGCAACCTGTTCCCGGACAAAATCCGTGGTCATGGCAATATCACTACTTTCGAGCGACAGGTATCCTTCGCGGATGATGCGCTGCTGTGGTTCGTTTAACACATCGGCTTTGGTTTCTTCAAAGGATCCTCCACTCATCGGCATGCTGCTGATGGCATCATTGCGGTAATCCGTTGGACCTCCACAGCTGAGCATCACAAGCGCAATGATGATCATTATCAGCTTATTGGATGTTTTCATGGTTTTGATGGTATTTCAAAAAAGACCTTAAAAGCTGAATGCGATTTACAGATTATTCTCAAGGTTGCAGGGCTGTCATTCCACGACCATGGCACAAACGTGACCACCATTGTTGGTTTCGGTTTTCGGTTCCACCACTCCATCTGATTTCTGCAACCCGTCCGACTGATTATGGCCAAAATATCGATTGTCCAAGGCTTTCATCTCATTTAAAACCGAAAATTACCGGAAACAAAAATACCACAACAGCCGTCCATGCGGCGTAAAGAGGCAGAAACAAGGCAATGCTGTCTTCGGCTTCTGCCAGCAACGCCTTCTTTCGCACAACCCTGAACAGCTTGAAGGCTAACAACACAAGGTTGCTGAAAATAAGCACATTACTCACCAGAACGGCCAGCCTGTTTGGTGTTATTCCCCATTCGCCAATGCGGTAGAGGATGGCCGATAAAGCGATGGTATTTACGATAAGGGTCAGTGCTGAAAGCATCAACAGGTTAATCACCTGCATTTTCTCCTCCTTTTGTTCATCGCGTCCCGAAAGCGTAAAGAACACTAGGGCCATCACGCCCAACAACAAAATGTTGAATATCAGCAAAAACTCGCGGTCGTTGAATGGGTCTTTATCCGAAAAAGGCAATGCTGTCAGATAAACAGCCAGCATCATTATAACGAGTGGTGTAAACACCCTTGCCACCACAGGCGAAACCTTACTGACCAATTGGGGATTGGCCTGCACCAGCCATGTTGCGAACAAAGGTATGGCCACGCCACCCCAAACAGCAATATTCTTCATGTAGAACTTTTCGATACTCATGCCGGCCACCTCAAACAGTCCGATGGTAACAGCCGAGAGCATACCTCCTGCAATGAACAGCACCGCCATCATGACCGCAAGATCGCCATTGAACCGCAGCCAGTCGAGACGCGAGGTGTAACGACGGAATCCATCCGACGAAAACGACAAGCCGGTGATGAACCAAAGAAACAATACCATATGCAAACACGCTAGGACAAAGGTTTGGCTGCTTTGGTTATTGGGCAGCATATTGATATAAACTGCCGAGAAAATAAATAATGCCAAAACCGTCCAGTTCACCAGGATTTTGGGTTTTCCGGTGAGGATAAACCAGGCGCTGAGAAAAGGAAACAAAGCAAGAGAAATGTTTCGGGCATAATAATTTTCGGTGTCTAGCCCTGCAAGGTCGGGCAGCTTTGCCACAAACCAGGCTAACACACTGAGCATCAATAGCAATGCCCAATGCCTCCACTGACCAAAATTGAAAGTGTTGTCGGATTTGGCCAGACGGAAGTACCAGGCCTGAGCCAGTACATGATCCTGAATTTCGGGAAACAACTGAAGAAAAGCTTTTTCGAAGGCTTTTCGGTCGCTGCGGTAAAGCTTCTCCATCGATTCGGGTTCGTGCAGAGCATCGCGTATTGCTTCTTTCATGGAATTGGTTTTATGGGTTTTAACAAGCCGTTTCGGGCGACATGCAGAAACGCTGGAAGCATCCATCCGTATAACGCATGTATGCTTATTATTATTTTGACAATCAATAATTTCCTAAGACAGAGCACGAGTTCTGAGCATGTCTGAAAGAGGATGATTCATTTTCCCGGCGCTAATCACCGCCTATCGTTCTCCATTCGCCGACTAATCTCCCCCAACGGCCGAAAAATACTTGGGCAGAGCAGCCCCTGACCATACTTTTGCCATGTAAACAGAAAGTTACAAACCTATAACACGAATACAATGGAAACCATTAACAAACCCGACAGAAGAATGGTAGCAGGATTGCTGCTGATACTTGCCGGTGGGCTGCTTCTTCTCGACACTCTCGGACTCTTTGATGTCAACCTGCGTCATTATCTCATCAACTGGAAGACCTTCCTGATTTTCATCGGACTAATCACCCTCACCGGCAAAGGCAATCAGACAACGGGATGGGTGCTCATCGGTCTTGGCGTAGTTTTCTGGCTGCCCGAGCTGTTCGACTACCGCCTGAGGCTTCGCGATGTTCTCTGGCCTTCGATACTTATCGGCATCGGCTTGCTGATCCTTACCCGTAACGAAAGGAAGTTT
This sequence comes from Bacteroidales bacterium, assembly GCA_035325985.1. GTDB lineage: Bacteria > Bacteroidota > Bacteroidia > Bacteroidales > F082 > JALNZU01. Next base: position 55,001 of record DAOKYW010000004.1, read on the forward strand.
ATTAATAAGGCTGAAAATGCCGGCGAATATTTTCGTAATAACTTTCATAACGGCGAAAGCGATGAGGAGTTTTTCAACGAAACAGCAGTCTTTGGCGGAGGCGATATGCGTTTCATTTCGAGCAACTTCCGTGGCGGAAAACTCACCAACATTTTTGGCGGCTCGGATGTCAACCTCATTAAAACTACACCAGCGCCTCAAGGCTGCATCATCGACGCGGTAGTGATTTTCGGAGGCTCGAACCTCATAGTGCCCGACGACTGGCAGATCAAATCAGAAGCAGTTTCGATTTTTGGAGGAGTGAGCGATAAGCGGGTGATGCCTGCAGCCTTCAATCCCGAAAAGACCCTCACCATAAAAGGAGTCGTCATTTTTGGCGGTATCGAAATTAAAAGTTACTGAGCACGGCCGGCATCAGTTGCTGAATCCACAACCAACACACAAAGCCCCATAACATGCTTAATCCATTTCTCAAGAATCGCAGCTACCTTTCAGCTTACCTGTTGGTGCTGCTTTTCGTTGTGGCGGTGCAAACGGTGGTACTCAACTACTATCAGGACCTGGATGTACTGGCCAGTCTGGCCGATGCGGTGGTGTTCAACCTGATTATGGCTATAGTCGGGTTTGTCCTGTGGTATATTTTGAGGTTCAACCTGAAGGAGAAACAAGAAATTTTTGATCTTGTCGTCAATCATGCACTTGTAGCCATTCTCTCGGTAGCATTTTGGCTGGGCAGCGGCTACTTCATCATGCAGGCTATCGAAGGCGATAACGACGAATACATCAGCTTTCTGCAGGCCTCTATGCCCTGGAGAGGTATCATTGGCAGTTTTTATTATCTGGTTTTCGTTTTGATTTATTATATCATGATGTATTACGAAGACCTGCAGCACAAGATGAAAGTGGAAGCCGAACTGAGCCGCCTTGTACGCGAAGCCGAACTCAATGCCCTGAAATCGCAGATCAACCCCCATTTTCTCTTCAACAGCCTCAACTCCATCAGTTCGCTCACCATGACTGACCCCGACAAAGCCCAGGAAATGGTCATCAAATTGTCGGACTTCATGCGCTATTCGCTCAGCCACGACCGCAACGAAACCACCTATCTGCGCAAAGAACTCGAAAATGCCGAGCGTTATCTCGATATCGAAAAAGTGCGATTCGGCAAACGACTTAAGTACGTATCGCACATACCTGAAGCCTGCCTGGATGCGCCGATTCCTAACCTGATACTTCAACCGCTGCTCGAAAACGCCATCAAGCACGGTGTGCACAACAGCACCGAAGAAGTGCTCATCGAATTGCGCTGTGTGCCCAACGACGATTTTATTGAACTGCATATCACCAACGATTTCGATCCCGAAGCCACAAGGATTAAGGGCGAAGGCATCGGACTCAGAAACATACGTCAGCGCCTGCAATTGCTTTATCATCGCAATGACCTGCTGGAAATCAGGCTTGGCAAAATAGAATTCGAGGTAATTTTACGCATACCCAAAAAACCGTCTTGATTATGAGGTTTGACGCTTCATCAGGAAAAGGGATTCAACCAACGCAAACCGGAATCGGTATGCCTTGCATATTTTAACCTAAATTGCCGCGCATCAAATCATGGAGTTTAAAACCCTTCTTCAAAACCCACACCACACAATCACCAGCCCCCAAACCCTTGAATCTTTGAATCTTTGAATCTTTGAATCTTCGAATCTTCGAATCTTTGAATCTTGAATCTTTGAATCTTTGAATCTTGAATCTTTGAATCCTTGAATCCCCCCACCCATGATAACACGCATACGAACCCTTATCATCGAAGACGAAGAGCCGGCGCGTAATCTGCTGAAAAGCTTTCTGACGCAAATGCCTGAAATCGATTTGATTGGCGAATGTTCCGACGGGTTTCAGGGGCTGAAATGCATACAGGAATTACAGCCCGACCTGATCTTCCTCGACATACAGATGCCTAAGCTTACCGGCTTCGAGATGCTCGAGCTACTCGACACACTACCTGAAGTGGTATTTACCACCGCTTACGACGAATTTGCCATCAAAGCCTTCGAGCTCAATGCTGTGGACTACCTGATGAAGCCTTTTGCCCGTCAGCGGCTGCGGCAGGCTGTGGACAAGGTGTTGGAGCGATTCAGCATTAAACAAAGTAATCAAGCCGGTGTGGAGAAACTTATCCACCAGATGAACGACACGGGTAAGCCACTCGAGCGTATTGTGGTGAAAAGCGGCAGTAAAATTCATGTCCTGCCTCTCGACGACATACAACAGATTGAAGCTCAGGACGACTATGTGATGATACATACGGCCTCCGGGCGTTTCATCAAAAAGGAAACCATGCAGCGCCTCGAGACACAGCTGCCTCAGGAACACTTCATTCGCGTGCATCGCTCATTCATCGTCAATATCAATCAGGTGCAGCGCATTGAGCAGTATGGCAAGGAAAGCTACCTCCTCATCCTGAAAAATGGCAACGAAGTGAACGTGAGTAAAAGCAGGATCAAGGAACTGAAACGCGAATTCGACTTCTGAAACCTGATCCCCTACTTTGCTCCAGCACCCAATAACTGCTCAGGAAATCTATTGATTCCGATACCATTTATTCAACTTGCCGGCTTTGGTATTGTCCGTCATCAGGCAGAAACACCGTGGGTATCCGTATGAATCTGCTTCGTTACCAACTTATGCTGAAAGTTGCCGGGAGGTGACGAAAAAACATGTATCATCAGCAGTTCCCGTGCTTATTATTGAATGGTTTCTTTCGGATTCCTACCGGTTCCTTTTAATCAGCCGGCGATTCACAAAAAAAGACTGCATCCGTGTCCAAATGCAGTCTTTGTATGAGCTTCAGGCCATTAATACCTGTAATGATCGGGTTTGTACGGACCGTTGATGGGCACACCGATGTAATTGGCTTGTTCAGGAGTGAGTTTGGTGAGCTTCACGCCAATGTGTTCGAGGTGCAGGCGGGCCACTTCTTCGTCGAGGTGCTTGGGCAGGCGGTACACATCAACCGGATATTTACCGCGATTCTTCCACAAGTCGATCTGTGCAAGGGTTTGATTAGTGAACGAATTGCTCATCACAAAGCTGGGGTGTCCGGTAGCGCATCCCAGGTTGACCAGTCGTCCTTCGGCCAGCACAAAGATCGAATTGCCCGTTGGGAAGGTATATTTGTCCACCTGAGGTTTGATGTTGGTACGCACGACATCGGCGGCTGCATTGAGGCGATCCATCTGAATTTCGTTGTCGAAATGGCCGATGTTGCACACGATGCTCTGGTCTTTCATGCGCCTCATATGTTCAAGGGTAATCACATCCTTGTTGCCGGTGGCGGTAACAAAGATGTTTCCTGTTTCCAGCGCATCTTCGATGGTGGTAACTTCGTAGCCTTCCATGGCGGCTTGCAGTGCACAGATAGGATCGATTTCTGTGACGAGCACACGCGCGCCGTAAGCCCTGAGCGAGCGTGCCGAGCCTTTGCCCACATCACCAAAGCCAAGCACCACACAAACCTTTCCGGCAAGCATGACATCCGTTGCACGCTTAATGCCATCGGCCAGCGACTCGCGACAACCGTAAAGGTTATCGAATTTCGACTTGGTGACGGAGTCGTTCACATTAATGGCAGGCACCAGCAGCTTTCCGGCTTCCTTCATCTGATAGAGCCTGTGAACGCCTGTCGTGGTTTCTTCCGATACACCGGCCCAGCTTTCCACGGTGCGATGCCAGTGCTGAGGATCGGCCTGATAGGTTTCGCGCAACGACTTCATGAAAGCGGCTTCTTCGGCATTGGAAGTATGGGCATCCAGCAAGGCAGGATTGCGCTCGGCCTCGTAACCCTTGTGAATCATCAGGGTAGCATCGCCTCCGTCGTCCACAATCAAATGAGGGCCAAGGCCATCTTCAAATGTGAGCGCCTGCTTGGTGCACCACCAGTATTCGTCGAGCGTTTCGCCTTTCCAGGCAAAAACAGGGATTCCTGTGGCTGCAATAGCTGCAGCAGCATGATCCTGTGTGGAAAATATATTGCAGCTGGCCCAGCGCACTTCGGCTCCAAGCTCAACAAGAGTCTCAATAAGCACAGCCGTCTGAATGGTCATATGCAGGCTACCCGAAATCCGGGCGCCCCTGAGCGGTTTTTCCTTGCCAAACTTGCTGCGGAGCGACATCAGCCCGGGCATCTCTTTTTCGGCAATCTCTATTTCTTTGCGGCCCCAGTCGGCCAGTCTGATGTCGGCTACTTTGTAGCGGAGATCAATGTCGGTTTGAATATTCTGCATATAAAGCAATATGAATCTATTGGATTTTGCTGCAAAATTAAGCGTTTTACAATCAGGTTTAATAACGCCGGCCGGTAAGCATTGTTCAATCAGGCAAAAAAGTACTCAAAGAAGATTTTGGAAATTTCATTATCCTTAAGCCATGTATGCAATGAAAAACTGCTATTTTTGCCTCAACATCAATCCCTCCCTTCAACAGCTGAGGCATTGATTTATAAAGAAGAGCGGAGAGATTAGGCTCAACGAAGCTCTAGCAACCTTCCCTCCGGGGAGTGGTGCTAAAACCTAATCCGGCAAGGGCAAAAACCCTGGTTGGAGATTATAAATTGTTAAATGTCTATACTCATGAGTGCTGAACAATCCATTGCTGAAAAGGTTTAATCTGCCGGTATCATCGGTGTTTCCTTAACAGGCATACGTCATTTCGGGACGCATGAAACATATTTTATGCATGAAACCATTACAGAATAATCTAAGGGAAATTTTAAGCCGCCGTGTTTTGGTGCTCGATGGGGCCATGGGCACGATGATACAGCAGTATCATCTGGGGGAGGCTGACTTCAGAGGAAATATTTTCAACGATCATCCTTATAATCTCAAAGGCAACAACGACCTTTTGTGCCTGACCAGGCCCGATATCGTGCTGGCCATTCATCGTCAGTATCTTGAGGCCGGCGCCGACATCATCGAAACCAACACTTTCAACGCTACCGGCATATCGCAGGCCGACTACGGTACACAAGCCTGGGTGTACGACATCAATCTGGCTGCTGCGAGGATTGCCCGTCAGGCAGCTGATGAGTTTACTGCCCGTGACCCGGACAAGCCGCGTTTTGTAGCCGGAGCCATTGGACCAACGAACAAAACTGCGTCCATGTCGCCCGATGTGAACGACCCCGGATATCGCGCGGTAAGCTTCGACGAACTGGCTGATGCCTATTACGAACAGGCTGCCGCGCTGATCGAAGGCGGAGCCGATGTCCTTCTGGTAGAGACCATATTCGACACGCTGAATGCCAAGGCAGCCCTTTTTGCCATTCAACGCTTGCAGGACAAGCTGGGTCACAAAATTCAGGTCATGGTGTCGGGCACGATTACCGATGCCAGCGGGCGCACCTTGTCAGGACAAACCGTTACAGCCTTTCTGCACTCGCTTGCCCATGTCGATTTGCTGAGTATCGGGCTCAACTGCGCTTTAGGTGCCAGAGAGATGAGGCCCTATCTTGAGGAATTGGCAAGGCATGCACCTTTTGCTGTCAGCGCATATCCCAATGCCGGGCTACCCAATCAGTTTGGCGCTTACGACGAAAGTCCGGAAGAAATGGGTTTACATATCCACGACTTTATCGCGCACGGCTTTGTCAATGTGGTGGGTGGTTGCTGCGGCACTACTCCTGCCCACATTGCACGATTTGCAAGTTTGGCAAAAACAGCCCAACCGCGCCCAATACCCGACCATGCCCACGGAGAAGGCGAAACCATACTTGCCGGACTTGAGCCGCTGCGTATTAGTCGTCAGGCCAATTTTGTGAACATTGGAGAGCGCACCAATGTGAGTGGCTCCCGGCTGTTTGCGCGCCTTATCCGTGAAAAGAAATACGAAGAAGCCCTCAGCATTGCCCGTCATCAGGTGGAGGGCGGAGCACAGATCATTGATGTGAACATGGACGATGCATTGCTCGACGCGCGCGAAGAAATGGTGCGCTTTCTGCACATGCTCATGTCCGATCCGGATATTGCGCGTCTTCCTGTCATGATCGACTCATCGCGCTTCGAGGTGATCGAAGCCGGCCTGAAGTGCCTGCAGGGAAAAGCGGTGGTGAACTCCATCAGCCTGAAAGAAGGCGAGGAGCTTTTCAGGCAACAGGCCCGCACCATCAGGCAGTATGGTGCAGCTGTGGTGGTAATGGCCTTCGATGAGCAAGGCCAGGCCGACAGCTTTGAGCGCAAAACCGAAATCTGCAGCCGCGCTTATCGCATTCTTACTAAAGAGGTGGGGTTTCCGGCACACGATATCATTTTCGATCCCAACATCCTGGCCATAGGCACCGGTATCGAGGAGCACAACAACTATGCTGTGGACTACATCCGTGCTACTGCCTGGATTAAGCAGCATCTGCCGCATGCTCGTGTGAGCGGTGGAGTGAGCAATCTGAGTTTTGCCTTCCGGGGCAATGACACGGTGCGCGAGGCCATTCACTCGGTGTTTCTGTATCATGCCATCAATGCCGGAATGGATATGGGCATTGTGAACCCGGGACAACTCCAGATTTACGACGAGATTGAACCCGAGCTGCTCAGCCTTGCCGAAGATCTGGTGCTCAACCGCCGCGATGATGCTACGGAGCGCATGTTGGCCTATGCGAATAAGGTGAAAGAAAAAACCGGTCAGGCGGTTAAGGAAGATGAGGCATGGCGCAAACTGTCGGTTCAGGAACGCCTCAAGCATGCCCTGATTAAAGGTATTGCTGACCATATCGAGCATGATGTGCTGGAGGCCAGACCTCAATACAGCAGGGCGCTCGATGTTATTGAAGGCCCGCTTATGGATGGCATGGGTGTTGTTGGCGACCTTTTTGGTGCCGGCAAAATGTTTTTGCCACAAGTGGTTAAAAGTGCCCGTGTGATGAAAAAGGCTGTGGCTGCCCTGCTTCCCTACATAGAAGCCGAAAAAGTGCAGGGCAGCAGTTCAGCAGGCAAGGTACTGCTGGCCACGGTGAAAGGCGATGTGCATGATATCGGGAAAAATATTGTGGGTGTAGTGCTTGCCTGCAACAACTTCGAAGTGATTGACCTCGGCGTGATGGTGCCTGCGGAAAAGATATTACAGACAGCTAAGGAACAACAGGTGGACATCATTGGGCTGAGCGGCCTCATTACCCCTTCGCTCGAAGAAATGGTGCATGTGGCATCCGAAATGGAGCGATTGGGTTTGCATTGGCCATTGCTTATCGGCGGAGCTACCACATCCGAAGTGCATACCGCAGTAAAGATTGCTCCGGCCTACAGCAATCCGGTGATACATGTGCGCGATGCCTCGCGCGTAACCAGTGTAATCAGCGAGCTGCTTTCGCCAGCCGAAAAAAGACAGGCCTACCTGCGCAGTATGCAGGAGCGTTACGAAAACCTGCGGCTGAAATATATGAACAGCAAGGCCGATGAAACGTTTATCAGCATTGAAGACGCACGAAAGAACAAATACCATGGAATCTTCAACAGCACAAGCGTGTACCCGCCCCGCAAACAAGGGATCACGACGTTTAACGACTTCCCGCTTGAGCAACTTGTACCCTACATCGACTGGACATTCTTCTTTCACTCATGGCGAATAAGCGGCAAATACCCGCAAATTTTCGACGATCCTGCCAAAGGTGAAGAAGCACGCAAACTTTATGACGATGCCACAGCATTGCTCAGGCACATCATCGACAATCGCTTGCTCAGGGCTGATGGGGTTGTGGGCATTTTCCCCGCCAATTCTCAAAACGACGATGTGTTGGTGTTCAACCCCGAAAATCCGAAAAAACAGCTGGCCCGTTTTGCCTTTCTGCGCAATCAGCAACAAAAACCCGATGGAGTTCCCAACCTTTGTCTGTCGGATTTTGTGGCGCCTGCCGAAGCCGGCATACAAGATTACATCGGAGGGTTTGTGGTAACGGCCGGCCATGGTGCCGATGAGTTGGCGCGGCAATTTGAGCGCGACAACGACGATTACAATGCACTGATGACCAAAGTGCTGGCCGACAGGCTTGCTGAAGCCTTTGCCGAATATCTTCATGAGCATGTCCGTAAACAAGTCTGGTCTTATGTTCCCAATGAGCAGCTGGATATTCGTGCCCTTTTGGCCGAAGAATATCAGGGCATTCGTCCTGCACCGGGCTATCCTGCCTGCCCTGAACATTCCGAGAAAGAGGTGCTCTTTCAACTTTTGGATGCTCAGAAACATACCGGCGTTAAACTGACAGAAAATTTCGCCATGTACCCTCCTGCGGCGGTAAGTGGTTTTTACTTTTCACATCCCGATAGCCAGTATTTCAATGTCGGTAAAATAGGACAAGATCAGCTGGAGGACTATGCCCATCGCAAAAACATCAGCCTGGCCGAAGCCGAGCGTCTGCTCAACGCAAACCTCAACTATAAATAATTACAGCCTATTTGCTTATTGACCAACTCTATCAACTGAAATCACAAAAAACAACCTGCGATGCTTGACCTTCCCAAAGTGACCGAAAAAATAGCCGCTTCCGGCAAAACGCTCTTTTCATTTGAGCTTTTGCCGCCGTTGAAAGGGCAGAACATCGAAAATATTCAAAAGACCATCGATCCGCTGATGGAGTTTGATCCTGCATTTGTGAATGTGACCTATCATCAGGAAGAGTTTGTTTACCGAAACCTGCCAAACGGCCTGATTGAGCGGCGCACCATTCGCAAGCGTCCAGGCACCGTTGGCATTGCAGCAGCCATCATGTTCCGATATGGTGCCAATGTTGTGCCACACATCATCTGCGGCGGATTCACCCGCGAAGAAACCGAGAACGCCCTTATCGACCTGCATTTTCTTGGGGTAAAGAATCTTTTGGCCATCCGTGGCGATGCACAGGCCGGCATGAAGTACTTTCAGCCCGAAAAAGGAGGAAATGCCCATGCCATCGAACTGGTCAGGCAGATTGACAACCTCAACAAGGGTATTTATCTCGAAGACGACCTGCTCAATGCCACGCCAACCGACTTCTGCATAGGGGTAGCAGGATATCCTGAAAAACATATCGAAGCGCCCAATCTGGATTCGGACCTCTATTACCTACGGAAGAAAATAGAAGCAGGAGCGTCATACGTCATCACTCAGATGTTTTTCGACAATGCGAAATATTTTTCCTTTGTCGATCGCTGCCGAAAGGCCGGCATCGACGTGCCCATCATACCCGGATTGAAGCCTCTGGCCAGCATGAATCAATTATCCACATTGCCCCAGACCTTTAACATTGATCTTCCGGAAGTGCTGATGAAAGAAGTGCGCAAATGCACCAGCAATCAGCAGGTGCGCCAACTTGGTGTGGAATGGGCCATTGCCCAAAGCAGGGAACTTAAGGCAGCCAATGTACCGGCCATCCACTATTATACCATGGGGCGTTCCGATAATATTGCTGCTATAGCGCGCGAAATATTTTAGTCAGTCAGTGTCAATGTTGAAAATTATTCAGGCCTAATTTTAAAAAGGCTAAATTTGGGCATTACAATAGCCCACCATGCCTGTTTACGATCTCTTTTGCAAGCCCGGTAAAAAGTTTGCCGTGCTGATTGACCCCGACAAACCCAGCGATAAAGTGCTGAGAGGCCTGGCGCACAATGCAGCGCAATGTGGTGTCGATTTTTTCTTTGTTGGCGGTTCACTGCTTACCAGCGACAACCTCGAAAGCTGCATCAGGATATTACGCGCCGAAGCCCATGACATTCCGGTTGTGCTTTTTCCCGGCAACTCCCATCAGATCAGCCGCCATGCCGACGCCTTCCTGTTTTTATCATTGATTTCCGGACGCAATGCCGAAATGCTCATCGGTCGGCACGTGATTGCCGCCCCCTACCTGAAAATGAGCGGAATTGAAGTAATCTCCACAGGATATATGCTTATCGAAAGCGGCAGGCCAACATCGGTGAGCTATATGAGCAACAGCATGCCTATCCCCGCTGACAAGAACGATATAGCCATCTGCACCGCAATGGCCGGCGAGATGCTGGGCATGAAAATCCTGTTTATGGACGCAGGTTCAGGCGCCCTCAATCCTGTGCCGCTTAAAATGATTGATGACGTTCGTCGTAGTATCGGCATCCCACTCATCGTAGGTGGAGGTATCCGAAGCCCGCAGCAGGCCGGCGAAATAGCCAGAGCCGGAGCCGATGTGGTGGTGATAGGCAATACCCTCGAGAAAAACCCCGAAATGCTGTCCGACTTTGCTTCCATTATCAAAGAACAATGAAATATAAACCAGAATCCAGATTTTCATCTATCGCCCGAATTATGATCAACCTTCGCCTTGTTTATACGGCCTTTCTGCTGCTGTTCATAACCCAGCTGAGGGCACAGGATCAGTTGCTGACACCCGAAGATGCAGCAGGAACCAATTTCTCGCTGTTTCCGCGCGGGCTCAGCCAGCTTCAATGGACAGCAAAACCCGGAGAATACACCTGGCAATCAGAAAATTTCCTGCTGCGCAGCCACGCAACAACTTCCAGGACCGACACCATACTTACGCTTCCGATCCTTAATAAAAGTTTGATCAGCAGTGGTTTCGACAGCCTGAAGCGTGTGCCTCAGCTTCAATGGCTGGATCCGGAAATGGCCGTCTTTCGCAGCGGGCAAAATTATTTTCTGCTCAATTTCAACACTATGCAGACCCAGCTTTTGGTGACCTTACCACCCGAAGCCGAAAACCCAGAACTGCACAGCGCCAGCCGGCACATAGCCTACACCATAGGCAATAACATCTTTGTTTACGATGGAACTGCCCATCATCAGGTGACCAACGAACCCCCGGGTATTGAATGCGGTAAAACCGTGCATCGCAATGAGTTTGGAATCAACAAAGGACTTTTCTGGTCGCCCGATGGTACCCGACTGGCATTTTATCGCATGGACGAAAGCATGGTGACTGAATATCCACTGGTTGATATATCGCCGAGGATTGCTCAACATAAGCCAACACGCTATCCCATGGCCGGAATGACCAGCCATCAGGTTACGATTGGCATTTACGACCTTGACAACCATACCACTGTGTACCTGCAAACTGGTGAGCCTGCCGACCAATATCTGACAGCTGTCAGCTGGCATCCCGACGGAAAAAGTATCTATACAGGCCTGCTTAACAGGGAGCAGAACCACTTGAAAATGAACCGTTACGCTACAAGTAGCGGGGCATTTCAGGCCACCATATTCGAAGAAAAATCCGACACCTGGGTCGAACCACTCACCCCGCTGTATTTTTTGCCCGACAATAGCGGTCGGTTTGTGTGGCCCAGCCTGCGCGACGGATACAATCACCTTTATCTTTACGAAGCCAACGGAAGGCTGCTGCAGCAGCTAACCTCAGGGCCATGGATGGTGACCGAAGTAATAGGATTCGACAGCAAAGCCAGCCAGGTTTTCTTTCTGGGCACCAACCAGAGTCCGCTGGAGCAAAACCTTCACGCAGCTCAACTCAGCAACGGGCGAATCACCCTGCTGTCAACCGAAGGTGGTCAGCACAGGGTACTGCTATCGGCCGATGGCCGGCACCTCATCGACATGTGGTCGAACCTCGCCACACCACGAAAAACCATTTTGATTGACGGTCGCGGCAGATTGTTAAAAGAACTTCATACGGCCGAAAACCCCCTGAAAAACCTGAAAGTACCACCAATTGAGATGGTGCAACTAAAGGCAGACGATCAGAGTATCCTCTATGGAAGACTGATAAAACCGATTGACTTTAACCCTGCCAGGAAATATCCGGTTATCGTGTATGTTTACGGAGGGCCGCATGCGCAACTGGTAACCAATAGCTGGCTGGGCGGCGCTAATCTGTACCTGCTTTATCTGGCCCAGAAAGGCTATGTGGTATTTACGCTTGATAACCGAGGATCGGCCAATCGGGGCAAAGCCTTTGAACATATCATCCACCGCAGGCTTGGAGAGATTGAGATGAAAGACCAGCTGGTGGGAATCGAATACCTTAAAGCCTTGCCGTTTGTTGACGAAACACGCATTGGCGTGGATGGATGGAGCTACGGCGGATTTATGAGTACCAACCTGAAACTCAACCATCCCCACATATTCAAAGTGGCAACGGCAGGTGGACCGGTAACCGACTGGAAATATTATGAAATAATGTACGGCGAAAGGTATATGGATAGCCCTGAAGAAAATCCGGAAGGTTACAAGGCATCAAGCCTGCTCAATCAGGCCGGAAAACTGGAAGGAAGACTGATGATTATTCATGGCGATATGGACGATGTGGTAGTGATGCAGCACAGTCTTGCGCTGCTGAAAAGATTTGTGGAAGAAATGAAACTCGTCGATTTCTTTGTTTACACCGGCCATCCACACAATGTACGAGGGCGTGACAGAACCCACCTGATCAGAAAAATTACAGACTACTTCGACCAAAACCTTTAACCAACATATCTACATTTTGGAACACTTTTCGCATTTTGGAATGAATTTGAACGCATATTAAATACAAGTATCTGACAATGTGATTTATAAATTTGCGGCACTAAGTTTGCATAGAGATTTTGTTCTTATCATATAAAATATGCAGTCAATTAAAATGATGAGTAAGACTGAGAACCCAATTGCGGAAAAGGATAATTCAAACTGCTTTTGTGTGCTGGTTGTGGATGATCTGCGCGTAAACTTTTTATTGATTAAAGCCATGCTTAGCCGTTTCAGGGCAGAAGTGTTCTGGTCGCCCGATGGTTTTGATGCGATTGAACAAATACAGCATGGAAAGGCTTACAATCTGCTGCTGCTTGATTATAATATGCCCGGTATTGATGGCCTGGAAACCGCAAAGCGTATCAAAAAACTCAAGCCGGATTTACCAATAGTTTCGATGAGCACCTTTACCGAAAATCCTGCTTTCGACCGCAAAAACGCCCCATTTGATGCCTACCTTAGCAAGCCGGTAGACCCTGAAATACTTTATAGTCTGATTTTTAACAAGTTGCCTGTTCTTAAAGCAGAATATTTATAGAAAACACCAATTTGGTCTGCACATCTGTTCAAAGAGCTGTTTCCTGTTGACTATTTTTCTGATATTTGCTTTCTTAAGCCCAACCTTAGAGGGATGAAGTTGATATCGCTGCTTTCTGCCACCATGCTCTTCTTGTTTACTGCTAACACAGTGATGTCATCAAAGCAGTCTGTTGCAACAATTGCCCGTAATCCATCAAAAAACGACATTGCACTCAACCATCTATTGGATACCATCGATAAAGTTCGTTCAAAAGACGTTAGCGAATCACTCCGCATGATATCCAAAGCCATCGGGCTTGCCGATTCTTTAGGCGAGCCGCTTTGGAAAGCCAGGTTTCAGTGTAATCAGGGTGTAAGCTACCGGCAATTAAAATTGTACGATGCGGCCTTGAAGAGTCAATATGACGCCCTGGCGGTTTTTAAGCAATTTCGCGATAGTGCGTACATTGCAACTTCAATGTACGAGATTGGCAATATCTATGCTTTTCTGAAAGACTATGAACAGGCGCTGTCTTATCATTTTAATGCTCTTTACCTGCGCGAATACGACGATAATAAGCTATTACGCGCCAAAAGTTATCTTGCCATAGGCGATGTTTTGATGCAGATGCAGGATAACTGGCGGGCGCTCGATTTTTTTCTGAATGCAAAGACTATCCTGGAGAAAGAAAACGACACAGCAATGCTTGCCGCATATATGGTAAGGTTTGGCGAGCTGATGCTTCAAATGGAGCGGTATAACGAAGCCCTTGACCATCTTGATACAGCGATTGCCTATTCGACAAATGAGGCTGATCGGGCAGACGTGATGCTGCTAAAAGCCAAGCTGCTCTATCAGATAAACAAGCCCGAGCAAGCCCTGACGCTGCTTTTGGAGGCGAATAAAAGCTTTGAAGAATCACGCGAATTCTCCAAGCTGATCACCTCTCACAAACTGTTAAGAAATATTTATCTCGCAAAGAAAAGTTATGAAAAAGCCATTTACCATGCAGATCTGGTGAATGATTATGGCGATTCACTAAAATCGGTGATGCGCATGGAAGAAATTGAGCGGCTTGAGATTGTTTATGAAACCCGACAGCGTGAAGCAGCCAACGAAACACTTAAGTTTCAGCTTAAAGAAATACGTTTTCAAAGCCGCATTAAGGGATACTTCATTTCCTTGCTGATTCTGGGCATATTCATAGCTTTCGGCATCCGCCTGCTCCTTCGAAACCGCAGGACTAATCAACGGCTGCAGCTCGTAAACCAGATGCTTGAGCAGAAGGTGGAAGAACGTACATCCGAATTAACCCAACAGAGCGAAGACCTTCGGGAAGCCTACCTGGCACTCAAAAAGAGTGAAGCATTGTTCCGCGCTATCAATGAGACTGTGCCTTTAGGTGTAGCTGTTACAGATATACATGGCAATATCAATCTGCACAATCAGCGCCTATTAGCCCTTGGCTTCAAGGAAGCGGAATTGGCCAACCTGGATTGGTGCAAACACATCATTCCCGAAGAAGTCGATAACATCAGGTCATTGTGGGAAGAGTCCCACCAATATCGAAAGCCCTTACCCGAAACCCTATTCCGCATCACCCTGAATAATGAGCTTAAGTGGCTGCGCATGAGGGGTGTATGTTTGGAACTAGAAGGCAAGTTTAGTGGCATGGTGGTTATCATGGAAGACTTTTCTGACATAAAGAAAAATGAGCTCGATCTGATCAAAGCCAAAAACAAAGCCGAAGAATCCGACAAGCTCAAATCTGCTTTCTTAGCCAACATGAGCCACGAGATACGCACCCCCATGAATGCCATTCTTGGCTTTGCTGATCTGTTACCATCGCCCGAATATACCAACGAGGAAAAACAGGAGTTTATAACTACCATACAATCAAGCGGTCAGCTATTGCTCAACCTCATCAACGATATCATTGACATTTCTAAAATTGAAGCCGGAGAATTAAAGATCATACCCACAACTTTCGATCTGGGTGAATTGATGGAAACGCTTTTCCAGACCTTCCGACAGCAACTCGATAACCTTGACAAGCAACATGTTAAACTACTGCTTTCCAATAAGGAAGCAAGCCTTAAATATGTCATTCATACCGACAAGCTCAGGTTGCAGCAAATTCTCACCAATTTGCTGAGCAACGCATCCAAATTTACCCACGAAGGGCAGATTGAATTTGGGGTAATCAGCATCGGCGATCAGTACGAGTTTTACGTAAAAGATACCGGCATTGGCATACAGGAGTCGAAACTCGATGTGATTTTCGACCGCTTCAGGCAGGCCGATGATTCACACACCAAGCAATACGGAGGCACAGGTCTTGGCCTTGCCATCTCGAAGCACCTGACACACCTGTTGGGTGGTAAAATCTGGGTGGAATCAGTTGAAGGCAAAGGCACAAGTTTTTATTTTACACTGCCAGGCCAAAAGTCTAACGCAGAGTCCGCTTATAAATATCCGGATTATTCAAACAAAAAAGTTCTGGTTGTAGAAGATGTTGAAACCAACTTTCATTTGATTAACAATATGCTCAGGCGCTCCGGAATTAAGGTGTTTCATGCGCAAAATGGCTACATAGTTCTTGATATTGTGCAGAACGAGCAGCCCGACCTTGTGCTCATGGACATACAATTGCCTGAGTTGGATGGGCTTTCTGCCTTGAAAATTCTTCGCAAACAGCACTTCAACCGTCCAGTGGTTGCCATTACTGCCTTTGCTATGGCAGGTGATGCGCAATATTACCTCCGGCAGGGCTTCGATTCATATCTGAGCAAACCGCTTGGAACTGAAAAACTCTATCAGTTATTGCATCTGTTTTTTGATCCTGAATATAGCCTGACCAATGAAAATGGCAATCAAAGTAAAGATGAACAGCAAG
Source organism: Bacteroidales bacterium (assembly GCA_035325985.1). Classification (GTDB taxonomy): domain Bacteria; phylum Bacteroidota; class Bacteroidia; order Bacteroidales; family F082; genus JALNZU01. Next base: position 70,897 of record DAOKYW010000004.1, read on the forward strand.
TTTAGCTGTTATAGATTTCGGGCAGCACTTTTAGCAGCATTCCTGTTGTTGTGTCTGCATCCCGGGCCTGTTATGGCTCAGGTGTTTCAGGCGGTAACCACCAAATCGCCGGGGCTTTCCAATGCCAATGCCGTATGGTTTCGTTCCGGCAATCGGCTTCATGTTTTAGCAACAGGTGAAGCTAAGGGAAGTCCATCAAAAAGAACGTTGATTATCAGGCAAATGTCGCGCAATGAATTTGTCAGTCAGGCAGCAGGGCTTCCTCAGGTAGTGCATGGGGCAGTGGATGCGGCCGATTTCGATGGCGACGGACTACAGGATATTGTAATCAGTGGTTTCGGGAGTAACGGTCAGCCCGTTGCAGGTATTTGGTTGCAACAACGCGATGGTTCGTTCCGAAAATCATCCGCAGAGGTGCCGGCACTCGCCGAGGGCTCAGCCCATTTCGGCGATTTCGACCGCGATGGAAAAACAGACCTTCTGCTTACAGGCCGCGATGCTCAAGGCATGGCCAGAACCATCGTGCTGCGAAATGATAACGGCAGTCTCCGTGACATAAAAACCAATTTGCCAGGTGTAAGGAATGGCATTGCCCTGTGGCATGACGTGAACAAAGATGGCCAGCCGGACATTCTCCTGAGCGGCCAAACTAACGAAGGCCTGATTACACGCATCTACCTGAACAACAGAAACACCTTCAGGGAAAGCGGGCAATCGTTTCCCGGACTAAAGTACAGTGCCGCAGCTTGGTCAGACTTCAACCGCGACGGCTATCCCGACTTTTTTATTACCGGTGAAACACGTAGCGGAACACCGTTTTCGTCCTATTACCTTGGCAGCGTTTCCGGGCGATTTACCGAAGGTAATAGATCAGGTATCCGTCAGCTGATGCATGGCTCGGTTGATGCGGCCGACTACAACGGCGATGGTTGGCCCGATGTGGTAATTACCGGCGAAAGCCTTGAACGTCCTTATACCATTGTGCTTGAAAATCAATCTGGAAAAGGTTTTCGCGATATCAGAGCCGGACTGCCCGGTGTTGTTAACGGGGTAGCCCGTTTTGGTGATTTCGACAACAATGGTACACCTGACATATTTTTGGCAGGCATTGATGTGTGCTTCGACCTGCATGCCACCGTTTACCGTAATACATTAAAAGGAAGAGCCGAAGAAGAATTCCCCGAGCCTGCGCCATTACCCATGGAAATTGCAGCAGGTCCGAAGTACTACTTTGTTTTCTCCTCCTGCTTTTGCGATCCTGATACAACAGGAAAGAAAGCCTATCATGGGTTTATCAGCAATATCCATCAGGAGCGCCGCGACTTCGACCTTAATTATGAATTCAACCACCGCCTGATAACCCGCTATCCGGGTTGGGGCTGGGCCGATCGAGGTCACCGTACCAGCAATGCTTTCGTAAGCATGCAGGACGCCGAACAAGGCCGACAAACTGTTATTGCCCGATATCGTCAGGACGGCTATATCATACACTATATCAACTGGTAAGCCGCTAACATCCAATACGCCAAATATTGCCCGAGCACGTTTTGACAGATTCGCTGCTGCAACTGGCTGAGCAGTTTGTGACACGTACCAACACCCATATTTTTCTCACCGGAAGGGCCGGAACCGGCAAAACCACCTTTCTTCGCCGATTACCGCAATTAACGCCAAAACGCCATGTAGTGCTCGCTCCAACAGGCGTTGCGGCCATCAATGCCGGCGGACAAACCATCCACAGTTTTTTTCAGCTGCCTTTTGGGCCAATAGCCCCCGGAAGCCTGATTTCAAAGAAAAAAGAAGGCCGAAAGGACAACCATGCATTGCAGCTGCGCAAATCAAAGATTGACCTGATCCGTAGTCTCGATCTCATCGTTATTGATGAAATCAGCATGGTTCGTGCCGACCTGCTTGATGCCATTGATGAAGTGTTGCGTCACTATCGCAGAAGCAAATACCCTTTTGGCGGTCTGCAATTGCTGATGATTGGCGACCTGCTTCAGTTGCCACCTATTGTGAAAGGCGAAGAGTGGGATTTGCTGAGCCATCATTACAATAACCCATTTTTCTACAGCAGTAAAGCCCTCGCTGCGAGTAGCTTTATGACCATCACGCTCGAAAGGGTGTTTCGCCAGTCCGACGATCGTTTTATTGCCCTGCTCAATGCCATACGAAGCGGAACGCCTCATGCATCGGATCTTGAAGCGCTTAACCGGTGCTACATAGCCGACACCACACCTTTCGAAAATCAAGGCTACATCACACTGACTACCCACAACCGAATGGCCGATGAAATCAATCAGGGCAGACTAGAGGCGATAAAAAAGCCCGTTTTCCGATACATGGCTGAAATCAAAGGCGATTTTCCTGAACACATTTTCCCAACACAACAAATCCTTGAACTGAAAGTGGGAACCCGGGTTATTTTCATAAAAAACGATCCCGGCCCCGAAAAACGATATTACAATGGTTTAATCGGAACCATTGTGGACATGGACGAAGATCAGCTGTCGGTTGAGGTGGCCTGCGAAGGCTATGACGAAACCATAACTGCTCAGCCCATTGTCTGGGAGAATGTTTCGTACGATCTGGAGCGCGAAACCAATAACATCATCGAAAAAGTCAATGGTACATTTACCCAGCTGCCACTGCGTCTGGCCTGGGCCATTACCATACATAAAAGTCAGGGCCTAACCTTTGATAAAGTTATCATCGACGCGGCCGCAGCCTTTGACCATGGACAGGTATATGTGGCTTTGAGCCGCTGCCGCAGTCTGGAAGGATTGGTATTTAAAAGCAGAATTCCCTTATCGGCCATCAAACGCCACGAGCATGTGAACCAATGGCTTGAGGTTCAGAAAGCCATGCAACCTGACCATGACCAACTCAGGCAACATAGCAAAGCATTTGTCAGACAGCTGTTAACCGAACTTTTCGACTTTGATCACCTTCGATCGAAAACTGAGTATCTGCAGCGCAGCATTAGCCGGAATGTGGCGAGCCTGCAGCCCGGCCTTTCCGAAAAACTTACGGATGCCCTGGACATTGTTGATCAACAGTTGGCTGCCATCGCAAAAAAGTTTGAACCACAGCTTCATTCGCTCATCGAAGCAATGGATCAGGAAGGAGGCGAAACAAGGCTTTCAAAACGACTTGAGCAGGCTGCGGCCTACTTTATTCAGCATCTCGGGCAATACGGAGCAACAGTGCAGTTTAAGGCTGAAACAGATGACAAGCTGCTGAGGAAAAGCATAGCAGAACTTCAGCAGGAAATTCGCGAGATCCTTGCTGTGAAAAAGGCTTGCTTCGCGCAGATCAGTGAGGGATTTTCGCTTGAACCCTTTCTCCGGGCGCGGGCTTTGGCCGGTATTGATCAGAAGAATATTCATGAGGAAAAGATGCCTGATGAACCGGAAGAAATTGGAAACGAAGAAGCCCAAAGGCTAAAAAGTTTGCTGATGCAATGGCGTAAGGATGAAGCCTTAAGGCTCAACATCATCCCTTCTCGTGTGATGCCGCTGAGTGCACTGTTTCAGATAGCGATGAATCCGCCTTCGCATCTCAGGCAATTACAAAAGGTCAAGGGCATTGGAAAAACAAGATTTGCCCAATATGGCGAAGCCCTCTTTGACATCATCAATAAGGCGTTGAATCGTGATATCATCCCGGAAATAAAGCCGCCTGTATCGAAAAGCCGTTATGAGCAAAGTCTGGATATCTATCTGAACAACCCCGGCAGCAGCCTCGAATCACTGGCCGAACTCAGGGGTGTAAAGCCCGGAACTTTTGCCGAGCACCTCTGTCTGGCTATTGAAAAAGGCAGTATTGGAATCCCTGACTTTCTGGATAAAGAAAAAATCGCTGTCATCGAAGATTACTTCCAGTCGGTGGACGATGAGCGGTTAGGCCCTGCCCGTGAAGTGCTGGGCGAAGAATTCGGCTGGGAAGAGCTGAAGATGGTTCGGGCGGCCATGAGGCACCGCGGATTCTGGAAAAACCGCCCTGAAGAGCAGCTGTGACAACTTTATTGAGTCACAACCGTAAAATGCACATAAATATTTGTGCCCGGCAAGTTGGTTTTGTATTTTTACACCGCATAATATCATCGTAAAACATTCAATAATTGAGAGTTGCACTCATACATTACCGCCTCATTCACTTTGGCGGCCTCGAAACCCGGCTAAAGAACTACATCAGGTATTTTTCAGAACGGGGCGATACTGTCGAGGTTGTCTGCGCCAAATACCATGCTGATGTGGTCCTGCCACAAGGAACTGTTATCCATAAAATTGGGGCTGGCGTTTTGCCGAAGCCATTCAGGCAAAGGGGTTTCGACCATCGACTTGGCAGGTTTATGAGAAACGAGCAGTTTGACTTCAGTTTGTCGCTGGGCCGAACCAGCCATCAACAATACGTCCTTTGTCCGGGCAATCACAAGGGTTATCTTCGCAACCTTGGCCGAAGTGCCAACTCCCTTAGCGATTTTGAGCAAATACGCCTCGACAAGCTTTCGTTTGAGCGTTCGGCCTTGATTTTTGCAGCTTCAAAGATGATGAGGAATGAGGTAATCGAACTTTACGGCATTGATCCTGAAAAGGTTAAAGTTATTTATCCACCTTTGAACATAAAGGGATTTAAATCGGTCGATGAGGAAGAGCGACAACAAATCAGGCACAGCCTGGGCTGGAAGTCAGGACAGCAATATTTCCTTTTCGCTTCGCTGGGTCATAAGCGCAAGGGACTACCCTTGCTGCTTACGGTGTTCGAAAAACTCAAAGATACAGGTAAACACCTGATTATCATAGGTTCGCCAGAGGTGAAATCAGATCTGCCAAACGTGCATTATCTGGGCTTTTTTGACAATCCCCGCACTTACTTTGCCGCAGCCGATGCTTTGGTACATCCTTCGGTTTATGAACCATATGGTCAGATTGTTGCTGAAGCTTTGCAAAGTGGTACACCTGTGATCATCTCTGATCAGGTTGGCGCTTCGGAGCTTGTGACAGAGCAGGAAGGAATGGTGTTATCGCACCAACAGCCTGAGCACTGGCTCGAAGCCATTGCCAACTTCGACCGAAGCCGCTTCATTATTGCGCCTGACTTTGCTAAAAAGAAGCAAATAACTCTTGAAGACCACATGGAAGCCATGTTACGTTATTCAGGCTGCGTGCAATAAATCAAAAATCCTAAGCCCGCAAATTTGCGCCATAGCTTAAAGATGATTAATTTTGCGTCCTTGTTTTTTCGGGGTGTAGCGCAGCCCGGTAGCGCGCTTCGTTCGGGACGAAGAGGCCGCTGGTTCGAATCCAGTCACCCCGACCAATCCAAAAAGCCATCTGCCACAGGCAGGCGGCTTTTTTTGTTGGAGGAAGGCCAAACGAAGTTTGAGCCGGACAACAACGGAAAAAGCTGAAGCTGCGAAGCAGCAGGCTTTTTGGATTGGAACACCCCAAAAAGGATCACCTCAGGGTAATCCAGTCACCCCGACCAATCCAAAAAGCCATCTGCCACAGGCAGGCGGCTTTTTTTGTTGGAGGAAGGCCAAACGAAGTTTGAGCCGGACAACAACGGAAAAAGCTGAAGCTGCGAAGCAGCAGGCTTTTTGGATTGGAACACCCCAAAAAGGATCACCTCAGGGTAATCCAGTCACCCCGACCAATCCAAAATCACCGCAGGGTAATCCAGTCACCCCGACCATCAGGAAACCGTGCTGCAAGGGTTGAAATATTGTAATGAAGACTGACGAAAAGCTTATATTGTTGAAACCCGGAATCATTGTTCTTCAAAGAACAATTCTTCAACACGCATCCCCAGCTCTTTCGCAATTTTCATCGCCAGGGCCACACTGGGCAGATACTTTCCATTTTCGATATGATTAATGGCCTGTCGGCTTACTCCTACCCTACGGGCTAACTCCTCTTGTGTAAGGCTAACAGCAGCCCGGGCCATGCGGATTCGGTTTTTCATAGCCTGTCGGTTTTGGAGCGCATCAGGACAAACCTGAATCTGAAAATAAACAATAACAGCAGGGTAAACATATTGAAAAGGAGTACATACAAAAAACCGCCCTCATAAAAGAAGAGCACACACATAATCAGAATGAGGTAGTTGATTTTTGTGGCCCATACCAGCGACTCCAGTCTCAGATGCCTGATAAACTCATCTTCATGAGGCTCAGCCGAAAAAGCGATGAGTATCAAACCGACGGTCAGAACAATGCAAAGGATCTCGTCGAGGATGGCCGAATGCACGACTCCAAAGTAAACATCCTGCCCCAGCACACGGTTAGCATACACGGCAAATACGGGCCATCTGCCCAGCAAATCTTCCGGAATAACACCGAATACAAGCAGCAATCCCACGATGAACGACGGAACGGTAAGTATCCAGCCGACAACAGCATATTGGTGTGGAAACAAATAGGTTGATTTCATGTTTTTACGACAAATGTAATGTATAATTTACATTTAGTCAAGTTTAATTTACATTTTTAAGATGAAACCCAATGCACAGCCGCACGGAATCTTTAACTTTGCACCGGAATGAGTGCTATCCAATTTTTTGAGTTTAGTTGCAGCTGTTGTAAGAGCCGGATTGCCGGAAGGAAAATATATCCTGAAGGGGTACAGTATTCGGTGCTCTATTCGGATGGTAAAATGATCTGCGATGGCTATCAGGCCGAAGAGCATAAATTGGTTTCCTGTCCTGCATGTGCACATTTGCTTTGGCTGCCCTCAGTAGAGCTGCGCGAAAAAACATTCGACCCAAGCAGCATGGATCAAACAGTTTACCCGTTTAGCAGTTGGTATCAATTCGGCTGCAATACGGCTATTCTCGAAGGCAAAGTTGCACTCATCGAGCATTATCAGCATTTGCTTCAATGCATACGACCCATCAACAGCGAAACCGAAATCTACCTGCGAAAGCAGTTGTTATGGTCGATCAACGATCTTATCCGCGATCGTAGCGAAACAAGATTTATCCGTCTGCTGCTGGGCAAGTCGAAACCCGCCAACTGGAGGGCAGGCCGCAGGAGGCAGATCAGGCAAAATCTGGCTTTTCTGCATTATCATAACATTCACAACGCCAATTTGCAGCGCCTGATCGAACTGTTGCGCAGCAATGAAGACAGGGAGCTGAATCGCGTATTTCTTTGTGAGCTGTATCGCCAGAAAGGAAATTTTGCGAAGTGTCTCGAAATGGTTGCTCAACTCCGGCGTTCAACACATTATCTTTCCTTGATAGAAGAAAAGGCAAGAATTCACAACAGCCTGGTTTTCAAAGTAGCCGGTTAATGCTTACAATCCGCTAAGCTGGCGGATTACGACCGAAGCACAGCATATACCGAATGCAGCCGGCATGTAAGAAACAGTTCCTACCGTGCTTTTTTTATTCATTTCGGCGTCGAGAGCCTCAATGGTGTCGCGGCTGACTAACTCGGGCGAATACACTGCAGTGATGCCTTCGTAAACACCCAGCCTGTGCAGCTTCTTGCGGATGTAATAAGCCAGCCGGCAGGTATGGGTTTGGCTGATATCTGCTATTTGAACCAATGTGGGATCGAATTTTCCGCCGGCACCCATCGAGCTCACGACCCGAAGACCAAACTTATGGGCATAATAAAGCAGATAAACTTTTGGCGCCAGCGTATCAATTGCATCCACAACATAGTTGTAGGGATGCCTTTGCAAAAGGTCGATGAGCGGCTGGTCCTTAACGTAAGCATGTATCGTTTCAAGCTGAAGCCGGGGATTGATGTCGAGCAGCCGCTGCGCCATAACTTCTGTCTTGGCCATGCCCTGTGTACTGACAAGGGCAGGAAGCTGCCGGTTACGGTTTGAGGCCTGCACATGATCGCCGTCAACAATGGTCAGCCGGCCAATACCGGCCCTGACAAGCATTTCGGCAGCAAAAGCGCCTACACCTCCCAGGCCAACTACCAGCACATGGCTTCCCTCAAGCTTTTCAACAGCCTGATTTCCAATAGCTAATTTTGTCCTGATATTCCAATCATCCACCATGAGGTGTCAATCCAAAGCAGTTTACAAAATTGCGATAAATGCGCGAGGCCAATTGCGTTGTCTGCATGCCCCGCAAAGCAGCAGCACGATGATAGAGCTCATTTAATTTCACGGCATGATTGTCCGTTTCTAAAAATATTCTATCCTCCGGACACAGCCGGAATGATTCCGTGATAGTGGCATTTGCATTGAACAAAGCCGCTCCGAACGAAAGATAAAAACCATGGTCGAGATATTGTTTTGCAATGGAGGGACGCGACGAAAAACCATGGACAATCCAGGGATTGCTGCTCCGGAGGTTACGCCTTATGGCAATCAGCCTGTCGTGGCTGCGCACTGCATGCAAAATCAAAGGCAAGCGGTGCTGTTGAGCCAAAGCCGCCTGTAGTTCGAAAACATGCGATTGCATCGCAGGATCGGGATACAACATATCGATTCCACACTCGCCAATTGCTACCAGTTCAGGATGACCAACAAGCGCATTAATCCACTGCAGCTGTGATTCCCAATTTGATTCCTGCACATACCAGGGGTGCAATCCTGCTGAAAAATATTGACCTTCAGGAGGCAAATCGCAAGGCATCAGGTTCATTATCTGCAATACACCTGCCTCGGGCTTTCGCCTGTGGGTGTGCATGTCGATAAGTTTGATGGAAGGACACATAAAAAAATCTCCGGCTTGCGGCCGGAGACGAAATTATACATTAAATCCGAACATATTCGCCTACTTGGAGGGCACAGTATAAATGTTGGCATTGTCACGGTAACCTGACAGGTTTTTGAACCAGTCGGGGAATAGCACACCACCGCTTGTTGCCCATTCGGCAAATTTCAGATGAGCATTTACAATATCCACCTTTTCAATTGGATAATCAAATCGCTCGTAGATGTTGATAGCCCAGGGCAGATTTGAAGACGTTTTATAAAAACGGTTGACCGAAGGCTGGCTATCGTCATCCCATACACCAAAATACGAGGTATTGGCAAGACTGGTAGGCAGATAGTCGGGCAGATGTACTTCCTTGCCACGTTCTTTATTCACGATGAGGAATGGATTGAAGTTGGGAACGTCGAGCGATGTGTACAAGGGCCGTGGAGCGCTAAAATTGATGGTCAGTTGCAGGGTATCCGGCTGAACGTAAGGAGCACCGGGTGTAGTATTGACTCCTAGTCCTGAACCAGGATGGGGCAAACGGCTGAAGGCATTGTCGAAAGCAATGATGGTAGGCTTTTCCTGACCATTCTCAAGGCCATTGGCACCCAAACTGATGAAGTTTTCGGTGAGAGCGTAGCCCGAAACATTAATTTTCGATTGATCCAGATTCGCATTAGGGAATTGATATCCGAAACCGTTTTCAAGAGAGGCTCCAATAGCTCTGACAACCAATGTGTTAAAAATCTCTACCACTTCATTCTGGGCATTGGTTACCGATTTAAAACGATAGTCCACAACGAGATCGTTAAAATCATAGTCGCCTTTGGCAGGCCAGAGATCTTCGAAGGCCAGGGTGCCAAAACCGTTGGCAGGGAAGTATATGTTGTAAGCGCGGGTAGGATCGTTGGGATAATCGTCTTCGTCGTCTGGCACACCATCGCCATCGGTGTCGGTAATACCACCGCCGCCACCGCCGCCAATTCCGCTAAGCATAGCGCAATTGCCGCCATTGTTGTTCGATGGGTCAGCTGCATAAATGCCCGGGATACTTATATCATCGAGATGCCCACGTGATGTACCACCCGACCCGTACCAGCTCCACCTGACTTTGAAAAAACCGTTTACCGTGATAGGCAGACTCTCGTTGAACAGGCTTGTATTCACATAAGTGTGGGTATAAATCAGCGTCTGGTTGTTGTTCTCATCGATCAGATAAACATCAAGGAACTTTCCGGCACCGTTAAGCACGTCAATCTTATGCTTAAACACCAGATTGCCACTGCCGGTATAATAGACCCATGGGGAGATTAATGTATGCTGGTTTGTCATGCTCGACATCTGACCGGTGCGCATGCTGAATTTATCGGCAATAGCATTGGACCCGCCATTAATATTGGTGCTGGAAAAAAACCAGCATTTGGCCGCTTCAGTATTACGTGATCCTGATTCAAAGTCTTGAATCACTTGTGCGCGAATGGTTGCTGATGCCGAAAAAAGAAAGGCAAACAGTGTAACCGTAAACAGTATTTGATTGGTTTTCATCGACTTTTCCTCCTAATAACTGATTAATTGTCGTTCTCTGGCAGATTAGGGATATAATTGAATACCACAATCCCATTTTGAATGGGGAGTGTTTTGCTGATGGTGCCGAAGCTTACCCTAAGTTCCTTCAGATAAGCGGGCACTACAAGGTCATAAGTGGCATTGGCATTCATGGCCTGCATGCCCTTATAAAACTCAGCCTGCTGACCATCGCTTATCACTATGGTTCGCATCACCTGCACAGGCACCTGAAGGCCCTGCACCTGAACCTGAACGTTTTGGGTGGTCTTCCAGTCGAATGACGCGGTTATTTTGAGCTTCTCCATGCTATTTGGGTTGCCTGGCTTATCAATCGGGTCTTTCTGGCACGAAGCAAGAAACAGAATTGTTAATCCTAAGATCAAAGTATGAAATGTTTTCATCTTAATAATAATTTATATAGAATATATTAAATTTCGTGCCAAAAATTGTATAAATTTGATTTACTGCTATTTGTGTTTTTCCTTGCTTTAAAACTTTTCCGAAAATATGACTATTTTCCAAGATTTGGAAATCCTTTAATTCCTAAGGCTTCCTTGAAGGAATTACTTCCAATAACAAATATAACGCTATTCCGTATCGAAAGCAACAGAACAACAATCGCCTGAGGTTATTTGATCTGAAGGGCACCATAGATTTAAGAAAATTTTGCAGCGAAGATTGCAAGGTTGTTCGACTGCCCAATATAGGCGCTGAATTCTTATCCAGTTTTTTCGGTAACTGATTGCGCCCAATGAGATTGATTATTTGCGCATCACATTGTCATGCAACAATTTTGGTGAAATGCCATGAGCATAAACCGCAGTAATCCCTTATAACACACTATGATCAGGCAGCAGCAGAGGACATCCGATTCAGCGGCAGCAATCGAAAAAATCCCCTTTGCTGACTAGACAAATTCCCGGATAGGGCAAATACAAAACGCTTGGCGGCAATGGATAATACCATTCAGGCAGATTGCTATCCTGAATTTGTGCCTCAATAGATAGTCACTTTGCCTTGACAAGAGCGTATTATTGTTCAGCATTTCTCTAGGTTGCCTTTTCTTTGTAAGCATTCGCCCTTGCTCAGGATTTGATACCATGTTGTGTCGTGAGCAGGAACTACCAGAACCATCCACCACTAAATCAGCATGGAAACCACAATGGCTCCTGCGAATAGCAGGGCGGCGCAGTTTGGCCCTCCTGTAATTCATATATCCTATTGACTTACAATGTGTTTCATGCTCATCCTGGTAGCCATCGAGCTCTATCCCGTCATGATTTTTTCGACCATTGACCCTCAGAACAGCATCACCATTTACAATGCTGCTTCGTCGGACAAGGCGCCTGGTATCATGCTTCTCATGACCATAATCGGTATTCCTTTTGTGGCTGCTTATACCTTCTTTGTTTACAAAACATTTTGGGGAAAGGTTAAAACGGACGAAACCGCCTATTAACCACTCACCCTATTCGGGTTGGTTGATTCCACAATACCGCGATTTTTTGCGGCATTTCCGTGTTTTATGCTGATTTCAAGCCGGAAACCCGTACCTTTATATGCGGAACAAACACATTTATTTTATGCGGCAACATAAGATAACCATTCTTTTATGCTTTTTTCCGCTGCTGCTTTGCGCACAGCTGCCGGGCAAGCTGCTCGTGGTGGGCGGCGGAAGCGAAAACTACAACAGCTGGAGCGATGCTCCCTACGGATGGGCTGTTCAGCAAGCGCCCAACAAGCGCGTGGCCATCATTGGCACCGAAACCAACCCAACATCGTGGCTACCAACGTATTTTGTGGCCCGCGGTGCCGTGTTTGCAAAAAACTTTCCGGTGGCCACTCAGGCGGCAGCCAACACACAAGCCCTTCACGACAGCCTTGTTACCTACGACATGATCTTCTTTCGCGGAGGAAATCAGGCCAACTATTACAACCGCTACCGCAACACCTTACTGCAGCAAGCCGTAGAAACCGTGTTCAACCGCGGCGGAGTTGTCGGAGGGACCTCGGCGGGCTTGCATATTCTTTCGAAAGTGATGTATACCGCGGTAAACGGTTCGGTATATCCCGAAGAAGCACTGGCCAATCCCCACAACCAATACATGACCCTGAGCGATAATTTTTTCTCGTTCTTACCCGGGGTTGTCTTCGACAGCCATGTAGCCGAACGAGGACGTTTTGGGCGAACACTGGGCTTTGTTGCCAAATGGAAGTTCGATCAGAATCAGGATATTCTGGGTATTGGTGTTGATGATAAAACCGCCCTTTGCATTGATCAAAACCTCGTTGGCACTGTTTATGGCACCGGCGCTGTAAGTATTTACCGCAGTGGCGAGAATAATCAGTTCAGCCTTGGCGGCACCAAGCTGCTGGCCAGCAATGTATTGGTCAGCCAAATGATACATGGTTGCAGCTTCCACCTTAGCAGTCTGGAAATGAATGGGCTAACGCAACTTATCCCGCCGCGCACCGATGGCAGTTTACCCGCTTCACACATCTTGCTGAGCGCAACCGAAGCCCTGAACAAAAACCAACAAATGCTTGGCATTCTTGGTCAAAACGGCAATCCGGCCGATACCATTGTAGTTGTGACCACTTCCACGGAGAACAATGTTTCGGCCTATGTAAACTGGCTAAACACCAATGGTAAACCCACTGCCATTCTGATTGCATCCGCATCCAACGGCAACAGCAGCAGCTGGCAGGCAAAAATCGGACGTTCGAACAAATTCCTTTTTGCGGCATCAACCTATGAGCCTCTGATGGACTTTATGGCCACTCCCGTTGGATTGGCATTGCGGGGAAAGTTATTTTCCTTTGGCACCACTGTGGCTTTTGTGGGCGGCAACAGCAGGTTTGCAGGCCGCAGCTTAATGCTTAACTACGACCAGACCTACGCCAGTTACGACGGGCTGATGGACTTCCGCCCGGGCATCGGACTGCTGCGGTCGGCCATTGTGATGCCTAATACTTTTGCGGGCAGCCCTGCTTCCGACGTTGAAAATACAGCAACAGGCGTGCCTTATGGTATGGTTCGCGACAGCCTGCAGTATGGCATTTGGCTTCACGATGATGCTGTAGCCCATTTCAGGCCAAATGGGGCACAATTTGAACTGACATCCTACGGCAACTTTCCGCTGATACTTATCGAAAACCGCGGCACGCCTGCAGCCCGCACCAACCAAAGTGCTGTAAGCAGCGGTCTGCCGCGAGGTGTTGCCGGGTTCAACAAGTTCTATTTAATGCTTATGGATCAAAGTGTGAGCAGGATAATCGACACATACTCCTCGCTGGCCGACAGCAAGATAAGGCCTATCATCAGAATTACACCAAACCCATCCAGTAATTACATCAGGCTCGAAGGTCTCGATGCCGGGCTTTACCGACTGCGTATCTTTAGCGCGAGCGGATTGCTCGTTCAAAGCCTTGAAGCATCGCCCGGGCAGACTATTGACATCAGCACCTTCAAAAAAGGAATGTATATAGTCAGTTTAGAATCTGATCAGGGTAAAATGTCTGTCACGAAATTCGTAAAGCAATGAAGCACCATAATTTAATTGCCCTTTTGCTGTGTCTGGCAATGCCTGCCATATCATTGGCCTCATTGCCAAAAGGTAAGCTCTACATCATTGGCGGTGGTAAGCGGCCCATGACTATGGCTGCCGAAATGGCCTCGCTTGCTGCACTCGACAGGCCCGGACACTATGCGGTGGTGTTGCCCATGGCCAGCAGCGAGCCTGATTCTGCCTTCCACTATTTCAAAAAAGATTTTGTTGAGCTGGGTTTTGACAGGGTCTTCAATTTCAACTTTTCATCGGCCGCGGAAATGCCTATGCAACGTATCGATTCGGTAAAAAAGGCTTCGCTGATCTTCATCAGCGGAGGCGATCAGAACCGTTTTATGGAAATTGTGGCCAATACACCGCTTCATAAGGCCATTCTGGAGGCATATCAGCAAGGCGCAGTTGTAGGCGGCACCAGTGCAGGCGCGGCAGTGCAAAGCAAAAAAATGATTACAGGCCGACAGCTCAGGCACCTGAACGACGAATCGGGCTATCGAACCATTGAGTCCGGCAACATAGAGCTGGCCGAAGGCCTCGGATTAATTGAAGACGCCATCATCGACCAGCATTTTATCCGCCGCCAGCGCATGAACCGTCTCATAGCCGTTGCCCTCGAACATCCGGGGCAGCTTCTCATTGGTATTGATGAGTCAACAGCCCTTGTGGTTGAAGGAAACAGGGCCAGAGTGAGCGGATTATCACAGATTATTGTGTTGAAAAACACCGCAAAAAACCATAACAAAAAGGATAATCTCATTGGCGGACAAAACTTGCAGCTCAGCATCTACCTGCCGGGCGAGGAGTTTGATCTGAAATAAGTGCTTAGATCCTTAATGCAAAAAGCCCGCTGATTAGCGGGCTTTTTGCTTGGATGAGTGAGGTTATTACCTGCGAACCTGAATCTTTTTGTCGATCGTTCCTTCGGATGTTATCATTCTGAGCAGGTAAAAGCCGGCAGGCAGGTGTTCAACCGAAATACGCATCACATGGTTTGTGGGTGTGGTTTCGAAAACCTTTCTGCCGCGCAAATCAGTGATGGTAAGCTGCTGAATATCATTCTGGCTGCTGATGTTGAGGTAATCAGCAGCAGGATTGGGGTAAACAGTCACCTTTGGTGCGCTGTTTTCGGCATTACCAACAAAGCCAACATAGACCTGAGGAGTAATCAGCCAGTTGTTGGGCGTCAGCGGATTGGTAGCCCACGATTCGCTACGCATGGCAGCATTATTCTGTCGTACGCCAAAAAACCAATTCCGTCCGTCTCCGTCAGCATCAAGCTTTGACCAACCGGCAGGCAACCAGTTTTCGCCGGCCGGATCATCGATACCGGCCTGAAAGTCTTCGTTAAGCAGCAATACATCAGCCTGTCCGGCTTCAACAATTTTCAGCTTCACATTGTCGATCACAACACGGTCCATATCGGTGATATTCCAATGACGGAAAGCCACATACACGGTTTGCCCGCCATAGTTGTTGATATCGAGCTCTCGAGGTTGTAATTCCCAGCCCGGAATTGTCGTCGACAGGGTTTCTTCGAACAACATTGTGAAGTTGGCAGGGTCGTTGCCTGTAGTCGAAATAAACACCGTAATGTTCGGCACGGTATGCAGGGGTAGAGGCTGTGGATGAAACATCCCAGGTGAGTTTGTAGTTCACGGCAGCAGCGTTGCGCTGGGCATAGGCCGAAACCATGAGCATAACAAGCATCGAAAGTAAAAGTGTTCTTTTCATAGGCTATATTATTTAAGGTTGTTAATAATTATTTCAAATCGCAAAAAAATTACATCTGTATACTATTTCAGCTTAGTCGCGCACAAATATCTCTATATCATCGAGCACAATGCGGTCTTTATCAGTAACATTGTAGTGTCTGAACGCCACATAAATATATTGCCCGGCAAACTGCGAGATATCAAGTTCGCGGTAAATATACTCCCAGTTGGTGTTTTCGGGGGTGAGTGTTTCCTCGAAAATGAGGTTGGTGAAGTCGGCTGCAGCCTTTCCGGTAGTCGAAACAAAGACCCCGTAATGTTCCTGCCGGTAAATAGCTGTATTGGCTGTGGGACACACGGCATAGCGCACAATGATTTGCTTACCGGCAGGTATGGCAGTCAGGTCGAGTTTTGGCGTGATCAGATAGTTGTTTGGCGTTAAGGTATTTCCGGTTTCACTATCATAGGATTGGGAGCGAGCCTGCCCGTTGCCGGACCTTGAGCCCCAATACCACGAAAGTCCATCGCCATCTTCGTCCAGAATAGTAAAAATATCCGGTATCTCTTCTGAGCTGTTGAAGTTTTCGGCAAATGGAAGCGGAACTGCATCGAGAATAGCTGTTATGGTTACAGCCCGGCTCAGCTTATTGTAGTGCAGTGTTTGCTGACTGCCCACGGTAAGGGTTATGGTGTATTGTCCGCTTTGATAGTAATAAACTGTGGGGTTTTCTTCTGTTGATGTTTCGCCATTGCCAAAATCCCAAAGGTATGAAGTAGCATTCAGGCTTTTATTGGTAAGCTCCACCTTGAAGCGGAAGCCAAACGGTGCCGTGGTATCAACTTCTTTGGTTGCCACATAACTGAAATCAGCCTGTGTGGATGGGATAGGAACCGGGAATCCGTTGTCTTTGCAGCTGCCTGCCAGAGCCACCACCATCAGCAGCAGTAAAAACCTGTAGAGGGAAGATGTTGCAAATTTCATGGCTAAAAGTTTTTGGGGTGGATTAATAACATGGATTTTGATCGGAAGTATTGATGGCTTCGTTAGCCTGAATTTCGCTCAGCGGAATGGGAAACAGCTTAAAGCACTCCTGCAGGCCCGGAATGATGGCCTGCACCCTATTTGTACGAACCAAATCGTACCAGCGGTGTCCTTCGAAAGCAAATTCGAGCCGGCGTTCGTTTTCTATAGCCAACAGCAATGCAGCGGGGTCGGCTGTGGTGATGGGAGCTATCCCGGCACGCTCACGGATGGTGTTGATATGGTTTCGCGCCAGAGCCGCATCACCGCCTTTTCGTACAATGACCTCGGCCATAATGAGATGCATCTCAGCCAAACGCAATACCGGCACCTTGTCGCTGCCGTTGGCAATATCGCTATACTTACGTCCGTAAGGGCCGTCCGAAGCAATGGCCACTGTGGCTTTCAGGCGGATGGTGTCATTTTGCCCGTAAGCAGCTATTAATCCTGCTGTGGGCGAAAATTCCTTACGGCCACTCAGCGTGCGGGTGAAGAAGTATTCGGCCAGACGATTACGGTCCTGGGCAATGAAATCGACAAAGAAGATGTTCTCCTTGTTTGCTGTGCCATTGAAGAGGTTGCCAAACTCAGGCTCAAGCTGATAACCGAAATCGCTGATCACCGCATTGGCATAAAATGCAGCCGAGTCGAGGTGTGCAGTATTGTTGCTGACGCTGTACAAGGTGAGGAATACCCTTGCCGAAAGAGCCATGGCTGCTCCCCGTGTGGCACGCGCTGATGAATTACCTGAAGCGTTGGCCTGACGGGCAACAACAAGATCAGAAAGTACTTGATTGTACACCTCATTTACTGATCTTCGCGGCACGTTGAGGTCGGCTTCGCTGGCCTGAACAGGTTTGGTGCGGATAGGCACACCGCCAAACGACTTCACCAGATTGAAGTGATGCAATGCCCTGAGGAAATGCGCTTCTGCGTTGTAATTTCGGCGCTGATCAGGTGTCAGGTCCGAAAGATTGGGAATAGCCTCAATCACATAATTTACCCTATTGATGGCCGTGTAAATACTCGACCAGATGCTTTCGATAATGCCATTGTCGCTCAGGATACTATTGTTGTCAATCTGGTTATATCCGGCTGTCGTACCTGTCCATACCAAATTATCAGTAATAAGGTCGGGCACAACCAGAAACTCACGACCGTAATAGCCGGCTGATTGCAGTGCATCATAGCTGCCAATGAGTGCACGTTCGAGTCCAGTGCGGTCCTTTATTGCTTCCTGTGCAGGTATGCTCTGAGTGGGCTGAACATCAAGCACATCGCAGGCAGTTATGAAGAGCAGGCCTGCCAATACCATTATGTTAAAATATTTTTTCATGGCCATTTTCATTGTTAGAATCCGACATTGATACCAAATGTGAAGCTCCTGGCTTGCGGATAAGTGAAGAAGTCCGTACCCATTCTAAGGTCGTCGTCACCACTGTAATGCACTTCGGGGTCCATACCTGAGTAATTGGTAAACGTAAGCAGGTTGTATGCCGAAGCATATAAGCGCAGATTGTTCAATTTCAAACGCTTGAGCTGATCCTTGGTGAAGTTGTAGCCAAGAGTCAGGTTTTTCAGACGCAGGTACGATCCATCCTCGATAAAGCGCGAAGAGATGCGGTTGTTGTTGTTGGGGTCTTCTTCGGTAGCTCGCGGGATATCCGTGATGTCGCCGGGCTTTTTCCAACGACGTAGCACAGCTGTTGACTGATTATCAGAGCCCTTCATGGATTCGATATAAATTCGGGTACCATTGAAGATGTCATTGCCGTAGCTAAACTGGAAGAAGATGTTCAGATCGAAGTTTTTCCAACGCAGGTCATTATTAAATCCTCCGATAAAGTCGGGATTGGGATCGCCAATCTTCACGCGGTCGGCAGCGGTTATCTGCCCATCTTTGTTCACGTCGTCAAACACAATGTCGCCTGTAGTGGGGTCAACACCCAATGAACGATAGCCGTAAAAGATACCGGCGGGCTGACCTTCTTCGAAACGATTGCTGCCGCGTCCCAGATTATCGAGCGGGGTACCCTTGTACAACTTCTTGATTTTGTTGCGGTTGAATGTCATATTCAGGGCGCTGCTCCATTCAAAGGGACCGCGGATGTTATCCGTGTTAAGCACAAATTCGAAGCCTTTGTTTTCGAGCTGTCCGATATTGGTGGTGATAGAGCCAAATCCGGAGGTGAACGAAACTGGCCTCGAAAGAAGCAGGTCGCGGGTTTGGTTGTTATAATAATCAACACTTAAATTCACCCTTTCGTCATAAACCGAAACATCGAGACCCAGATTGAACTGGGCTGTTGTTTCCCATCTCAGGTCAGGGTTTTCGAGCTGGACAGGCGCAATGCCAGGCTGGCCGTTATAATTGTATCCTCCACCAAAGAGGGCAAGATTACGAAAGTCGGGAATACCGTCGTTACCTGTCAAACCATAGCTTGTGCGCAGTTTAAGCTCGTTGATGTTCGAGAATTGCTTCATAAAGTCTTCCTGGGTGATGCGCCATGAAAGTGAGGCGGCCGGAAAGAAGCCATAACGATGGTTGGCACCGAATTTAGAGCTGCCGTCATAGCGGGCAGTAAAACTTGCCAGATATTTGTAGCTGTAGTTGTAATTTACCCTGCCAAACCACGAATTAAGACCACGGTCGCTTGCGCTGGCCGAGGCATTGGTGATGGTGGCTGCTGAGGCGATATAACGAAACTTTTCGTTGGGGAAGTCGGTGCCACGGATGAAAGCCGAGCGAACAGTCAGCTTTTCGAAGCTGTAGCCGGCAAGTGCATCGATGTTGTGGCGCTCGGCAAAAGTTTGGGTATATTTCAGGGTGTTGTTCGATATAGTGTTCAGTACGTTATTGCTGGCGAAGATGCCAATGCCATTGGATCGCTTGCCCTGACGTGTGGTAATGGGATCGTAGCTGTGCTCGCGCAGATTGAGCAGGTCGATGCTCCATTTGGTGCTAAAAGTCAGGTTGGAGGTCAAGGTATAATCAGCAAAGATATTACCCAGTGTACGGTAGGAATGTGTTTCGTTGATGGCCTCTTTGGCAATGGCTACCGGGTTGGCAAAAGCACCGTCCTCGTTGTAAGTGCCGTTGTCATTATATACCCTGTTGATGGGCAGCAGGGATATGGCATTGGGCAGCGGGCCGTTGAGCGATTGGTCGCCTTCCACGCGGTTGTTGAGCGCGTAGGTAAGGCTAAGGTTCGAGCCCAGGGTCAGTTTATTGTTTACCTTGTGATCGAGGTTCATCCTGCCGCTGAGCCTGCTATAGTCAGTGCCCAACAAAATACCTGTCTGATTGTAAACATTTCCCGAAAGGAAGAACTTCGTCTTTTCGTCGCCTCCGCTTGCCGAAATCTCATAATTCGATGTGGGGGCCTGACGGAATACTTCATCCAGCCAATCGGTGTTCACTCCATTAGGCTGCAGACCCTTATATTCGTTCCATTGGTCGGCGTTCATCATGTCGAGCTTTTTGGCTAGCTGCTGTATGCCCTGGCTCACACTAACATTAATGGCTGTTTTGTTGAGCGAGCCTTTCTTGGTGGTAATCAGGATAACTCCATTGGCTGCTCTGGCACCGTAAATGGCCGCTGCCGAGGCATCCTTGAGCACGGTGATCGATTCAATGTCGTTGGGATTGAGGTCGGTGATGGCATTAATACCTTGTCCTGAAAAGCCCACCTGACCATAATTACCGGCAGTGACCGGCACACCGTCAACCACATAAAGCGGTTGATTACCGGCCTGTATCGAGCTGTTGCCACGAATACGCACGGTCATGGCGCCCCCGGGTGTGCCCGAGTTTTGCTGCACATATACCCCTGATGCCTTCCCTTGCAGCACTCCGGTAATCGTGCGGATGGGAATTGATTTAATATCGTCCTCTTTCACCACATCCACCGAACCGGTTACCAAACGACGGCTTTGTGTGCCATATCCCACAACAATAACTTCCTCAAGTCCAAGCCTTTCCTCAACCATCAGCACATCAATCACATCCGCAGAGCCAATGGAAACTTCCTCGGTACGCATCCCCACGATCGAAAAAACGATGGTTCTGGCATCCGAAGGTATCCGTAGTTCGTACTTTCCGTCGAGGTCGGTGGCTGTACCTATGGTAGTTCCCTTGATATAAACGTTGACACCGGGAAGTGGCTGCCTGTCGGCCCTCGACCGCACCGTGCCCCTGAGGCTGCGGCGCTGATCCTGCTGCTCCATCGCTTGCGCGCTTGTCTGAGGCTGATCAGCCACACTGCGCAACACGATGTAGTTTTCAACTATGCGGTAATCAAGACCGCTGTTTTTCAGGGCCTCACGCATGGCCTGTTCGAATGCCGCATTACTGAGGTTCAGCGAAACACGTTTCGATTGCAGGCTTTGGTTTTCGTTGATAATGAAAAGGTAGTCGGTTTGATCGGCAATCATTCGAACCACTTCATAAACCGGTGCATCCTTGACATTGATGTTTATGCCGGCCTGCGAGTAAACGCCCGCAGTGGCCTGCATGAAGCTGAAAAAGGTGAGCAGTACAAAAACTTTCATACGCAACATTCGGATAAAGAACCTGCTTCGCTGAGGAAGCCGGGGTTCAGGTGATTTTTTCTTCATAACTTTGTGCGTTTGTTGAGAATCTTTTGACCCTTTTTCCGTGTTAAGTGGTTAATTGATTTTTCTGACTGCGCCGGAAAATGTTGCCGCATTTTCCGGTTTTTTTATTTGATTAAAACTTGCTTTCCGTTGATTTTATATTCCAGGCCTGAAGCTTCAGCGATGAGGGCAAGCAAAAAGTCGAGCCGGCGGCTGTTTTCCACTGCTCCGCTAAAAATCAGCTTGCCTGAGCTTTCGTTTTGAAATGTGATCTGCACATCGTACCAGCGCTCAAGTTTGACAGCCAGTTCTTTCAGGCTCACCCGATTAAAGTAAATCACTCCATCGCGCCACGAAGTATAGAATTTTGTATCGACCTGACTCACAGTTTGTTCGAACGTCATCTGGTTGAGCTTGTGCTGTTGCCCGGGCAATAAACGGCTGATCATCCCATTGGACGTGGTCACCTGCAGCGCACCGCTTACAAGCGTAGTTTCCATGAATTCATCTTCCTGATAGGCTGATACATTGAAGCTTGTTCCCAACACCTGCAGCTTTCCACTGCCCGTTTGGATGATGAATGGTCGCTGAGGGTCGGTGGCTACTTCAAAAAAGGCTTCGCCCGACAAGCTGACATAACGTTCGCCACGGCCAAACACGACCGGATATTCCAGGCTTGTACCTGCATTAAGCCAGACGCTGGTTCCATCGCTCAGCACAAGCTGAAAACGTCCGCCGGCCGGAACAATGATTTTGTTGGTTTTTGATATTTCTGATGCTGACTCGTCGCCGGCCTTATAAGCCAGCATACTGCCACGGTTGCTGCTGATGGTGGCAAGACCGGCTTCGCTGAGCTGAAATGAGCTTAGGGTATCCAGACTTACAAGACTTCCGTCGGACAGCACCAGCAGGGCTTTGTCGGTGCGCTCGGGAACAGCGGTTTGCACAAGCTGCGGTTCCTGGCTCGGGTAAGTCTCCTGATGCCTCGTCCACCACCACAAACCAACAAGCAACAATGCAAGGGCAGCATATGACAGGGTGTGAATCAGCCTGCGGTTGATCAACCGATGCCTGATCAGACGCCTAACGCTTTCCCGGGCTTTGTCGGTATCAAGCCCTTGAGCCATATGTGCAGATTGAAACAGCGCAGCAATTTGCTCTTCGTCGCTGCTAAGCTGATTGTTATGGTTTCCGGTAAGGTTTTCGTCCGGATGAGTTTTTTCCATCATGGCGTTAAGACACACCAACCCAAAAAATGGGTAGGCAAAACGGATTATTTTTTTTGAAAATAATTCCGCAGCACCTCATGGTTGCGCAGGCTGGAGAGGGCAGTTTTCAGATGCCATTTGATGGTATTCACTGATACATCGAGAGCCTGAGCTGTTTCGCGGTAAGTCCTGTTTTCAAAATACACCATTTCGAAAGCCTGCCGGTTGCGATCGCTCAGGCTGTTAAGGGCCGACATCAGCACGCGCTGCTTTTCTTCATCGAGCATAATCTCCATGGCCTGCCGCGCAGTTTCTTCAATTTCCGCAGGAAGAGGCTGCATGCGTTTTTGAACACGACGGATGTGATTCAGGCAGGCATTGCGCAGGGCCGAAAAGAGGTAGGCGCTTTCGGATGCATCAATTTGATATGCTGCACGGTTTTCCCAGATACGAACAAACAGCTGCTGAACAATGTCTTCGGCATCCTTCCGGTTGCGCACATAGGTGAAAGCGGCCGCACACAACGGCTTGTAGTACCGCCCGAAAAGTGATTCGAAATCAGTTCCCAGAACTGTATTTTCTTCCTTATGACGCATGAATGAATGGCCTGCTCAGCCAACAAAGTTATTCTATTTAGGGCTTTAAAGCATAGCCGATGCAGCCCCTCGTCATCATCATACCCATGCATATTGAAACAAAATCGGGCTAAAAGGGTTATATGTCGGTTTTAACATACTTTAGCGGCAAAAAACAACAGCATGAATTACCCGAAAAAAGTTACCATTGGCGACATCACCGTGCGTGACGGCTTTCAGCACGAAGAAAAGTTTATTCCCACCGAAGCTAAGCTCTGGCTTGCAGAAGAGCTCCTGTTATGCGGTTTTCGGCACATCGAGGTGACCAATCTGGGAAACCCGAAGGGAATGCCACAATTCAGGGATGCCGACGAATTGCTCAGCAAGCTCAGGCAAAGCAAAAGGGTAGCGCACCTGTTGCCATCAAGCACACTGACTGCCATTACCATAAGGGAAAAGGCTGTGGAGCGGGCAATTGAACTTCGCAAAGAAGGCCTTGGCCCCGATCGTATTCTGCTGATGGTGAGCACAAGCGAATCGCATCAAAACAAGAACTCGGGCCTGAGCATCGACGAATACTTCAGGATGGCAGAAAAATATGTACCCATGGCACGTGAAGCAGGGCTGAAAGTCAACGGAACGGTGAGCACAATCTGGGGATGCCCCATCGAAGGACCGACAGACATGAAAAAAGCCGTGGAATTCACCAAACGCTGGTTCGACATTGGCGCAACCGATGTGGAACATGCCGATCACGACGGATCGGCCTCGCCCGACAGAATCTACCGCTATTTCTCCATGTTGATGGATACTTTTCAAGACCCATCAAAGCATATTGTCCACCTGCACACCACGCGCGGCTGGGGCCTTGCCAATGTGCTTGCTGCCCTGCAGGCCGGGATGACAAACTACGAAAGCACCATGGGTGGTATCGGAGGTCAGCCCGCAAACTTTGTGGATGGCGTGCCGGTGGCCGGCACGGGCGAATACTACTATAAGGACGCACTGGCTGTTGGTTTAGTGACAACAGAAGACATGGTTGTCATGATGGACGAGATGGGCATTGATACAGGCCTTGATATCGACCGTATCCTGCAAACAGGAAAAATGGTAGAGCGCATTGTTGGGCGCAAACTTCGTTCCGAGACCATCAATCAGGGACGAATCCCAAAAAGTTTGAGCGGCAGGCATTAGCAGGCAAGCGGATGAGTGTTTTTCTCTATTTTTACCCAAACACTCATCTGCGCACTATGATTCGTATCACTGAGACCGTACGCGATGCCCTTCAGGGGCTCAAAACATTTGTCCCTACCGACATCAAAATACAATATGTCAACCTTTTGTTGAAGGCCGGCTTCGATGTGTTGGATGTTGGCAGTTTTGTTTCGCCCGGCATAATTCCACAAATGGCTGATACGCCTGAGGTTGTCGGGAACATTGAGCAACATCCGGCAACAACACGCATCATGGTGCTTGTGGTCAATGCCAAAAGCGTTCAAAGAGCACTGAGTTTTCCGAACATACAGGTGCTTTCGTATCCTTTCTCCGTGTCGCCTACCTTTCTCCGGCGCAACCTCAACACCACCCCGGAAGGCGCCTTGCAAAACCTGAAAACAATGATGGAACTCACATCAGGAAAAAATATAAGCTGGTTGGTTTATCTGAGTATGGGACTCGGCAATCCCTATGGCGACCCGTGGAGCCCTTCGATGGTTGCCGATATTGCCGGCGAGCTTTACTCGCTTGGCATACGCAATATGCCCTTATCCGACATATTGGGCCAGGCCAGGCCGGAAACCATTTTCGAAGTGTACGAAAATCTCATTCCCTCCTTTCCGGATGTGGATTTCGGATTGCATCTGCATACCAGGCCTAACGAAAGTTATGCAAAGCTCGAAGCCGCCTGGGATGCCGGTGTGCGCAGCATCGAAACTGTGCTTGGTGGATTAGGAGGATGCCCAACAGCGGCCAGCACGATGGTAGGAAACCTCGACACCATGAGTCTGTTACAATTCTGCAAAGAAAAAGGTATTGCAACCCATATCGATGAGCAGATTCTTGCTCAGGCACTTACACTAACTACCAGCTTCCCTGTTGACACACAAGGGGGTGTCATGTAAATTCTCATTGCTTAATCCAAACCTCAGTTTAATCGTATGATAATTCAGCTGATTTACAACTTCTCGGCAATTATTGCCTTGAGTGTTTTATCCGGTGTAATTGATCAGTTTGCCCATCGCAGGACTATCGGCGGAAAAATTTTGCAAGGATTGCTTTTCGGCGGCACTGCATTAATTGGCATGTTGTACCCTCTAGAATTAGCTGAAGGATTATTTTTCGATGGAAGATCCATTGTGATCAGTCTCGCAACTTTATTCTTTGGACCGGTTACCGGACTCATCAGTGCCTTAATGCCTGCCATATACCGATGGCAGATTGGCGGGCCCGGTCTCATCATGGGTTTAGGGGTTATAATCTCGTCTTTTCTGGTGGGTTGGATATTTTTCCAATGGCGTAAAATCAGAAAACTAGCTATCCTCCGTTATCGGCATTTGCTGCTTTTTGGCCTGATTGTTCATATTATTATGGTCGCCCTGACTGCAACCCTGCCATCAGGAAATCGTGGCGAAGTCCTTCAACAGTTAGGTTACGTTTTCCTGCTTTTCTACCCCGCAATAACCCTGCTCATGGGTATCATCCTTACCGATCAGGAACAAAACAGGAAAATGTTGGTTGAACTTAAGCAAAGCGAAAATTACCTGAATACCATCTTCCGAAGCATAGGCGATGCGCTGGTCAGTCTCGACAAGGACCTCCGCATCATGGGGTTGAACAGCGCTGCCGAACAATTGCTTGGTTTCAATTCAGCTAGTGCCAGAGGAAAACATATTGATGAATTGCTCTTTTCAACTGACGAAGGCTTGCTGTTGAGCAGTTTAATGCAAGTCACAACAGATTATGCAGTAATTCAACCTGTTGAACTCAAATTATCAAACCAAAAAACCATTCGCATTGCAGGAACTGTCTCGATGCTAAAAGACGAAGAGAACCGGCAATCAGGATGGGTTTTTTCGATGCGCGATATCAGCCGCGAACAGGAATACGAGAGCCGGCTACAGGCCTGGGGCGAAAGCTATAAAGGATTGTTCAACAGCATATTAAGCTCTGTTTTCATACAAAACGAAAAGGGAGAGTTTCTCGATGTTAATCAGGCCGCAGTTAAACTTTACGGATATCCTTACGAAAGATTCATGGGCCAGACTCCTGAATTTCTGTCTGCGCCCGGATTGAATGATATGAATGCCCTGGCCAACAACATTAAGGCTGCATACAACGGCGCTTCGGTTCAATTCGAATATTGGGGCATGAAAGCCTCCGGTGAGATCTTCCCGAAAGAGGTGTTCCTGTTTCCAACAGTTTATTTTGGACAAAGAGCATAGTGGCCATTGCACACGATATCAGCGAGCGCAAAGAAGCGGAAAATAAAATCAGGTTGAGCGAGGCAAGGTATAAAAACCTTTTCGAAGCCAGTCCGCTGGGTATTATTCTTGAAGATCTCGACGGGACAATTATTTCGGCTAATGCTGCCTTTTGTCGGGAGTATGGTTACGAGCCTATAGAGCTTATTGGCAAAAACATCAGACTACTGGCCAATCCCGAAAACAAAACACTTGTGCAAAAAAATATCGAGCAGATTATTCAGCACGGTAAACTCAACAGCCAAATAAAAGCCACAACAAAGAAAGGACAAATCATTGACCTTGAACTTATTGAATCACTCATCGATCTGCCCGATGGCCGTAAAGGAATACTTTCCATCTGCAAAAACATTACTGAACAGATAGCCGCTGAACAAGCAAAAAAGGAAAGCGAACAAAAAACCTCTGCCATTATTCACGCCATCCCCGACTTGATTTTTATAATAAATAAGGCCGGGATATTTACTGAATACTTTGCTTCCAGTGATCAGGATTTACTTATGTTGCCTCAGGACTTTGCAGGTCAGCCCGTCGAAGCAGTACTTCCGCCGTTTTTAGCTGCATCGACCAAAGAACATCTGAATAAAGTTCTCGAAACACAATCTCCCTCAGCATTTGAATACGAACTTTCCATCCGGCAGAAAACAAATTACTTTGAGGCACGCATGGTGCCGCTTGGTGATCAGCAGGCGTTGACACTCGTGCGCAATATCACCGAAAAAAAGCAAACCGAAAAAGCTATCAAACAACAAAATACTTTCATCAGCACTTTGCTCGATTCCATACCCAACCCCTTGTTCTACATGGACAAAGACTCTGTTTACCTGGGTGTCAATAAGGCGTTTACAGAGTTTTTCAATGTCAAAAGGGAAGATATTGTTGGTAAAAACATGTTTGATTGGGATGACCATACCGTGGCGCTTAAAAATCACATTGATGATCTCCGGATATTTGAAGGTCGGGAAGCCGTTCAAATGCACGAAAGGACAATAACGCTGATGAATGGTGAACAGCGTAACGTGTTGTTAAACAAGTCGGCATTTCATACATCCGAAGGTGAAGTAGCGGGGCTTATCGGGCTGATTATCGATATTTCGGATCGTAAGAAAAACGAACTGGAACTTTTAGCAGCCAAAGAAAAAGCCGAAGAGAGCGACCGCCTCAAAACCTCTTTTCTGCAAAACATGAACCATGAAATCCGTACACCCCTCAATGCTATTTTAGGCTTCTCGGATTTACTGTTTGAGGACGTTCCCGACGAGCAGAAACGCGAGTTTGTGAACATAATTAATATCAATGCCGAGCAATTGCTGCACATCATCGATGAGGTACTGATCATTTCGCGCATGGATGCAGAGCGAATAAGTGTTGAAAAACAGGCTTTCGCGCTTGATGCCTTGATGCAAGATTTGAAACTTACATTTACCAACCCTTGTATCGATAAAAATCTTGATCTGATAGTGAATAAACCTGAAAATGCAGATTATCAGATATATACTGACAAAGCTAAGCTCCGTCAGGTGTTAAGCGGCTTGATTGACAATGCCGTGAAATACACCACTAAAGGCAGCATCAGTCTGGGTTATACTGTTGATGGTCGTGATTTGCGTATCAATGTGACGGATACAGGAATTGGCATACCACATGAAGAACAACACCGCATATTTGATCGATTCTTCAGGGGCGAACGACCACAACGACTAGCCATTCGGGGCAACGGGCTGGGCCTGAGTATTGTTAGTAGCATGGTAAATTTGCTCAACGGACACATCGAGGTGCAATCGGAGCCAGGCCAAGGCAGTACTTTTACGCTGTTTTTGCCTGGAGCTGTGATACTTGACAGTCAAAATGACGCATCGGATAGTGAACTGTTGACTGAACTTCCCAGGCAATCACAACTCACTTTCCTGATTGCCGAAGACGAGGACGACAACTTTGAATACTTAAGCGCACTTGCAATCAACCATGCTGCAACTGTTCTCAGGGCACGAAATGGCAAAGAGGCAATCCGGTTGCTCGAGGCTAACCACATCGACATTGTACTGATAGACATCAAAATGCCCGTTATGGACGGACTGGAAGCCACGAGGATTATCCGCGCAACATATCCAAAGCTACCTATTGTAATTCAGACAGCTTACTCTCAACCCGATGAAGTGCGGATGGCCATTGAAGCCGGAGCAAACGATGTGCTGATAAAACCCATTAAAAAAGAGGTATTTTATCAGGTGATTCAGCGGCTGCTTGGCTGATACAGCATTTTTGAAACTGTTTTACTGCCATCATCAAAGGCCAGCCAGATCATATAAGTTCCGGCAGGCGTAGCTGAACCGGAAAAGATCTGGTCAAGCCCGATTTTATGGTCAATGAACTGAGGGTTCTTTATTTCAGCAATCAAGCGGCCATGAGCCGAAAATACGCTCATCAACACGGGCTTTGGGTTATCTTCAGGCAATATCAGCACCGCATTTCCATCCGAAGGATTGGGCACGATGAGTGCCGGCAAAACGCTTGCTTCAGGATTGTTAAAGCCCACATATCCCTGATATTCATACGCTCCCATATCAGGGACGCCAAACATCTGCCGTGGCAATCCATCGAGGTCAGTTTCGGGTAAAGGATAGGAAGGCAGTAATGACGTGCCCGCATTAACAACCGGACTCGAAGCACCGACACGGAAATTGCCTGCTGTGGCATCCACAAACAATGGGTCCGACTCCAGGCAGTTGTTGTAAACCCCGATAAACGTACTGCCGCCAAAGCCCTGAACACCATATTGCACTGAGGAGTAATGAAACTCGGGCATGGAGTTGACATCCCATATCCATACCTGCGAGCCGAAATCGCCAAAACTGGTGTTGCCCCACAAAATGCTGTTGTACAATTTGGCATGTGCCTCGTAATTGCAGTAATAACCTCCTCCCATTGGCGCATGATTGTTTACGATGGTGAGGTTAGTCATCACCGGCGAAGCTGTTATGCTTGCAATGCCGCCACCAAAGTATATGGCTTCATTATTGCGGACAAGCAGATTGGCAATAGGGCGGTCAGGCACTGCGCGTAAAAATCCGATGGCGCCGCCTAAAGCACTGAAATTATGCTCAAAAACGCTGTTCATCAGCAAGGGACGGCAAAATTCAAAGGAGGCTGCACCACCAATTCCTGTTGAGCTGTTGTAGGCAAAATAGCAGTCGCGAATATCGGGTTCTGCTGAAACGTAGCTAACAGCACCGCCGTATCCATAGATCATTCCATCGTTGCCGGCATGGTTGCGCAAAAACCTGCAACTGGAGATGCTCACATTGGTCTTGTAGCTGTATAGGGCTCCGCCCCAATAAAAAGCATAATTGTTGACAAACGAACAATGCCTGAAAGCAATTTTATCGGTTTGCAAGGCTCTTACCACACCCCCGAAGCAGTTTGTTGAATCGCCCGCCGCCTTGCCGTACTGGAATACGCAATGGCTGAACAGGCTTGAGTCGGCACTTATGGGTGTAAACTCAAATCGCAAGCCGTTCCAACCTCCGCTGTTAGCGTGTATATTGCCGAAGCCTGTGGTATCGGTCACCGAAAAGACAATACTGTCCGACTGCGTGCCTAAGGCTTTGATAGTGCCTTGCACCAGAATCGAATAATAGCCTCTGAACATCACCCTGGTGCCCGGCATGATCTGAAGCAAAGCGCCCGCCGGCACTTGCACATCGCAGTCAACAAAAACGGTGTCGTACTGCCATGTGCCTGATTGCAAGCCACAGGCAAAATAGTTCTGACAATGTGCCACAGGAGACGACAAGCGCATCACCAGAAAAATAATAGCCGTTGTAATTATCCTTTTCATGGATTTTGGTTCTGATGCAAAGTTAGGATAAGCAAAAGAAACCTTCATGCTTGCCCCTCGTTGTCGGGTCTTATTTTCGCTTTCAGTCCGTCAAAATTCCACCCTCAGGCCATTAAAAATACGTTCAGCAGGTTCTGGCTTTTTCTGGCCTTTAATACCAGTTGGTTCTGGCTTCGCTCAATCGTTCTTCAAGCTGTGCCATCTGTCTGTTCATCATCTTAAATTCATTGCTTAAGGCGGGCGAAATCTGGTCTTGTGGCAACATGGCCCTGGCGCTGCCAAGCAGTTGCTCTGCCCGCAACAATAAGCCCAGTACCTGAGTTCTGGGCTTAAGGCTGTTGAATTCATCAACGGCCTGATTATAGGCTTGTACGGCGGCATTAAAAAGGGCATTGCTCTGCTGCATGATTTGCACAAGCTGATTATGCTTCTGCACATGGATAGCCTGTTCCAGAAAGGTGATACGCGATTGCAATGCCTGATGCGAAAACCCTTGTCGTATCCTTCGCAGTTCAGCTTCATATTGTTGCAACAGGTTCGACTGCAGAAAGTAAGCTATGCTGTCAGTTGTATTCCATTCGCCCTTGAGCCGGCTCCCGTTGTTGCGAATAAAACCCTCGTGCGACATTGGCCGGCTCAGCAGCTGCCACAACGGATCATAAGGCATATGCGAGCTGATCATTGTCTCAGGTGGCGTTAAAAACCATGTGGTGTCGTATGCTGCCCTAAACCGACCGTTGATGATGCTTCCTGAAGCCCATGTAGGGTCGGCAAGATGCCATTGACCTCCAAGCTTAACGGCTACCCATAAATGCGGCTCGGCCTGAAGCTTTCCCTGCCATCGGGTATAACCGGGAATTTTGAAAGTGGGTATGTCCATCAACCGGCTCAGGCTGTCGAGCACCGCCACATAACCTTCGCATAGGGCAGCCCTACGACGTATAGCATTGGCTACCAGAACACTGCCGGGATAGGACTTTCCATCGTTGAGCAAGTTGAGGTCGTAGCGGATATGCTGAGCCGTCCAGGCAAATGCTGCCCTGAAACGTGCGGCATCGTCAGGATAGGTGCGTTTAAGATCAGCAGCAAGCCTCTCAAGATCGCTTTTCTGACGCCAATGGGGTGTTCTCATCAGCCGGTCAATCTCAGGCCCTGACACAGAGGCTGACATACAATTTGCCTGGACAAAAAAACATGCTGCAAGAACCAAAAACTTCCAACCTGTCATCATGTGCAAGGTAAATACGACAAACGCATTATGGGTAAAAAAAGTCTTTTGCAGTGTAAGCAAATTGGCTGAACTCCGCGCTGCCGTTTGGCAAAAAAATGAGGATGCTGTTATGCATCCTCATCGTACCCGGAGCCGGGATCGAACCGGCACGAGTGTTATCTCACTGGTTTTTGAGACCAGCGCGTCTACCAATTCCGCCATCCGGGCTTATGGCATTTTTCGGACTGCAAAGGTAAATCAAATTATGCCATCCGAGCAAACAGGGCCATCACTCATTTGATAGCAGATTGGGCAAATGGGCAAAGAAAATTGTACAAGGTGGTAACAAATTAATCATTTATGCACACGATTGCAGAAAATGTATAACTTCGTCAGGCTGCCGCTCCCAAGGGTCTGCGATCAGCTAAAATGTTCTTTATGAAAATCTTACTATGAAAAAAGTATATCAGGATGCTTCCGCTGCGCTGATTGGCATATCGGACAACCTCACCTTGATGGTGGGAGGATTTGGGTTGTGTGGTATTCCGGAAAATTGCATAGCTGCTCTGGTACAATCCGGCGTCAAAGGGCTTACCTGCATTTCCAACAATGCGGGTGTGGACAACTTTGGCCTTGGACTGCTGCTGCGCAACCGGCAGATTAAAAAGATGATTTCGTCGTACGTTGGCGAGAACGCGGAATTTGAGCGGCAATTGCTGGCCGGTGAGCTCGAAGTTGAACTAATACCTCAGGGCACTCTGGCCGAACGATGCAGGGCCGGAGGTGCAGGAATACCGGCATTTTATGTACCTGCCGGCTTCGGCACCGAGGTGGCCGAAGGAAAAGAAGTGCGCGAATTTAATGGCAAAATGTATCTGCTCGAACATGCACTCACTGCCGACTTTGCCTTGGTTAAAGCCTGGAAAGGCGATACGCACGGTAACCTGATTTATCGCCATACCGCCAACAATTTCAACCATGCCATGGCTATGGCAGGAAAAATTACGATAGCCGAAGTAGAGCATCTGGTGCCGGCGGGCGAACTCGATCCCAATCAGATTCACACGCCCGGCATTTTTGTGCAACGCATCTTTCAGGCCGTCAACCTTGAGAAACGCATAGAATTTGTAACCACCCGTCAAGCTTAACCTTATGGCACTCGATAAAAATGGTATTGCAAAACGCATTGCACAGGAATTGCGCGATGGATTTTACGTTAATCTGGGGATTGGCATTCCAACTTTGGTGGCCAACTTCATCCCTCATGGCGTCGAAGTTGTGCTTCAATCTGAAAACGGACTGCTTGGGATTGGCCCTTTTCCGCTCGAAGGCCACGAAGACCCTGACCTGATTAATGCCGGCAAACAAACCATAACCTATACCAAGGGTGCGGCCTTTTTCGACTCTTCGACCAGCTTCGCCATGATCCGTGGCGGTCATATCGACCTTACCGTGCTGGGGGCTTTCGAGGTATCGGAACAAGGCGACATTGCCAGCTGGAAAATTCCCGGAAAAATGGTAAAAGGCATGGGCGGCGCAATGGATCTGGTGGCTTCAGCCAAAAACATCATAGTGGCCATGACACACACCGATCCCAAAGGCCACTCAAAGCTTTTGCCGAAGTGCACACTACCCCTTACAGGTGTGCGCTGTGTGAAAAAAATTGTGACCGACCTTGCCGTGCTGGAAGTTACCGAACAAGGTTTCCGTTTGCTTGAGCGTGCCCCCGGTGTTTCGGTTGACGAGATTGTGCTTAAGACCGCAGGCAAGCTCATTGTTCCTGAAGCAGTGCCCGAAATGGTCCTATGATCCGGTTGATTGCCTAAACAAACCGGTCGCCTTTTTCGACCATAATATCATTCACAAACTGGCGTATCATCTGCTCGTTTTTCTTCTGGCACACCAGCAGGGCATTGTCGTCTTCCACCACAATATAGTCCTCAAGGCCCTGCAACACCACCAGCTTATCTTTCGGCATGTTCACAATGCATCCTTTCGAGTCGTAGAGCATCACGTTATTCCCTACAACGGCATTCTGATCAGCATCTTTATGCCTGATTTCGTAGAGCGAGCCCCATGTACCCAGATCGCTCCAGCCAAAATCAACCGCCATCACATACACATTCGATGCTTTTTCCATCACGCCATAGTCAATGGAGATGTTGCGGCATACCGCATAGGTTTGACGTATGAAATCCATTTCATCTTTGGTTCCGTACTTTCCGAGACCCTCGTGAAAAAGCTCGTTGACTTCGGGTAAAAAGTGGTCAAAGGCCTTGTCAATATTGTGCAGCGACCAAATAAAGATGCCGGCATTCCATAAAAAGTCGCCGCTCTCGAGAAATGAAACGGCAATATCGTGACTCGGCTTTTCGGTAAATGTCTTCACTTTTCGCAATTGCGGCACTTCGGGTTTTATCACGTCCTCCAGATACTGAATGTAGCCGTAACCGGTATCAGGCCTGCTGGGTTTGATGCCAAGGGTAATGAGCCAGTCGTTGGTTTCGGCCACCTTCATGGCATCGCCTACATTGCGCACAAACTCCTGCTCATTGAGGATGATATGATCGCTGGGCGCCACCACCATCACAGCATTCGGATTCCGTTGCTTAATCACATGGTTGGCATAGGCTATGCAGGGCGCAGTATTGCGTCGGGCAGGCTCGCAAAGCACTTGCCCGGGATTTATGGCCGGAAGCTGTTCAAGCACCAGGTTGCGGTAAATCTCGTTGGTGACTATGTATATATTTTCAGGTGGACAAAGGGGAAGAAACCGGTTAAAAGTCATCTGTATCAACGTCTTACCTGTACCCAGAATATCGATGAATTGTTTGGGCCGCGAGGTTTTACTCATGGGCCAGAATCGGGCACCGATACCGCCGGCCATAATGACACAATAATAATTGCTGTTGGGATTCATAGTACATTATTTCTTGGTGAGCAAAGTTAAGAAGGCGGTGGCCAAAAACAACAATTGAAGCAAAAAAGGCCTTTACACGCTTAAATGACGGGTTTCCCTTCCTGATCCAAAACCATCACGTGCACCTTTGGGCCAAAAACATACATACGCTTATCGGT
This sequence comes from Bacteroidales bacterium, assembly GCA_035325985.1. Taxonomy (GTDB): domain Bacteria; phylum Bacteroidota; class Bacteroidia; order Bacteroidales; family F082; genus JALNZU01. The sequence continues at coordinate 105,419 of DAOKYW010000004.1, forward strand.
ATAGCAATAGCATGAAAAACGCTTTCGTCTGATTGCCAGCTTAATAAATTGCCTGCCATCTGGTATGGCAAATCGGCAATTGAGCGGTATCATGTCGATAGTAGGCAGGGTTGACGCGCTGCCGGGTTCAGGTTGTGGATCGTAGCGCTTGAAAAGGTCTCGCAGTTTGCTATCGCTGCAGTCTGTTATTCCGGCCTTACTGAAATGTTCGATGATACCCTGTTCAAGGTCGGGCGGGAATATGTTCTGACCGAGGTAGGGCTTCACCAAATCGCCAAAAATGGCTCGCCACTCAGGGCCATGGGGTTTATGGCGTCGTCCGTACCTGACATAAGCTTCGTGATGCGCAAGTTCGTGCAGCAGCGTGAATAAAAATTCATAAGGATTGAGGTCGTGGTTTACCGATATGCGGTGGGGCATCGTTCTGGTGGCCGGCCGGAAATCACCAAGTTTGGATGCGCGTTTTCGTGTGATGCGTAAAAAAACTTTTCCGGCTTCAAGCTTTTCGTAAATGGCAGGTGCTGTTCCTGCCGGCAGGTGCTTGTCGAGTACATGAATACCCTTATCCATTGGGAAGTCGGTTTTCTGTCTGCACCCAATTTTTGCAGTCGCAATTGCCCTTTCGGGGTTTTCCTCCCGGCAGGTGAACCTGGCTACTGCATGCAGACAAGGCAAGAACAACACACAAGCAGCAGATTTTCAGCATAATTTTCACCATTGGTAATACAGAATCTGAGGCACAAACTTAATAAAACCGGTTTTTATTGTTATTGGATTTTAAGAATTCACTACCGGAGCACACAAAACAAGCTGGGCTGATTGCACGTTTATTGTTGTAATTTTACGGCATGTTGTCCATGAATGCTTTACGTACCTTAGGCGAATACCTGCTGCTGATGCTGGAAACCTTCAAGCGTCCGGACAAAGGGCCGGTTTTCAGGCGTCAGTTGCTGGTCGAAGTCATTGGCCTTGGCATTGATTCCATTGGTCTGGTTGTAATTATGTCGGTTTTTACAGGGGCTATTGTCGCTTTGCAAACGGCCTACAACATCGATTCGCCCTTCATACCGCTCAGCATGGTAGGTTATACCACGCGTCAGCTGATGGTGCTCGAATTTTCGCCCACCATCATTAGCATCATCCTTGCAGGCAAGGTGGGTTCGCGTATTGCTTCGGAGATTGGCACCATGCGTGTTACAGAGCAAATCGATGCCCTTAGGGTGATGGGCGTGAACCCGGCTAACTTCCTCATATTACCAAAGATAACAGCAAGCATGCTGTTCAATCCGGTACTCATCATCTTCAGTATGGCGGTGGGTATCTGGGGTGGCTGGGTAGCCTGCGTTACTACTGGTCTGGTCAGCTCAGTCGATTATATTGAGGGTGTCCGGAGCTGGTTCGAGCCTTTCACCGTCACCTACGCCCTCATCAAAACACTGGTGTTTGCATTTATCATCACCTCCGTAGCCGGATACCTGGGCTATACCGTAAACGGCGGCTCAGTGGAAGTGGGTCGCAACAGCACGCGTGCCGTTGTGATCAGCAGTGTGCTCATTATTGGTTTCGACTTGCTGCTCACTCAACTCCTTCTGGTATGATAGAAATTAATTCCGTGAGCAAGGCTTTTGGTGATAAAGTGGTGCTCAACAACATCAGCACTTCTTTTGAGCAAGGTAAGACTAACCTGATTATTGGCCAGAGCGGCTCGGGAAAGACTGTATTGATGAAGTGCTGCATTGGACTGATTGAGCCCGACAATGGCGAGATTACCTTTAATAACCGGCCTTTTTCGTCGCTGCGCGAAAAAAATAAGCGCGAATTACGTAAGGAAATGGGTGTGCTCTTTCAGGGCGGGGCACTCTTCGACTCGCTGACTGTGGAAGAAAACGTAATGTTTCCGCTCAATATGTTCACCAATATGAGCCTCGAAGAAAAACGCGAACGGGTAAATTTTTGCCTCAAACGCGTCAATCTATTGAATGTGAACAATTTATATCCATCGGAGCTCAGTGGAGGTATGATGAAAAGGGTGGCCATTGCGCGTGCCATTTCCAACAACCCCAGATATCTGTTCTGCGATGAGCCCAACTCAGGCCTCGACCCCAAAACTGCCGAGTTAATCGACAGCCTGATCAGCGAAATTACAGAAGAGTACAACATTACTACTGTGATCAACACCCACGATATGAACTCGGTGCTGCAAATCGGGCAGCGTATCAATTTTCTTCACAAAGGCGAGCTGTGGTGGACGGGAGACAAAAACAGTATTTTGCGCACAAGCAACCCCGAGCTCAATGAGTTTGTCTTTAGTACCGAATTAACAAGACGGCTGAAATAAATCTTCAATGATCGACACGATAATCATCGTCCTGCTTTTGCTGGGTGCATTCAGGGGATACCGTAATGGTCTGATATCCGAAATCACATCGCTAATTGCTTTATTGCTGGGTTTTGTGGCTGCCTATTATTTTTCAGGTGTCACTGCGCAGTTTCTGACCGAAATACTTGGTGTTGGCGGACGCTTCCTGTCGATTCTGGCATTCATTGTGACCCTAATCCTTGTGATGATGCTCATTGTTGGATTAGGCAAGGTCGTTGAAAAATTCACCGAAAGCCTGATGCTGGGCTTTTTTAATCGCGTTACCGGCGCAGTATTCGGCCTGCTCAAAGCAGCCCTTATCCTGAGCCTGCTGATCATGCTGCTCAATTTTCTGAAGATTTCAGATCATCTTGTCCCCAGGTCAAGAAAGGAAAGTTCATGGTTCTACCCTCGCCTCGAAATCTTTGCCCCTGCCCTGCTCAGGCGTACCGGAGCCGTCAAATACCTGCCCGACTCCATGAAGGATGAAATGAACCAGGATGAACAAAGCAATGAACCAGCGGTAATTATCTGACTCAAGGCTTGCCTCGCCATGCCCCCGACCCTGGGATAATGCTTCTCCGGTTTTCTACAAACCCAAACTCATGCTGACCAGCTCGGCGATGTCATAATTCTTCATCCGATCTTCCTGGTTCTTGTATTTGATGCCATCGCTCATCATCACCATGCAAAACGGACAAGCTGTAGCAATAATGTCAGCGCCGGTGGCAATGGCCTCCTCGGTGCGTTCAATAAACACCTCCTTGTTGCCCTTTTCCGCTTCCTTGAACATCTGTCCACCACCTGCACCACAACACAGGGCCTTGCTTCGATTGCGCGGCATCTCCACTTTGGTCACCGGGATGGCATCGAGTATGGCCCGGGGCGCATGATATTCGTTGTTGGCGCGGCCAAGATAGCAGGGGTCGTGAAATACAATGGTTTTACCTTGGAGTGGTGTGTTTTTGATGTTTATTCTTCCGGATGCTATCATCTGCTGCAAAAACTGTGTATGATGCAACACCTCGTAGTGTCCGCCCAGCACCGGATATTCGTGCCTGAGGGTGTTATAATCGTGGGGGCAGCAGGTGACAATCTTTTTTATGCCATATCCGTTGAGGATCTGAATGTTGGTGAGGGCCTGCATCTGAAACAACATTTCGTTGCCTGCACGGCGGGCCACATCGCCGCTATCCGACTCCTCGGCACCCAGCACCGCGTAGTCAACCTTCAGGTAGTGGAGAATCTTGGCAAACTCGCGACTTACCTTGCGGTAACGATCGTCGAAGGCACCGGCAGAGCCAACCCAGAACAACCATTCCGGCTGACGACCTTCGGCTGCCAGTTCGGCCATCACCGGCACTTTTATGTATATTTTATTGTCCATATCAAAATTTGTGTTTGCTTTAGTCAATGTGGTTCATATATAAGTCCTCGGCCCATTTCAGCCTGTCGTGAGGCGAAAACTGCCAGGGCGCACCATTGTTTTCAATATTGGTGAAGGCAGCATTGAGTCCGCCGGGTGCTGCCGACTTTTCGAGCACCAAATAGCGCCGCATATCGAGGATGATCGAAGGCTGATGGATATTAATAGGACATTCCATCGCACAGGCGTTGCACATGGTGCAGGCCCAGAGCTCTTCTTCGGTAATATAGCTGCCAAGCAGTGCCTTGCCATCATCGAACTGTTTGCCTTCTTTGATCAGTCCAGGGCCTTTTTCCTTCATGCGTGCACGAAGGTCCATCATAATTTTCCGGGGCGAAAGCAGCTTGCCCGTAATATTGGCCGGGCAAACAGATGTGCATCGGCCACACTCGGTGCATGACAAGGCATTAAAATAATTGACCCAGTTCACATCCTCGGCATCAGCAACACCGAAACGCCCAGGCACTTCCGTTGGTGCCTCCGAAGCTAAAGTAGGGTCGAGCATCATTTTAACCTCGCGCGTGATGCTATCCATATTGTCGGCAACACCCAAGGGCTCAACACGGCTGACAAACACATTGGGCACCGACATAAACACATGAAAGTGCTTGGAATAAGGCAAAACATTGGCAAACAGAAATATGAGCAAAATGTGAAACCACCAGTTGAACTCATGCCAGAAATGAAATTGTTCGGGACTTAAATCTGAAAATAAACCGGTTAGCTGTGCGCTCACCGGATAGCTGCCAACAATCTGTCGTCCGGCAGCTTCGGCATCCAGCAGATAAAAGGTGTTCATCCCCAGCAGGCTCACCATGAGCAGCAAAATGAAGCTGAGCGAGAGATTGGCATCGGCTTTTGAAATGGGCTTCATCTCGGTGCCATAGAACCGCTGAACCCTGAAAAACAATCTGCGCGAAAGAAATACCAGAATACTGATAAGGATGATGAAAGCAAACACATCGCCGGCTCCGGTAAGAAAATCATAAAACCGGCCCATAAAAGAAAAGGCTCTTTCGGTGCCGGCCAGCCCATCGAAAACCATTTCGATACTTCCGAATAATATCACGATAAAGCCCCAGAACACCAGAGCATGCAGCCATCCTGCGAGCGGAAAACGCATGATTTTAGTTTGCAGAATGGCCACCTTGAAGGTTTCTTTCAGCCTCAGGGCAAACTGACCAAGCTTCTTTGGCCTGGTAAACCGGAAATAGTGAAACAGCCTTCGCATAGTGTAGGCAAACACCCCAAGAGTGATGAGCAGCGAAAGCCCAAAAAGTAGTTGCTTAAGCATGACGTTTTGGTTTTAGCAGTGTATGCAATATTATGTTTTTTGATGGTGCCCACCAAAAGCCCGATAGCCCAACAACTGTAAAAACGCCGGAAAAATATCAGCCGAAAACAAGTAAAATACTAAATCACAAAGCTTTATGCAGCTATTTAGGGCAATTACAAATTACGAATCCATCTCAGTTTGAAGCTTATGGTTTCGTTGATAGGCCCGGTTAACATTTCTTAACCTGAGCAATATTGGAAACTTTAAGAACATTTTCGGTTTCCCCCGTGTTTTATTGCCTCATTCGAAAAAAATCAATCAAGATCGATATGCCATTGCAAAAAATCATTTTGCTCCTTCTAACTGCCCATCTGATGACAGGGCATGCTTTGGGGCAACAGCCCATGAGCCTGAGCCTGGATCAGGCGCTAGAGCAAGGGTTGAAACATCATTACACGCTTCAAACGGCACGGATCGAGGTAGAGTCGGCCAGGCAAAAAGTGCGCGAGACCACAGCCACAGGGCTACCGCAAATCAGTGCCAATGTAGGCTACAACGACAACATCAGCTTACCGACTACCCTGTTGCCGGGCGCATTTCTCGGACAGGATGCTCCGGTGGCTGTTCGTTTCGGCACCCGCTACAGCAGCAGTGCAGGACTCAACGTCAATCAGCTGCTTTTCAGCGGAAGCTACATCGTGGCCCTTCAGTCGGCTCAGACTTTTCTGCGCCAAAGCGAAAAGAATCTGGAAAAAACCCAGATCGAAGTGACTAAAAGTATCAAAGACGCCTATGTGATGGTGCTGGCCACCCACGAAAACCTGAGGGTTATCGATTCCACGCTTTCCATCACAAAAAATCTTGCAAGTCAAACCCGCCTCATTGTTGCAAACGGCTTTGGCGAAGAAACTGATCTGGACCAACTGCTGCTCATGGTGGACGAGTTGGAAGCGGCGCGCAACAACGTGCTCAATCAGGTGAATCTGGCCGAAAACATGTTGAAATTTCATCTGGGTCTAGATCCGATCGTACCCATTGCACTCACCGACAAACTGGATGAAATTTCGGTACGCCTTGCCGGAGAACAGCTGGCCGGCACGACGTTTAAGGTTGACGATAACATTAATTACCAATTACTTAAAAACCAACAACAGCTTGCAGGGCTGCAGCTTAAGCTGGAAAAGAGTGCTTATTTGCCAACCCTGTCAGCATTTTTGAATACTCAGACCAACGCCCAGCGCGAGGAGTGGGATTTTTTCGACAGCAAAGGGCGCTGGTATTTCAGCTCGATATTGGGCATTTCGCTCCAAATTCCGATTTGGAGCAGTGGCCAAAGAGATGCACGAGTCAAACAAGCCCGGCTCAATCTCGATGCCATGCAGGTAGCCGAGCAATCGCTGCGCAATAGCCTGAGTCTTCAGCATCAATCGGCAAACAATGCTTTCGGCAACGCACTCCTGACAGTAGAAAACACCAGGCGAAATAAAGCCACGGCCGAAAAAATATATCGCCGCACAAGCATCAAATACACCGAAGGAATTGCATCAAGCCTTGATGTGCTGAGCACGCACAACCAATACCTCAATGCGCAAACCCAATACATCAACGCCACCCTCGAGCTGATTAACAAAGCAACGGAGCTCGAAACCCTGGTGGCAAAACCCGGGATAAAGCCATGAGCAACGCACAGCGCGCGAACGATATCATTGTGCAGGTACTCGATGTGTTTCAGCGCTATGGCATTAAAAGCGTGAGCATGGACGATCTCGCCCGCCATGTGGGCATGTCGAAAAAAACACTTTACCAGCATTTTACCGATAAAAATCAACTGGTTGAAGAAACGCTGAACCATCTTGCAGAAGCCGACTTCTGTTCGATGAAAAACATCGCGGAGCAAAGCCTCAATGCCATTGACGAAATGTTTGCCCTGTACCGACACGCCAGCGCTACGGTGCGCAAGCACAATCCGGTGCTCGATTTCGACCTTCAGCGCTACTACCCGCTCATCTACAAAAAGCTGCGCGAGCGCTCGCGTAAGCAAATGCATCAGATTATCCTTAATAACCTCATTAAGGGAAAAGCAGAGCGACTCTACCGCAGCAATCTGAACGAAAACATCATAGCCAAGCTGTTTGTGCTCCGCATGGAAAATCTGATGCATACCGACCTGGTTTCGGCCGAAGAACTTTTTTCGGAAGCTTTTTTCATCGAAACCTACCGCTATCACTTGTTCGGCATTCTTTCGGAAGCCGGACTGCAATTTATCAAGAACAGTTACCCTGAATTTTTAACATCAAACAATTCATAAACAATGAGATATTATTATCTAACCGCAATTACCCTGCTTTCTGCACTCTTGATATCGTGCGGAAAAAACTCGTCGGACCGCGACGCCGAAAAACAACTTGAGCAATACCTGAAACAGCATGCAGAGCTTACAGCCAAGATTGACGCCCTGAAACAATCAGGCAATTTTGAGAACCAAACTTCCGAGGTTCCGGTGGTGCTGCAACCCATCGAGCTGTCGGTTTTCAAACATTTCTTTCAGGCCAGCGGATCTGTGGAACCCATTCGCGAGGCATTTATCAGTCCGGAAATGAGTGGTCAGATCAGAGAGATAAACGTTACGGAAGGCCAGCGTGTTTCGCGCGGTCAGGTGCTTGCCCGGCTCAATACCGATGTGGTAACAGGTAGTATTGCCGAAGTGAAAACCCAGATAAATCTGGCCAGAGACGTATTCGAAAGACAAAAAAGGCTGTGGGAACAAAAAATCGGTTCCGAGATGCAATATCTCCAGGCCAAAAACAACCTCAGCGCACTTGAGGATCGGTTGAAAACCCTTGAGGCACAACTCGAAATGGCGATAATACGCTCGCCCATCGATGGTGTTGTGGAAAAAATCAATCAGAAAAAGGGCGAGCTGGCCATGCCCGGAATGCAGATGATGTATGTGGTGAGCCTCAACCCATTGCTCATCAAAGCTGATATTTCGGAAAGCCATGCAAGTGCCGTGATGGTTAATGAGCCTGTTCAGCTGCGCTTTTCAGCTTATCCCGAAATGGTTATCAACACCACCATCAGGCGCGTGGGCAATGTCGTCAACAAAAACAACCGCACCTTCGAGGTCGAATTGCAGGTGGATAATGCCAACGGAATGCTTAAGCCCAATATGGTGGCCATTATCGACATCAACGACTTTACCGCCGAAAACAGCATCGTCGTGCCCTCGAAGGTGATTCGCGAAGATTTGCGGGGCAAATATCTGTATGTGGCTGCCAACGAAAACGGTCAACTTGTAGCCCGCAAACGCTACATCGCAACCGATCGGATTTATCTCGACAGCAGCCGCATCACCGAAGGCCTCAGTACAGGCGAACAGATCATCGTTCAGGGTTTCAACCGCGTAAGCGATGGCACTATACTACGCGCCGTCAGTCAGTTAGCCAGCTAATCCCATCAGCACATGGACAACCACAACGAACAGCTTAAACGCAATTTTGGGCCAACCACCTGGGCGCTCAAAAATGCCAACACCATTTTCCTGCTGATCCTCATTCTGGGCACATTCGGATTCTACACCTATCGCTCTCTGCCCAAGGAATTATTCCCCGATATTGTCATTCCGACGGTTATGGTGCAAACCATTTATCCCGGCAATCCGCCCTTGGACATGGAAAACCTCATCACCCGTGAGCTCGAAAAGGAAATTGAGTCGGTTAAGGGCATAAAAAAGATGACTTCGCTTTCGAGTCAGGATGTTTCGAGCATTTTCGTCGAATTCAATACCGACATCGACATCAAATCTGCACTGCAGGATGTGAAGGATGCCGTGGACAAAGCCAAAAGCAACCTTCCCGACAACCTGATGGACGATCCGATGGTTTCGGATATCGATTTTTCGGAGTTTCCAATCATCAACATCAACCTCTCGGGCGATTTCAGCATAAACGAGCTGAAGGGCTTTGCCGAGATCCTCGAAGACGAGATAGAGGCACTCTCCGAAATTTCTAAAGTCGAAATTACCGGCATCACCGAGCGCGAAGTTAAAATCATGGTCGATCCGTTCAGGCTCGAGGCCATGAACCTGAGCTTTGGCGACATCGAATCGGCCATCAAAAACGAAAACATATCCATGTCGGGCGGCGAAATCCTGACCGGCGGCGTGCGACGTGCATTGCGCATCAGCGGCGAATTTCATGATGTGCGCGAAATAGGCAATATCATCATCAAGCACGAAGACCAGAACATTGTTTACCTGCGTGATGTGGCCGATGTGGAATTTGGTTTCGAAGACCCTGACAGCTTTGCCAGGCTCGATGATCAGCCTGTGGTGAGCTTGCAGGTGGTGAAAAAAAGCGGCGAAAATCTCCTGGATGCCACGTCCAGGATTTTCAAAATCATTGAAAAAGGCAGAAACGAAAACCTTATACCTTACAACCTCCGGCTGACCATCACCAACGATCAGAGCGAACAGATCAAACTACAGCTCAGCAACCTCGAAAACAGCATGATTATGGGTATCATATTCGTGATTTTCGTGCTGTTTTTCTTTATGGGAACCCGCAATGCCGTGTTTGTGGGCATCAGCATTCCGCTCTCGATGTTTATCTCGTTTGTGGTGATGGGTTTGCTGGATTATCAGGTGAATATGATTGTCTTATTCAGCTTGATTCTGGCCCTGGGTATGTTGGTTGACAATGCGATTGTGGTAGTGGAAAATATCTATCGGTTTGTAGAAGAAGGCAAACCAATTGGCCAGGCTGCGCGTGAAGCAGTAGGCGAAATTGCCATACCCATCATCTCTTCCACAGCCACCACGCTGGCAGCATTTTTCCCACTACTTTTCTGGCAAAGCATCATAGGAGAGTTCATGAAATATCTGCCCCTGACGCTTATCATCACCCTCACTTCCTCTTTATTCACTGCACTCGTGCTGGTGCCCGTCATCATGCAGCAATTCTTCAAAAATGAAGACCCTACCGAAAAACCCAACCGCAAAAAGTCGCTCATAGTTGCCGGAGCGATGTTGGTTCTGGCTGTGCCGTTTTTCCTGTCGGGCAACAATACTCCAGGCAGTCTGCTGGTCATTTTTGCACTGATCGGTTTGGCCAACCTGCTGTTTCTCAATCGGGCTGCATATTGGTTTCAAACGGTTTTCCTGGTTTGGATCGAAAGAGCTTACCTTGCCACTTTGCGTATTGCCCTGAGGCGACGTAATGCCTTCTATGTTATACTGGCCACTTTTCTGCTGCTCCTGCTGGCCACAGGATTTTATTTCGGCACCAACCCGAAAGTTATCTTTTTCCCATCGGGCGATCCAAAATACATCAATGTGCTGGTGGAGTTGCCTCTGGGCACTGATATCAAGGCCACCGACTCGGCCATCAGAGTTGTCGAAGACAAGGTTTTTGAACTTATTGAGCCCGAAAAGCCAATCATTAAATCGGTGCTTACCAACGTTGGTAAGGGCGCAATGTCGCAAAATGAGGGCTTTAGGGGTCGTGGCGGCGGACCCAACCGGGCCATGATCACTGTTTCGTTTGTCAACTTCGAAGACCGCAATAACATGAGTTCAGCCGATGTTCTGAAACGATTAGGCGACAGCCTCATCGGAAGGTACCCCGGCATGAAGATTTCGGTCGAAAAACAAAACGAAGGGCCACCCGTCGGAAAACCCATCAACATCGAAATAAGCGGCCGCGACTTTAACAGGCTGCTCAGCATCACCGACACGCTCATATCACTTGTTGAGGCGTCCGGTATTCAGGGCATCGAAGGCTTACAAATTGACCTTGATGTGGGTAAGCCCGAGTTCAATGTAACCATTGATCGCGAACGTGCGCGTCGCTTCGGTCTGTCCACCGGTCAGGTAGCCGGCACCATACGTACAGCACTTTTCGGATCGGAGGTATCCAGCTTCAAAGTAGGCGAAGACGACTATCCCATCCAACTGCGCATGAAAGATGAATTCCGGTACAACCTGGCAACCCTGCTCAACCAGAGCATCACCTTCCGCGATCAGGCCAGCGGAAGAATCGTAAAGGTGCCCGTTTCGGCAGTGGCTGATGTGCAACTCACTTCTACCTATGGCACCATTAATCGCATTAACCGCGAACGGGTCATTACAATCTATTCCAATGTGCTCGAAGGGTACAATCCCACCGAGATTAACAACCAGATACGCAATGTGCTCGATGGCTATGAATTTCCCGACGGCTACCGGTATCGCTTCACCGGCGAACAGCAGGAACAAGCCGAATCCATGGGATTTCTGCTCAATGCTCTGCTAATAGCAGTGGCCATAATCCTGCTGATTCTTGTGGGTCAGTTCAATTCGCTGGTCAAACCGGTAATCATTATGTCAACGGTGCTGCTGAGCACCATTGGAGTATTCGGTGGTCTGGCCACTTTCCGGATGGAATTTGTGGTCATCATGACAGGCATCGGTATTGTTTCGCTGGCCGGTGTGGTGGTGAATAATGGTATTGTGCTGATTGACTATATCAACCTACTGCGCAATAATCGTAAACTGGAACTTGGCCTGAGCATAACTGACGATCTGCCCCGCGACGAATCCATGGAGCGCATCATTGAAGCCGGCCGAACCCGACTCAGGCCTGTCTTGCTCACCGCCATCACCACCATTCTGGGACTTTTCCCTTTGGCAATCGGTATCAATATCGACTTCCTCAGCCTGTTTGAAAACTTTGATCCGAAGATTTATTTTGGCGGCGACAACGCCATGTTCTGGAGCCCAATGTCGTGGACGGTGATTTTCGGACTCAGCTTTGCTACTTTCTTAACCCTTGTGCTCGTGCCTGCTATGTATCATGCGTTTTACATTGTCAAAATAAAAGTAAAAGGCCTGACTTTGCGAAGCAGGTAAAGCCATTCACACCTTGGATAATGAAAAACGGGCAATCCTCGCAGATTGCCCGTTTTTGTTGCTATAAAACTCAAATCACACTTACAATGTAGAGGTCAGAAATCCCTTAATCAGTACGGTTGATAGGCTGCGATCTGGCAATGATTCTGTAAACACGTCCTGATGCCTCGAACTCACAAACTACATCAACATTGATATTGGGTCCCCAGTAAGGTCCGTTGCGTACCACTCCTTCCAACTGCCCGTCATCACTGAGCGTTATTTCGCTGAAATCCGTTGTCCAGATTTCATGGCCTTTAACAACATAAAGCCTTTTTAGCTGGATCGAAGGCGGAATGGCCCTACCATTCGCATCTCCGAGTTGGATCACTCCGGTAAGCCTGCTTCCGGCAGCTTCGGTTCCCGGCATGAAATCGCGCCAGAAATATGTGGTAAGAACTAAGTTGTTGTCAGCTATGCTGTGGCTTTCGTTGCTTGAGCGCAAATCAGCAGCTAAACGCGAATTGTGGCTGACGAGTTTGTCGTTGAGGCTATCCTTCTTGCACGAAACCAGCAAAGGAACCATCAGGCATATCAGGGGCAACGGGATTCTCATGACGATAGTGGTTTATCTTTGGTTTTCACGTTTACTTGCCGGCCTCTCCGAGCGCTCAGAGCTTCTGGAAGGAGCCGACTCACTGCGGCTTTCGTGATTGCGCGGCTGAGGGCGCACTTCCTGGCTACGGTTCTCGCTTTGTCGGCTACGCTCAATCGACTGCTCAGCACTTCGGGCTGTGCTTCTCTGCTCGTTACGAGGCTGACGACCAAGCGTTTCTGCGTTTCCAGAAGAAGTCCGGCCAGACTCACTGCGAACTGGTTCGCTGCGTCTAACCTCGCCACTACCACGCTCTGCGCTGGCCTGACGTGAAATGGTACCTGACTGGCTGCGTTCCTGACGCACGGGTTCATTACGTCTCACCTCGGTGTTCGAACGCTGCACCGGAGTGCCCGAGCGTTCCTCGCGGTTTGGCTGGATGGCCGGTTCCTGACGTCCGGCAGATCTGGAATCAATAGCCCTTGGCGTCTGTTGTGTTGCTTCTCCAGTCCTGACCGGCCGGGCCTCGCCTACCTGATGCGCCCGTTGCGTTTCACGACCCGGACGCTCAGTGACTACACCACGATCGCGACGATCGTCCTGCATCCTGACACCTCTTTCGCTGCCGGTATTCGCCGGCCTGGGCGCTGATTCTTCAATACGGGAAGCCCGCTGCGCCGGTACATTTCCTCCCGACATACTTGCCCTGTGGCTGTACAACATTTCGCCTTCGCTGCGCAGGTCGGGTCTGTTATAAGTATTTCTGTAAACGCCATTATTCACGTTGACAATTACCGTTGGCGAAGTGTAGCGGATAGTGGTGTAGTAGTTCACCCTGTAGTGCCTGCAACGGATGTGATCGATTGGCCGGTAGTGAACATAATAATGTCCATACCAGTTATAGTGATAACCGTAATAGTAGTGCCAGTAATACGGATTCCAGGGTCTCCAGTAGTCGGGATAATAGCCCCACGACCATGCAGAGCGATAAACCACATAGCCAGGGCGGTTGATATAGACAATTACAGGCCATTTCGCAACCTCATAATAGGTGGTTGTAACCACTTTCACCTTCTTGTGATTACGCTGATACCTGCTGCCCATATAGCCGGGATTCGGTGTTTCGTCATAATTGGGTTCAATAACGTAATTGGGCCCATATAGCGCCTCGTCGCCGATTATCTGCAGCTGAACAGCACCGTTTCTGAGGTTTTCGACGGTGATTACAGCAACATCCTGATATTCGCGCTTATTAAGTGCCACCCTGAGCACAATGTTATGCACATTACCATCGGGATAGTGCATGACAAGAATATAATCCACATAGTTATCACCATTGAGGTCAAGGTTGTTTATCATATTGTCCGGATTATTCAGACTCCTTTCGAAGGCTTCGAGCGTTTCGGACTCCTGGAAGATCTTTAATACGGCATACAGGTTTAAGTTATCGCCCGGAAGACCGAGATATTCCTTGTCGTTGGCAGGCTGACGTGCCGAAAGCGTTCCTGCAGAAACCAAAATGGCTAAGGCGATGGTTACAAGCTTTTTCATGGCTTTGGGGTATTTAGTTCAAACTCAAAAAAACCAAAACCATGCCAAATAAGTAACACACATTCCCCTGCCCACACCAATGCAAGATCATCGCTTTGTGAAGCAACGCAGAAAACGCTAACCGGATGGGGTCTATGCTGCAGTTAACCGTTTGGCCGACCGACTATCAGTGCTTAACAAGCTTGTGAAATGAAATATGTCCGGCTGTTTCGAACACCTTGAGCATATACACCTGCGAAGGAAGATTACTCAGATCGATGGCAAATTCCTGATTTTCAATCCCAACAAACTGTTTCCAAAGCCGGCCGGATGCGTCATACAACTCGAAACCGGCTACCGGGTCTGTGGCTGTGACTATTACCACAGATGTTGCAGGGTTTGGTGCAATGCGTATGGTACTCAACCGATACCGCTCAGCTGAGCCTACGAGTTGCTCATTGCTGGACATCCAATTTTGCGGCAGGCTGTTGTCGAGGTTCACATCAATGAGTTTCAGGTGAGGACCGTTTCCGTCGGCCTGCGGTGGCCAAGGGGCACTATCGAAGTAATGCACTTCGTCAATCGTATTACCCCACGCATCAGCAAGCTGGATTTTGTATGACTTGTTCGACAAATAGCGGGTGTACTGGCCAAAGGCCGGTAAACCGTAGAATTGCTGAAACACCTGAGCATTGGAGGCCAGGAGGATTTTTGCACCGGGAGCAATGGTGGAATTTGGCGGAAACTGATAGCTGATGCCCGGCTCACGCAGATAAATGCCGCTAAGGTCAACAAGCTGTGCGCTGTTGTTGGTGATCTCAATAAATTCCAGGTCGTCTTTTGAAAAACCCATGGCTGCCTTCGGGTGATAATGAATCCTGCTGATGACCAGTTGGGGAACAGTAGGTGTTGCACATACCTGAAATCCCGAGAGGTTGGTATTGAGCCAGTTGATTCGGGACATAATCCATGATTTCATACTATAAATATGTCCCTGATGATTGCCAACTGTACCCCATCGCTGTTGTTCGCGCACGGCTGCTTCGCTGATCAGATTGACCGTTTGATCAATCAGCTCGACAACAACACTGTAGCTAAGGGGATTACCCGGAGCCGAAAGTTCGTTCCAGCGCCTGGCCATATAACATCGAAAAAGGGAATTATCGAAAAGATCTTTCCAGAATTTCGAACCACGGTTTTCGTAATTGAATTGCCAGACGTTGGTATGGCTTCGGTTAAAACCCCAGTGGAAAAGGTCGTTACCATAGGTGAGATTCATATCCCAGATTGGTCCGGCACGCAGCTTTCCGCCCCTGTCTTTATGAAAGAAAGTGCTGTATTGGTATGCGTCAGCGTTTGAAGCGTATTCGTTGAGTAAAATAAAATCGACAAACGAAGGCACATCAATCATCGAAGGGAAGCCATTGATTATTGAAGCATTCTGGGCGGTCATTGCCGTTTGAAAAGCGGTGAAATAGTCTTTGATATAGTTATGTTGCTGTTGTGTAATCTCGGAAGGTTTCGGCTGATCGTGGATGTAATTCACATTAGGATTCGCTCCGGCATAGCAGGGCATTGTCCATGCTACCGGGTCGCCTCCGGTTGTTTTATCTGCCTTTGTTATATATCCTCCGCTAACAGCCGGCAGGCTATTGTCGGCCGTAGTCAGCTTCACAAGATTTAGGCGGTCGGTATCGGTCTTTATCTTTTCCATGAAGATATAAAGGCCCTTATAGTCGCCATTAACCACCACTTCGCAAAAGCGCACTCGTGTGGCATATGTGCCAATGTTTTCGGAGAGCTTGTACGATATAAAATCGCGGATGAGCGAAGGATCGTATGCCAGAGCATTCAATATCCAGTCGTTTTCGCTGGGCATACCCAGAATCGAAACATTATTGTTTGTTATGTCATCAGCCAGGCGGGTGGTCAGCCCGTAGGGTTTTTTGGGCAACATCTGCGAAGTAGAACCGCGCGTTTCGATACCGATACGGCCATTATAGTTCAGATATGCCGGATTATTTTGGTCCGACATATAGTTCCTTGAGCCATCGGGCCGGTAAATTATCTTCATCGTGGCAGGCACCTTAGGCTCATCAGGTATGGGAGTAGGCTGTCCGGTGTTTGGATTGATATCCGTATTGATGATTACGATTGGCAGGTTGCTGCTGGTAAAGGTTTGTGCTACAGCCTGCCCGAGAGGCAATACAATTAGCAGGGAAAGCAGCGTCACAAAAAACTTGTGCAGAAATACTCTCATCCGATGTGTGTTTTGATATTTATGTTCGATAACCGCAGTCAGTTTTTCATCAGCAGTCGGACTTAAGTTTAGGTCGGCGATCCGGCCAGAGCTTTGCCATTGAGCAACATGTATTATCCTCTCTGACCGATAACCTCTATTGTTATGGTAAAGTTAAGGATTAAGCTGACTGCCTCGCAATAGACAATAAGTTAGCGAGCCATAGAGAGAGTTTCAGGCACTGGAATTGTTTGAGGCATGCTTGCTGCATGTTATAGGATGGTATGTTTTCTGTTCTGCTGCAGAAACGTAAACCTGTCAGATTCATTAAAAAATCCGGCTTTGCAGGGCCGGATGGACGACAAACTATCGGTAAGGTCAGGTTTAAGCGCTGATCATAACGATCTGATTATTGCATTTTCGCTGCAATGGCCTGTGCGAGTTCATTAAACTCATCAGCCGTAAACTTTTGTTTGGGTCTGCTGAAGTCCATGTCGTAGATGCTGTTGATAGGAATAAGGTGAATGTGGGCATGAGGCACTTCAAGTCCGATCACTGTCACCCCGATTCGCTTGCAGGGAATGACCTGCCCGATGGCTTTGGCTACTTTTTTCGCAAAAACCATCATGCCAGCAAGCTCATTGTCCTCGATATCAAAAATGTAATCGGTTTCGATTTTGGGAATAACAAGGGTATGCCCCTTGGTCAAGGGATTGATGTCTAAAAAAGCAAGAAAGCGGTCGTCTTCTGCAATTTTGTAACAGGGGATTTCGCCGCTCACGATTCTGCTGAAGATACTGGCCATGTTGATGATAATTTAACGTGAAACCTCTACAATTTCAAACATTACTTTTCCTGCAGGCACTTCAATCTCCACCTGATCACCAACTGATTTTCCGAGAAGTCCCTTGGCAATAGGTGAATTGACGGATATCTTTCCACTTTTCAGTTCAGCTTCTTTCTCCGGCACAATGGTATAGGACATGGTCGCGCCGTTTCGCAGGTTTTTGATTTTTACCCGCGACAGCAGAAGCACCTTCGACACGTCCATCTTTGATTCATCGAGTACACGAGCCGACATCAACAGGTCCTGAAGCTGGGCAATCTTCATTTCCAGCATACCCTGAGCTTCTTTGGCAGCGTCATACTCGGCATTTTCCGACAAATCGCCTTTGTCGCGTGCTTCGGCAATCATTTGCGAGATACGGGGTCTTTCTCTGGTCATCAGGTGCTCTAGCTCGTCTTTTAGTCGCTGCAAACCTTCTTGGGTGAAATACTTCGTCTCCGACATGTCCCTTTTGTTTTAAATATTAAGTAAAAAAGACCCTTAACAGAGTAAGGGCCTTTTGCTGTGCAAAGATAATCTATTTTTAGCCGTTAGCAACAGCTCAGAAGCTGATTCGTGCGCCTATGGAATGATTTCCCTTAAAATGATCGGTAGTGCGGTATGAATAGTCAACGGAGAATGCCGAGCCGTTCTCTTTATTGAGCGGCACCTGCACGGTAAATCCTGCTGCGAGGCCTTTGGTAACATTGGTGCGCATATCCGTTTCGATCTTGTCCCAAATGCCATCTTCATAGGTATAGCCAGCCCTGAGCATCACATAGTCTTTCAGGCTCAGTTCACCACCCAGTGTAATCTGGTCTTTGGTAAAGGAGTTTGAGGTGAAATTTCCGGCCAGTGAAAAGCGATAATCATTCTCGAAAAGAAAGTCGTATCCGGCTCCGATGACCAGCTGGGTGGGTAGTTCAAATGCATCTTTACGTTGCTCAAGTGTAAACTGGGTCTCCTGACCAGGAATGAAAGCGCGTAGCGATAAACCGTCGCCCGAAAACTTCATGGTAGGTCCAATGTTCTTGAGGGTAATGCCAAAGTGAATATTCTCGAGCGTTCCGGTAACATACTGAATTCCGGCATCAATAGCCACGCCTTCGGCACTAACATCGGATATGCTTTCCGAAACAATCTTCAGCACGAAACCTGCATGAATACTATTGGAGAAGGACTTGCCATAAGATATGCCGATGTTGAGCAGACTGGGTGAAAAATTTCCCAAACCACCATCAGGGTATTCAGTGGTAGTGATAGGGATATCGCCGAAATTCATCGACATTACAGCCAATCCCAATACACCCGACTCGCTGACACGCTGCGTGAAGCCAAAAGAATAGATATTGACATCCGAGCCTTTGAGCCAGTTGGTATGTGCAAAAATCAGTTCTGTCTTTTTGGTAAAGGCAGTGCCGCCCACATTGCTCCAGATGGCTTCGAGGCCCTTGATGCTCGACATTCCGGCGTTACTCCATCCGGTGCTTCTGGCCCATGGATTGATGAGCAGCTCGGCTGCTCCGGCCTGTCCCGAACGATCCTTATTTCCGGCAGTGAGTGTGGCTGGTAAAAGCATGGCTGCCGTTGTCAGTGCTATGATGAAGTTGTTGTACCTTTTCATGTGTTCATTGGTTTTATATTGCAACTCACTGCTACTGTCAGAAGGTATTGAGGTCAATGGGTCGCATAGTGCCAAACCATTTGATGATGCGCTCGCCATCGTCGGATTTGATGTGGATCAGATATACGCCGCTGGCGATAGGTACGCCCGCAAAGTTTTTCAAATCCCAGTCGATGGATGTCTTGGGCTCGTCTTTCTTAAATTGGCGGATTTTCGTGCCACTCATATTATAAATGGTGATCACGCACTTTTCGGGTAGGTTAGTAATCTTTATCCTGTTGTCCAGTGCATTTCGCTCATAGGCTGAGTAGGCATAATAGGGGTTGGGGACAACATTCACGATGTCGAGGTCGGTCTGCAGCTTTTCCGGATTACGGAACTCAGTGGCCAAATCACGTGTCGAGAATCGATACATGGGGAATCCTTTGTTGACCAACACGCCGGGCGAGGGCTCATCGAGCGGAATTAGCGAATGATGTCTTGCATAGGGTTTGCCGGCTCTGATGCGGATGCGCACTTCGTTCGACAGCCAGTCCTCACCCTTCACAGCCATCGGCAGACCCACATACATAATTTGTGAGAAGAAGAAATTGGTCAGGAAGGGGAAGCGAGACTGGAATAAGGTGTCGAGCATATTGAACGAATACTGTCCGGCATCATAGGCGGGTGAATAGAAGTCGGCGTTGAGCTGAGCAAACCTGAAATAGTCGTGGCGCATGATATAGACATAATGCATACCACCAAATACAGGTCTGCGGCCAACGGTTGTAAAGACATTGGGATCGAATTCCTGAGGAATACTAAGGTCGCGGGGCATAGGGTTGAAGAGCATATCGCGACCGTTGTATTGCGACAGATAGGAGTCTTCGCCAAACATCATATTCAGCCTTTCGCCCGTTTCGACACTGATGGCATAACCGGGGAACCATCCCATTCCATAACTGCCGATATAGTGCGGGTCGTCAGGATTAGTACTTGGCGGCAGCGTCATTGATGAGGCTTTCCGGCCTTCCTTATCCACCGAAGGCGATCTGCGCAGGCTGAAACGATGAGCGCCTCCCTCTGCGAGTGCCCGATCAATCTGCATTTCGAGTACAGGCACACGCGTCCACTTGGATTTATCGGGTGTGAGCACAATATCTACACTTGTGATGTTCTCAAAGCGGCTCTGGCTCTTACTGTCCTCGCTAAAGGCAGGGCCAACACTACTTTGGGTTCCACCCTGACCAAAGTTGTTGCCAAAGCTAACAAGTCCGTAGGGTGCCCATGTACCATTGAGAATTTTTTCCCAGTTTTCACCGGGGTCCCATGGACGATCGGGATCGGACGACATATTCCAGTCGTCATCGGCGTTGGATCCCTGACTCTTGTATGTACCGGCACGTATCCAGTTGAGTGGCGAGCCGGGCTCGTCATTATCACGTACTCCATCGAGCCAGCGACGTGAACTGTCGGCATAAGATATCGTCGATTCGAGGAACCCATTATTATCGGCAAGCACGCGGAACATTACCCTGTTGGAATTGTTCTGGCCTACCCTGTAGGGGCCGGGCTTAAAGGGTTGATTTACCTGTATCGAGATGCCCCGGCTCAGGAAGAGCTGTTCGTCATTGGCAAGTATAGAAGTATCGCTCTTGAATATCTCTCCGGTAGTGAGGTCCTTAAGGAACCATCTCGCTGTCTGCTTGCTTGCTGTGTCGCCTTGAATATCTGGTTCACCTGTCACATGAAACAGCCTAATGGTACGCAGGCTATCCATCCAGAATTCGTAATCTGTACCTACAACGTTCAAAGGATCGATAACCCTGACATTGAGAGGCCCACGATTTTTCTTGTATTTGGCCTGGTAGGCAATCGGATAATTAGGGCCTCCGAACACATTACCTGGAAGTGCCGGTGGTTTATTCAGGATTTCGGCTATTGTTTCATCTTTCAGGTCGATGATTAATCCGCCGTTACCGTGACCCGCTACGCGTGTAATCTCGGGGCTATCGCCAAAATTGGCACGCGCCACAATACCATTTACAGTTTTATTTGGAATAGCGGTGTAGAGCCTGATGTTTTTACGTCCCGCAAGGTAGGGGTACTTTTGACCAAAGAGTCCGTTGAGCACATTGGGGTTATCAGAATAAGGCAGGTACTCATTATATGCATAGGCCAGAGCCATGTAATAATACTGCTTGTGGTTTACCAGACGGACATCGCCTGTAGCAAATGCATCCTGGGTAAGTCTGAAGGTGTGTTTGATACCGTTATCGCCACCTACAACTTCCACTACTGGAACTGTAGCACCAATCGCTTCGTCAAAGTAGAAGTTGACCAATTTTCCAACACCGTTTTTCTTGTCGAACTGCGCTACGATTCTGGCTTTGCTGGGGTCTTTGAGGCTTTCCACACCAACAGTGGCATCCTTAAGCTGGAAGATCTGATAGCCTTCGAAGCGGTAGAGTGAGTCGCTGCGCTTGTTGGGGTCACCGGGCAGCGGCTGGATAATATTGGGATCGTATTCTGTATATTTTTCAAGATAATTGTTCGACGAGGGACTGTTGCTGATGTACACGATGATTTCGCGATCGAGTTCCTGGAACGAAAGGTCAGGTGCATTGGGGCCGTCAATAACTTTAAAGCAGTTATCAAACAGTGCCTGGCATTTGTCGTCCACAGTGCGCAAAAGCTCAACCGAAGCCCATGCACCGCCGGTGGTTGCACGTGCCCACGGAATACCTACAGTTATGTAGTTAACTGCACCTGGCTTGAGTGTGAAAGGTCCGGCCGATTGCATAAAGCGACGGTCGCCCGGGTCGTTTGGTGATCCGTTGTCTCCGGTTTCTTCTGTCCACCAAAAGCCATTAACACCAAAACCTCCATTTGGCGGAGCACCGCCGGTTGACCAGTTACATGGGTCGCTATTGCCGGGGAACATAAAGTCGGTTTCGGGACCAACCGTTCCGGCGCCGGAGAGGTGAGCCGTGCCACCATAAAGCATCTTGGTGCCATCCTTCCAGATACCTCTCAGGAAGTTATAATACTCCGGAGCGATACGCGGGTCGCAGGTGGGGCCGGAAGAGCAGTTATTGTGGTAAACGAAGCGGCGCATACCGAAACGCTCGTTGCCGGGTACTCCGTCACCGAAGTTCACGCCATTGATGCTCTCGTTGCAAAGCTGTTCCCTGCCGATAGTATCACCGGTTTGAACATCTGTAATAAAGCGGTATTTAGGTCTGTCGTATGGGAGCGGGTCCATATATGGCCCCTGAAAGAAGTCAACACCAATAGCCGGAGGCTGACTGCCATATGCTTCAGGTTGCCCGTTACCATCAACAGCATTACCATTATAGCAATAGCCTAACCCGCGATGCACATCACATCCAACAAAGTCATCATAAGCATAACCGAGGTCGGTGTCCACCCATGGCGAGAAAAAGGTATTAGTGAGCTCGAAAGTGGAACGGTTGATGATCTCGTAGCTGTAAAAGGTCATGTTGTTGATTTCGTCGTTGGTAGCAAAAGCAAAGGCTTGTGCCCTGATTTCCATGCCAATAGCAGCGCCATTGGTTTCGGAATGGAAATTACCTTTATCGTTAAACACCCACCAGATGGTCTGGTCACCCTTGATAACCTGGTCGGCAAGAACAGAGCCCCAGATTACGCCCTCAATGGATTCATCCATAGTAGGGATACGGGTTTTACAGAGGCTGTTGTCGATATCGTAATAGGGATAATCACCGGCCAGTGGATTGTATTCGCCATCACCATCCACATCATAAAATGGGGCCAGATAATAACTCTGTTTCTTTGACACATCACCGTGTGCGGGCCATTCCAAAATTTCTTTTGGAATAGTATAGCCTTCGCTGGGGATGAAAGCTCCTGTTGCCGGGTCGGTGTTTGCCAGAAACTCATCTACCATGGCCCTGGTGATTTTCCATTGACGGTCGTATTGGGCACAGGTAGCCACATCGGTTGCAGCAGTACCATCGATGGTTAGCGGACCGGTCCAGTAATCATTACCAACCTGACGATAACGTAAGGCAGCAAGCTTGAGCTGGTTGTTGATATCGAGACCACCAATCCACAAAGAGCCGCTAAACATGGAAGTGGCCGATCCGTTCTTTGGGATGAAGTATTTTGATCCTGTACCGCCGGGCAGATCCCACCACATATCACCACCAGCATTGACACGGGCCCTGATATTATTGATATCGAGCCACTCGAAAGCAGCAGAGGGTGCACAACCTGAGGTGGTTTGCTTAAGTTGATAGGCAGATTTCTGGCCACTTGGTTCCTGTAGCTCTCTGGCTTCCGGCCGTACCGGAATCAGAAACAGCAGAGCAGCAGCAATTAAAGCCGGGTAAATATTCTTCATTTGGAACATCTTGTTATTCATAGTTAGCAATTTTCAAACACCAGGTAGTTTAAAAGTTCAGCATGACGCCCATTCGAATCTGTCTGGGAGAACTGTAGTTGAAAGGTGAATTAACATAAACGGAGTAAAGTTCCCTGAATGCGATGGGATCGGTTTGGTTGTTGATTTGGCGCTGCCACTCGGGTGCCGACAGGTATCCATCGTCATCAGGGTTACCGGTGGCCGGATAGACACGCAATACGTTGCGTGTGTCGAGTAGGTTAAGCACCTGAAGATAGACGTTCAGGTAGGCCTTTTTCAACTGGTCACTGTCCTTCTGCTTCATCTGCAGGTTAAAATCCTTATCCACGCGGAGGTCGAGCCTGAACTGCCATGGCAGTCTTGATCCGAAATATGTGCCTCTCAGGAGGTTTGAGATGTTCGAAAGGGGAGAGTTAATGTTGCGCGAAGCTGTGTATGGAGTGCCTGAGCCACCCAGAACGGTGAGCGTAAATCCGGCATCTTCGAGCACGTTAATCGGCTTTTTATCCTTCGACTCACGGTTAATGCGCGGACCGTTGTATTCGCGACCCGAGCCGTAACGGTAGTCGAGCAACAGGTTGAACTGGTGCCTGCGGTCCCATGGCATAGGTATGGTTGAGCGAAGGTTCGGCAATCCGGCAGCCACCAGTGAAGCCGCAGTAGTGGTTGAAGCACCGGTAGCACTGGCAAACTGTAAGGTATAACCGGCACGCATACGAACATTGTTGGTACGCCTGAGGTCGTATTCTACTGTAAGGCCTTTGACTGTACCAAAGTCGAGGTTATTGAATGAGGTATAAGCTTTTGGGAAGGCACCGTTGAACCTGAAAATCTGGATCATATTACGCATTTCCCTGTAAAAGCTGGTGAATGTGACTGATGAAGTATTGGTGAGTTTCTGCGTAAAACCAAGCTCGTAATCGATGGTTTGAGAAGGTTTTAGCGATGGGTTATTAATCGTGTCGCCAATGTTCTCGAAATAATAGAAAATTGCAGGGTTCGAGAAAAGGTTGCTGGTTGGGCGTTGAGTGAGCACATCATAGTGTGCAAAGAAGAGGGCCTCGTCGGAGATTGGAAATGAGAACGATATACGTGGCATCACACTAAGCTGAGGTTCATAGTCCTTGAAAGCGCTTGGATTGATGCCCTGCTGCGACCAGTCAGAAAGAAACGGTGTGATACCCGAACCTACGTCGAGTTGGCTGGGGTCCTGAATTACGGCTCCCTGATCGTTAAACCATGTGTTTTCGAAACGGTATCCGACAATACGGTTCGGATCGCCTTTCTTGTCAACATATACAGTGTAGTTGCCGCCAATACCGGCCGGATGAACAATGGTCTGTCCCTTAATCTCGGTCACCTCAGCGGCGGTTTTCGCATTGTAGAGCAGATAGGGATCTTTCGGCACCTTCTGGTTGGCATCGAAACGGTCAACACGGACACCTATATTAAATATAAGGTCGCGGAAAGCGAATTTATCCTGCAGGTAACCTGCCATATATATGGGTTGGAAAGCACCTATAGGTCTGGTAAACACCCCGTTTTCGTCACGTGCAGTGAAAAACTCGTCGAAGCTTGGGCGGGTCTTAAGCTTATTACCCATATAATCGAAGCCAATGTAGTTGACGTAGAAATTGCCGTTGTTGAGCAATTCGTCGGGACTGAACATGCTGATATCAAACATATTACCAGGAGCATGAATAGTGCGGCGGATGCCCAGTTTATCATAATATTCGATCGTGTTGTTGTTGTAATCGTAGGAGTCGATCACAATAAAGTCGAGACCATCCACAGGAAGACCGAGACGCTGACGGAGGTTGCGGTCGAAAGTTCTTTGCGAGTTGGCATCGTAGCGACGATAATAGATGATGGTGTCAACAATACCGTCCCAGGCTACTGTAACCGGATTTTGCTTGTCGAGCTCCCGGATATGGAAGTTGGTAAGTCCGCGCATGAGGTTCCATAAACCGGTAGGTGCATAGCTGATTGATCGGTTAGTGCGCTGCTCGTACTGGAAACCCAGCTTGATTTCGTGGTTGCCAATATCCATCGAACCGGCCACATTAATACTGAACTGGTCATTATCTACTTTGGAGTATCCGCCCTGATTTCTTCCAGGTGCATCATAAAGGCCATAAAAAGCATCCGGGTTGCTTCCGTTGATCAAACCTCCGCCCAGCTGAATCTGGTCGAGGTTACGGTAATGTCCGGCGGCCTGACCGAGATAGGTGTTATAATAGGAAGTTGTAAACTGTGCTACAAGAGGGTTCACATTGAAAGGTGTCCACTCGACAAGGGTATCAAAATCCCAACTGTTCAGCACCCAGACATTGTTATACCATTGACCGTTGACTGAATCGCTGCCTAATTCAAATGTATTGCGCTTGTAAATTGAGAACTTGCCAAGATAGCCATAGTCGAACAAACGGTCGTAGTGATAGGGATCGCCGGATGAATTGTTTTGGCGGGTGTAGTCGGCCTGAATAGAATAGTACAGATTCTTAACCAATGAGCGGCTGTCGCTGGCGGTGGGAAAACGCTGTGTAAAACGGCCAAAAACACGCCAGGTCTGGTTGTTGTACTCCGTATTCTTATCCCAGTTGAAGAAGGAGGCCGAATAGTCGAATGCATTACCATGAGCCCGGTTGAAGGTTCCCCCAAAAGTGAGGTTAATATTCTCCGTTGTACGAATATTGATATTGCCCGAGAGGTTGACATTGTAGTTCTGTGTGTTGAGCGAGCGACGCGTTTTTTCCATATCGGAAAGACGCACAAACTCGCCGTTGAGGAAGGTACCTGTACCCGTACCTGATGGCCTGAGTGGATTTTCTTTCAGGAATTGAAGTGTTTCGTCTTTGGCTTTCCAGTAGCCTGTTGATGAAATCTGGCCATCGCGCTCATAGTTGATATCACCGGCGATAAAGAAACCGAGCAACGAAACATTCTTGCTTTTGCTTTTTATGAGCGGACCTTGAATATTGAATCCCAGCCTGTTATGCCCGTACTGGTCGAGTAGCTCGGATGTTTCGAGCTCGATACCTGCACCAAAGGTGCGCGATGGACCACGTGTGGTGATGTTGATGATACCACCGGTGGCGTCGCCATACTGTGCCGGTGTACCACCAAGGATTACGTCAACCTGTTCGATGGACGACTGCGGAACGTTGCTGTTGCCGATCACACGCACCCCGTCGATGTAAACGGCAGTAGCATCGGAACGGGCTCCGCGAACGTTGCCACGCTCACCGTCGGCCGAAAACACGCCACCAACGGTGGCAGCCACGGCATCGGCCGATCGGTTTGGCATCTTCTTGATTTCCTCAGCCGTAATGGATGCACCACTGGTGGTCTGGTCCTTGGAAATCAGCGGTATTTTATAGTCAACTACTTCCACGGTCTGCAGATCGATGGAGGTTGACACCATTTCGATGTTGTAAAACGTGATTTGATTACCCGTGATAACAATGCCTCTTACAGTGACCGGATTGTAACCCACAAAAGTGGCCTTTAGGTCGTAACGACCCGGAGGAATGGGGTTGATCACGTAATTTCCGTCGAAATCGGATGTGGCTCCACCTACGATGGTTCCTCCGTTTTCGAGCACAATGTTGGCAAAGGATACCGGTTCGCGCGTTCCCTTTTCGAAGACTTTTCCTTGCAACCTACCCTGCTGGGCATAAGTCAACATGTTGATTGCCAACAGAAAGCTCAAGGCAAACAGTAAACGTTTTGTCATATCATGCAATTTTGTGTTGTACGCTGAGGTTCGATGGTTTAAGGTCGGTAAAAATAAAAAACATTTTCACATTAATTAACACATGGCGGACATGTAGGCAAGAAAAATCGCAATTGCCGGCATTTCACCATGTTGGCCGCTCCAGAATTGCGTTGTAAACAATAGCCCTGCGCAATTCAACCAGCAATGCCGGATTATACTGATGACTTTTGCTCCGATCGAAATCACCGATGCTGCTTTGTGCCAAAGTGCTTGTCGCGGCGATATCATCTTCGAGCGAGATAATTTCTTGTATTGTGTTTTCTCCCTGGTAATCAAACGTATTGTAGTGTCCGAAGGGTGAAACGGCCGGTTTTTCAGGTGTATATTCTGCCGGTATAGGGGTTTCTAACTGGGTCTTGACCGGTGGGTTTTCTTCGTCATCCTCCTCGTTCCCGGCCGGAATAAGCTCCTCAAGCATTTGCTCCCACGGAGTTTTCTGACGCGGCTCGTCATCGGCAGCGGGTTTTACGACCTGTTTCGGACGAGACTTTACAACCGAAAAAACAATCCACAGCAATGCAATGAGTACATATATCAGGTCTTCCATACGCTAATAAGTAGTTTTGTGATGTGGCTAATTTGGCTAAAGTAGCAACAATCGGTGAGAAATCTTAAAAATTCAGCAAAAAATCGTCAAAAGCCTACAAACTGTGCAACAGCTCAAGGATTTTTTCCTTCTTCCGGCGCGAAACGGGGATTTTTTCGCCGTTCGAAAGCGTGAGATATCCGCCATCATCGCGGCTGAAATTCTGAATATAGCGGGTATTGACTAGATGTGATTTGTGCGGCCTGACAAAGTTGGAGCCCTCAAGCAGACTTTCTACATCTTTGAGTGTTTTGCTGATCAACAGGTGCTTGCCATCGGTAAAATAAAAATGCGTATAATAATTATCTGATTCACAGCGCAGTATTCGATCAACCTCGACTACATGCAGCTTTTCGATGGTGGAAAGCACGATCTTTTTTGTCTCCACCAAAGGTGTATCAAGATGATTGAGCAGCACCTCAAACTTTCGCATATTATGCTTGCGTTCTTTGTTCTGGCGCACCTTTTCGACGGCTGCCTGCAACTCCTCCGGCACAATAGGTTTGAGCAAATAATCGAGTGCCGCATACCGGATGGCTTTGATGGCAAACTGGTCGAAGGCCGTGGTGAAAACCACATCAAAAGCGGCTTTCGACTGGCTGTCGAGCAGGCGAAATCCACTACCGTCAGGCATTTCGATGTCGAGAAACACCAGATCGGGCTCATGCTTTGCAATGGCTTCGCGGCCTTGCTGCACACCACCTGCTTCGGCCACCACCATCACATCGGGGCAAAAACGGGCCAGCAAGCTTTTCAGGGTTTCGCGCGAACGCACCTCGTCTTCAACAATTATTGCTCTTATCATCAGTTGCGGCTTTACATTCAATTCTTTGCAAAACTAATCAAACATAAATTGCCTGAGGATTACGATCCGGATGTTTCGCTTAAACGCATTAAACCGGACTGATGAGGATAATCACCCTGGTGCCCAATGCATTGCCGTTTTGATCTTTAAGGTCCTCTACAGCAAATGTATATTCCTGTCCTGAATATTGGCTCAGCATTTCGAATCGTTCAGTAGTGATGGCCATGCCAAGCGATTCGCGCCGTATGCCCGATTGCCTGCGCAGCTCGGCTGAGCGTACCCGGCCGATGCCATTATCTTCGATTACGATACGAATAGACTGACCTTCGGCCCTCAGGCTGATCAGCAACTTTCCCTCCGACTCGCGGTGCATCAAACCATGGTGGATGGCATTCTCCACAATGGGCTGAAGAATCATTGGCGGAATTTCGACAAATTGCTCATCAATGGCCGGGTCGAGATCGATGAAGAACTCAAATTTGTTTTCGAATCTGAGTTGTTCAATTTCAAGATACAGGCGAATGGCCTCCAACTCGTCCTGAAGAGGAATGGTGCTCTCTTTGCTGTGGTTGAGCGTGCGCCGCATTAATTGCGAAAACTTTGAAAGGTATCGGATGGCATTGTCGATATCGTTCTTCAACACGAAGCTTTGAATGCTGTTGAGGCTGTTGAAGAGGAAGTGGGGATTCATCTGAAGCTGCAGCGCCTTCTGCTCAAGCTCGTTGGTCTTTTTTTGGTATTCGAGATAACGCTTTTCGTCCTCATGTTTCTTCCTGACGGTCCTGAGCCTGAAAAAAAGAAAGAGGTAAAACAGCACAATGCCCAGTAAAATCAGCAATGCCCTGAACCACCATGTCTGATACCAGGGCGGTAAAACAATGATGTGAATGGTGATGGTATTGTCGGTCCAAACACCCTCGGCATTCGTTGATTGCACCATGAATCGGTAGATGCCCGGACTTACCCTTGCAAACTCGGCATAACGCTGTCCCGACGACCGCTCAACCCAGCTGTCGTTATGGTTTTCGAGCTTAAAACGATACTTGATTTTGTTGCTGTTGGCAAAGTCGAGGGCTGCAAATTCAAATCCAAAAAAGTTTTCATCGTAGCGTAAACGAAGCGTATCGTTGTTGAATAATTGCCTGAGCTGAAGTTGATTGAGTAGTTTATAAGTGGTTACGATGATCTTTGGAGGCTGGGTATTCTGGATAATATCCTCAGGGTAAAACATGGTAAACCCATTCATTCCGCCAAAGAATAGCTGACCATCGCTGGCCACAAGGCCGGCATTGAAGTTGAACTCGTTGCTCTGGAGACCGTCGCTGACTTCGAAGGCCGAAAACACTCCTGATCTGATGTTGAATTTAGTGAGCCCCCAATTCGTTGAGGCCCAAATGTTTCCCACTTTGTCGCTGAGGGCCAGATAGACCACATTGTTCGTTAAACCATCGTGCTCGGTGTAGGCTACAAAGGTTTTTTGCTGCGGATCGAAAACCAAGATTCCTCCTCCTCTGGTACCTAACCATAGTTTGCCGGATGAATCGGATCTGATGGAGAAAAGGCGGTTGTTCATGCCTGTTGTGCCGGTTGCTCTGAACACCTCAAAATCATCTGTTTCGGGCCTGTAAAGCGCAAGACCATCGCCCGTGGCCAGCCAGATGCGATGTTGGGCATCCTGAAACACATCGAGCACCCTGCGGTCGGGCAAAGCATTGGGGTTGGCGGGATTGGCGCGGTAGTTGCGAAATTTTTCAGTGGCAGGATCATCAAGCCGCCCCAGGCCGAAAGGTGTTCCCACCCATATCCTGCCGAGGTGGTCTTCCATGAGGCTCACTACCTGATTGTCCGGAAGTGAGGTTGTATCGCCGGGTAGGTGACGGTAATGGCGGTAGTGGCCTGTGGCCGGATCATAAAGGCTCAGGCCATTGTAGCGGGTGCCTATCCACATGCGATTGCGACTATCACGGTATATTTCCCGTATATGACCGGCCGGTAAACCATTGCGCTTGGCAGGGTTGGCTCTGATGTGTGAAAAACTGAGTCTGGTTCTGTCAAAAATGCTGATACCTTCTTCGGTGCCAATCCAGATGCGGCCTTCGGCGTCTTCCTCAAATGCCCAGACAGAATTGTTGAGGAGGCTGTTGTCGTCGAGTGGATTGTTGCGGAAAGTCCTGAACAATGGCAGGCCGGTGCTCAGTCTGTTCAACCCGTTGAAGGTTCCTACCCACAGGTTGCCCCTGTTGTCGCGACAGATGTCGTAAACCCTGTTGTCGCTCAGGCTGTTGGGGTTATCAATGGCGTGGGCGTAGCGGGTGATGGTTTGTGTGATCAGGTTGTATTTATAAAGGCCTGCAACCTGTGTTCCTATCCACAGCAGGCTGTCCTGCTCGGTGTAAAGACGGTTGATTTCGAGTTTTGCCAGTGCGGGTTCTTCGCGCAACAGGGCTATGGGCAGACCAAACCGGCCGGTTTCTGCATCAAGCCGGGCCAACCCAGCTTTAGTGCCTACCCAGATAGCCTTGTCCATCGTTAATGCAAGCGCGCTCACCTGGTCGTGTGGCAGCGTCTGAGGATTGGCAGGGTTGTGCAGATAGCGCACAAGCTGACTGCTGCCCGTGCTGAATTGCAGCAGGCCATTGCGGGTAGCCGCCCAAAACCGGCCATCGTGATCCTCGAGCAGATAATTGAAATAATTGCTGCTGATGGCGTTACCATAGTTGCTCCCGAAAAACTGCCTGATAAGGCCTGTGGCCGGATCGAGCACATTTAGCCCTGCTGACGTGCTCACCCAAAGCCGACCGTGGCTGTCAACAAGCAAATGGTTGATCCAGTTGTTGGTGAGCGAAGCAGAATCAGTGTCGGATGCAAAATAGTTTCTGATGTTTCCATTGCGAAGGTTGATGGCGTTGAGGCCTTCTTCGGTGCCCACCCACAGAAGGTCGCCCGTTTGGGCAATGCTGCGGATGGTTTCGTTGCTCAGGCCCGATTCGCGGTTAAAGTGCCTGAACTCATACCCGTCGAACCTGTTCAGCCCGTCCCATGTGCCCAACCACAGCAAGCCATGACTGTCCTGAAACACCACATAAACCGTGTTCTGGCTCAAACCACGCTCGATTCGGGCATTTTCCGAGAAAAACCGCGTAAACTGTCTGTTCTGATACAGCGAAGCTGAAAAAGCCGGCTGAACGGTGACAAAAAACATCGCAACTGCCATCAGCAGCCTGAAAAACGACGTAGGTGTCCGGTTAACTTTCATTTCGTATGATGTGGTGCGCGTCAACACCCCGACAAGTGGGTGCAAAGTAATAATGTTTTGCATGATGTACCTATAATTACCTTGCATGATGACGCGTATTCCAACTTAACAGCCCTCAGACGCAATGCAACAGCACAAATGGCGTTACTTTGCAGATGGAATTTATTCTGCAAAGATGCGTGCATTCAACTTTTTAATCGTTTTATTCCTGTTTACACTCGGCTCCTGTGCCAAAGAAGAGCGTAACCCTAATACCCCAAACGTTTACATTAACATTCTGATCAACCCCAACAGCACACAGTATCAGCCCCTGAACACTGCGGGTGGCTGGATGTACATTACCAGTGATCTGCCAAGCCGTGGAATTATTGTGCATCGCATCAATCAGACCGAGTTTGTGGCCTTTGACCGCATACCACCCAACGAGCCTAATAAATGCTGCACCGGCAACAACTGCACCCGGCTTATTGTGGGCGAGCACTATCCCTTTGCCAAGGATACCTGCACCGGCACCACCTATTCGCTGCTCGATGGCAGTATTTTTCAGGGCACCGGACGCTGGTGGATGATTAGGTATAATACCTCCTACAATGGTGGAATGCTCAGGATTTTTAACTGACATTCCATCCTAAGGGCTTCCCGTAAAGTGAGCAGCGCAAAAAAATTAACCGAAAGCAGCAAAAATCACTTTCTCAGCAAGATCTGCTCATATTGTTCCACTGTTCCACCGGAAAGACAGGTTTCGATAATGCGCCTTCCGAGCGGCGACAGTTCATCATTCAGGAATTGCTGCAACTCGCTGTGAAAGAAGGCTGTAAGTATCTCAGCGCCTTTGTCATATCCTTCAGTACCCATTTCGGGCTGTTTGTAGGTTTGCAGGAAGCGGCTGGGAATTTTTGAGCCTTCGATGGTGAGGTATTCCAGCTCATAGCCAAGCAGCGGACAGCGGGCAGCCTTGATCTGGTCAGGCCTGAATTTGGCGTTGCCTCTACGCGTAAGGTATTCGCGCATCAGCAGTTGTGCCCTGAATCCCACCTTCCAGACTCCCACATACTGGTTTGGCGTCAGCACATACCGGGTATCGGTTTTTGAGGCAATCTGTTCGAGGAGCAGGTTGGCCTGACGCACTTTTTTGCCAGTTGCAAATGGCCAGTAAGAGCCAACGCCTTCGCTTTCCATGCCTTTGCCTGTAGCCACAATGCTGGGGTTGGCATGGCCGC
Organism: Bacteroidales bacterium; assembly: GCA_035325985.1. Taxonomy (GTDB): domain Bacteria; phylum Bacteroidota; class Bacteroidia; order Bacteroidales; family F082; genus JALNZU01. Next base: position 138,191 of record DAOKYW010000004.1, read on the forward strand.
GCGGCGACACCAGCCTCCACAGCCAGGCCAGCGAAGGCGGCAATATATGAAACAGGCCAAGAATGCCATAGTTCGGGTTTTCGAACGAGCTGGGCGGTGTGCGCACTCCAAAGCTGCGCACGTCGATATGCACAGGATGGTCAACAACACCCTCGAAGAGCTCGCGGGGCACAATCACCCTTGGGTTGGGACAGGGCTTGCCCGGAGCATCTTCGGTATGGTTCCAGATGAGGGCCGTACCTCCGGGATGGGATTTGATGTTGAGAAACAACAGCGGCCTTGTCGCATTGATGGTTATTTTTTCGAGCACAGGGTCAACACCATAGCCAGTAATATTGTCGGTCCGGATAAACCATGCATTCTCGGCATCGAGCAGCCTCAGCCTTTTGCTTCCGGTCTGCAGGTCGGGATGAATGGTGGCCATGTCATCGGCTATGGGATTAATCTCGCAAAAACGAGGAATCTGAATGGAGCGTTTCTCTCCTGTGATGCTGTTGGTACCAATGAGTACCTCGCCGCTGCGTTCGCGCACGATGTGCTGGAGCATCTCGCTTTTTCCGCCTCCGCTGGCACCCTCATGCATAAAGCGGGTGATGTTGTCGTAGGGACTAACCGACTCGACCGCCGAGCAGTGCGCCGTGACCCAACCTTCGCTTTCGCCCAAGTTGAGCAACACACCATAAATGCCCTTCTTTGCGCTGGGGCCGGGATAAAGGTTGTAGGAGAAAATCTCGTAGAAATGCTTTTCCCGGCTGTGCACCACCACCTGTTTTCCGCCGAAATGGGTGTGACGGAAAACCGGTGCCACATAAACAACCGTATAGATGCTATTGCCATCAGGCACCTCATCGGGTTTCACCATGTGTTGAAGCATGGCCAATCCCAGCGAGAAAAATGCAGCATTGGCAGGAGCTATGGCCATGCCGTAGGGACTGCTGTCGAGCTTGCCGATACGAAAGAAAAAATAGGTCAGCGGTTGTGTGCTTAACCATGCCATGGTTTCGTCGCGAAGGCCTGAAAAAGAATAGCCCATGCGATCCTCAAAACGTTCCTTGTCCGTAGGCATATCATCGGCGATCAGCATGGTGTCGGGGTCGCGGCGACGCATATAGGCATCCGTGTAGTTGGCCGAAATACCGTTGGTGACCCGATGAACAACAGCCTCGGTATAAAGCCCTTTGCCCGGCACCTCGTACTGCACTTCAAACTCAAGCTGATGGCGACCGCCTGTTGCGGCATCGGCCAGCTGATCGGTGGTTTCGAAGCATTGCGGCTTGTGGACAGCAGCAGCAAACAACTGTTCTACTGCTTTGGGTAGTTTAATGTGGGCGTGATTTTTCATCGTCCGATTCTTTAAAAGTTTCCTCAAATTTACCCAACGTTGTCGGGCTTGATGCCCAAAGGGCGCTGTAATCGTTCATCGATCAGCCTACAACGTTTGCAAATCATTGCGGTCGGAGGCACAGTTTGCCGGTTGTCGGATTTAGAAATTTTTAATAAATCCGACGGAAATCAGGAATGTTCTGCATTTCAGGCTTTACAATTCACAAATGCAGCCATAGCAAGGCGGCAGGACAATTTCTGCTGTTTGCCGCGAAACGAGACATGAGGTATTTTTGCACACTAATCAGGTAACCAATAAGGTAAGAAGAAATGCATTCGCTTATTTTCCGCACCGCCTCACGCATCTTGCTTCCTGTGCTGCTGCTTTTCTCTCTTTTCATTCTCTTCCGCGGACACCACGAACCCGGCGGAGGATTTGTGGGTGGACTCATAGCGGCCATGGCTTTTGCCATGGATTTGATGGCCCGCGGGGTGAAGCACACTAAAAAACTCTTTCCAAAAAGCCCTGTAATGTTCCTGCTGCCCGGTCTTGTCCTGGCGCTGGGCAGCGGTATTGCGCCGCTTTTTGCCGGATTGCCGGTGTTTTCGGGGCTGTGGGATCACAATACCATCCCGGGCATCGGACATCTGAGCAATATCCTGATCTTCGACATTGGTGTTTACCTGGTGGTAATGGGTGTTACAACCAGTATAGTGCTGAATATGAACCAGAAATACTGAATTGAACAGATGAATATCCTGCTTGCCCTGCTTATTGGCGTATTGTTCGGTGCTGCCATTTATATGGTGCTTCGCCGGAGTATCATCAAGCTCATCATCGGGCTGATGTTGCTGAGCTATTCTGCCAACCTGCTCATATTTTCCGTTGCCAGGGTGCAGAGAGCCAAAGCGCCGCTCATACCTGAAGACTCTACAGGCCTGATGCAAAGCGTTGCCGATCCATTACCGCAAGCGCTGGTGCTTACCGCCATCGTAATCGGTTTCGGTGTGATGGCTTTTACCATAGTCCTCATCCAGCAACTCTTCCAACAGGCCGGCATTGAGGATTCCGACGAACTGAAAACCACCGATCACTGATGCAAGGCATGACTACATACGCTAACATTCTGATAGCCGCTCCGGTGCTGTTTCCGATGCTGCTTGGGCTCATCACCCTTGCACTCTGGAACAGCCGCAGGTGGCAGCAGTGGGTAAATGTGGCCGGTTCAGCCCTGTTTGTGGTCATCGGGCTGCTGCTGCTCGACATGGTACTCCACGAAGGCATACAGGTGATGCAGAGCGGCAACTGGCGCGCGCCATTTGGCATCAGCCTTGTGGCCGATGTGTTTAGCGCCGTGATGGTGGTCATCACCTCGGTCATGGCATTTGCCGTGGCGGTTTACTCCATTTCGTCCATGGGCCACGATGAAGAATTGCAGGATGCCCGGCGCAGCATACAGTTTGCCTACTATCCGCTGCTCAACATCATGTATATGGGCATCAACGGCGCCTTCCTTACCGGCGATATCTTCAATCTTTACGTTTGGTTCGAGGTGATGCTGATCTCGTCGTTCGTGCTGCTTTCGTTGGGTCAGCGAAAGTTTCAGCTCGAAGGCACCTTTAAATATGTGTCCATTAACCTGCTTTCGTCCACCTTGTTCCTTATCGGAGTCGGTCTGCTGTACGCCCTCACCGGAACCCTCAATATGGCCGATCTGGCCGTGAAAGTGCCTCAGGTGGAGCAGCAAGGCATGGTGATGCTGGTTGCCATTTTCTTTCTTATTGCCTTTGGCATCAAATCTGCCGTGTTTCCTCTGTTTTTCTGGCTGCCCGCATCCTATCACACCCCACCCATCAGCATTTCGGCCATTTTTGCCGGTTTGCTCACCAAGGTGGGCGTTTACAGCCTGATCCGGGTTTTCAGCCTGATATTTATTACCAACATTGCTTTCACGCACAACATATTGCTCTGGATTGCCGGCTTCACCATGGTGGTGGGCGTGATGGGAGCCGCCGTGCAGTACGACATGCGCCGGATTCTTTCCTTCCACATTATCAGCCAGATCGGTTATATGGTCATGGGACTGGCCCTCTTCAGTCCGCTGGCTTTAGCCGGAGCCGTGTTCTATATCATGCACCACATCATCGTCAAGGCCAACCTGTTTCTGATAGGCGGACTGGTGGAGCGTGTGAGCGGACAGTTTGATGTGCGTCGCGTGGGCGGCCTCCTCAACAGCTATCCGCTGCTGGCTGTGCTTTTTTTGATTCCTGCGCTATCGCTGGCAGGAATTCCTCCGCTCTCAGGCTTCTGGAGCAAGTTTCTGGTGATTAAGGCGGGTATTGACCTCCAAAGCTACTTTATTGTTTTTGTGGCCCTTTTTGTTGGGCTCCTCACGCTCTTTTCGATGATCAAGATCTGGAACGAGGGTTTCTGGGCACCCGCTCCAACCGATGCGGCTCCTTTTACCGAAAAGCTGCTTAGCCGGCGCAATGTCATGATGGTGCTGCCCGTTGCCATGCTGGCCGGCATCACCTTGTGGATAGGGTTCAATCCTGAGCCGTTCTTCCAGATTGCCGAAAAAGCAGCAAACCAACTGATTAACCCTCAGGAGTATATCACCAAAGTGCTTGGAGGTGCGCCATGAAATACCTTGTGATGAACATCTTTCTGGCCTTCATCTGGCTCACGCTTACTCAGAAATTCAGGCTCGACGAGTTTGCCTTCGGATATCTGGCCGGCTACCTTGTGATCTGGTTTACCCACCGCAACACGCCACGAAAGCCAAAATATGTGACCATCATACCCAAGGCATTCTCCTTTGGGCTGCTCTTTGTGCGCGAAGTGCTGAAAGGCAGCCTGCGTGTCGGGATTGACATTCTTCGGCCTCATCCGCGCATAAGCCCGGGCATTATCGCCATTCCGCTCGATGCCCGTACCGATTTCGAGATTGCCACCCTGGCCAGCTTTATCACCCTTACGCCCGGAACGACAAGCCTGGCCGTGTCGGACGACCGCACGGTGCTTTACGTTTACAGCGTTTACCTGAGCGGCAATGAGCAGGATACCATCAACGAAATCAAAAACGGATTGGAAAAGAAACTACTGGAGGTATTGCGATGAGTCTGGAACAATGGATATTATATGTGATTCTGCCCATCATGGCCATTTCGATGGTGTTGATTACCATTCGCGTGCTGCGCGGGCCAAGCCTGATGGACAGGGTTGTTGCCCTCGACCTGCTGGTGATTGTGAGCATTGGTGCGCTGTCGGCCTATGCCATTCTCCACAACATCGACGTACTTATCGACATTGCCCTGGTGCTGGCTCTTATAGCCTTCCTCAGCTCGGTGGGCTTTGCCGTTTATCATATGAGAAGTAAAAAAGTAAAGGACCGCTTTGACCTGCATTGACCTATGGCTGAAATAATTGTAATTGCTTTGCTGTTAACCGGTTCGCTTGTCATTCTGGTGGCCGCCATTGGTTTGCTTCGCATGCCCGACGTTTATCTGCGCATGTCGTCGGCAACCATTGCCGCAACATTTGGTGTGGCTTCGATGCTGCTGGCTCTGCCCATACATTTCGGCAGCAGCACACACGCACTGCATGTACTGGGTGTGATCGTGTTTCTGATTCTCAGCGTACCGGTCGGATCGCATATGATGGGAATTGCGGCCTATGTGGCCGGGCTACCCATGTGGAAAGGCACCAAGACCGACCAGCTGAAAGACCAGATCAACCTCGAAACCGGCTCAGTAAAACCGGATGGCGACAATCCGGCACCAGCAGAAGAGGACGAAAACGAAGAGGAGGATTGGCTATGATTCCGTTGATTGCCGCCGGTTTTTTGTTTGCCCTTATGGCTCCGCTGGTGCACCGCCTCGACCCCGCACGCTCCGGCAAATGGCTCACCCTTGTGCCCCTGGCCATGTTTATCTGGCTCACTACCTTTCTGCCCGAAGTGCAGCAGGGCAGGACGTTTGTTTTCGCTCATCCCTGGTTTGTTTCGGCAGGCATCGGCCTCGACTTCATGATCGACGGGCTGGGACTGCTCTTTGCACTCATCATCACAGGCATAGGCGCACTGGTGGTTTTTTATGCTTCATCCTATCTGCATCACCACCCCAAAGAAGGCCGGTTTTATGCCTATATCCTCTTCTTTATGACCTCGATGGTTGGCGTGGTGGTTTCGGACAACATCTTTTCGCTCTTTGTGTTTTGGGAACTCACCAGCATCAGCTCCTTTCTGCTCATTGGCTTCAATCACGAGAGTCTCAAGTCGCGCAAGGCTGCCCTTCAGGCGCTGCTTGTAACTGGAGGCGGCGGGCTGGCACTGCTTGCCGGGCTGCTCATCGCAGGCCAAATGGCCGGCACCTACAGCCTGTCGGGCATGATACATGCCGGAATCAACCTGAGCAGCCATGCGCTGTATGTGCCGGCCCTGATCCTTATTCTGGCAGGCGCTTTCACCAAGTCGGCACAGTTTCCGTTCCATTTCTGGCTTCCCAATGCGATGGAAGCCCCAACACCGGTGAGTGCTTACCTGCACTCGGCCACCATGGTCAAAGCCGGGGTGTTTTTGCTGGCCCGACTCAACCCTGTTTTCTCCGGCGACCCGCTCTGGCAGCACAGCCTCATGATCGTTGGCGGCATCACCATGATGACAGGTGCAGCCATGGCTACTGCGCAGCATGACCTGAAACGTATTCTGGCTTATACGACGGTGAGCGCCCTGGGCATCATGGTGTTTCTGATCGGTTCGGGCGGAAAATATGCCATCAGCGCGGCCATCAGCTTCCTGCTGGTACATTCGCTCTACAAAGGTGCGCTCTTTCTGGTGGCCGGCGCCATCGACCACGAAACCGGCACACGCGACATCAGGCAGCTGGGCGGACTAAGCAAAAAAATGCCGCTGATTTTTACAGCAGCCTTACTCGCCGCCCTGTCGTATGCCGGCATACCGCCTTTTATGGGCTTCATTGCCAAAGAGCTGATCTACGAAACCACTTTAGGGATGCCGGCACATCAGGCCATTTGGACCATTGCCGCGCTGCTGACCAATATTTTTCTGGTAGCCACCGCTGCCATGGTTTCCGTCAGGCCCTTTTTCGGTGCATTAAAACCCACGCCCAAAGCTCCGCACGAAGCGCCTGCCGCCATGTGGACAGGCCCTATGCTTCTCGGCGCCGCAGGACTGATAACAGGATTGTTTCCGGGAACCATTGCGCCACTGATTCAAACGGCCATCAGCAATGTTGCGGGCGTTCGGGGGGTTGAGCTTGTGCTCTGGCACGGATTTAATACCGCCCTGATGCTGAGCATCGTCACGCTGCTGGCCGGCGCAGGCTGGTATCTGCTCACACCAAAGCTGAGCGGCATTACCCTTCCCGGCCGTATTGCCCGGTTTGGCCCCGAAAATATTTGGGAGCGCGGCCTCGAAGGCCTGCTGAAATGGGCCGATTTGCAGACCAACTTCTTCCAGGATGGACGTTTACGCCATTATTATTACTGGATATTGTCCACATTCACCCTGCTCCTTTTTTATACTGCCCTGCGTTTTGGCGTGCTCGACGGATTGCAGCTGAAGCCTGACAAGGTTTATTTTCACGAGGTGATGATTGTGCTGCTGATGATCATTTCGACCTACAAAGCCGTCACATCCAAAACTGTACTCAGCTCCGTTGCTGCACTTGGCATCACCGGCTTTGGCACGGCCTTGCTGTTTGCCTTATTCAGCGCGCCCGATCTGGCTCTTACCCAGTTTTCGATCGAAACGCTCACGGTGTTGCTGCTCGTATTTATTGTGTACAAGGTGCCCCGCTTCGGCGAATTAAGCAGCGCGCGCATCCGCCGCCGCGATGCTTTTATCTCGGCCATCGCCGGACTTTCGATGAGCCTGCTGGTGCTTCTGGCTATGCAACTGCCCGAAGGCGAGCGCATCAGCAGCTACTTTACCGAAAACAGTTATACCCTGGCCCACGGACGCAATATCGTGAATGTGATTCTGGTCGATTTCAGGGCATTGGATACCATGGGCGAGATTGTAGTGCTGGCCCTGGCAGCCATTGGCGTCTTTACCTTGCTGAGGTTCAGGACCCGTTCGGAAAAAAGCAGTGGAAGTGAGTGAGTGTTTTTTTGTTCTTTGTTCTTTGTTTGTTTGTTCTTGGTTCGTTGTTC
>DAOKYW010000004.1:145788-147523 GCA_035325985.1 Bacteroidales bacterium
CCCTGGCCTTATCACTATACAGCAAACCAAAAAATGAACATATGAAAATGCAATGCCTCATTTCCAACAAAAGTGCACAATACATACCAAATGGGTGTGTAAGTGTGCTTTTTTGAGGGGTGAGGTTTAAATTTAAATGAGTTAGGCTACATTTTAAGAGACAGACCATCAAACTGATAAAACAAAAATAAAATGGGTCAAATGGCATTAGGATATGGAAGTGAATTTCACCTGCTTCGTTGGCTGGGTAGACATAGAAATGAATTTGATAAACGTCTAAAATTATTGTTGGGAATAGATAATATATCTTGGCTTGACTTTAATTTTGATTCTGAAAAAACGATACCAGATAAGGAAATCATTGGTTTGAAATTCTTGGATGAGAATGTTTATGAATCAGTGATTTCTACTTGGAAAAAGGAATGGCCACAAACAGGAAATTCTATGAATTGGGATTTAGTTGGTTTTACTGAAAATCAAGGTGAAAAAACTTATATTCTAATAGAAGCAAAAGCACATTTGGGTGAGTTGGAACAGAATTGCGGAGCATCACCTGAAAATCTTACTAAAATTGAAAAAGCGTTAGCTGAATCAGCGAAAAGAAATGGGATAACAATAATAGATAAAAATCCTTGGACAAAAAAGTACTATCAACTGGCAAATAGAATTTATATCTTAGATTTATTAAAACGGCACAACATTAAAGCTATACTTGTCAACATATATTTCATAGGAGATATGTGTTCAAAAAATAGAAATTCACCTCAAAATAGAAGGGATTGGCAAACAAAGGTTGATGATATGAAAAAGTATTTAAATATCGAAAAATTGACAACACTTGAAATTAGAGATTTATTTTTAGAGATTGATAAATAAAAAACTTTGCCTAACATCGTGTATAAAAAATTGGGGTTTAAGAGGTTGTTCGAGCTTTCTGCCCAGCTTCGGCGTTTGTGTCGGCGGATAAGAACGAAGCCCGCAATCCCTAACGTTTCATAAACGCAGCAGGTTACCGGCAACATTACGAAACCGACACTGACGATTAAATAAGAAAAATATGGCAGTAGGCGACAAACAAAAACTCATCACAGACATTGTTGCGACAGTTCTAAAAGAACCGGCACAGACCGACATTTCTTTTAACTGGTTTATCAATAAACATACGCAAGAACATTTCGGTAAATACTTCACGACCATTGACAAAATTTTTACTTCTCTCAATGGGGACAAGCAAGCCAGTCAAGCCAAACGGACAATGACACTTGACTGCGATGCCTACTTTGGAGGACAGCACAACTTTATACTTGAGTTTGACGAGTATCAACATTTCAGTTCAGCCCGACTTAAATCTTTTGAATTCTATCCGACTGACTTAAAAGTAAATTTCAGCGTTGACCAGTGGAAACAACTTTGCGAAACTCACAGAGACAAAGCGGACAAATACCGAAAAGCAAAAACCACAACCGACTTTAACTTTGCAGGTGGACGAACAGCACAAAGAGCTTACCTTGACTGTTTTCGTGACTTTCTTCCTCAATTGCACGGACTTAAACCAACAGTGAGAATAAATGAGTTTGAGGTAACAGACATTTATGCGAACAACAAGGATGCGTGCAACAAGATTGAGAAATTATTAAAAACAAAAATTGCATGACTCACTTTTGGACAACAAGAACTGCAACCGGTAACAGCGGCTACCCGCATGTGGCAATTCAGTGGTTAATTCAACCTTGGT
>DAOKYW010000005.1:0-49176 GCA_035325985.1 Bacteroidales bacterium
AGGGTCACACTGTTGGGCGCCGTAGTGGCCGTTAGGTTCTGTGGGGGTGGGAAAGCCGGACCAGTTACCGGTACAACAGTAACGTTTGTAAAGAAAAGGTCAACATCACCGCCCGAAACAGTTGCTTCGCCGTAGAAACCAAGCATGATACGGCCACTGTAGCCGGTCAGGGGTAGGATGACGCGTTCTCCTGTGTTCGAAATTGGGGTTGACTCATTCCACCATTGCAGTACATTGTCTGTTGACCAGGTAAGGCCTCCATCTGTGGATACCACAACAGCAAATTTGTGGCTGGGTCCGAGAGTGGCCGGTGTAGTCTGGTTCCACTGTGTAAGTGCCAGGTCGAACTCAAGCTGATAATTAGTGCCGGTTCCGAGATCGATCGGAGGCGACATCAGCCAGTGACGTCTGGATGTACTGTAAAGGTTGATGTTGGCACTATTGTTTGCCGGTAATGCGGCATTGTTGGCAAACTTCTTATGTACCCAAATATTGTCTGTAGTGGGTGTAACAGGCTGTGTTCCAAACAATCCCGCAAATTTGCGCCAATCCATAGGCGGCCATGTTCCAACAAAGTCGAAAGTGAAGCCTGGCTGGATGGTGGCATCATAGCCTGTGCCTAGCAGCGGGATGGTATGTGTTCCTGCTGTGGTATTGGCTTGAATAACAAGATTTGCGGCATAGGCCCTTGCCTGATTTGGGGTGAAGGCCAGGTTGAAAGTAAACGTCTGACCTGTTGTCAACGCAATCGGCCATGTCATACCCTGTGGGTAGTTGATGACAAACGAAGCTGCGTCAGCTCCGGTGATGTTTACTCCATCCTGATTAATAGTGAGTGTTCCTGCACCGGTATTTGAAATGGTAAGTGTATTGTTGGCTGTCTCGTAGATGAATACGTTACTGCCAAAATTCACCTGCTCCTTATCTGCATGGAATACAGGCTCAGTAGGCACGAATTCATACACAATATCATCTATATATAAGGTGCGGCTGGCCACTTCTGGCACAAAACGGAATGCAATGTAAGCATTTTCAGGGTAAGTGCCACCTACAAAGGAAACTGAATAATTTGCATATGTTCCCGTCACACCAATTGTCTGCACCGGAACAAAAGATGCAGGATTTGTTCTGCTTGTGGTATATCCCACCTGCACATTACCGGTATGAGTGCTCACGGACATCTTAGCGGCGAACCTCACCCACGACTGAGCCAGATTGGTTGCAACCGGAGAAATGAGCAATACATTGGCACTGAGGTCGGTGGCAAAAAATAAGCGAACATGGTTTGGAGGTGATAGCGGAGTACCAACGTTTCTGACATCGACTACGGCTGTGGCGGCAGTCGATTGTACCAAACCACTCCAGCCGTCTGGCATCCAGTTGGCAGGGATGGGGTTAACAGCATCAAAATTCTGAGTGAAACCTGTCATGGGTTCATAGCCTGTTCCTTCAACTGCAACCGTAAGCGGGCTTGCTGTTCCATTGTAGGGAATATTCAGCGTTGCAGATGCAGGTCCGGCAGCAGCAGGGTTAAAGGTCACTTTTACGGTTTTACTCTGACCGAATGGGATAGTGAGTGGCTGAACATTTGTAAACTTCTGAACGATAAAGCCATTACCGGCACTATATGCCATAAACACCGGATTACCTTGTGCATCACGCACATTGTCGAGCCCAACACTGGCATTGCCATTGGCAATACTGCCCAGATTAACCGAATGCACTACCTTGTTTGCAAAAACTCCGGCAGCGAGATCCTGGAATGCTGTAACAAGGTCAGCTCCACTCAGATCGAGAACGTAGAACACATTTTGCGTTCCACCTGCACCGGTCTGCACATGATGGTAAGCAAGATAGCGTTGTCCGCTGCTGTAGAATACCATGGGATATATACTCCAGTATGGGAACCATGCGGCAGGAATTTCGGCAAGGATATTCATCTGTGCATCCAGCAACAACACGCCGAATCCGGAACCTGAAGCAATGTAGTTATTCGAGCCGGGTATGCCGACGATCCTGCCAAAGTTGGCATTGGTAATGTCAGGAAAATTATAAACAACAGGCGTTGTATTTGGAATTTGTCCATTAACAATTTGCCAGACATAAAAGTCCTTTGTACCATGTCCACTGGCAATAAGCAAGGCATTGGTTGCGGGATCACCCACCACGCTGATGGCGTCGCCTAAACGAGCCGGAGCTGCAGGATAGCTGAGCAAGACAGTAGGAGTAGCACTCAGGCCGTTCCAATGATACACTTTGAACTCTCCGCCTACGAATACCATATTGGAAACAAAGACATGATTTCCAACTACAGCAAGATCCGACAGCGTGAAAGTGCCGCCTGCAACACCCGTAAGATTAAGCTCCTGAGGCGGTGCTGTCGGGGCATTGACATCCCAGTAATACACATGGTTGCCGTTTTGCCTTGAAGCAACAAAAACGTATTGACCATTAAATCCGGCACCGCGATTATTTCCGGCATTGTCAATGATTGCAGGCAAATTACCTGAAGCCTGGGTCATATCCATCAATGTTGTAACAGGTGTGATGGATGCAGGGCCGGCAGTTGTTGGCCATTCGACGGAAAACTGAGCAGCATTTGGTCCGGTAAAATTCACGGCACCGGGATTGATGACTGCATCAGCAAGCCCCTGGTTTGTAATGGTGAATGTCTTGCTTTGCGTATCAAATCCGGGAACAGCCCATCCGGTATTCAGGCTCGTAACACTTGAAACCAGTGTTGCACCTGTTGGTATGGGTGTTGCCGAAAAATTGATGGTCATGTCAGTATAATCTGGCGCTGGATATGTACCGGCAATCATGAAATAGCTTCCTGGCTGAAGGGAGAACTGCGGCACAGTGGCTCCGGTTGAACCTCCGGCAAAGGCCAGACGTGGTGCAGGAGTGGCAAGGCTTGGGCATTGAGCCACAAAAATCAGCCCGGTCCATGAACCTTGAATAGAAGCATTAACATAGCTGGGATTAGCCAAGGTAAACTGAAAAACAATGTCATACCCGTTAAGGTAGCTTGTCGATGGCGTAACCATAGCTGAAGTGTAGTCGTTGCCATAAGCCTGCGAGTTGATTTGAAAACCAACAAGCGGGGCAGCAACAGGATCAACTACCAGCGGATTATCGCAGGTAGAACCCGGTGGTTGTGCGATGACAACCACATTGCTTCCAAACAGCAGCATAGCAAGCAGCAGCGTTGGAAACACACGCGTTAACGTAAACTTGTTCATCATAGGATTGAATTTTGGTTGATAAAAGTACACTTGGTCAAGATTTTTTACCGTAACAAATATAGCTTTTCAAGTCAATAAAAAAGTTATCGCCCACGAAAATTAAGTTAACGGAGCTAATTTTTTTTTGAGGATCAGCTGACTGATATTCCAGCAAAAACCTTCTCCTTAAATTTTGAATTTCTCAGCTAACTGTGCATCAAATCATTATGGGAGCAATTGACACAATTCCCAATCGATCACCTCCATTGTGCATATTGAGACTCTTCTGCAAATTTTCTAATTGATGAATAGTTCCATCAATTGTTGAAATAGTGTTTTGGTAGATGTGTTAAAAAATAAAGGCCATCCCGCAAGGGACGGCCTTTAACAAGTGGAAAAATTGAAGTTTATCTGTTAACCACCGGCATAGACAACTGGCGCTCAGCTGCTTTTTTGTCCCATACCGGTAACACTTGTTCCTGAAATTCCTCCTTTTCTTGACGAAGCTTATCCATATCAAGCCCGATGAATGCCTGAGCTTTGGCCTTGGTGCTGATATCCGGATAGGGAATTTCGGTGGTTATACCCTTGGTAGCCAGCAATCTGGCAAGCTTCAGACGTGCTGATTGCGCATGCTCAATGGCCTTTCCCAACACTCTTGCACTTTCCAAGGGAGCATGAAACGAACCACCATGTGAAGCCGCCACATGATCCCAATACCATTGTCCTGCACGAATATCGTACAATATTGGGTTCATTTCCTGCTCAGTCGCACCGGCATCCCACGCAGCTTTTGCCTCAACATGTGCATGGACAATCAGCTTTTCTGCCTTATGACGCAGCTCCGCCACTTTGTTTTGACGGTCGTAAACGTTCTTAAGCAGCGTGGCCTCACTTTCGCGATGGCAGGTCTGGCATGCCTGAGATACATATCTTAATGGTGATGTGACATGATGATTACTGTACTTCAGACCGCCTTCGCTTACATAAGGCATATGGCAATCGGCACATGAAACCCCTCGCTCTGCATGAATACCTCTTGTAAACACTTCGTAATCCGGATGCTGAGATTTTAACATAGGAGCTCTGCTCAGGGCGTGCGTCCAATCGCTGAAACCGCGCTCATCATAATAGGCCAGCATTTCCTCCGGCCCCATTCCCTTTGTCCAGGGAAAAGTCAGATAAAAAGCCCCTTCAGCACCAGGTCGCTTCCGATCAAAATAATATTCTACATGGCATTGTGCACAAACCAATGAACGCATCTCCTGATGGGTTGCCTTGCTGATATCCTTGCCCATGGCCTGATATGCCTCAATCAGTGCCGGACGGGTGATGGTCAGATTCATGGTTTTCGGGTCGTGGCAATCAGCGCATCCTATCGAATTTGTATGTTCATGGCCAAGGGCTGCCCATGTCGAACTGTAAAATTCCTTAACCCCCATTTGGTTCATCATACGGGGAACATCAGGACTTTTGCAGGTCCAGCAAGTGCTGGGCATACCCTGATCAGGCGCCTTGGGTCCGCCTGTACGCAGCGTATTGCGTGTGTCGAGCACAGCGTAGGAATGGCCCCTACCCTGATTATAATCTTTTGAAAAGGCATATCCGGCCCACAACACCACAAGCTCAGGGGCTTCTTCAAGCATGTCGCGCATGGCGTTTCCGCCATGCGGCGTACGAAAATCACTCTCCTGTGTTTTGCGATACGATTCATACTGCCAGGGAAAGTTCTGACCCCAGACATCGTTGCGCGGCTCAAATTCAGCTATCTCTACCCTCGGACTGTATGCAAAAACGGCCTCAGCCCTGCGCTCAGTGATGGAAGCGACCAGCAATCCGAGTAAAAATACAACCACCAGACTGCCACCGAAAAGCATCCAGTAAAGTCCGGTACGGTGCTTAGGTTTTGGTATAAGGTTCATATATTAAAGGTTTTGGTTTTTTTATTTCACAAGATTTTTCATCCACGATGGAATCGGCGAATCGGGTACCGGAACCCTGGCATAGGGTGTGCTCGAAAGACTTTTTACCCTGCCGTGCGGAACCTCACGGTGACAGTCCCAGCATAGCCTTTCGCTGTACTTATCGTGAAAAACGGCAGTATAATCCAACAACCTGGCATCCGTAATCAGGGTGTTGTGACACCGTATGCAGTTGTTTTGCACAACTTTAATCCCAGCTTCCTTAATAAAGATATTCTGCGGCTCGGCCCTTAGGGTAAAAATTGTGGCATGACGCAAGCCATCCATAGCTTTAAAGTAATAGGTATTAAAAACATTGTCATGCGGCACATGGCAGTCGTTGCAATGGGCTACCTCGCGGTGCGAACTGTGCTGCCATGTGGCATACTGTGGCGCCATAATGTGACAGTTGACGCATGTTTTAGGATCGTCGGATAAATAAGAATGCGCCCTGCTGGCAAAAAACCCGTATGCTCCCAAACCGGCAGCAACCCCGGCAAGCAACACAAACGCTACTCTAAATCCAACCGGCACCCTGCTCCATCTCGTACTGGTTTCCATTGCAATTATTTTTAGGATAATTGGTATTTTATTACCTGTTTTCTTATAACAAAGATAAACGTTTGTTTGAATTTGGAAAAATGAAATTGTTAAATTTTACACTATTTAGAACGTTTCTTAATTAGCATGCTGATGTACACCACTATTCCGCTGATAAGAATCAATAGTGCTATCAAGCCTGTCAAGGGCACGAGCAAAAGGTAAAATGGCCCGATATAATGTTGAAAGATGCGGCCTGTGTGAATCTCGAGCGCAAGATTCCATAAAGGCATTGGCTGGGCTGAAAGAATATCAGGCATGTTAAGGTCAGCATGCATGAGTCCGCGGTTGTAATCGAAAATCAGGTCAGCTTTCTCCTTTCGAATAATCCCGGATATCATATTGTTGCTGATGGGCGAAGAAACATCGGGGCGCTGCAGCTGTGGCTCGCCGGTAAGGTAATCGGCAAGGAGTCCGGTTGAGGGATTCCACTCATACAATCCGTTGAAACTCCCGATCAGCCAGTTGCCATTTTCAAGCATTTCGAGCACATTGATGCCCATAACAGAAATGGGTGGCTGCACTGTAAATGGTTTTGGGGCCTCTGATGCCAGATGGTGGCTATAATACAAACCCTCATTGGTAGCTATCAGATAATAGCCCGCAACAGCATCATACCTTAGGGCGCGTAACTTGTCATGCCAGGTATTCGGGTGATTGAGTATGGTACCTTTCAATTTCGTGACCCTGTATTGAGCAATGGGAATAAGCAACGGTGGCCTGAGAAACATTCCTGTGAGGGCCGTAAAAACAAGAAATCCACCCAGCCACAGCCCAAGTTTATTGTGCCATCTTATGCTGAAACGGTTGGTATTGATCAGCCCTGTCGCCCGCATTCCTCTTTTTCTGATTAGGCGGATTAATCCGGGAAAGAAAAAATAGATATATCCGGTGATGACAAAAAATATGAGCAGCAGACCAAATATATCTACCACTAACTTGCCCGCAATACCCAAAACCTCGCCACTGTGCAAAACCCACAAAGTGCGAAACAAACTGGTTTTTCCATCCTCGTCGGATGCTGCAGGAAGGAGCAATCGTTCGAAATTCAGGGGAATCTCAGCGGATGTGGCCATAAAGATGTCTGACCGGCTGACTACATAAACTTTTCCTTCGGCTTCGCTTACATCCATCATCCGCTCATCCTGTAAGGGGAGAGCAATTTGTTGCCAGAGTCCGTCGGCCGACTGCATGAACAAGCCTGATTGGGTAGCCGCAAGCAATAAGTCGCCTGA
The DNA here is from genome assembly GCA_035325985.1 of Bacteroidales bacterium. Lineage (GTDB taxonomy): Bacteria > Bacteroidota > Bacteroidia > Bacteroidales > F082 > JALNZU01. Next base: position 7,021 of record DAOKYW010000005.1, read on the forward strand.
TGTGCGTATAATCCTCATGGTCCGCCTGTTGTCCATGCCGGCGGGCAGGCCATCCATCAAGGGCCGCCATTGCCTGAACGAACTATCGGTTTGCCAGATACCAATATTTCCCCAAACAAGCCATCCATCACCATAAGGCAGAGCCGACCTGATACTGGCAAGGTTCCAGTTTTCAGGTGTATAGTTGGGTGGCAGCCAGGTACGGGGAACGTCAACTGCACTGACAATTTTCCGGTGATTGAGCACAATGCCCGAAAAGGCCCATAACAGAAGCAATAGCCCGGCTACCACCGAAAACCATTTGTGCATCCATTTCCACTTCTTCATGAGCTGATAGCCTCAAGAGCCGGAAACTCAATAACCTATTCCGGCAGCCATAATATTGGCCGGATCATAGGAATGGCATGGTGTAACCCCATAAACCATTCCGCAAAAGGGGCAATGGGTTTCGAATCGCTCCATCGCGAAAACCTCTCCACAGTGGGTACAGGTGATATCAAAGACTACAGGCATAAATTGGATGTTGAAACCCATCTGCCTGATTTTGTCAACCACCATCATACCGTTTACGAATGTTCCTGAGCAATCGTCGTGCATATTTCCTGATATTTAAGATTTACATATTTCTTATTTCGTGAAGCAAACCACCGGCCCTCAGATGATTGCGAAAAGCCATCATTTTGCGGTCGTAATGTTCGAGTTCGGCAAGCATTTGCATTTCTTCACCGGTTGTGGGGATCAACCGCGAAATTCCCCCATTGCTGATCACAATGCGCTGATGGGCCATGAGTGCCAGAATCGGGTCATGCGTGGCCATAAGCACAATCTTTTCCTCGCTAATGAGCAGCTCAAGGGCCTTGCGGCGGTCAATGCCTGCATTTTCAATTTCATCAATAAGCACTACGGGGCTTGAGCTGAGGATGGCGGTATCGGCAATCATCAACGCGCGCGACTGCCCGCCGCTCAGTGCGGTAACGGGCGTCGAAGGGCCGAATTTTTCGCCTGCAAGCTCGTTGGCTTTGGCTATGATGCGCTCAACAAGAAGCTCTGCATCACTCACCATGCGGCTTTGGGCATGCAGCCTGAGAAACTCGTCAACTTCGAGGTCCATCACAAAATTCATGTTTTGCGAAAGCTGTGCCACCAATTTCCGGCCGGAAGCAAAACGCCAGTCGGTTGATGGAATGAGGTCATTCACCAAGATTCTTCGTCCTGTAGGCGTGTCGCCTTGTGCCACCCATTCGATATCGGCCAGCAAACGGCTTTTTCCCGATCCTGTTGGTCCTACAATGCTTGTAATACTTCCCTTACGGAGCTGTATGGCCTCAAATCCTTCGGGCTTCCCCTGTTTATCATAGCCCGGCAATATGGTAAGCACTTCAACCATGTGCTGATCCTGGCCGATAAACTCCTGCATCTGTTGAATAAACTCGCGCAGCTGCCGCAGAAAGGCCTCAGCATCAAAGGCAAAGTCTTCGTCTATGACTTCCAGTTCGTGCAGCACTCGTCCGAAAGGCTGATCCTGCGGTTGCCGGCCAAGAAATGGATAGGCATCCAAAAACTGATTCAGATAGGGATAGGTGCTCCTTAGCTGATTCAAACTTTTTCCGAGTAAAACTTCATTGCTGATCATTGCTGCTCCTCCATATTCATTTTCTTCACATTGCCCATTTGATAGGATGCCCCAATGCGGGTTTCGCCCAGGCAATAGGAGCAAAGGGCCGACGGCATCGAAAATCTGAGCCTGCTTCCCTTAAGTGAGGTAACCTCTTTTTGGTCGCTCACCAGAAGGCTTGCCAGCTCGTAGGCGCCTTGACCGGTCAGGCCATTGATGTGCATGACAATGGCAGCCGGATTGACAGCATGCACCCTGGCAGAGAAAACCTCACGCTCAGCCTGCGAAACGATATCGCCTTTGGTTATCACGATAATATCAGCCATACGCAACATCGGGCCAATTTTTCGTGGCGTGTTGATGCCACTCAGGTTATCGATGACACAAACAGCCAGGACTTCCTTGATATATGGTGAGCAGCGGTTGCATAGTCCGGCGCTTTCCGAAACCAGGATATCGAACCGGTTCTGCAAACCCCAATCGACCACAGCCTCGATATTGGACACGAAAAAGTGATCCGGGCAGAGCGCACCCGAAAGACCTTTCTTTACAGGTATTCCAGCTTTTTTATACGCGGCGTCGTCATCAGTGTGCAGGCAATCGAACTTGACGGCACCAATGCTTAAGCCTTTTTGGTGAAGCTGGGCAGCCGTTTTGATGATAACACTTGTTTTTCCGGATGATGGAGGACCAGATATTGTTATAAGATTCATATTATCAATAGTTTGAGGCTTCAGTAAAGCGCTGATTACAGGTAAAAAATTCGCTGTTCAGGTTGTGCGTGTTGATGTAATCCCAACCAAGCCACATAAAAGGCGCACCTTCCGGAAGCCTGTTATCCACTTCGGGATGAACACTCGGGAAGAGCCCGAGATGTGCCAGAACCTCACCCGTTTCCCGCGAAGTGAACATGGCGGCTATATCGCGTAAATTGCTGTTATCGGTTGCCTTGGCCAACATAAATACCGGACTGATCACAGCCCCGTCGGCAGGCCAGACAGCTACCATAGGCCCACCTGCTTTGGCCATTTTCGTAAAAAAATTGGGCATGATAGTCACTGCCGGCCTTTGCGTTTTCAGCCTGTCGGATTTGACCATCTGCGCCGGGTGAAGACTTTGCTGCATATTCCGGCCAAGCGCATCTATGGCCTCGAGGCCGTATTTATTGCGAAGCGTAAGCAGAATGGCGTTGAAAAGATCGAAATCTGCCACCGGCAGACTTATGGAAGAAGCCCATCGCGGATGCAGCAGGTCTTCCCAGCTTTGTGGCACCTGACGTCCATTCAGCTCGGTTGTGTTCACAAGGAACACAGCCGGCACAACGGCCAGCACACCATATCGCCGCTGCGGATCCAAAATATCGCAGGCGGCCTTGCTAAACACCTTGTTCGGCTTGTTCCATCCGGTTGGGTCATTAAACTGTCCATCAGCCACAAATCTGCCAAAATACCGATGTTCAAAGAAAAGGTCAAACCCTGCCGAAAGATAAATATCATCAAGCTCGTCGGGTGTGGCTGCAGCTTCCACTTCGTCCTTCATCCAATCGAGACCCATGGAAGCGGCTTTGAGCTCACCGCTGATCTCAATGCCTTCCGCAGCTTTTCTGGCCACAAGCTCATCAAACTTCTCCTGTAGCGGCAAGCGCACCGGACAAGGCAGAAGCCCCTTGATACGGATTATATCGCTTCGCCGTGGTGTATGCTTTCCTCCATGCTGAATGGCGGCCTCAAGCTCAGCGATAAAGGCATTTACATCCATCTGACGCATATTTAATGCAATGTCTAAGCTGAGACGGCTGCCGAACGTCTTCCGCTTTTCGGGATCTGACATCATCGAAAAGCCATGACGCACAAACACCGGAATGGTTTCCGGATAGGCCTCGGCAATGGCATCCAAACTCAGCCCTGCATCAATCTTTTGTATAGGCAATACTTCTTTCATCCTGATATGAATTTGAATACAAAATTATGAGATTTTAGGTATTTATTTACCTTTTTTCTTATTAAAAGCATTCTAAATTTTATATCCTGTATATCAATACATTGCGTTCTAATTTAGAATGAAACTTATGGTGACAGCATGGATCAGTGCATGATTCAGCTTGACAGAACGTAAGAAATTGGGTTACCTTTGTCCTGAAACTCAATAGGGGTGCCTTTCCCGAATATGGGATGAAAACAGGCTGAGATTATACCCTTGGAACCTGATCCGGGTAATGCCGGCGAAGGGAAAAAGACGATTCCATTCCCTATTGGTTTATTGGTTCATTATCAAACCTTTAAATCAATTGTTATGATTAAAAAGTCAATTTTTCATGTGTTATTGCTGCTGCTTCCGGTGGTCATGCAGGCGCAGCTAAGCCTGAGCGGTAAAGTAGTTGATGCCGCTGCCGGACAGGCCTTACCCGGTGCACACCTGCGTATTGAAGGTACGGGATTGCAACAAGTGACTGCGCTTGACGGGACTTTTCGCTTCAACAGGCTCAAACCGGGGTCGTACAAATTGCTGGTGAGCTACCTTGGATATGAGACACTGGAGCAGATTTTAACACTGGAGCAGGATCTCACGATCACATTGATGCTAAAAGAGGCCAGCCTCATGCAGGCAGAAGTGGTGGTGCGCTCTACCAAGCTTGGGCGCAGCAGTGCAGCCACTTTCACGGCACTTGATAAGCTGGCGGTAAAACAGCAGAACATCGGCAATGATTTGCCCTATATGCTCTTGCAAACGCCTTCGGTAGTTGTGAACTCCGATGCGGGAACCGGAATTGGTTACACAGGAATACGTATTCGCGGCACCGATATCACACGAATAAATGTAACACTCAATGGTGTACCGGTCAATGATCCCGAATCTCATGGAGTTTGGTTTGTCAACCTACCCGATCTGGCAAGTTCTGTCGAGAATTTACAAATTCAGCGTGGTGTAGGAACATCGGTCAATGGCGCTGCTGCCTTTGGAGCAAGTATAAACATCAGCACACTTTCGCGCGCCGAGCAGCCCTTCATTGAAATCACATCAGGTTTCGGTGCATTCAATACATTTCGCAATACACTCAATTTCAGTACCGGAACAAACGAAAAGGGAATTGCGCTCGAGGGTCGTCTGAGCAAAATCAGCTCCGATGGCTATATCGAACGCGGATGGTCGGACCTCAAATCCTTTTATCTCGCAGCCTCCTGGACAAGCGCACGCACTTTGTTGAAGTTGATGGCCAGCAGCGGCGCTGAAAAGACCTATCAGGCCTGGAATGGAATACCCCGCGACAGCCTTTCGACAAACAGGCGCTATAATCCATCAGGCGAAATAGTTGATAGTCAAGGAAATATTATAGGATTCTATAAAAATGAAACCGATAACTATCAACAGGATTATTATCAGCTTCATTGGGCACATCAGCTCAATCCGCATAACACCTTAACCGGAACAGCCTTCCTTACCCTTGGCCGGGGCTATTACGAAAACTGGAAAAACAATGAGCGTTTCAGTAAATATGGCCTGAGCAATCCGATCGTGGGCGGTGTGGAAATCAATCGCTCGGACCTTATCCGCCAGAAATGGCTCGATAACAGTTTCGTCGGCCTGCAGGCAGGCCATATTTTCGAGTCAGCGCGACTGAATGTGCGCTCAGGCACAGGCATCAATCACTATATCGGCGATCATTTTGGTTACATTATCTGGTCACGGGTGGCTGCTGTTGACAATCATACGCCCTGGTATTTTAATACAGGCAGGAAAACTGACGCCAGCTTTTTCAGCAAAGCTGATCTGAAAATCGGAAACAAGTGGGAAGTGTATATTGATGCACAGTTACGCGCTATTCATTACCAGATTGAAGGCAAACACGATGATCTTCGGGTTCTTGATCAGCAGCACAGTTTTCTGTTCTTTAATCCCAAAGCCGGAGTAACCAGGCATATCGGGAACAACAACCATATCTACCTGCAGGCAGCCATAGCCAACCGCGAGCCAAACAGGAACGCATACCGCGACCTTGACCCCGGAAAAGTGATTGAACCAGAGCGCCTTTATAACCTGGAAGCAGGTTACAGGTACCAGGAAGAAAACTGGCAATTGCAAACCAATACTTTCCTGATGTACTACAAGGATCAACTTGTGCTCACCGGAAAGATCAACAACGTAGGCTCACCCATCATGACCAATGTGGACAAAAGTTATCGTATTGGCTGGGAAAATCTGGTTTCGTGGCATCCCGTAAACAACATCCAGCTCGGCTCTCACCTGAGCCTCAGCAGTAATAAGATTATCAACTTTGTTGAGTTTGTTGACAACTGGAATTACTGGGACGACCCTAACAATCAACCAAACCAGTTTGAGCAGACCTACAGCAAAACGAATATCTCCTTTTCGCCCTCAGCCACAGCCGGCTTATGGGCAGGCTGGAAACCCATCAACCGAATCGATCTGGGCATTCAAACCTATTACGTCAGCCGGCAGTTCCTCGACAACACTTCCTCAAAGGAGAGAAGCATCGATCCGTATGTGGTGACCAACCTCAGGCTGGCCTACGAACCCCAGCTGGCCTTTGCCCGCCGGTCGAGTCTGCAACTCAACATTTTCAATCTTTTCGACGCACAATATGTAGCCAACGGATGGGTTTACCGCTATTATCTTGACGGACAACCCATGTCCATAGAGGGACTTTATCCGCAGGCAGGAATACATTGGATGTTGCAGCTGAACATGCTATTCTGACAAGCTCAGCCGGTGATAATCGATAAGTCCTTCGAAAGGTGATTCCACGATGCGACCGAGTTTAAACCCATACTGTTCAGCGGTTTGCCGGAGTATTTCCGAAAAATGATAAGCCACTGATCCCACTGCGGCCATTGGTAATTTCATGAGCGCGGTGATTGGACCTAAATTGCTGACCATCTCGTTGAAAAAGGCGTTGAACGATCGTGAAACAATTTGGTCGGCATAGCTTCGGGGTGCAACTACAGATAAAAACGGAGCCAGGGAGGCAAGAAAATTTCCGGGTGAAGGATGACTGTAAATGGCTTCAATCAGTGTTTCCGTGCTATGTCCGGAAAAAGCCTCGAACTTACCTGAAAGCCCGGATGGCATCCGATTCATCATAAATTCCCTCACCAGAAGGCGTCCGATGTGCGAGCCACTGCCTTCATCTCCAATCATATAACCAAGGGATGGAACGGTGCTGATCAGGTTTTGACCATCAAAAATACCGGCATTTGAACCAGTGCCTAATATAAGGGCGATTCCGGGTGAATTGCCGAAAAGTCCGCGGGCCGAAGCCAGCAGGTCGCCATGCACTGCCACTTCGGCATGTGTAAAGAAGGAAGCCAGCAGCTGTCTGACGTCTAAGGCTCTTTGACTCCCTGAACAGCCTGCACCATAGTAGCAAACCGATTTAACCTTGGCAGCTTGCGGAATCAAGGCTAAAACTTCTTGAATAATGCCGGTTAAACGCTCTTTGGGGTGATAGCTCGGATTAAAACCCTCCAAAGCAATCGATATGGTTGTCTGATGAATATCAATGAGTGCCCATTTAGAGCGCGTGGCACCACTTTCGGCAAGCAGAATCATGCCTTGTTAGTGGGTTTTGGTCATATTTTCAGGCACCAGCACCACAAAATCGGCCACACCCTTTTTGTCTGCCGGAAAGCTGAGCGGCTGTGCAGCTTCGATGGTCGTAATCACCATTATTTTGAATTCAGGGCGCAAGCGACGCAAATACCAAACTATGCCTTCAAAATTATCCGTATGATACGCCCCGTTAAAGTGAATCATCTTTTGTCCGGGCTTAAGGTTTTTGTGGATGAACCAGGCCATGGTGGCATCCTTGATGGCCTGCGCTTTTGGAAAATTTTCCACATTGGGTCCCTGACCATGTCCGGCCATCATTTCGAGCATAGCTTTATAGGAAGGCAGTTCGGGATCGTAGTCCACAGGCAGCGGAGCAATAAAAACCTTTTCCTCATCAGGAAGCATATCCAACGCTTCGAAGCCCTGACGAAAAACCAGTGAAGCGTAACGCCTTGGGACATTGGTGGCAATGAAAGGAATATTGCGTTGGCGGGAAAGAAGCACAAGGGGTTCGATATCAGTCTTGTAATTTGGCCACAGGCGTGCAGCCTTCTGCAAACTATCGCGGCTGATGGCATTTGCGAGAAAATCGCTGAGCGCCTGCTGATTGTCAGTTTCAAACATTTCAGCCCCAAGCACGAGTTTGTCACCAAACCTGTCGGCCAGAGCGGTGCTGAGCTCGAGCTGCAACCAATGTGAAATCGGGTTGTTGTGCAGCTCACCAAAAAACACCACATCGGCATCGAAGGCTGCCCTGAGCATTTTTTGGTAAGAAGCTTTCCTTCCTTTGCCGTCAGTCAGCCGGAAAGCCATAGGGCCGGCCGCAAATGCACTTAAACCGGCCAGCAAAAGGATGAAAAAGCCAATTCTTTTCATTACTTGCGTTTATGTTGAAACAGAAAATCATTAGCAAAGGTGAACGGCAGCAGACTCGATACCGAATCGATAACCATCACCGGACCTGTTTGTCCCTGCATGATAATGCGCATAGGAATTCCGGCATTCTTTTCATATTCGGCCATCACCTGTCGACATGCGCCGCATGGCGTAACCGGTTGATCAATAATACTTTCGTTATTGAATGCCGTTACTGCAATGGCTTTAACACGCACACCGGGATGCATGGCTGAGGCGTAAAAGAGTGCAACCCTTTCGGCACATAAACCGGATGGGTAGGCAGCGTTTTCCTGATTGTTGCCCGATACTATGGTGCCATCTTCGAGCAACACAGCTGCGCCGACACGGAAATTGCTGTAAGGTGCATAAGCCCTGGCAGCGGCCTGATGAGCCGTGTCGAGCAAATGCGCATCCGGCGGTTCAAGCGCTTCAGGACCGCTCAGAAATTGATATTCAAGCAATAAAGATGCTTTGGACATGTGAGTTGCTTTGTAAACGCAAAGTTAGTCAAAACCCTTTAAAGCGGCATATTTGGCGAATTATGCCGTGTCCGGTCAGCCGTAAAGAGCAGAAACGCATTAAAAAACGCAAATAACGTGACACCCGGCTGGCTTTCAAGCGTATCCTCGGTAAGCATCGACATCAACATCAGCACAAAAAACAATAAATAAATCAGATCGCTGAAGCGCCTTTGCTTTATGGCAGGATAAAACAAGGCAAAAAGGAACCAGGCCAGACCGGCAAAACCAAATGCTATGGCTATTGATATAAACTGATTATGAGCCCGCCATCTGAATTTTTGCTGCAGGGGTGAATCGATCTCATCGTAGGCCTGACGAAATGCTGATGCAACGTCGCCTGTACCCACCCCAACGATGAAATTTGATTTCAGGATATGCCACGATGCCTTGAGATACTCGATGCGTTGAAAATCGCTGCTGCGGTTAGGGTCGCCGAAAAACTTCAGGTTCTGGTATCCGATAAATACTTTCGAAATCCGGGTGCGCAAACCTGGCTGAAGATAACTGGCATTGGCAATTCCCTTCTCAATATTGCGAATATCCTGCTCACTGAGTGCCGACACACCATCGGCATCCTTACGCAAATCCTTCGAAGTCATGTAACGGATGATGGTGTACATAATCAATTGCCCTGCATCGTCGGTGCCATAAAATTCGTAGCTGCTCCTTCGATTCCAGGCATCGGCGAGTTCGGCTTCGGCCAGATAAAGGCCAATATACCGGCCATCTTCCAATCCAAAGTGAATGGTATCGTGGCGATAAGGATATCCGCGAGAGGTTAACGGGTCTAGATTTTCAAGATCAATGGCAGACCTTGCCGTAACATCCCTGGCAGCGTCAACAACAAAGAAGATTGTCGCCATGGGTATCGTCACAGCCAAAATAATCAGCGACCAGCGCAGCCATGCTTTTCTGATACGCAGGATCAGGTGGAAAGTGAGCAGGGTGAGCAGTACCATCAGGCCAAAAAATCCTGTTGCCGACTCGAGCAGCGTTATCATATAGAAAAACCAGACCGAAAGACCAGTGCCAAGAACATAGAAAAACCAGTGAAGCTGAGGATTGCGCAGCATGAGCACAATCAGCAATACGATGGAAAGCACCATGGTCAGGCTGAAACGTACCGGGCTGATAAACAATGATATTTCGCGTATATCGGTAAAATTGCCCCGCATATAGGCAAAAAAACTAAACAGACTGCCGGCAAACACAGCTGCAATAAAGAAGAGCAACAAGGTATTGGTTTTGCGTTCGGAAAGGCGAGGCATTGAGCCCAAAACAAGCGGCAGGATGAGCAGAGGCAACTTAACCCGAAGATCCTTCAGTGCATAGGAAAAATCTGAAGTATGCAAAAGGCCGGCGATATGCAGCAAATAGATGGATGAGGCGATGAGTGCAGCAGGGTTTCGGAGAAACCTGCTGAATCGCTGCCTGATATTTACGAGCACCGAATAGGCAAAGCCTCTCCCCTTCTCATGCTGCGGCCGATCGTAAAACATCCAGACAAGCAACAGCAGTATCTGCGAAACCGACATACCAAATTCGGACAGCGGAATACTGCAGGCAAGCAGTATCAGGGTAATGAAATACCAGTCAGGTCCGCGTTTAATCATAGCAGAAGTTGCTCACCGAAATCAGATGCGACCTTTTTCGAATACAGCCCGGTAAGCTGCCGGATTACTCAGTATTTCGACGGCCCTTTTCACTTCCGGATCGTCTTTAAGGGCACTGATAATCTTGCCTTTCTGATGGTAATAGCGGGATACGATCTCAACGCGGAGCAGCTGCTCAATCTCCTTTCGGTGAAGCTGGTAATCGTTTTCCTTAATCTGAGCAAACTGGGTGCTCAGTTGATCCAGACGTGCTTCAATAGCATCGAGGTAAGTCTCTTCCTCGGCAATGCGTTTGAGTTCGGCAAGCAGTTTTTCGCTGCGTGTGGTATAGGAAAAGCCCTTGCGGCGTGTAAAGCTGACAAAGTCGGAAAATATTTCGTCAGTAATCTCAAATGCTTCCGGAGATGTGATTTCGGTATGCTTACGGGCAAAATCGTTCGCATAGTGGAAAATGTAATTACCCGTAAACAAGTTCGTGCTTATGGGGCTGAAATTGGCCGGTTCCATCAGGATGTCGGGCATGATTCCGCCATAATCGAACACCACGCGGCCTTTTCGGGTCTTGTAGGTTGAGCGCAGCGAATCGGGGACTATACCTCCGTTTTCGTCCTTGTGGGCATAGTCAATTTCCTGAATACACCGGCCGCTGGGTATATAGTATTTCGCTATTGTGAGCTTGAGCTGGGTATTATAAACCAATGGAACCACATTTTGAACCAGTCCCTTGCCAAAAGTACGCTGACCAATAACCAGTCCGCGATCGAGATCCTGCATGGCTCCGGCTACAATCTCGCTGGCCGAAGCGCTGCCCTCGTTAACAAGGATTACCAGAGGAAGATCAGGTTCGATAGGGGCTGTGCGTGTGCGATGCACGGTTGTTTGCTCAGGGGATTTGCCTTTGGTGCTCACAATGAGCTCTCCCTTTTCCACAAAAAGTCCGGCAATATCCACCGCTTCGTTGAGCAAACCACCGCCATTACCGCGCAGGTCGATGATCAGCCCTTTGAGTACTTGTTGCTTTTTCAGGTTGAGGATAGTTTCGCGCACTTCGGCAGCGGCTTTCTGGGTGAAACCTGAGAGACGCAGGTAACCGATTCCGCCGGGAAATACCGTCGAATAAGGAATGTTATCGATCTTGATTTTCTCGCGCTGAAGTTCGAATTCCAGGGTATTTTCCTCCCCTTCGCGGCCGATGCGAAGCCGGAGTTTAGAGCCCGGAGCACCTTTGAGCAGTTCGCTGACCTCAGACGATGGACGGCCCTTCATATCAACACCATTGACTTCCAGAATTTTATCTCCGGGGATCAAACCTGCCTTTTGGGCCGGAAAACCCTCATAAGGCTCCGAGATGATCACGTAATCGCCACTCTGCTGTATAAGCGAGCCTATGCCTCCATATTCACCGGTGGTCATGAGCCTGAGGTCTTCGATCTGCGATTCCGGCACAAATACAGTGTATGGATCAAGCTCCTGCAGCATGGCATTGATTGCTGCTTCGTTGAGCTTGGTAGGGTTTATCACGTCAACATAATTGATATTGAGCTCCTTAAGTACACTATTGTAGATTTCCAGACTTTTGGAGATTTCAAAGTTGTTGCGGCTTTGCGCCAATGTGGTTTGCAATGCAAACAGCGGCAGCAAGGCAAAGGCAAAAAAGTAAACAAGACGTTTCATGCAATGGCAGTTTTTAAAATTAAGGAACAGGATCGTAGCCGCTTCCACCCCAGGGATGGCACGAGGAAATGCGTTTTAAAGTGAGCCAGCCACCCTTGATAAAGCCGTGCTTCTTGAACGCTTCGATGCTATAATTGGAGCAGCTCGGAGTATAACGGCACGATCGCCCGATAAAAGGCGATAAAGTGTACTGGTATATCCTGACAAGCAAAATGGCCAGATAGGCAGGTATGCTAAGCAAGTGCTTCATCGGAGGATGATAAACGATGTATGAGCTGAATTATTTTGTTCTCCAGTCGGTCATACCGTGGCTCGTCGGTACGGGAATAAATCAATGCAATATGGAGTGTTTTTTGTTTTTGTGCTGCATAATCAGCTAACAATTTGTAATGCCTGCGCCAGGCTTCGCGCATGAGTCGTTTTATCCGATTGCGCTGCACAGCCCGTTTGAAATTGCGCTTCGAAACAGAGAAAAGCACCTTTACAGGAACATCTTCCATGGCATCAACCCAGCGGTATATGACTCTGACAGGTGGTTGCGAAAATGTTTGTCCCTCGGCAAATAAGCTGATTATCGCACTTCGGCCCCGCAGGATATGTGATCTCGGGAGCCCTTGGCCTTCCTTTAAACAAACAGTTTGCGACATGCTGCAAAGATAGGGCTAAGGCCGAGACTAATAATCATTCATCGACCTGTACACGGCTTCAAAGGCCTGGATCAGGGTTATTGAAAAAAAATTTTCAGAAAACGCTCTATTCAATCAAAAAATAGTAAAATTGCAACGATTTCAACAATGTCTATCGCAGAAACATCAGTTAAACAACACGTTAACAAGCCCATACCAAACCCAATAATCTCAATGTCGATAACGGCATAATTTCGGGCAATGCAGACAAGAAATTTTCCAAACGTTTTAATATCAAATCATTAACACAATCTAAACCAATCACGTAATTTTTAGTGAGATGAAGCCGGTAAAGAAAAAGACACGTCGTTATGACCTGCCTGAAAATGACGAGTTAATCCGCAGACCAGTTAAAAAAATGCTCGAAAAGCGCGACAGGAAGCTAACTGTTTATGACGCATACGTTGAGGAAGAAGAGGGAGAATTTGACCTCTTTAGATTTGATGATGAAGAAGATAGCGATGATGAAGAAGAGAATTAAAATACTCCATCATAACAAAAAAGCCGGCCATTGGGCCGGCTTTTTATTTCATAATCAAAGTATTCCTCTCTTTTTTAACAGCGCGCTGCGATCGGGTTGCTTTCCTCTGAATGCCAGATAAAGCTCCATAGGATCGACAGTGCCACCCTTTTCGAGCACCCAGGTGCGAAACTTACCCGCTGTGACCGGGTCAAAAAGCCCGTTTTCCTTAAATGCTTCAAAAGCATCGGAGTCAAGAACTTCGGCCCAGAGGTAGCTGTAATAACCTGACGAATATCCTCCGGAAAAAATATGACTGAAGTATGTGCTTCTGTAACGGGGCACAATTTCCGGTATCAGGCCTGACTTCTTAACCGATAAAGCTTCGAATGCATCCACATCCTGCGGTATTTCGCCTTCAAGCACATGCCAGTCCATATCCAATTGCGATGCGGCAAGATATTCTGCCATCGCAAAACCCTGATTGAACTTGCCACTGCGCTGCATTTTGTCAACCAGTTCGGTTGGAATGAGTTCTCCTGTTTCGTAATGGAATGCATACATGGCAAGCACTTCGGGTTCAGAAGCCCAGTTTTCCATGATTTGCGAAGGCAGTTCAACAAAATCGCGGGGCACATTTGTCCCACTGAGTGTGGCATAAGTGGTGTTGGCCAACAGCCCGTGAAGCGCATGACCCATTTCGTGAAACAATGTCTCCACCTCATCCCAGCTCAGCAATGCGGGTATGCCGGCCGATGGTGGCGTAAAATTATAGCAGGTAGTTACGATGGGATGGATAAACTCTCCATTGCGAATACGCTGCTCGCGGAAATTACTCATCCAGGCACCACCCGACTTGGAAGGACGCGGGAAGTAGTCCATATACAGGATGCCAACATGCCGGCCATCAGCTTCTGTCACTTCGTAAACTTCCACATCAGGGTGGTATTTTGGCAAATCGTTGCGCATATTGAATTTCAAGCCATAAAGCTTTCCGGCAAGCGCAAATACTCCATCGCGGACATTCTCGAGTTTAAAATAGGGCCGAAGCGCATTTTCGTCCAGGTCGTACTGCTCCTTGCGGACTATCTCGGCATAATACCACCAGTCCCAGGGTTCCAGCTTAAAGCCTCCACCGGATTTATTAATCATTTTCTGAAGGGTTTCCGCTTCCTTCCGTGCCATCGGCATGGCATCGCGCGACAGTTCGGCAATAAAATTGTTCACCGCGTCAGGCGTTTTGGCCATGTTGAGCTCAAGAACATAGGCTGCATGGTTGGGATAACCCAGCATGCGCGCCTTTTGAAGGCGTAGTTCGGCCGAACGAATAGCCAGTTTTTTGTTGTCGAACTCGTTGTCGTTGTCGCCACGCATGATGTATCCCTTGAACATTTTTTCGCGAAGCGCCCGGTTGTGCGCAAACTGCAAAACCGGTATCAGGCTTGGCTTGTGCAGGGTAAGCAGCCATTGCCCTTGTTTTCCTTCGGCAGCTGCAGCTTCGGCAGCAGCGCTGAGAAATGATTCCGGCAAGCCGGCAAGCTCTTCCTTGTTTTCGATGAAGACCTTAAACTTATTGTTCTCGGCCAGCACATTGTCGCCAAACTGTAATGAAAGCAACGAAAGCTCTTCGTTGATTTTGCGCAGCTGCTCTTTCTGTTCACTGCTCAGTAAGGCCCCACCGCGCACAAAACGCTTATAGAGCTTTGTGAGCAACATCTGCTGTTCGGGCGTCAGGTTCAGGCTTTCCATCTGTTCGTGGAGTGCCTTGATACGCTCAAACAATTGCTGGTTGAGCATGATATCATCTTGGTGGGCCGAAAGCAAAGGAGAAACCTCTTTGGCCAGAGCCTGCATCGAATCGCTGGTGAGTGACGAATTGAGGTTGAAAAATACATCACTAACCCTGGTAAGCAGTGCACCGCTATGCTCCAGAGCTTCCACGGTGTTGGCGAAGGTTGGTGCCTCGGGATTATTGGCAATGGCCTCAACCTCTTTCCTCTGCTCTTCCATACCAGCCCTGAATGCCGGCATATAGTCGGTTAACTGAATTTTTTCGAACGGGGGAATCTCGTAAGGCGCTTCATAAGGCTGCATGAAAGGATTCATTCTTACCTCTTTTTGATTTGTTTTACAGGCAGTTGCAATTGCTGCAACCAATAATGCCCATGCAAATTTCCTGAACATCTGGTTTTGGTTTTGATTTCGAATCCAAAAGTACGACCACAACTTCATCAGGGATGCATTCATCGGCAACTGGACAAAATAAAAAAGCAAACGGTGTATCCGCTTGCTTTTCCATTCCTTATTCAAATCATCAGGATTTTCTGACCTTGATGGTACAGCCAATTGCACGCGTAAAGTCAGGATCGGGTTGCTTGCCTGTTTCGATTGCCTTAATGGCCATTTCCACATACTTTTTGTCAGCCTTAGCGGCATCTTCATGATTGTTGTCGATCGCACCGATGTATCTTACCACAAAGTCGCTTTCCTCCCTTTGCAGCAAGAATACATGAGGCGTGCGTGTAGCTCCGTATTCCTTATATACCGTCTGCTCAGCATCAAGTAAATAAGGATATGGGAATGCCTTTTCCTTTGCCCTGATTTTCATTTTTGAGTAGCTGTCCTGTGGCTGGGCGATACTGTCGTTGGGATTAATGGCAATAACCGGATAACCCATAGGCGCAAAAGTATTATGGAGTTCAATCTTGCGGTCTTCGTATGCTACCGAATACGGACAATGGTTGCAGGTGAAAATGATGATAAACCCTTTGGCATCCGGAAAATCGGCCATAGAGACCATCTTTCCGTCAACATTGAGCAGTCTGAAATCGGTGGCCTTATCGCCCACCTTGTAGCCCTGTGCCATCAGTGTGGTGCTAAGGGCCAGCACGGTAAGTAACATGTTGAATCGTTTCATAATGTGGAGTATTTATTTGGTGATAAGTTGTTTAACTATCTTGTCCATTTCATCGAAGGTGTAACTTCCTTCGCGGAAAATCCTTCGGTTACCCTTATAAATCAGGGTTGCAGGTATTGATCCCGACCAGTTATCATTCACCTTGCCAATCCAGGCATTCGCATCAGGAGCATTGAGGTGAATCACTTCTGCTTTGAGCTTATGCTGCTCCACAAAAGGAATAAGCCTGGATTCCTTGTGCCTGTTAAAGTCGAGACTCACCAGCACCATTCTGAATTTCTGACGGTGGTATTTTTGCCTCAGGCGCTCAAAATCCGGGAGTTCTTTCACGCAAGGCGCACACCATGTAGCCCAAAAGTTGATCACATACACCGTGTCGTTTTGGTTTTCGAGCATGGGCTCGAAAGCCTCGAAAGTGAGTGTGGGCAGCGACCTGACAGCTTTATCACCGGCACCGCTGATGATCACTGATACGATGAGCAGCGTAGCGAAAGCGAAAACCGTCTTTTTCATTGCCACAGGTAACATCGGAATAAATTGAGTGTTTAGTTATTGTTATTCTTTACGTTCGGGTAAATACCTGAAGCGGCGTTCGTTGAGGAATGCTGTCAGCGAAACAATAGTGATCACTGCCACAGTATAATAAACGAAACTCGGTATTGGCACAGGGTCGCCTGCGGCGTAGCTATGCAAACCGGAAAGGTAGTAGTTAACGCCAAAATAAGTCATGATCACCGTACTGAGCGCCACAAGGGTTGCAAGGCTGAAACTGTAGTCGGTCTTTAATCCGGGCACATAACCCATATGCGCAATAAAGGCATAAACAAGCACTGTGACCAGCGCCCAGGTTTCCTTTGGATCCCAGCCCCAGTAGCGACCCCAGGATTCATTGGCCCAGACGCCTCCCAGGAATGTGCCGATGGTGAGCAGGTAAAGTCCGATAATGATGGTACGCTCGTTGATGTAGTTGAGCTCCTTGATTTTTTGGGCAAGGCGGCCGAAATTATTCTCGGTCTTCATAATCATGATGATCAGGTTGATAAACCCAAGCAATGCACCAAGTGCAAAGAAGCCGTAACTGGCAGTAATTACAGAAACATGGATGGTCAGCCAGTACGATTTGAGTACCGGAACGAGGTTCGTGATTTCCGGGTCGAGCCAGGCCAGGTGAGCTACCATAAGTATGATAGCTGACATAATCGATGTGGCGGCGATGGTCATTTGCGACTTTCTGGCAAAAACCAGACCCGCAAGCACCGTCACCCAACCAATATAAATCATGGATTCGTAGCCGTTGCTCCAGGGTGCGCGTCCTGCGATATACCATCGCATAGCCAACCCAAGTGTCTGCAGCGCAAAAAAGACTACCATAATCCAGAAAAATACCTGAAGTGTAGCATTAATCCACCTGCGTTCCCTGAAGATATTCATAAAAACGAGCACAAGCATAATCACGCCGGCAAGCGCATATAGATTACTCAGACGATCGAAGATCATCATTTTGTTGTACATAATTTCTGCACGAACCTTAGCGTGGGAAGGCATAATATCGGCACCGAATTTTTTCTGATACGTTTTTATGCCATCAAGTATCATATTTGCCTGCTCCATATTGCCTCTGGCGAGTGCGCTGAAATACACACTAAATGCACTGGCCACAAATGCGGAGTCATCGGGGTTTAAACCTTCGGGACGTGAGCCTGGCGTAAACCAGGGAGCATGAGAGTCGCGGGGATCGGGGAAAACCTTAAGCAGCTCGCCGGTGTAAACATAGTATGCGATATTCACCCTCTCGTCCACAGCGATGATATCATTATCAAACTTGGATCTTTCTGCAGGTTTACGGGCATAGGCCTGACTCACCAGATCGCGCAGCTTGTAGCCACCACCCTGATTGAAATCGAGCATATCCACAAAGGCAGCATGGCTCCCTGTGATGTTCAGAAATTTTTTCAACTCGGGATGCGAGACTTTTATCATGCGCACCAGTTGCCACTTTTCCGGCTCCATCTGCATACCAATCAACACCTGTTCGGGGTTCATTCCTGCAAAGCTGGTCTTTCGGGAAACCTTTCGAAGCATTTCGCTGGCAAGTGTGTTAATCGGCTTGAGTCTTCCGTCATGGTCCTGCACAAGGAGCTCTCCGAAAGCTGCTGCATGCTTTTTATCCACGGCTGTCAGCTTACTGATGTCGTCACTGTGGATGTGCTCCTGTGCCTGCAGAGCCGGAATGGCCAGCAAAAGTATGGCCAGTGCAGCCGATTTCTTGTTCATCAATTTTCCAAGCATGGCAAAACGGGTACGAGGCACCACCAAAGCCAGCATCATCCCCAGCGTCATTAAAAAATAGCCGATATAGGTAACAATGGTTCCGGCTGCATCCTTATTCACTGACAACACAGTTCCCAGTTCGTCTTTGTCGTATGACGACTGAAAAAAGCGATAGCCACCGTAGTTGAGCACGTTATTCATGAAGATACGATAAGGCTTTTCGAGACCTTTGCGCTCGTCGATGAGCACCACTTCGCTCGCATAGGACGAGGGACTATTGGAACCAGGATATCTGTCAAGCTGAAAATCAACAAGTTTGAGCGCGAATGGAAGTTCTATGTCTTTGGCACCATACACCATTCGAATCTCTGCACCGTTGAGCTCAGTTATCGTTGGCTCGCCTTTGTAGCCTTTGCCACCGCGAAGGGCGATGGTGGTGGTATGGCCTTCTGATTCAGCCTCGACGATGAGGGCATTCATGAATCGCATATCCTTGCCTTTATATGTGGTGAAATCCACTTTACCATTTTCATAAATATCGGTGAGCACAATACGGGTGTCGCCCAGGCTGTATAGCTTTCTTGTCTCGAAAGGGTGCCACATTCCCGGTAAAAGTGTGTCGGTGGTACCGCCCATCATGGCCATTGCCGTTACCACCTCTGCGGCATTGAACTCCACTACGCCATCAGCCATTCGCAGATTGAATGCACCCTCTTCGTAAGGCTGATTAAAAATATAGCGTGTGCCCTGAAAATTGCGCTGATCGCCTGTTTTAATGATGAGGTTGTTGCGTCCGGCTGAACCTGACGAAACTACCATCACAAGATATGGCTCGCCTTCGCCTTCATTACCCCTCACAAGAATCTCCTGAGCATTCGGAATATAACGAACTGATTTAAACCTGAAGGTCTTGCCATTGACAGAAACCTTGTCGCGGTAAGCCTTTTGGGATAACGGTGACATCAGCACCTCCTGCTCGGCATGGATAAGCTCGTCGCCATCCTTAATCTCCATGATGACATACGACTTTTCCGAAATCATGGTCGATTCGGTTTCACCCTCCCTGATGCTCAAGATTCCTTCGTAACCGATGTATCTTGTAATGGCTGCTCCTGCTAGGATGACAATAAAGGAAATGTGAAATACAAAAATGACCAGCTTCTCTTTGCGCCACATTTTGTAGCGGAAAATGTTGGCAACTAAGTTGGCTCCCAGCAATAACAATAAAGCTTCGAACCACTTGGCGTTATAAACGACTGCTTTGGCAGCCTCGCTACCAAAATCGTTTTCGATGAAAGTAGCCGTACCGATGGCAATGGCAAATGCAATCAGCATAAGGCTCATAAGCTCCATCGAAAATAGAATGTCTAAAAATCGCTTCATATTGGTTAAACAAATTGTTTCTGAATGGGTTAAATAAGCATTCAAAACTATACGAAAAAAGCCATTTGGCTTGCTCGTTAAGGACAAACGCGCAGCAGAATGCTGTTAAAAAAACTTAACACAAAAGCAAGGATTTAATTACCAAAATGTTATCAATCAAACATTTTAGCCTTTAACGTTCACGGATAAGCACTTCTATGGCACCCACACCAAACTTACTCATCGATGCCATTCGGTTGCCAAGTCCTTCAAAACCATCAAGAGCCTCAACGATAGCATTCCTGAGCACGCCATTACCCACACCGTGGATGAAGGTGACTTTGTTGTATTCCTCCATGATGGCGCTATTTAAGGCTTTGTGGAAATATTCGATCTGAATTTTGAACATATCGTGGCTGCTCAAGCCACTGATGTTGGTTACCAACTCGCCGATATGCAGGTCAACCACAGCTTCGCCTTCGGCGCTGCGGTGCTTGTCAATCAAGGCTTTCTCTTTTACAGGCGCCTTAGGCTGCATGGGTGAGTCCGCAGCTTTGTCAACAACGGTTTCTGCAGTATCATTAAGAGCTGCAAACGGTTCGAGCAGAATATGCAAGGCTTTTTCGCCAAGTACAGCAAGCGGCAGATAGCTGCCTTCCTTGTAAAACCTCGACGGCTTGATATTGAAATGGACATGCAGGGGCTTCATGGCATGCATTGCACCGTCGAACACCGGCAAACCCTGAATCACGCCCTTGCTCCAATGATTCAGGTCGTCGCGCGAGATGGTTTCGATCACCACTTTGCTATATGGCTCAAGTTGGCCAAAATCGGCATTGAGCCATTCATTTTCGGTTTGAATATGTACAGTATAAAGCAGTTCGACCGGTGTATGATTAACCAATACCACATCCAACGGACCTGTGAGCAGCCATTGTTGTTCGTGAGGAACAAATGCCAGATAGCATCCTTCCTGCTCGGTGTGGCGTGCAAATCGTCTGAGCTCAGATTTTCGCGACATTTCCAAATCCCTGGCCTCGGCCTGCTGTTGTTCGATGATAGATTTCTGAAGCGCATCCGTTGCCGCCTGTCGCGCCGAAGGTGCCGCTTTTTGAACCACAACAAGTTCTGAAAGCAGTACCGGTATTTCGAAACCGTCCTCAATGGCTACCAGGGCCATGCGGCTATCAACAATTCTGACTACATGTCCACCCCCTGTGGCATTGAGAAATCGCACCTCATCGCCAGCTTTGATGTTGTTCATATTCGTGTCATCTTTAAGAGTGCAAAGATAGATTTAGCAAAGTTTTACCTGAGCCTGATGCAAGCTCAGTTGACAATTTGGTACTATTTTTGTATTTATTTAACAATCACAACATATAAACGTGCTTTAATGAAAAGCTTGATTATCAGATTTTTAATTATTGTGCTGGGTACAACGACCTTGCTGATGTCGTGCACAAAATCCAATCAAAACCCTTCAGGCCTTATTGCGCTCAATGTAGAGCACGTGGTGGACAATAATCCATTGGAAGTGAACAAGCTCAAGTATGTGAATGCCTCAGGCAATCCATATCTGATCACAGAGGTGCAATGGTTCATATCACGTATTCAACTCATCACGCCCGATGGCAGCGCGGTTGAGCTCAACAAAGGTGAGGCTGTGTATTTCGATACGGGTATCCCTGCCTCGCTGAGTCAAATCATCGAAAAAGTTCCTGTAGGAACCTATTCCGGCTTGCGTTTTACTTTCGGTCTTGACGAAGAAATGAACAAAAGCCTGCGCTATACCAACCCACCTGAATCGTTCATGTTCTGGCCTGATTATCTTGGAGGAGGATACCATTATATGAAACTCAACGGAAAATGGCTGAACAACAATGGCCTGCTCGAACCCTTTAACTTTCACCTTGGCATTGGCCAGATTTACGATAGCGCAGCGCCAAAATCGACATGGACCAATTTGAACGATTGCTGCAAGTCGGCCGGTCATTGCGAAGGATATCAGCCGCCAGCAAAGACAATGCCTGTCAAGGGTTTTGTGCAGAACTATTTTGAAGTTTCGTTGCCGGTTTCATTCACTATCGAAGAAAACAAACAGCAAGCGCTGGTGCTTCGTATGAATATCGATGAGTGGTTTAAGTCGCCGCACAATTACGACCACAATGTCTGGGGAGGCAGCATCATGCAGCAACAGGCTGCCATGAAAATGGGTTGCGAAAACGGCCGGAATGCATTTACCATTGTCAATCCTTCAGCCAGATGATGGTGCGTGTCGCAGGCTTTATCCTGCTGATTCTGTCATTCACATCCTGTGGCGGAAAACAAACTGATCACTGGAGCACAACACCTTATCAAATCGAAATACCTTTTGGTTTTCCTTCGAGGCTTAATATTCCTGCCGATAATCCTCTTACTGTTGAAGGCGTTGAATTAGGCAGGTATTTGTTTTATGATGGCAGGCTAACGGGCCGCACGCATCCAGACTCTCTAATGAGTTGCGCGACTTGTCATATCCAGTCAAGGAGTTTCGAGGCAGGCATCGATCACCCGCGCTTTCAGGGCGGGCGGGTGCATGGCATCACCGGCATTCAAACCCGCCATGTGATGCTCCCTTTAATCAACCTGGTCTGGAACCACAGCGCCTACGGCTGGAATGGTTTTGTATACCCTGAAAACCCCAATACGAATTTAAGGAATATTGAGGATCTTGTCCGGGTGGCGGTGATGGCCGAAGACGAAATGGCTGCTGATACCACCAAAGTAAAGCAGCTTTTCCAGCAGCTTGAAGGCTATCCTGAATTATTTCATAAAGCCTTTGGCAGCAGTAAGATAAGCTTCCGGAATATTGAGCGGGCTATTGCCCAATTTGTTCGCACGCTGGTTTCGGCCAATTCGCGTTTCGATCGTTATCTGCGTGGCGAAATTCAGCTGAATCCGGATGAGCTTCGCGGCTTTGTGTTATTTACCTCCGAGAATGGTGCCGACTGCTTTCATTGTCATGGCGGCGGAGGCAATCCGTTGTTCACCACTCATCTCTTCTACAACAACGGAAAAGACACTGTTTTCGATAATCTGCACGACCGTTATTTCATCACAGGCAACACCGCACAAACAGGAGCTTTCAAGGCACCCACACTGCGCAATATTGCACTCACAGCCCCCTACATGCACGACGGGCGCTTTGCAAACCTCGATGAGGTGATCGATTTCTATTCGACAGGCGTAAAATATTCGCCCTTTATTGACCCGCTCATGCATCATGTATTGCGCGGCGGAGTGCAACTTACACCAGGACAGAAAAACGATCTGAAAGCTTTTTTACACGCGCTTACCGATGAGGATTTTCTCCACAATCCTGCCTATGGCAGACCGGATAAGTTTCCCGATGAGCAATAGCCGGATGTGTTTAACCATCAATCGCTATCTTTGCGCTGCCAACCGCGAAATACATGAATGACCATCAGGGACGGACGCCCATAAAAAACTGGTCGGAAGCCGACAAGCCCCGCGAAAAAATGTTGCTCAAGGGCAAGGATAGCCTCAGCGATGCCGAATTGATTGCTATTCTCATCGGATCGGGCAATCGCAATGAGTCGGCGGTAGAGCTGTCACGGCGCATACTTAGCAGCGTAAGCGACAACCTCACGGAGCTGTCGCGTCTGAGCGTTAACGATTTGATGAAGTTCAGGGGCATTGGCGATGCAAAAGCCATTACCATTGTGGCTGCTCTGGAACTGGGCAAACGCCGGCGCAGCGCTGAAATCCTGCAGCGAAAAAGCATACGGAGCAGCAAAGATGCCTTTGAATGCATTTATGCGCAGGCCAGCGATCTGGGCTATGAGAAATTCTGGATAATCCTGCTCGATCAGGCACAGCAGATCATTCGGATTGTCGAAATCAGCGAAGGCGGTATAACCGGCACAGTGGCCGACCCGAAAAAGATCTTTCGGCTTGTGCTCGAGTCAGGTGCCACCAACCTCATCCTATGTCACAATCACCCTTCGGGACAGCTTCGGCCAAGTCAGGCTGATGTGCAACTCACCGAAAAAATTGCCGCAGCTGCCAGGCTGCTTGATATCAGCGTTCTGGACCACATTATAGTGGGACGTGACGATTACTACAGTTTTGCCGATAATGGTCAAATACCCACCAGATAAACTGCATGAAACAGCTTAATATTCTTACTGTTGTGGGCGCAAGGCCCCAGATTATCAAGGCCTCTGCACTCAGCCGCGCAATCCGGCGCAGTTTTGCGGGCAGCATCACGGAGACTTTACTGCATACAGGGCAGCATTATGACGAGAATATGTCGGCAGTTTTTTTTGAAGAGCTGGAAATTCCAACGCCTGATATCAACCTCAATGTGGGTTCCGGTAGTCATGGCACTCAAACTGCACGCATGACCGAGGGCATCGAGAAAGCGCTGATAGATCTGCAGCCCGATATGCTCGTCCTCTACGGTGATACCAATTCCACGCTGGCCGGAGCCATTGCCGCAGCCAAGCTGAATGTCAGGATTGCCCATATCGAGGCAGGATTACGCTCGTTCAACAAAAGCATGCCGGAGGAAATCAATCGCATTGTGTGCGATCATTGCTCGACATTTCTCTTCAGCCCCACCCGCACCGGATTCAATAATTTGCTGCGCGAAGGTTTCAGGCCGGATAACGTTCCGCCCTATACACCCGATAATCCAGCCATTTTTCACTGCGGCGATGTGATGTACGACAACAGCCTTTACTTTTCGGACATAGCGCAGCAGACGCAGCACGATGATATCAGCAGGCGCATTGGTCAAAAACCATTCATATTGTGCACTCTGCATCGGAATACCAATACTGACGATCCCCTGCGCCTTAATCAGATATTCAGCGCATTAGTCCAGATAGCCTCGCATGGCCAACACAACATTTACCTGCCATTGCACCCTCGCACACGAAATGTCCTCGAATCCCGACTAGAAACGGAGCTCTATCGCTCTATCACCAAACAAAGCCAATTGGTTCTTGCTCCTCCGGCATCTTTCCTGGAGATGATCTGGCTTGAGAAACATGCCGATATGGTAATCACCGACTCGGGAGGCGTGCAGAAAGAAGCCTACTTTTTCCGGAAGCCCTGCATCATCCTTCGCGACGAAACCGAGTGGACCGAGATTGTTGAAGCAGGAACTGCCCTTTTGGCCGGATCAGATGAGCAACGTATCAGTCGGGCATACAGTTATTTCTGTGAAAACATCCCCGTCAATTTTCCTTCCATTTTTGGTGACGGTAAGGCAAGCGAATTTATCTGCAGAACCCTGCTGGATAATGCCTGACCTGCTGCTTCGGCAGTTCAAATTCAATATTTTTTAGGCTCAGCCTTCGCTTATTAGAAAACATTCCTTACCTTTGCACTCCATTTTCGAAACACAATTCACTTATTACAAAATCCTAATTATGAACCAGTACGAAACCGTTTTCATTTTAACTCCCGTTTTGTCTGAAGAACAGATGAAGGAAGCGGTAAAGAAGTTTCAGGATTTTTTGAAGGAACAGGGTGCCGAAATCGTTCACGAAGAGCACTGGGGCATGCGCAGGCTTGCCTATCCTATCCAGAAAAAATCGACTGGCTTTTATCACCTGATCGAGTACAAATGCCCCGGCGAACTGATTGCCGAATTCGAAACACAGCTCAAGCGCGACGAGCGGATTATTCGCTTCCTTACCGTGAAGCTTGACAAGCATGCCGTTGCTTACAACGAGAAAAAGCGCAGAAAAGCACTCGAGAACGCCGAAGCCAAAGCCTAATCCATCCTTAAAAAAATCTGAATCATGGCACAACAAGGAAGTACAGAAATCAAATATTTGACCCCTATTGCGGTTGATACAAAGAAGAAAAAGTATTGCCGCTTTAAGAAAAACCGCATCAAGTATATCGATTACAAGGATGCTGATTTTCTGCTCAAATTTGTCAACGAGCAGGGCAAGCTCTTGCCTCGCCGCATTACCGGAACATCCACCAAGTATCAAAAAAAGGTAGCTCAGGCTGTTAAGCGTGCCCGTCATCTGGCCCTCATGCCTTACGTAGCTGACTTACTCAAATAAAAGTCGGAGGAAAACGAAATGGAAATAATTCTCAAACAAGACGTCGAGAACTTGGGTTTTACCCATGATATCGTAACAGTAAAAGATGGCTATGCGCGCAATTTTCTGATACCCAGAGGTCTTGCCGTAATTGCCAACGACACCAACCGCAAGGTGCTTGCCGAGCTTAAACGTCAGCAGGCTTTCAAAGCAGAAAAAATAAAGAACGAAGCCCTGGTGATTGCCAAAGCGCTCGAAGGTCTTTCGCTCCGTATTCCTGCCAAGGCCGGTGCCTCGGGCAAGATTTTCGGCTCAGTCAATACAGTTCAGATTGCCAATGCCATCAAGGAAGCCACCAAGATCGAAATCGACCGCAAAAAGATTCATATCAGTGAGGAATCTGTTAAGGAAATAGGCAATTACAAAGCCAAGATCAAACTGCACAAGGAGGTTCAGTTTGAGATTGATTTCGAAGTATTTGCCGAGTAATCCTTCATTAAGCTTAATTTTGGCCTGGTCTGCACAATCAGATCAGGCTTTTTTATGCTTACACGCGCCCAAATCAACCACATCCGTCAGCTCAGCGAATCGCACTACAGGCAGCAGTCCGGTTTGTTCGTAGCAGAGGGTTTAAAAACGGTCAGGGAGTTATTGTACAGCCCTATCGAAACCGTTGCAGTTTACGCCACTCAGGAGCACTCCGGCTTGCCCTGGCTCACCCGATTTGGCAACCTTGTGCATATGGTTCATGAGCATGAGATGCAAAAGTTGAGTAAACTCCAGACGCCTCCGGGCATTTTGGCTGTGTGCCGGATACCTGAGCATCAGCCGGACGCTTCAACACTGACCAATACGCTCACCATTGCCCTGGATGGCATTTCCGATCCGGGAAATATGGGAACCATTATCCGGACAGCAGAATGGTTTGGGGTTGAATATGTCTTCTGTTCATTGGATTCGGCCGACCCCTGGCAACCAAAAGTTGTGCAGAGCGCCATGGGCTCACTTTTTCGCACCAAAGTGATTCGCACTGACCTGGCTTTGCTCATCCGGCAGGCTATTGAAAGAGAAATTTTGATTTACGGAGCCGTGATGAACGGCACTTCCATCTGGGATGCCCCGCTCAAATGCAATGGCTCACTGCTGATTATAGGAAGCGAATCGCACGGCATTCGTCAGGCTTTGCAGGGCATGATAGCCAAGCCACTGACTATTCCCCGCCACTCGGGCAGCGTAACGGAATCGCTTAATGCAGGAATTGCTGCAGCTGTAATTCTTTCGGCTTTCAGGAGGCAAAACAAAATCATTGATTAATCGTTCTAATACCGTAACTTTGCAAAAACTATCGCCATGTTTCTTAAAATCCTATTACTTGCTGTTATATTGGTCGGGCTTGCCATGGCCGGCATTGCCATTAAGATGTTTGTGCTGAAAAATGGTGAATTTAAAAAGCAGTGCAGCAGTGTGGACGTTCACGGTCAAAAAATTGGCTGCACTTGCGGAGGCGGCGAAGGAAGTTGTGAAAACAAACCTATGGCTTGATTTTCCGGCCTGAAAGCTTATTTTTCGAATAGCGATTCCATACCCGGGGTCGCTTTCGTTTTATACTTACCGTCCTCGTAATAGATAAAAAACGCCTCAATACCACCCAGATAAGGAATGATTTCAAGCGCTTTATCCATGCCCATCACCATAAATGCGGTGGAATAGGCATCGGCCATTGCAGCGTTTTCGGCAAGCACAGTAACGCTCATCAGGTTGTGCTGCACAGGGTAACCTGTCTTTGGATCGATGCTGTGCGAGAAGCGCTTTCCATCCTGTTCAAAATACTTCCGGTAGTTGCCCGATGTGCTCAATCCCATGTTTTCGAGCGGTATTACCTTTTCGATTTTTCTTTCATCGTCCTTCGATTCCGCTGGTGTTTCTATGCCAACGCGCCACGAAGTGCCATCAGGTTTCCGGTTTCGCGCAACAATTTCGCCACCAACATCGATGATAAAGTGTTTAAGGCCAATATTGTCAAATAATTCAGCAATCAGGTCAACAGTATAGCCCTGCGCAATGGCATTAAAATCGAAGGAAATGCGCGGATCGTCTTTCACCACTCTTCTTCTTTCGATATGCACACGGCGATAATCGACCAGTGCCTTAAGGCTGTCCACCATCTGCGGCGTCATCTCAAGCCGGTTTTTACGATGAAAACCCCAGGCTTGAACCAATGGTCCTATCGTGAAATCGAAGTAGCCATCGGTGGCCGCACTCACTTCTTTTGCCAGAAGGAAGTTATAGATAAAGTGGTCATCAGGTATTGCCGTCGAATCACCCTCGTTGATTCTAGAAATCAGGGAGTTGTCAACCCAAAGCGAAAGGGAGTTGTCAATTGCACCAAGCACCGAATCAACCTGTTGCCGGAAATTACGGCCCTGTTCATCGTAGTAAGTGATGGAAAAGTAGGTTCCCTGCGCCTCTCCTTGCAGCTGAATCTTTTGCATTGTTGGAGTTCGGTGGCATGAGGCTGCCGCCAACGACAATAAAACAAGAATAAGAATGACCCTTAAGCTACGCATTGTGTTGGTATTGAAGTCCAAAGTTAAGGAATTACAAAGCCTCTGCCAATAAAAAACCAGCCCTGAGGCTGGTTGAGGCTCTTTATCCTCCAAAATCGTCGAAGGCAATCATTTCCTTAGGCACGCCAAGTTCGTCGAGCATTTTGAATACGGCAGCATTCATCATAGGCGGACCGCAGAGATAGTATTCAATCTCCTCCGGTTCGGGATGCTGTTTAAGGTAGTTGTCCATAATGACCTGATGGATAAATCCGGTATATCCTTTCCAATTGTCCTCTGGTTTTGGCTCCGATAAGGCCACATGGAATTTGAAATTGGGGAAATTTGCTTCTATCTGCCGGAAATCATCAATGTAGAACAGCTCGCGCAGGGAGCGTCCGCCATACCAGAAGGTAGCCTTTCGTGAAGTTTTTTCGGTATGGAAAAGGTGAAAGATGTGCGAACGCATCGGAGCCATACCTGCCCCGCCACCGATGAACATCATCTCGCGGTTGGTTTTCTTGATATGGAACTCGCCATAAGGCCCCGAAACCATCACTTTATCGCCGGGCTTGCGGGAGAAAATATAGGAGGAGCAAACACCGGGATTTACCTTCATGAAGCTGTTTGTTTTACGATCCCATGGCGGTGTTGCAATACGAATATTCAGCATCACGATATTGTTTTCTGCGGGATGATTGGCCATTGAGTAGGCGCGGAATTGCTCCTCGGTGTTCTTCATCTTGAGGTCCCACATCTTGTACTTGTCCCACTCATCGCGGTATTCCTCTTCCACATAGATATCCTTGCTGAAATCCACTTCAATTTTCGGGACATCAATCTGAATGTATCCGCCGGAAAGAAAATCCAATTTCTCTCCTTCAGGAAGTTTCACAACAAATTCCTTGATAAAGGTGGCCACATTGCGGTTGGAGACCACCTCGCACTCCCATTTTTTGATACCGAATACTTCCGGCGGCACCGCAATTTTCATGTCTTCGCGTACCTTCACCTGGCATCCAAGCCGCCAGTTATTCTGTTGCTCCTTGCGCGAGAAGAAACCTGTTTCTGTTGGCAGGATACTACCACCGCCTTCAAACACCTGACATTTGCACATGGCACATGTGCCACCGCCGCCGCAGGCAGAGGGCAAAAATATCTTGTTGGCCGAAAGGGTAGCAAGGAGTGTCGAGCCCGGATCTACTTCGAGCTCTTTATCATTGTTGATGATGATTTTGACCTTGCCCTGAGGAGTCAGCTTCTTACGCGCATAGAGCAGCAGACCTACCAACAGCAGTATTACTGTCAGGAAGAAGATGATGCTGACGATAATTACGGTTCCGGTACCGGTAACTAATAGTGTCATGTTATCCGACTTAGTGTTACGTTTACAGTTTTATTCCAAGGAAGCTCATAAAGGCAATACCCATGAGTCCGGTGATAATGAAAGTGATACCCAACCCGCGCAAAGGTGCAGGAATGTGTGAATAACGGATCTTTTCGCGGATAGCGGCGATGCCTACTATAGCCAGAAACCAGCCAATACCCGATCCCAGACCGAAGGCGGTAGCCTGCGCCAGACTCTGGTATTCGCGTTCCTGCATAAAGAGCGAACCGCCAAGGATAGCGCAGTTTACTGCGATGAGTGGCAGGAATATGCCGAGTGAGGAATAGAGTGCGGGACTAAATTTCTCGACTACCATCTCCACAAGCTGCACCATTGATGCAATAACAGCAATGAATACGATGAAGCTCAGAAAGCTGAGGTCAACATCGGCAAAATCCTTGCTGATCCATGTGAGAGCGCCAGGCTTTAACACGTAGTCGTTCAGGAGATAATCGACAGGAACGGTAATCCCCAACACGAAAATTACGGCGATACCCAAACCCACAGAGGTGTTGACTGTCTTCGATACTGCCAGGTATGAACACATACCCAGAAAGTAGGCGAAAATCATATTGTCAACGAATATCGACTTGACGAAAATGCTGAATAGTTCTTGCATGGTTGTTGATTTTACCTGTTAGCGACTATTTTTCCTCGACGAGTTCGGGATTGCGTGAGCGCTGTATCCAGATGATAACTCCAACAATGATAAGCGCCATTGGAGGCAGAATCATGAACCCATTGTTGCGGTATCCTAGATCATAAAATGCCTGAGGAATAACATGGTAGCCCCATATGGTACCTGAGCCGAACAGTTCGCGAACCAGTCCCACAATGATGAGAATCATGCCATAACCAAGCCCGTTTCCGATACCGTCGAGCAATGATGGCCAGGGTTTATTGCCCATTGCAAAAGCTTCGAGGCGCCCCATGATGATACAGTTGGTGATAATCAGTCCGACAAATACCGAGAGTTGCCTGCTGACATCGTAAACAAAGGCTTTGAGCACCTGATCGACCAGAATAACAAGAGCAGCTATAACCACAAGCTGCACTATGATGCGGATTCGCGGAGGGATGCCATTGCGAAGAAGCGAAATAATGAGGTTCGCAAAAGCAGTCACCACTAATACCGAAATGGCCATTACGAAAGCGGGCTTGAGTTTGGCAGTAACCGCCAGTGCAGAACAGATTCCAAGCACCTGAACGGTAATAGGATTGTTCAGGTTGATGGGGTTAGTGAGCAGTTTACGGTTTTTGGCCGAAAAGAGAGGCTCTTTTTCTTTAACAGCAGCACTCATGGTTATTTACTTTTTTTGATGAACGGTTCATAACTTT
Organism: Bacteroidales bacterium; assembly: GCA_035325985.1. Lineage (GTDB taxonomy): Bacteria > Bacteroidota > Bacteroidia > Bacteroidales > F082 > JALNZU01. Next base: position 37,941 of record DAOKYW010000005.1, read on the forward strand.
CCAGCACATTACGCAGCATCTCGCTCACACCATTGCTGGTGATGGTTCCTCCTGAAATGGCATCCACGGCATGATTTTGCATGGAGGCGTCCAATGTGGCAGCTCCGCCCTTCACCACTTTGATGGAAATGAAATGGCCATTTTCGTCGAACAATTGCTTACCCGGAAATTTCTCGGTGAAATTAAGCTCCGTGATTTCAGCGCCAAGTCCCGGGGTTTCAGATTTATGTCCGAACGTAACACCCACCACGGTATTGAAGTCATCGCGAAGTGCAATGTTTCCCCAAACCGGACCCCATAGGCCTACACCACGCAAGGGGACGATATAAATGGTTTCCCCATTCTTATTTGCCTTAAAGAGTGGAAGCTCGAAAGGGCGGTTGACTGATTTATTGTAAAGCTGCTCTTTGAGGTTTAATTTAAATGCTTTGGAGTTTTCCTTACCTTCTCCGGTATAATCATCAACGATATCGCCATCCTGATTGATAACAATCATATTGGTGATGGTGGAGTTGAAAAGCTCGATGGCATTTTTGGTGTTTACATCTTCGAATCCGGCGGCCCTGAGAATACTTGTCATCTTATCCACAGCCTCATTACGCTCCTGCATCGGCTTGAGCAGCATGGCTGCAGCCGAGAGTACGGCAGCCACCACAATCACCATGATGCCGGCGTAGCGAAAAATATATGCGTTACTATACATAGTTAGAGGTTTTATTGGTTTATGATCCGGCTGCAACGACGGCTTTAGCTCGTTTCAGGCGCTTCTTAATATTGGACTGCAAAACATAGTGGTCGATCAGCGGAGCGAATACGTTCATCAGCAGAATAGCCAGCATCATGCCCTCGGGATATGCAGGATTGAAAACCCTGATTAATACGGCTATGAGTCCGATGAAGAAGCCATACCAGATTTTTCCTATTCCGGTCTGTGCTGCCGAAACGGGATCCGTAGCCATGAAAACGGTACCGAAGGCAAATCCTCCCATCACCAGATGATAATAAGCCGGAATATTCATATAATCGTTGGCGCCAACCAGGTTAAAGATGCCACCCATGACTAATCCTCCCGCCACCACCGAAAGCATGATACGCAGACTGCCAACGCCGGTTACAACAAGTATTATGGCTCCTAAAAGGATGGCCAGTGTTGAGGTTTCGCCTATGCTCCCCGGAATAAAGCCAAAAAACATATCGGAAAATGAGGGAATCTTGTCGGCCTCTCCGACCAGCAGGTGACCCAGAGCTGTAGCACCGGAATATGCATCCGCCTTTTCAGCTATCCAAACTTTATCGCCCGACATCTCGGCAGGGTGTGCAAAAAACAGGAATGCACGTGCGGTGAGCGCCGGATTGAGGATATTCATGCCTGTTCCGCCAAATACTTCCTTGCCGATAATAACCGCAAAAGCGGTGGCAACAGCTACCATCCAGAGCGGCACATCCGGCGGCAGGACCAAAGGAATCAGCATGCCCGAAACCAGAAAACCCTCGTTGACTTCGTGGTGACGCACCTGTGCAAAGGCAAATTCGATGGCCAATCCGGTTACATAGGACACGATGATGATCGGAAGCACCTTTAGCACGCCAAAGCCAATGATTTCCCAGAAATCTGCCTGCATACCATGCGAGAGAAAATGCTGATAACCAACATTCCAGATACCGAAAAGAAGGGCCGGTATCAAAGCCAGAACCACCACAATCATGGTGCGCTTCATATCGATGGCATCCCGAATGTGGGCACCACTTGTGGTAACTTTGTTAGGGACAAAGAGAAAAGTCTCAAAAGCATCAAAAGTGGAATGTAGTTTTTCGAAGCGCCCGCCTTTAGAGAAGTGGGGTTTCTGTTTGTCGAGCAAGTCGCGTAAAAATTTCATGTTTCAGATAATTTATGGTATGAAACTATGCCTTATTAGCTCATTTCTTTTCGCATCAGGTTCAGGCCCCGGCGCACAATTTCCTGAATATTGGTTTTGGAAGTATCTATCACTTCGCAGAGCGCAAAGTCTTCTTCGTCAACCTCATAGATACCTAAGTTTTCCATCAGGTCAATATCTTCCACCATAATGGCTTTGATGAGTTGCATAGGATATATATCCATCGGGAAAACCTTCTCGAACTGACCCGTCATTACAAAGGCCCTTTCGCCTCCGTGAAGATTGGTATCAAGCCTGTACTTCTTTTTCGGAAACAGAAAGCCCGGAAAAGTACGCGAAATACTGAACTTATTAAAACCGGGCAAAGCCCATCCAAGAAACTCGTAATAATCACCTTCGGGAATCACCGTTACATGGGTGTGCTGGAAACTTACAAATCCATCCAGCTCAATTCGGGTACCTGTGAGCACGTTTCCGCTGATAAAACGCTTATTACCCTCGGCAACATTGCCTTTGACAAGTCCTTCGATGCTTGCTCCGATGTGGGTTTTGTAATAGGCCGGCCTAAGCACTTCCGAACCGGTAAGGGCGATAATGCGACCTGAGTCGTATTCACCCGTTAGAAACAGTTTGCCAATATTGATGACATCCTGGGGGTAGAGGTACCAAATCACTTCGCCTTTATTGATAGGGTCAAGCTTGTTGATCTGCACACCTACATTACCTGCCGGGTGAGGCCCTGAAAATTGGTTGATCTGCACCCGTTTCGAATTGGTAAATACTTTAGAATGTGTGGCATTGGCGTCGATGTTGAGATGCACCTTGCCGGAGGTGAGTACGCTGAGCGCATCGAGCCCGGCCTGAAAGGCCTCGCCCTGGCCGTGAACAATGAAATCGTTGTCCGGTGCTAAAGGCGAAGTGTCGAAGGTGGAAATAAAAATGGACTTGGGTTTGTCCTTGGGATTGGCAACAACTGAATAGGGTCGTTGCCTGATCATGGTCCACAGCCCACTTTTAAGCAACTTTTCGATTACAGCCTCGCGTCCGAGGTCGAGCGGGTTTCCGGAACCAAACTTCAACGACTCAAATTTGCCGTCGCTTTCAATTTTGACCTCCAGAAGGACGCGTTTTGCACCCCTCTTGATTTCTTTAACTTTTCCGCTGACCGGCGAGGTAAACACGATATCCTCGCGGTACTTGTCGAGAAAAAGTGGCGTTCCGGCTTTCACCTCGTCACCTTCCTTAACCAGCAAGCGAGGAAATACCCCAATAAAGTCGGTAGGCTTGAGGGCATACACATCGGAAATGTGGTTGTGAATAACCTTTTCCGCCTCACCTGTCAGGTTGATATTCAGGCCTTTGGTAATCTTAATAACATTCGACATATCTACCTTGATATATGTTTTCAAAAACATTTGCAAAGAAAAGGAATTCTAGTGTTTTGTTTACTATCTAACGCACACAAATGTTTTGAAATGACTCACCGAATTACGCAATTAAAAATATGATATAAGTCAATTTCTGTGAAATGCAACACCTTTTGCAGATTGCCGGCTAACATGAGCTGTTGATTATCCCAATATCTTTGCATGCATGTATATGCTTTATCCCGTGAAACAATTAACAATCAACGGCACCCGTATCCTGTTGCACCTGGTTATTTTTACTTTTTTTTACATTCTGCCGCTCAATGCTCAACAATACGATTTTGACTTTGATGATATCAACTATGTGCCTGATATACATTCTATTGAGTTTTATCAGGGTGATAACCCATTATCAGATCCGATGCTTCGGCTACATGAATCCGGTGTGCTGACTCTGAGCTTTGATATGCTCGGCGATATGGCTTATTCTTTTGACTATACCATTATTCATTGCAATCGCGACTGGACACCTTCGGGTCTCAGGCCTCAGGAATATATTGAGGGTTTTACCGATGACAGAATCAACGACTACGCATTCTCGCTCAATACATTAACGCCTTATGTACATTACCGGTTGATTTTTCCGGGATCACAGCTCAGGCCAAAACTGTCAGGCAATTACGTACTAATGGTTTACCGGGGCACACTCAGCAGAGCTAACCTCATCCTCAGCAGGCGTTTCATTGTTGTGGACCCGTTTATTCCCATACAAGCCTCAGTAGCGCAAAACACACGTCAATCGGGCTTGTCGCGCACACATCAGATGGTTGACATCGCCATCAGTATTCCTGCACGACTTTCTGGATTTTCGCGCGATGCCTTCCGCATCGATATTTTTCAGAACAACCGGAAGGATAATGCCGTGAGAGGCCTTATGCCCTCGCATGTCGCTCCGGGCAGGATGACCTTCGAATACCAGACAGAAACCACCTTCGAAGGCGCTAATCAATGGCGGAATTTCGATATAAAAAGCTATCGTTACCAGTCGGAACGCGTAAAGCGGATAGTGCAGCAACCCGACGGCTTTGTTGTGCAATTGTGGCCCGATGCAAGGCGCGACAGACAAGTGTACAAGTCGGAGCCCGATCTCAACGGCCGAAGGCTTATCAAGGCCAGATCCGACCAAAACACTGCCACCGAAGGCGACTACGCATGGGTGGAATTTTTTCTGCCCTGGACTCCTCCGCTGTCGCACGAGGAAATTTTTGTTGCCGGACAGCTGAATGAATGGAATTTGGACGAAAGGAACAAAATGCAGTATAATTTCAGTCAGCGGGGTTACGAATTAAGCCTGTTCCTCAAGCAGGGCTACTACAACTACCTGTATGTGCTGCGCGATAAAACAACAGGAAAAACAAGCGTGGCAGAATCAGAAGGAAGTTTTTGGGACACGCAGAACAGCTACACCATCGTATTGTATTTCAGACAACCCGGAACAATTTACGATCAGGTGGCAGGTTATGCTACAATAAACGCGCATTAAGGCGCGGTTTGAGAATTACTACCTTTACACATACAGTCAGTCTGCCTTCAATGGAAGAAAGTTTTGTCAAATTTGCCGAAGTAATGGTGCCTTTGCCTGTGCCGGGCCTGTTTACCTATCGGATCCCACGCGAACTTGAGGAAGCAGTAAGGCCGGGCTGTCGCGTTGTGGTGCAATTTGGCAAACGGAAAATCCTGACCGCGCTGGTCAGGGAGGTACATATGCGAATACCGCAGGACTTTACCCCAAAATACATCCTGAGCCTGCTCGACGAAGAACCCATCGTACATCCTGAGCAGTTTAAATTATGGGATTGGATATCAACCTATTATGTATGTCATCCCGGCGAAGTCATGTCGGCAGCACTGCCTTCGGCGCTCAGGCTGAACAGCGAGGCAAAAATTATGCTGCACCCGGCTTACGAAGCCGACAGCAACACACTGAGCGATAATGAGTTTCTGATTATTGAAGCCCTTCATGCGCAGTCGAGGCTGACCATTGACGAGGTTAGTAAAATAGTGGGATTTAAAAAGGTAATGCCCCTTATTAAAACCATGACCGAGAAGCATTACCTGATCATGGAGGAAGAGCTTGAGTTTCGCGAGAAACCGAAAAAAAGTACCTGTGTGCGGCTAAGCAAGGAGTTTCAGGATGAGGTAAATCTGAAGCTTGTGATGGATCAATTGGCCAAACGGGCCTATAAGCAAATGGAAGCCCTGATGGCCTACCTCAAAGAAACACGTTTTCCTGCCGGTGAGGCCGTTGATGTTGAGCTTAAGCGCATATGCGAAATCAGCGGAGCAAGTGCTGCTCAGGCGAGGGCTTTGGTTGAAAAGGGTGTTTTTGTTGAAACCCAAAAAACCGTTAGCAGGCTTGAGCGGTTTGAATCCACTTCCGAGGCCGGCAGCATCCTGCTCTCTGAAGCACAGCAACAGGCTTTCGATCGCATTAACCACCTCTTTGAAGAGAAATCGGTGGTGCTCCTGCGTGGAGTGACCTCCAGCGGTAAAACCGAAATTTATATCCGCCTGATCGATCAGGCTTTGAAAAACGGCAAGCAGGTGTTGTATCTGCTTCCCGAGATTGCCCTTACCACACAGGTTATCAGTCGTCTGCGTCACTACTTTGGCAACCAGATGGGTGTATATCACTCCAGATACAGCACCGGTGAGCGGGTCGAGCTATGGCGCGAAGTGCTGAAAGCCGGACACCAAAGCGAGAGGCGATTGATTGTCGGGCCGCGCTCAGCCTTGTTTTTACCTTATTCTAATCTGGGCCTAATCGTTGTTGACGAAGAGCACGATGCATCGTATAAACAATACGATCCTGCACCACGCTATCAGGCAAGAGATACTGCCATTATCCTGGCACGCCTGTATGACGCGAAAGTGCTGCTCGGTTCGGCAACACCATCGCTCGAAAGCTGGTACAATGCGCGTGCCGGGCGCTACGGACTGGTGCAACTGAACGAGCGTTACGGAGGTTACAGCCTGCCACAAACCCTTATCGTCAATATGAGGGAAGAAGCACGGCGCAATACGTTGCGATCGCATTTCAGCTCGGTGCTGATGGAAAAGCTGCAACAAACCCTTGAAGCCAAAAAGCAAATCATTTTATTTCAAAATCGCAGAGGTTTCTCGCTTCGCATCGAATGCGGACAATGCAACTGGATTCCTGAATGCCTCAATTGTGATGTGAGCCTGGTTTACCACAAAAAACAAAATCTGCTCCGCTGTCACTACTGCGGATATGCGCGGGAGATTCCTGAGCATTGTCCTGAATGCAACAGCACCGACCTGAAAATGCAGGGTTTTGGAACCGAAAAAGTGGAAGAAGAGCTGAGCCTGATGCTTCAGGATGTGCGGATTGCGCGTCTTGACCTGGACACCACGCGAACCAAACATGCTTTTCAGCAAATTTTGGAGGATTTCGGACAAGGTAAATCGCAGGTGCTCACCGGCACACAGATGGTGACCAAAGGTCTGGATTTTGACAAGGTAAATCTGGTTGGTATTCTGAATGCCGACAACCTCCTCAGCTATCCCGATTTCAGGGCTTTTGAACGCAGTTTTCAGCTGATGGCCCAGGTGAGCGGTCGCGCCGGCAGAAAAAACAATGAAGGATGGGTAGTTATACAAACAAGCCGTCCGAAACACGAAATATTCCGTTATGTAGTCTATAATGCCTACGAAGAATTTGCCGAACAGCAGCTTGCGCAACGAAAACAACATCATTACCCGCCCTTTGTCCGACTCATCGAACTGCGCCTCCTGCATCGCAATGAAAAATTATTGAACGAGGCGGCCTATGCCATGAACATCGAAATGCGCAAGCACTTAACATGTCAAATACTTGGACCTGAGTATCCCGTTGTTTCACGCATCAGGAACCTGTATATCAAGCAATTTTTGATCAAAATACCCAGAAATGAAAATCCTGCCGATGCAAAACAGGGTATTATGGATGCCGTTTCGGCTACCCTAAGACAGGTCTCGTTCAAGCAGGTTCGCGTGCAAATTGATGTGGATCCATAACCTTTGGCCGACAAAAAAATTCCAAAAAAACTATCGCTCAGGAATAAGAAAGACAACGGCATTGTTTAAAAACCCGTGAACAAAAGCCGGAGCAAATTGTCTCGTTACAATACAAAACATGTCTGATGTATAAATCTATTCTTCTATTCCTAATCACTATTATCTCCATTTCCCTCTCAGCCGGCATTCCGGAGCCTTCCGACAGCGGTTTACGCGGCAAAGTGATTGATGGTTCCACCAGTAAAGGACTGGAATACGCCACTGTAATGGTGTATAACCAGGCCGACTCAAGCTTTGTCGAAGGAACCATCACCGGACCTGACGGAGCATTTGACATCAAACTCAAGCCGGGAACCTACTACGTGAAGGTTCAATTTGTGGCTTACGGCACGATAACGGTGAGCGATGTTCAGCTGCAACGTCCAACACAGTTACGCGATCTGGGCAGCCTGTTTATTGTTCCAGACGATAAACTGCTGAGCGAAGTGGAAGTTGTGGCCGAGCGCTCCACGGTGGAAATGAGTCTGGACAAGCGTGTTTTCAACATCGGACGCGACATCAGCAGCAAGGCTTCCAATGCTGTCGAAGTGCTCGAAAATATTCCTTCGGTGACCGTGGATATCGAAGGCAATGTAAGCCTGAGAGGTGACGAAGGTGTTCGCATTCTCATCGATGGCAAAATGTCGGGAATGGCCGGCGTGAGCAACCGCAACGCCCTCAGGGCGATTTCGGCTGACATGATTGAGCGCATAGAGGTTATAACAAACCCATCGGTTCGCTACGAAGCCGAAGGCAGCTCGGGCATTATCAACATCGTGCTGAAAAAAGACAGGCGTAAAGGATACAATGGATCCATCGATCTCAATGCCGGCTACCCGCTTCAGCTTGGTCTGGGTATCAATGCCAATTACCGTTTGAATAAAATGAACCTGTTTGCCAGCTATAACATAGGCCACAACGAGAATCGCGGAGGCGGTACGGTGTACAGGGAAATTTTCAGCAGCGGACTGATTTCCGAACAGGAATCAGAACGAACCAGACGCTCCTTTAATAATACATTGCGTTTTGGTGCAGAATACGCTTTCGATCCAAAAACCAGCCTATCAGGCAATATTCTTTATCGCCATTCACGAGGCAACAACCCATCTACTGTCACCTACAACGATTTTACCGACGGAAACCTCTTCGCAACCACTCGCAGAAGTGAAACACAAGAGGAAATTGATCCTACGCTGGAGTATGCACTTGATTTCAGGCGACAGTTCAACAGGAAGGACCAGCTTCTTACCGCCAGTGTCCGCTACACAGACAATGCTGAAGAAGAAAATTCGACAATTCTGGAAAAAGTACTCTTCAGAACCCTTCTTCCCTACCCTGATGACTTGTTGCAAAGAATGTTAACCAAACAGACGAACAACAATTTTCAGGCCCAGGCAGATTATATTCGGCCGCTTCGCGAAAAGGAAAAACTTGAAACTGGTCTAAGGTATCAGAATCGAAGCGTTACCAACGACTACAAAGTAGAACAGCGCGACGACACAGGCAATTATACTGAACTTCCGGAGTTTTCAAATATTTTCGAGTACAACGAAGACATTTTTGCCGCATACCTGTTGTATGGAGCCGAAAAGGGGAAATTTAATTTTCAGCTTGGTACACGCACCGAATGGTCGAAAATCAGTACCAAACTGCTTGAAACCGGAGAAGAAAACAATAGGTCTTATCTTGATTTTTTTCCAAGTGCTCACTTCACTTACAAACTTAATCAAAATAACAACCTGCAGCTCAGCTATAGCCGCCGCATACGCCGACCCGGCTTCTGGCAGCTGAACCCATTCCGCAACATCACCGACAACCGGTTTATCATGTCGGGCAATCCTGCCTTGAAGCCGGTTTATACCAATGCTTACGAAATAGGCTATCTGCGTTTCTTCAAACAAGGAAATGTGAACTTCAACACCTATTACAGGCAGAGTAACGATGTCTTTATGCGTGTTGAACGGGTGGACAGCACGGGTATTACTTACGCCCGTCCGGAAAATTTCGCCGGCCGTGACGACATCGGCATCGAAATCATCGGTATGGCCAATCCTTACAAATGGCTCAACCTCAGCGGAAGTCTCAACTTTTTCCGCTCGGTAACGGAAGGCGAGCTGTATGGCAAAAATTATCATGTTGAAGATTATTCGTGGACCGGCCGCATTATGGCCCGGACTAACCTCAGAAAAGGCCTTGATGCACAGATGGCGCTCAATTACCGTGGAAAATCGAAGACACCGCAGGGCAACCGTCTGCCCGATTTTGGCGCTGATGCCGGCATCAGTAAAGATGTGCTGAAAAACAAAGGCACTGTAACCCTCAATGTGCGCGATATTTTCGGTACGCGCAAATGGGCACTCGAAACCCTGGAAGACAACTTTTACTCCAAAACCCAATTTCAGTGGAGCCGCACATCTGTAACGGTCAATTTCAACTACCGTATTAACCAGCAAAAACGCAGGGCTCCGGAAAGACGGATGGAGAATGAAGACGGCATGATGGAATTCTGATTCAAGGATTAGCCTGATATTTGCCGCAATAACCTGATGAGTCCTCCACCTTGGTTTGTAACAATCGTTATAAAATCAGGTCTTCTTACAGCCGGTATCGCCTGATTCTGTTGGCTTTATCGCCGCTTATGTTGCTTTCGATGCAAGTCGCGGCCCAACCTGGGACATCCACCGAAGTTGCACCTGCCGACAGCATTCCGGCTACGCAGCTCGGAGAAGTAATTATCAAAGCCTATGGCGGACGACAGTACCTGATGCAAATCCCGGCTTCGGTTAGTGTGGTAAGCACAGCTGATATCAGAAATTCAGCCGATCGTGGCACCACTGCATTGCTGAATTCCGTTCCCGGCGTATTTGCTCATCAGGGTACATTCAACACAAACCGTATTACCATCCGTGGCATTGGCGCCCGCATACCCTATGCCACCGGAAGAATAAGAGCCGCCATTGATGAAGTGCCCCTTACCAATGGCTCGGGCTACAGCATGGCCGAATACATTGACCCCGGCTTTGCCGACCATATCGAAGTCGTGAAGAGCCCGACCACGCCTGCTCATGGTGCAAGTCTTGGCGGAACTATCCACATCAGCACACTGCCCGACGGCCGGTTGCACAATTCAGTAGATTATACCATAATGTCCGGGAGTTTCGGCCTTCTTAACCAAAATATCCGGCTTACACATGGCAGCCCGACATGGTCAGGAACAATGCTGATAAAAGCAGGCTCGGCAGATGGCTGGCGCGAAAACAACAGTCACCGTCAATATTTCGGAGGCTATTCGGCCAGATACGACCTCTCTGACAACACCAGGCTTTCAGGACTTGTTGTCTGGCAGCAGATGAAAGCCTACATTCCCAGCTCAATCGATAGCGTAACCTTCTTTAAAGCACCGCATAAGGCTGCTCCCAACTGGCTTAAGACCAGAGGATTTGAGGACGGCAGACGAATGCTGGGAGGATTAACGCTGGACCAGAAATTACCACATAACTATGCCTTAAAAGCCACAATGTATGGACACCATGTTGCTGAAGAGGAATTACGCCCATTCGACCATTTTACCGAACAGCGTCGGCTCGGTGGCATCCGTCTGCATCTGGAAAAGCAGGTTCTGATTGACAACTACCTGCTTAAGCTGACCGCAGGAACTGAAACTTACACCGAAACGGTAAGGTTTGGCAATGTCATCAACACCGACGGGGAAGGCAGCTTAGGCGACAGCATCAGCCGCAATAATGAGCATATTCGGTCAACGGCTTTTTTTGTTCAGGCTAACTATCTCGGAGCAGGAAATACCTTAAATGCAGGCATCTACCTGCAACAGCTCAACAATCGTTTTACCAACCGGTCGTTGCAACTCGGCCGGCA
>DAOKYW010000005.1:49276-128799 GCA_035325985.1 Bacteroidales bacterium
TCACATCTCAGGCTAAAAGGCAGCATCACAGCTTCGGACTATCGCTTTACGGATTTTATCGACCGTGGCAACGACCATTCAGGTAAGCGCGTGCCCGGCGTTCCTGAGCTTTCGGGAAGCCTCAGTATGGAAGCCCGAATCAAAAACGGGTTATTCTGCAAAACAGCAGTGGAATATGTTGGCGTTATGGCAATGAACGACAACAACACGAAATTTAGCAGGGCTTATGCCTTGTGGCATTTGAGTGGCGGATGGACACGAACGGTGAAAAAAATACCATTAACCTTGACGGGCCATTTACTGAACGTTACCAATACACACCATGCCTCAATGATTCTGGTTAATGCGCCGGGCCAGCGCAATCAGCGTTGGTATTATCCCGGACAGCCCCGGAGTGTCCAGCTGAGTTTGAAGATGGCATTAAGCGTAAAAAGAGACGGAAAGATGATGAATAACCCCTATTAAAAAACGAAACCCGAAAGCTTGAATTTCTTCAGGGGCTTCCGGGAACTATATCTTTGGGTGTAAACATACAAAAAAAGACTTTCCAAACATTTTTTTTGCGACATTTAAGGCATGAAGTAAAGAAACTTTGTACTTATCATGTCGCTACCACCAATGAGCAGATGTTTAACAGCTCGACTGAACTTTTGCACTAAAACCCACCACTGCGCCAAGCACCGAAACGATGCGATTCAGGCGATAACTTTCTGCCTTAACACCTGGCATTACTAAAAGCAAAAACCCTCACACAACTGCCGTTGGATGAGGGTATTGCAATATTTTGAGGGCAATATCAGGCCATCTTGTTGAGCTGCCTGGTGGTTTTCGACTTCAGATTACCGGCTTTATTCTTGTGAATGATGTTGCGCTTGGCCAATTTATCAATCATGGCGTGCAGTTTGGGCAAAAGTGCCTCAGCCTCGGCCTTTTCGGTCAGGCTTCTGAACCGCTTGAGCGCGTTGCGCATGGTTTTGGCATAGTATCTGTTGTGGAGCCTTCTTGCATTGCTCTGGCGAATACGCTTGATGGATGATTTGTGGTTTGCCATGTTGATTTTAGCTTATTGTTCCGAAATCGTTTTGGGCTGCAAAGGTAAATAAATTTTCTTTACCCAAATCAGCAAGCCCAAATTTTTACCTTATTGTTCAGGCTTAGCGAGGATGATGGCATTCACTTCGGGTTCGTCGGCATGGTACACACTTTCCAGCTTTACATCAACGAATTGATTACGCTTAAGATGCGATGCATGCTGAATCCTCAGTGGAATGTAGTGTTGTCCGTAACCCCGCGCAACCGATTCATCAGAAATACGTTCGATGAGCATCCGTTGGGTGTTCCCCAGCATACTGTTGAAATACGCCATCTTGTTTTCGAGCGCTATTTTGCGGATGATCTCGCTTCGTTGGTTTTTGACAGCTTCGCTAACCTGATCGGGCATACGCTCGGCCCTCGTTCCGCTGCGAACAGAATACTTAAAGGTATGGATATGGCTGAAGGTTAATTCCCTGCACATCAATGCTGTTTGAGCAAAGTCGTCATCCGTTTCCCCCGGAAAACCTACGATGATATCGGTTGTGAGGTTGAAATCTGGGTAGCGCGACCTTAAGGCTTCGGCAATCTGCCTGAACTCGCGTGCGGTGTACATGCGTCGCATGCGCAGCAAGGTAGCCTCGGACCCGCTTTGCAGGCAAAGGTGAAGGTGAGGAGTAAGTTTGGGATGATCGAAAAGCTCAAGGAAATGATTGCTAAAACCATCCGGCTCGATGGAACTGATGCGTAGCCGAAAATCGCCCGGAAGCTCAAGAATCCTTTCAACAAGTTGTTCAAAATTGGTTCCTTCGCTTTCGTAGCGCCCGATATTGACACCGGTCAGCACCACCTCGCGGAACCCAAAATCCAGCACCTCACGGATATTGTCCAGAATCATATCCACCGGCCTGCTCACAGCTCTGCCACGCACTTTCGGGATGATGCAGAAAGTGCAGAAATTATCGCAGCCATCCTGAATTTTTATCATGCTGCGTGTGTGGAATGTTTTTGTAGCCGTTTCATAGCTGAAAACATCGGCATCGAAACCTTCCGGGTCGGGTGCATCGCCCCTGAAATGTTCTTCTATAATAGCGTAGATGGCGGCTTTGCGCTCATTATCCACCACATAGTTTATGGCTTTTGATTCGAGCAGCGACTCCTTATAATTATTAGCCATACAACCTGTTACAACTACAAGGGCATCGTTGTTTCGGCGGCGTGCCTGATGAATGGTCTGCCGCGATTTTTGGTCGCTCTGGTTGGTCACCGTGCAGGTATTCACCACATAAACATCGGCTTGTTCATCGAAATCGACAACCTGATAGCTTCCGGAATGAAACCGCGAAGCAAGGGCATCAGTTTCGTACTGGTTTAGCCTGCAGCCCAGTGTTTTAAATGCAATCCTTTTCATGCCACGACGCTGTTGCTCACCTTTTGACTGATCAATTGGCCTTCGAGCGATAAAGGTGCTGCTGAACTGATTTTTACCTGTACAATCTGACCAATAAGCTGCTCGTCATCCGATGGGAAACGCACAACAAGCTTGCCTTCGGTATAGCCCGAAAGAAAACCGGGCTTACGGTCGTGAGCACGCACCAGCACTTTGATGGTACGGCCAATCAAAGCCTTGTTATATTCGTGCGAATGTTTCATCAGCACCTCGGTCAGTCGATGGTAACGTTCCTTTTTCACCTCTTTCGGGATATCATCATCCCAACGAGAGCTGGCAGCTCCGGGCCGCACCGAATATTGTGCGATATAGGCCATATTATACCGGAATTCCTCAAAGGCTTTGACAGTATTCAAAAACTGCTCCTCTGTTTCGCCGGTAAAGCCAACAATGATGTCGGTGAATAAAGTGGCCTGAGGAATGAGCGTCCTGATCGTTTTTACGATGTGGCGGTAACGTTCAATGCCGTGTTTGCGGTTCATTCGCAGCAGCACCGCATCGTCGCCCGATTGCAATGGAAGGTGGATTTGCCTGGCAAGCACAGGATATTGCGCAATGACTTCGATCACCTCGTCGGTCATATCGCGGGGATGAGGCGAGGTGAAATAGACCCAGAAGTCCTTTCCCGATGCAGCACCCATTTCGCCTATGCGGCGCAACAGCTCTGCAAAGCTGATTTCGTTTCCGGCCTTGTCAAGTCCATAAGAGTTGACATTCTGCCCGAGCAGGGTGATGGTTTTAAAGTTGCGGTCGATCAGGCTTTGCACTTCGGAAAGTATTTCCTCCGAGGGCCTCGAAACTTCGCGGCCGCGGGTGTATGGCACAGCGCAGAAGGTACAGAATTTGTCGCATCCGTTCTGGATGGGCACAAAAGCCTCAAACGGCGAAGTATAGGTAGGCTCAACATGCCAGAAATCGTCAATTCCAACGGCAGGATTGAGGTTTATTCCCTTGAAATTTATGCTGTTACCCTGTTTTGGACTTAGTATCGAAACGGCTGGAATTTCTTCGTTAATATTCCTTACCGGCTGTCTGCCGATATCCTGATGCATGAGGCCGGCCGGTGTAACAATGCCGTACTGGCTGATCATGGAAGGCAGTTCGGGCAGCTCGCTCATGTTGAACACCAAATCGAAAAGCTTCAGAAAACGATCCCTGTCGGAGGGCAGAATGCAACCTGATACAAATGTGAGCAAGCTTTTGCGGCTTTTCATCTTATTCCATTTATCGATTCGGGTATAAACCTTATCGATAGCCTTCTGCCGCACCGAGCATGCAATAATGCCCAGAATTGAGGCTTCGTTTTCGTTTTCAGTCTCCGAAAAGCCCATACTGCCCAGTACCGTGCGAACGCGCTCAGTATCTGATTGATTCATCTGGCAGCCCAGCGACAAGAGGTGATATTTCATGGATGAGTCTTATGAGTTGGTTTGCAGCTATTGAGTTGTTTTGTAGGTTAAACAGCTTTTCGTTAGAAACAGTTTTTTCTGTTGTTAAGGTGAATAATATAAGCCGGCGGCATTTATTATTTACTCCTCATGTGGTCATCAAAAATACACTTCTGCATGCACATGGGCCGGTGGAACACCTTTTTGTTCCAAAATCTCGAATGCTTCGTGAATCATGTTGAAATTTCCACAGAGATAGCAATGTGTTTCGGGTGAGATATGGTGCTGCCTGAGCCACTGCGTGACCCTGCCGTGAAAATCACCCGATTTGTCGGCACTTGTACAGAGAATGTGTCTAGCCGGGTCATAATCCGTTTTATCATAGGCTTCGGTACCATAGCGCACGCCGTGAAGCAATTTATAGTTTATCTGAGGGTAGCTTCTGACGAAACTGTGAAAAGGTGCTATGCCGGTACCGGTGCCTATAAACAGAAACTCGGCAGAGCCAACAAGCTCCGGTGGTATGGTAAAAAAGCCAAGCGGCCCTTCGATCTGAACCATTTCGCCGGGTTTCAGTTTTTTCAGTTGCTTGCTTACCAAGCCCTCTTCGACTTCCTTAATCAGCACTTCAAAAAAATCGTCATGTTCGCCACTGTAAACGGAATATTCACGGTTGTGAATGCTTCCGGATTTGCCCAGAAGAATATGCTGTCCGGCGCTGAACCGCAGTCCGCGACGGCTGAGCCGCACCACATAGGCACTGTCAGTAAGGTGTCGTATGGAGATAACCTGATGAAGGTTGTCGGTTTTCATTCAGTAAATTAGTTGTAACAGGCTGATTTAAGGACAATAAAGCTTAATTTTGTGTCGGGCGGCAAAATTAAGCAAAAATTGCGCTCATTTTTATATGTTTGAGGTCTAAACCAGACCATACATCACCGGAAACCCAATATACGCATCATGGAAAAATCAAGTGACGAAATAGGTCGAATCCGGCAGATACTATTTGGGCACAATATGTCGGATTTGGAGAAAAGGATCGAAGGTCTTGATGCGCAGATGCAGAGCTCACTCGAAGCTATCGATATCCGAATTGGAAAACTCTTCGAAAGCATTGAGTCGGCTCAACGTCAGCTCGAAGAATTGCGATCGGGGCTGGCCGACAGCCTGCATCAGCTCTCGCAACAGGAAAAAGCGCTGTTGCTGCGCATCTCATCGGTAAGCGACAGCTTATACGAGGAAACAGATAAATTAAAGCTTCTTCTTTCCGATACAGCAGGTATTCTCAGGACAGAGCAATCGCGGATTGCAGAAAGTCAGACAGCTGCCCTTACACAACTCAGAGACCAGATAAACAGCAAGATAAGTTTGATGCAGAGCTCTAAAGTTGACAGGACTGCGCTGGCTCTGCTGCTTAATGAGCTGGCTTTGCAGCTGGGCACATCCGAATCGCAGGCCCCGGACGAAACAATTTCCGGAAATGAGTGACCCGCAAGGCAAAGCCTACGAAGGCCTGCTAAGTCAGGCACAGCTCAACGAGCTGCGTAACCTGCTGGTCGGGCTCAGCAATGAAGAGTTGAGGCGTTTGCAGACCTTATTACGCGACCCTCATGAATTTGCAGGAGAGATAAGTCCCTTGTTGCCCACTGCTATTCGAAAAATGGTTGAGCGCGGTCAGCTTAGCCTCGAAACGGTCTTGCCCATGATTGAGGAAGCCCTGCATCAGGGCATACAGAAAAACCCCAAACGACTGGCAGACATTCTGTTTCCTGTGATGGGGCCTGCCATCAGAAAAGCAGTTTCCGAAGACCTCAAACGCTTAATTCAGACTGCCAATGCAGGCCTGGAGCAGGGTTTCTCGCCAAGGCGCCTGGGTTGGAGGATTCAGGCCTTACTCACCGGCCGAAGCTATACCGAAATTCTCCTTGCCAAAACTTATATCTTTCATGTCAGCCACGTTATGCTCATTCACAGGCAAACGGGCTTATTACTGCATCAGGAGAAAGCCGCTAAAGCCGTTGATCTTGAGGCTGATATGATTTCGTCGATGCTGACAGCAATTCGTGACTTTGTCTCCGATTCGTTCGAGCATATCGAGCCGGCCACGCTGGATCAGATTCAGGTGGGCGAAATGACCATCCTGATCGAGCAGGGTCCTTTTGCCATTGTAGCCGCTGTCATTAAAGGCACGCCTCCGGCTGACTATCGTGTCTCGCTTATGGAGGCCATTGAAGCAGTGCATTTTAATCATGCCCTTGATCTTGAACAATTCGATGGCAACATCGCTGTTTTTGAGAATACAGGTAAGTTTCTGAAGAATTGTCTTGTCAGTTATCAACGCCAGAAAGAAGGAAGCAAGCCCTGGCCTTTAATGATCATCATGCTGCTGTTGTTGCTGGCAGCTGGATGGTTTGGTTACAAACGTTATACTGTGAAGCAGCGCGTCATGCACTTTGTCGAACAGCTTGATGCGCTTCCGGGATACCATATTACCGAAACAAGCCGCAAGGGAGGAAAGTTTATCATCAGAGGTTTCAGGGATTTTGAAGCGCCGGATTTCAGGCAGTTGGAATCCTGGATGATACCTGACTCAACAAGAATTCTGCTCAAGCTCGATCCGATTGTCTCGCTTGAGCCTGAGATGGTGCTGTTGCGTTCGGCCAACGAACTGCAACCAACCAGTCAAACCATTTTGCAATATGCGAATGGCATCCTGAACATATCAGGCAAAGCCGAAAAGGAATGGGTGGAACAAAACTTACCAAAATGGAGCAAAATAACAGGTGTTAAGGGAATCGACACCACTTCATTAATAATCCAGACTTCACCCGACCTGCGCTGGATTATTCCTGCTATAGAGCGTCACCGGTTTGCTTTCGATATAAACATTACCACACTTGATGATGTCCAGCAACGACGGTTTGATTCGCTGGTATCGGCTGCCGTGCTACTGACCGACTACAACCGACTTTACAACAAAAACATGGCTATTTTTGTGCAGGTGTACACCAGCAAGAGTGGTAATCTTGAAGCCAATATCCGGAAAGCATCCGAAAGAGCCGAGGCGTTTATCCGTAAACTCAGGGACGCAGGCTTACCGGAAACTCTGCTGGAAGGAAAAGTCCTTTTCACTGACGAGAACAATATGCCGGCACAGGTTCGGACCGTTACATTCTCTGTGTATAACAGTTTGGAAAACAGATGATAAAGAAGAAAGTCGTTATGCTTGGTGCATTTGCCGTGGGGAAAACAAGCCTTGTGCAACGTTTTGTCCATAGCATGTTCAGTGATAAATACCATACCACCATCGGCGTTAAGATTGACCAGAAAAACCTTGTAATCAATGGTCAGGAAGTCACCATGATGTTGTGGGACCTCTATGGTGAAGACGATTTCATGAAAGTAAAATCAAGCTATCTAATGGGTGCCTCTGGTTATTTTCTGGTTGCCGACGGCACAAGAGCCGAAACTATTGAAGTAGCTGAGCGGTTGCAGGAGATGGCTGCAGCCAGCACCAATAACGTTCCTTTTATCTTGCTGATAAACAAATCCGATCTTACTGATTTGTGGGAGATTTCAGAAGAAAGGCTGGCTGTTTTGCGTCGCAAGGGATGGCAGGTTATCCTCACAAGTGCACGTGATAACCAAAATGTTGATGAGGCATTTTACTCGCTGGGCGAGCAGATGATAACCCAACAAGCCAAACCACTGCCATGACAAACAAAAGCGAAAATGAGCTGCTGGGTGGACTTTCGCGCGAAGTCATCGATTACATACTTCAGAAAATACCGCCATATCAGGGCCTCTTTGTAATCAGAACAGATGCGGAAGGAATAGTAAAATCTTCCATCGGACCCTGGGATAAATATTTAAGCGCAAAACCAGTGGTCGGTGCAAACGTTGAGGATACTGCCCCGATGCTTTATGGTATGGTGCCTCCCATAATCAACCCCATGGTCATTTCGCACCTGAATATTGCTGAAAAGCGCTTTGCTGACCTGCATATTTTTACTGACCAGATGCTGGATATCTGGTTTCTTTTCATCGACCAGACCCGTCAGGTTGAAATGATCCACCCTATTGTGCAACTGTTTAATCAGGAAAGACTTGATCAACGCTTAGATAAACACCATCGGGCAGGTGCAAAAGAAACCCTTTCGGCGCTTTACCTTCTTGGTTTCCTGGGCTTTGAACTTAAAAACGAAAGTTACCGCCAAATTGGAAAAGCGCCGGATTGGTTCACTACCCTGAAAATCGACTATGCACCAAAAGGCCCTCTCTTTCCCATCAAGGATGTCTTTCCTTATCTTGAGGTATTCGAGGCAGAAGCAGGCCAGATATGGTTGGGCAAAGAAGATGGAAAACTGGTTAGCGACATATGGCAGGAAAAAAATATTTTCGGAGACACAGTTTATCTGCAAGCCCTGGCACTCCGTCACGAAAAACGCAATTATCTACTAATAAAGCCTTTAGATAATGACAAGGATCTCAACGACAATTTCCTTCAGAAGGCTCGCGAACAAAAACTTACCCTGGACCAATTGGCCAGCACTGAAAAGAAACTTAAAGAGCTGCTGGGATTTAAAGACCAGTTTATCTCGATTATTTCTCATGACCTGCGTTCGCCCATTGGCGCTATAATTGGTTTAGTTGATCTTTTGCTCACTGACCAGCTTGTTCAGAGGAAACTTGAAACAGAACAGATTGAACTGATCTCGGATATTAAAGCTGAAATGTTCAGGCTCCTGGATTATAACGATAAGCTATTTCAGTGGTCGAACCTTGAATTGGGCAATTTCAGAGTGAAGGCCAAGAGCTTCCTCGTTCAAAATCTTGCCAACTATGTGGAGAAAATGCAAAAAACAAACCTCGAGCAAAAGCAAATCACCTTTGTTTCGAAGATAGAACCCGGGCTTACCATTAATGCGGATGAAACCCTTTTAGGACAAGCACTCAACAATCTGGCAGGCAATAGTGTAAAGTTTACTCCGCCCGGTGGAAGAATTACCATCAAAGGATGGCGTGTTGGCCATCAGGTATTTATCAGCGTGACAGACTCCGGCGTTGGAATGGATCAGGAAACGGCGGACAAACTTTTTGTAGGGTTTACCAGAAAATCATCCATAGGCACTTTTGGTGAGCGCGGAACGGGCCTGGGACTAGGCATTGTTAAAAAAATCCTTGACGCTCACGACTATTCCATCAAAGTAAAATCGGCCATAGGCAAAGGCAGCACCTTCACAATAACTATAAATTTGCCCTCGCATGCATGAAGCCCTTATTGTTTTGCAATCGATAGCATTTTATATTCCAGAAAGAGCAAATTGCGCAACACGGCAAATCTGACCTTTGTTGAATCACAAATCAGAAAACATCAATATCATTTACTTAACAATTGTTTTACAATGCGTTACGAATTTGATGTAGTGATTTTGATGTAATGATTTCGCATCTTGGTTGTAACCATGATGTAAGAAATTCCTTGCTTACTCCACCAAATAGATAGTAACATTGCCTTGCTTATGCAACCGATTTCGGTGCATAAAAGGATCTACTGAACCAAACCATAAAACATATGATGAAAAACCATCTGCTCGTAGCCTTGTTTGCGCTGTTGACGTTAAGTCTTTCGGCGCAATCCATTACCGGAACGGTGCGTGACAAATCGACCGGCGAAGCCTTGCCGGGCGCCAGCATTTACGTTCAAGGCACGCTGGAGGGAACTGTTTCGGATCTCGACGGCAAGTATAAACTTGATGTAACACCCGGAACCTTGACCGTAACAGCAAGCTTTGTCGGCTATAAGAATGCCGTGCAACGCATTACTATTACAAAAGGTCAAACATTAACCATCAATTGGCAACTCGACCCTGAAGCGCTCATGCTCGATGAGCTTGTGGTAATCGGCTACGGTGTTCAGCAAAAAAGTGTTGTTACCGGTGCCATTTCCGGCGTTCGTGCCAAAGACATTCAAAACATGCCTGTCACACGCCTTGAGCAGGCTTTGCAAGGCCGCACTTCCGGGCTTACCATTGCAGCTGCATCGGGACAACCCGGATCCGGTTCCACCGTAAGAGTACGTGGAACTACCACCATTAATAATAGCGACCCCTTGTATATTGTTGACGGTGTTCCGGTGGATGTGGGCGGCTTAGACTACCTTAATGCTGCTGATATTGAATCCGTTGAGGTTTTAAAAGATGCCGCTTCAGCAGCCATTTATGGAGCCCGGGCAGCCAATGGCGTTATCATTGTTACAACCCGTAAAGGTAGTCCGGGCGATATGAAAATCGACTACCATGCTTATTTGGGCACACAGGCGCCTGCCAAAAAACTCGATCTTCTGAATGCTGCTGATTATGGCAAGCTGCGCAACGAGTCGCTCCGAAATGCAGGGCTTCCGGAAATTTTCCCCAATCCTGAAACCCTTGGTGAAGGCACTGATTGGCAATCCGTTATCTTTAACAACAATGCCATAATTCAAAATCATGAATTAAGCATCAGCGGAGGCAACGACCGTTCGACATATTATTTCTCGTTTGGCTATTTAGATCAGGAAGGCATTGTAGCCACCGATATCTCACACTATAAAAGGTTGAACCTAAGGCTCAACGCAACGAATAAGGTGAACGACTGGTTGCGTTTTGGCAACAATTTTGGATATTCGCACATTAAAAGTAAAGGATCACTCAATACCAACAGCGAATTTGGTGGTCCGCTTTCGTCGGCTATCAACCTCGATCCTGTAACACCGGTTGTAATCACTGACCCCTTGGTGGCCAATGCACCACCTTACAGCAATCAACCCGTTGTGCGTGATGCAAACGGAAACCCCTACGGCATTTCGCAATATGTAGGCCAGGAGCTCACCAATCCTCTGGCGTATATCGCCACCAGACTTGGCAATTACGGCTGGTCGGATAATTTTGTTGGTAACGTTTATGCGGAAATTGAGCCGGCCAAGTATTTTAGGTTTCGCTCGGATTTAGGCACAAAACTCGCTTTTTGGGGCGACGAAGCCTTCACGCCGGTGCACTATCTGAATGCCGCAACGGTGGTAACCAACAACTCCTACTTTCGTGCACGCAACATGGGCTTAAGCTGGAACTTTGAAAACACACTTACCTACACGAGGAAAATAGGTTTTCATGATTTCAGTGCGATGCTCGGCACTTCGGCGTATGTATCGAATTCGTCGGGTGTTAATGCAACATATAAGGACCTTCCCGTGAACACTTTTGATGAAGCCTCGATGAACTACGGTGTGGCTGATGCCAACAAAATCGGCGGAGGCTGGGAAAGTCCTGACCACCGTATCGCTTCGCTGTTTGCGCGTGGCACCTATAATTACCAAGGCAAATATATGTTCACCGGAATCCTTCGTCGCGATGGTTCCTCACGATTCGGCACCAACAACAAGTTCGGATATTTTCCGTCAGCCTCGCTGGGATGGAATGTAAGCAGTGAGCCTTTCTGGCCTGAGAATAAAATTGTTAACTACCTGAAAATCAGAGGCTCTTATGGAGTTACCGGAAATGACCAGATTGGTGATTTCCAATACCTTTCGACCGTGGGAAGCGGACGCAACTACACTTTCAGCTACGACAACCTGATTATTGGCTATAGCCCAAATGCACCATCGAACCCCGACCTGAAATGGGAGGAAACCAGTCAGGCCAATATTGGTCTCGAGGCTACACTTTTCGACGACTTCCGTCTGGTGTTTGACTTGTATGACAAACGCACCAAGGGCATGTTGCAGCCAATTATTCTTCCGGCCTATGTAGGTGCAAACGGTTCGCCCACAGGAAATGTGGCTTCGATGACCAACAAAGGATTTGAACTCGAACTGAGTTATTTCAAAAAAATATCCGACTTCAACTTTGAAGTGAAAGCCAATACCTCCTATCTCTCAAACAAGATCACCGACCTTGGCACAGTTGAATTCCGTACCGGCGCAAACTTTCACAACAGCACCTACGAAATCTCGCGTCTGATGGTTGGTTACCCTATCGGATCGTTTTATGGCTTTGATGTTTTGGGCATTTTCCAGTCGCTGGGTGAAATTCAGAAATACAAAAACCCCGACGGAACACTTATTCAGCCTAACGCTAAGCCCGGTGACTTTAAATACGCTGACCTGAACAAGGATGGCAAAATCGACGCCTCCGACCGCAAAGTGATTGGCGATCCCACACCCACGTGGTCGTTCGGATTCACGCTGAATGCCGCGTACAAGCAATTTGACTTCGTATTATTCGGTCAGGGAGTGGCAGGCAATGAGATATTTAATGGACTGCGCAGGCTCGATGTTCCCGGCGCAAACTGGACTTCCGATGCCCTTAACAGATGGCATGGTTTGGGAACCTCAACCACCTACCCGCGACTAGTGTTGGGCGACCCCAATAAAAACTTTGCCAATCCCAGCACATTCCACCTGAGCAACGGCTCCTACTTACGCATCAAGACCATTCAGCTGGGCTACACTATACCTCGCGAGCTCAGTCGTAAAGCAGGCATTCAGCGTCTCAGGATTTATGTTGGCGGAAACAACCTGCTCACCTTCACCGGTTACAGCGGCTTTGACCCTGAAATCGGAGGATGGAGCTATGGTATCGACCGCGGCTTTTATCCTCAGGCAAGATCGTTTATGGCAGGTATCAATGTTACACTTTAATTTTCGTCAACTATGAAAAATCTATCATATTATCTGATGCTCGTTGTGCTGGTGGCTACCGGCTGCTCCAAGGACTGGCTGGAAGTGAAACCTAAAGGCACTACGCTGGAAGCCAA
Source organism: Bacteroidales bacterium (assembly GCA_035325985.1). GTDB lineage: Bacteria > Bacteroidota > Bacteroidia > Bacteroidales > F082 > JALNZU01. The sequence goes on from DAOKYW010000005.1 coordinate 61,940, forward strand.
CTATTACCGCAATGCTGATGAGGCCTTTGCCGGTCTGGTGGCGGTTTATGATCCTCTGGGCTGGGACGTTGTTAAAGATTATTCGTCCAAAGTTGGTTATCTCAATACTGCTTCGGACGATTGCTGGGCAGGCGGTGGCAATTTTGCTGACAGGGCCACCTGGGAAGCCTGGAACACTTATACCCTTGATCCGGCATTAGGACCTCAGGACGATTTCTGGGGGCGAAATTATTCAGGAGTAGCCCGTGCCAATGTGTTGTTATTTAAAATTGACAATGTGCCAATGGACGAAAACCTGAAGAAACGCTTCAAGGCCGAGGCCAAATTCCTGAGGGCATACTACTATTTTGATCTCATCCGTCTGTTCCGGAGCATACCACTCATCCTCGAACCCCTTTCCCCTGCAGAATTTTATAATGTAACTCAGGTGGCACGTGATCAGGTATGGCAACAAATAGAACGCGACCTGAACGACGCTATACCGGATCTTCCGCTTAACGTACCCGATCCGGAGCGAGGAAGGGTTACCAAAGGTGCCGGTATGTCGCTACTCGGAAAGGTCATTCTCTTTCAGAACAATGAAGGACGTATGCTCGAAGCCGCTAACCTGTTCGAGCAGGTTGACCTTTCGGGGCAATATGAGCTGCTACCCAATTTTGGCGACATCTTCCGTCCGGACAACAAATTCAATAAAGAATCGGTCTTCGAAATCACCCATACCTCGGCTGCCGTAGGTTATTGGGGACCATGGCCACCTGCAGGCGAAGGACATATTTTCACCCAGATGTGCGGACCGCGGGGATATGTCGGACCGGTGTATGATGCAGGCTGGGGTTTCAATCCCATACGCCCCGAGCTTGTTGACAAGCTAAAGAATACCAATCGCTACAAAGCTACAGTGGCTAACATCGACAGCCTCGAAAAAGCCGGCATTGCAACTTACGAAAAAGGTTACCAGAATACGGGCTATTTCTGCCAGAAGTTCATTCCGCTCAAAGCATTCAGAGCCACCGGCAATGGCGATCCGGTACTGATGTGGCCCAACAACTATATCGAAATCAGGTTTGCTGATGTTTTGCTGATGGCTTCGGAAGCTTTCCTTCGCGGTGGTAATACCCCCAAGGCGCAAACCTACCTTGACCGGGTCAGGACACGCGCAGGGCTTCCTTCCATACCGGCTACACTCGACAATATATACGAAGAACGTCGTGTTGAACTGGCCACCGAAGGGCATCGCTGGTTTGATCTGGTGCGCACCGGACGTGCAGCGCAAGCACTTGCCTTCAAAGGATTTGTGGCGCCGAAACATGAATTTCTTCCCATTCCGCTGACAGAAATTAATAATACAAAACTCGTACAGGACCCGAACTATTAATTCCTTTTCATAGCTATTTTTTGAGGTTAGTGAGTAGGGCGCGCCGCTGCTGACCCCGGCGGCCGCTCTTTTTCAAAGAAAAAAATGATGAAATCAAATATCCTAATTGTTCTGCTGCTGGCTTTTCTGAGTGCTTCCTGCCAGGAAACGGATAGCTCGAAATATCAGATTATTCTTCCAGGTCCGGTGCAGGACCTTGGTTGGCAGTTCGAAGCTACACCTTTCTGGTTCGATGAGTTCAATTACAGCGGAGCGCCTGACCCAACAAAATGGGACTATGACCTGGGTGGTCATGGCTGGGGAAACAACGAACTGCAATACTATACCAACAGGATAGATAACGCTGTTGTTTCAGAAGGAAGCCTGAAGATTATTGCACGCTCAGAAACTTTCGAAGGAAAAGCTTATACCTCGGCACGCCTTGTGTCGCGGAATAAAGGCGATTTCCTTTACGGACGCATTGAGGTAAGTGCAAAACTACCTTCCGGACGCGGCACATGGCCCGCCATCTGGATGCTGCCAACGGACTGGGAATATGGCGGCTGGCCCAAATCAGGCGAAATTGACATCATGGAGCACGTAGGCCACAACCCTGATGTGGTGCACATCAGCACACATACCGAAAAGTATTACTGGGTGATGGGCAACAACAAAACCGCCACCATGACGGTACCGAATGCACGCACCGCATACAACACATACAGGATTGACTGGACACCTTATGCCATCAGAGGATTTATCAACGACATACACATCTTCACGCATATCAACGAAGGCACCGGTTATCAGGCATGGCCCTTCGACAAACGCTTTCACCTGCTTTTTAACATCGCTGTAGGCGGAAACTGGGGTGGTCAGCAAGGTGTGGATCCGGAGATTTTCCCGGCTACCATGGAGATTGATTGGGTGAGGTATTACAGAATGATTCCAAAATGAAGAAACACAGTATTCTATTGATTTTTGGCATCTGGTTGGCTTTGGCAGCTTGCAAAAAGACCGACGAGACGATTCCAACCTTAAGTTTCGCTCAACAAGTTGAGGTGTTGGAGTCCGCCGGTAAGGCCATGATTACTTTGACCCTAAGCGAAAGCACTTCGAAAGAGGTCAGCCTGACCATCTCAACAATCGAAGGCACTGCCGTTTCAGGATCAGACTATGTGGCCATAGACAAGCAATCCATTGTTTTTGCTCCGGGCGAAAAAAGCAAGACAGTTTCTGTAACCCTTGTGGATGATGATCAATATGAAACTGACGAGTATTTTTTCGTTGTATCCGGTAGCGTTCGCAATGCCAAACTAGGCAACGACCGGACCAAAGTCATCATCTTAAACGACGACCTTTTTATTCCCGTGCTGCAGGTACCAGAACGAATATTTGTCGAAGAGGGCACTCTTGTTCAGCAAATTGCCCGCATTACTTTTCAGTTATCAGGACCGGCACAGGTACCGGTAACACTCAATTGGTCAGCAATTCAGGGCACCGCCAAAGCTGGCGAAGACTACGTTCCAAGAATAAATCAAACCCTCACTTTTAATCCCGGTGAAACCGAAAAGATACTGGAAGTCCCTATTGTGAACGATGACATTTTCGAAATGGACGATCAGTTTACCATAGCCATAAGCAACCTTACTCATGCTACTGCCCCCAACCTCAACACCAAGGTTATCATTCTGAACGACGACAGCTACACCCCCGAAATGGCCACTGACGGCCCTGTAACACCCATGTCGTACCCCCAGATGTATCTTACCTGGAGTGATGAATTCGATGGGTCCGCTGTCAATACCGAAAACTGGGGCTACAATACCGGCGGAGGAGGCTGGGGTAATAATGAGCTTCAGATATATACCAACACTTCCACAAATTCCTATGTGCAGGACGGCAAGCTGCACATTACAGCCACAAAAATCAATAACACATACTTCTCCGCACGCCTCATCACACAGGGCAAACGTGAATTCAAATATGGCCGCATCGACATCAGGGCTAAAATGCCCATTGGCAGAGGCATATGGCCGGCCTTGTGGATGCTTGGCGCCAACTTCAGCACGGTTGGATGGCCACGCTGTGGCGAAATTGATATCATGGAATATCTCGGCCATGAGCCCAAAAAAGTGCATGGCAGCATTCACTACTTTGATGGCGGACACAAATCGCGCACCATGTCGTACAGCCTCACGTCAAATGAAAGTTTTAACGACAAGTTCCATATTTTCAGTATAGTATGGCAGGAGAATGCCATCCGTTGGTATGTTGACTATCAGCTTTATCACGAAATAAAGGACACCGACATACGCTTCGAATCATTCAGGCTGCCACAGTTTTTTATTTTCAATGTAGCCGTTGGCGGCAACTGGCCGGGTAATCCGGATGCCACAACCGTTTTCCCTCAGACCATGATGGTGGATTACGTAAGGGTTTTTCAAGTTCCAGAAAACTAATAAATCAATGATCATATGAATCGCAAAACAACATGGATCTTATTGGTGATTTTGCTTGTAATAGCCGGCTCATGTTCAGCGCCGGAGAAAAGAACAAGCCTACGACATTCGACTCCTGAGATCGAGGCCAAAGTGGCCAGCCTGGTCAAATCAATGACGCTTGAAGAAAAAGTTGGCCAGATGACTCAGGTAACGCTGGACCTATTGCTCATGGGCGACAACCCTTATTCCAGTTACGAACCTCCGCGTCTCGACAGCAACATCATGCGCGAGGCATTCGGCAAATACTTTATCGGGTCGGTGCTCAACACTTCGAACAACCGTGCGCGCGGCCCGGAGTGGTGGAATACCATGGTGAAGGATATCCAGGATTTTGCCATCAAAAACAACCGTTTGGGTATTCCAATCATCTATGGTGTGGATATGATTCATGGCGCCAGCTATGTGGATGGTGCCACATTATTTCCGCAACAGATTGGTATGGCCGCAACGTGGAATCCTGAGCTCATTCGTCAGGGTGCCGAGGTAACAGCCTACGAGAGCAGGGCAAGCTCGATTGGCTGGACATTCAGCCCGGTGCTCGACCTCGGTGTGGATCCACGCTGGCCTCGCCAGTGGGAAACTTTTGGCGAAGACCCTTATCTGGCTGCCGAGATGGGTAAAAGTCTGATTGCAGGCCTGCAGGGCGAGGATAACCAAATATCTCATTCCCATCGTATGGCTGCTTGCCTAAAGCACTATATGGGCTACTCGCACACCCTAAGCGGCAAAGACCGCACGCCTGCCTGGCTGCCGGAGCATATCATTCGCGAATATCACCTGCCCGCTTTCAAAGCAGGTGTCGAAGCCGGAGCCCTGACTGTTATGGTTAACTCAGGCGAAATCAACGGTGTTCCCGTACACATCAATAAGTATCTGCTCAATGATGTGCTAAAGGAAGAACTGGCCTTCGAAGGTTTTTTAGTTTCGGACTGGTCGGACATCGAATACCTTCATACCCGTCATAAAGTGGCTGAGACACAGAAAGAGGCCGTGAAACTGGCCATCAATGCCGGACTGGATATGTCGATGGTGCCTTACAACTTTCGGTTTGCTGATTATCTCATCGAGTTGGTCAACGAGGGGCAGGTACCTATGAGCCGCATTGATGATGCTGTGACAAGAATCCTAAGGGTGAAATTTCTGCTTGGCATCTTCGACACACCATACACTGCAGCAGAGGATTATCCTGACTTTGGCAGCACGGCCTTCGAAAATCTTGCCTTAAAAACTGCTCAGGAGTCGGTCACCCTTTTGAAAAACGAAAATATACTGCCGTTATCCAACAAACTCCGTATTTTGGTTGCCGGCCCAACCGCCAACAGCATGCGCCCCCTCAACGGCGGCTGGAGCTATAGCTGGCAGGGCGAACTGGCTGATGAATTTGCCGGCGATTATCACACCATATACGAAGCCTTGCGCTCAAGAGCAGCAAAACCCGAATTGGTTGAGCTCTACGAAGGCGTCAGCTTCAAGTTTGACGGAAAATACGATGAGGAGATTGTAGGCAACCTCAACGAATTTAGCCGAAAAGCCGCCAAAGCAGATGTGATTGTTTTATGTCTGGGCGAAAACTCCTACACCGAAAAACCAGGCGACCTTGAAGATCTTTATCTGTCGGACCACCAACAGGAACTGGCCCGTCTGGCTGCCGCCTCCGGCAAACCGGTGATTTATGTCTTGGTGCAGGGTCGTCCGCGCATCATCTCAAAAATTGAACCACTGGCCAAAGCCATCCTGAATGCTTATCTGCCGGGTAATTTTGGTGGCGAAGCCATCGCACAAATAATTTTTGGCGAGGTAAACCCATCGGGCAAGCTACCTTATACCTATCCTCGGTTTCCCAACAGCCTCGAACCCTACTATATCAAACATGCCGAACAACTCGAAATTTCCGGCTCACCTACAGGAACACAGTACAATCCGCAATACCATTTCGGGTATGGGTTGACCTACAGCAGTTTTGAATACAGCGAACTCACTACTGATAAAACCTCTTATGAGCCTGCCGATAAAATCAGAATGAGTGTTCGCATTACCAATACTTCAGCTTTGCCGGGCAAAGAAGTGGTTCAGGTGTTCAGTGCCGATCACTATGCCAGTCTGACACCTTCAGTCAAAAGGCTACGGGCTTTTCAGAAGATCAATCTTCAACCGGGTGAATCCAAAGTCGTTCAGTTCGAAATTCCCGTGCAATCACTTGCATTTGCAGGTTTGGATAACCTTTGGACGCTCGAGAAAGGAAGCTTTAGTTTGATGTGCGGACCTCAAATCACCGACATCGAGCTCACCAACAATTTGAAATTTTCGAACCGTATTGATCGGTAATACCATGAAAATCAATAACAATTCAATTACTCATTAATTAACCAAAAATGTTTTAGCCATGAAAAAAAACCTGAGTTTTTCACTGTTGCTGCTTCTTGTTGCAACACTCATTCCGTTCACTTCCTGCAAAAAGGATGACCCCGATCCGGAGGTAATTGCCAGCTTCACCTTTGCTGTAGATGCCCAGGACTGGAAGAAAGTAGCTTTTACCAATGAATCGACTAATTTTTCGGCATTAGAATGGAACTTTGGCGATGGAAGTGCTGTTTCAGCCGAAACCAATCCCGTTCACACCTATGCTGCAGCCGGCCAGTACACCGTGTCGCTGAAAGCAACATCAATGAAGGGAACCATGACTGATGTGTTCCAGCAAACCATCACTGTTTCCGATCCAAATGTTCTTCTTACCAAACTGGCCGGTGAGGGAACCACAGGAAAGAAATGGAAGCTGATCCGCGACGTCAGCACCGGACGTTATCCACTGGAAGTTGGCCCTGAAAGCTACTCCGAAATCTGGTGGGCCATGGGTCGCAACAACGATGAGTTGGCTAACAGACCTTGCATGCTCAATGATGAGTGGACCTTCCACCGTGATGGACGCATGATTTTTGACGCCAAGGGAGATGTATGGGCCGAAGGAAATCTCTTTGAACCCGGTTGGACCTGCGTTTCCGAAAGCAATATGGTAAGCACAACCGGTCAAAGTCTGGCTGCATGGGGAAGCGGTAACCATACTTTCGAAATCATTCAGGGCGAACAGCCTAAAATTAAAGTCAATGGTCTTGGCGCTTATATCGGATTCTACAAACTGGGCAACAATACCGAAGTCAATACTCCTCAGCAGACTGTAACCTACAACCTGAAGAAACTTCACGACGGACAGGTTGATACCCTCATCGTTGAAGGCATCTATCGTTGGAATCCTGCCGAACCGGGCGGTTACTGGCGCTTTGTGCTTGTACACTATGACAACCCCAACGAAGAACCGCCAATTCCCGGCAATATGCCCAATCCGTCATTCACCTTCACTCAGAACGGCCTTACCCTGGTATTCAACAACACATCCACATATGCCAACAGCTATCTCTGGGACTTTGGTGATGGAACAACCTCAACTGCAGAAAATCCTACCAAGACTTATGACAGCGAAGGATTGTACACCATTAAGCTGACTGCAACCAACAATATGGGAACCCGCTCTGTTGAACAGGATGCCGTGGTTTCGGTAACTGCTTTGACGACCGAGCTTCTTGTTGGCGCTCCATGGAGAGTACGTGTTGCTGAGCGCGCCGTTTATGTAGGCCCCGGCCTAGGCAATCCTTCATGGTGGATACTGCCTAAGTCCTTCCTTGATGGAACAGGCACCGGCGGTGATGACTGGTCATGTATGCCCGATGACGAATTTACATTCCATGCTGACGGCAAGTTCACCTACGACACCAAAGGCTCGGCCCGCAACGACGGTTACTTTGGATCGCCCAACGGCTGTATTTCCGATGCACAAATTGCCGCCAGCGGTAATGGTGCAGCCTTTGGCAGTGCACTTGGTGAAAACGCCCATACCTTTGCATTTACGCCAGCTACCGGCACGGAGCGCGCCATCATCACCCTGACCAACGGACCATCACGCGCAGCCTTTATCGGATTCTACAAAGGCTACTATGGTGGAGAAAATAGCAATGGCTCGAACCCACCCAATGGCGGCAATCCTACCAACCGCTACGAAGTGATTGGCTATGCTCAAGGTGCCACCAAACAATACCTCATTGTTTCGGTTGATATCTCCGCCGACCATAGCGGTGGAGCAGCCTGGACAATGGTTCTGGAACGTTAAGCCTGCTTGCAATCATTGCTAAACTGGAGGGGCATATGCCCCTCCAGTTTTAATACCTTTTTTAATTTACACCTGAAATAACCAACTAATGCTATGCATAAGTATTTAACAATCATATATTTAATAATGCTGCCCTTCCTGATTTCAGCACAGGATATCACGGTAAAGGGCACAGTAAAAGATGCACAAGGCAACCCTATTCCAGGCGTAACAATCATTCTCGAAGGCACGGTTAGGGGCACCATCACGGCCTACGATGGAAAATTCGAAATCGAAGCTCCGCGAAATGCAAGACTTCGCTTCAGTTACATAGGCTATGTGGAACAGGTTGTTGCAATCGGAGGCAGGAATTTTATCGAAATCACCCTGCTCGAGGATATTGCCCAGCTCAGTGAGGTTGTGGTGATAGGTTATGGCACTCAGAAAAAGAAAGACCTGACAACCGCAGTAGCCGTTGTGGACGATAAGGAGATGCGCAACAGACCCTTGATTTCGGCCGCTGAAGCCCTTCAGGGTAAAGCTGCCGGTGTTCAGGTATTTCAGCCATCGGGCAAACCCGGTTCCGGACTTGCAGTTCGTGTGCGCGGAGCTACTTCGGTTCTGGCAGGCAACGAGCCACTCTACGTGGTTGATGGTGTGCCAACGACAGACATCAGACATATCAACCCGGGTGACATACAGAGCATGAGTGTGCTCAAAGATGCATCATCCGCAGCAATTTACGGTGCACGTGCAGCCAACGGTGTTGTAATTATTACCACCAAACGCGGACAAGCCGGTGAAAGCACAATCCGGTACAACACCTATCTGGGTTGGTCGCAATTGCGAAAAGGTATTGATGTGTTAGGAACCAAAGCCTACCGCGAACTCATGAACAGCATCATTCCCGGAAGCATTGACCCGACACAAACCGGTTTTACCGACTGGCCAGAGCTGGTATTCGGTACCGGTACAACCCAAACACATCAGCTATCCTACACCGGAGGCACCGAAAAGTCGTCGCAGTTCGTATCAGCCACCTGGCTTTCCGATCAGGGAATTGTGAAACCGGCACGTTTTGACCGCTATACCGTGCGCATGAACCTTGACAATGAGCTAAGGCCCTGGCTGAATGTGAACACGAGTATCAACGTCATGCACCTCAACACCAAAGACACACCCGACAACCTGAGCTCCGGACGTGGTGGTGTAATCATGAGTGCACTCAATACACCTCCGTTTCTCTCTATTTACAAAAAAGATGGCAGTGGATGGTTCGATCCAAACCCTTTCCAGCCTTCATGGGAACATCCGATTGCCTATATGGAAGGACCCGACCAGCAATCCATTGACAATCAGGTGTTTGGCAACATCAGTCTCAACGCCAAACCGCATAAGGACATTACGCTGACTACCAAAGCAGGTGCTGATCTGCTCACGCATCAGTGGGACTATTACCTCGATCCGGTACGCACCAATTTTGGAAGACAGAACAACGGTATCGGACAAGCCGATAAGTCCACCCACACTACCCTGCTTTGGGAAAATACAGCAGGCTACACCAAAACCATTGGCAAACACAACATCAATGCCCTTGCAGGCAATAGTGTGCAGAGATACAAAGGCAACAGCTCCTTTGTTTATGGCACTGATTTTCCTGCTGACCTAAGCGTACGTACTTTGAATGCCGCAAACAATATCACCGCCAACACCAACCGGGAGGAATGGGCGCTGGCTTCATTTTTCGGCAGGGCAGCCTGGGATTGGTCTGGCAGGTATTACTTCACGATGAGTTTGAGGCGCGATGGTTCGTCAAAACTGGCGCAGCACTGGGGCACTATGCCATCGTTCTCCGCCGGATGGAGAGTGTCGTCCGAAAAATTCATGCAAGGCGTTAGCCTGATCGATGACCTCAAGCTGCGTGGCGGATGGGGTAAAAACGGCAATCAGGAAGGGATACCCAACTACGCACGCTACGGACTGGTGAACTATTACCGCCGTACGCCCACCACTCCCCTTTCAGGACCTTCATCGGTACAGGTTACCTACGGTAATCCGGATCTTCGTTGGGAAACAACTACCCAGTCAAACATCGGTATCGATCTCGCCATGTTTAACTACAGGTTAAATTTTACGGCCGACGCCTACATCAAGCGAACAGATGATGTATTACTTAACGTGCAGCTATCGAGCTCATTGCCAATTACAACCATTCAAACCAATGCCGGCAGCATAGAAAACCGCGGGATTGAGTTTAACCTTAACACGGTTAATGTGGACAAGAAAATCCGTTGGACCTCAGATTTCAACATTTCGTTCAACCGTAACGAGGTGAAGAAACTGGAATACACCGACATCTATTACTTTGGCAGAATATACAGCAACAACCAGGACGTTGCTATTGTCAAGGTAGGACTTCCGCTGGGTTCGTTTTTTGGCTATGTGGCAGATGGTGTTGACCCGGCCACCGGAAACCTGAAATACAAAGACCTCAACAATAACAACATCTTCGACACCGGCGACCGCACCATCATTGGCGATGCAAACCCTGATTTTGTGTTTGGTTTTACGAACAACATTAACTGGAAACGCTTCGACCTGAACCTGTTTATACAGGGTAGCTATGGCAATGATATTTATAATGCCACACGTGTTGACCTCGAGGGCATGTTCGACAGCAAGAACCAAAGCACGGCTGTTTTGCGCCGGTGGAAGAAACCCGGTGATATTACGGATATTCCCCGTGCAGGCAACATTGCTAATGTACGCAATTCCACCCGCTTTATCGAAGACGGCTCCTATGTGCGCCTCAAATCGGTTACACTTTCATACAATTTGCTAACCGCTTCCGATAAGTTCAAAGGTATCAGGAATCTGCAACTTTTTGTCACCGGACGCAACCTGATCACCCTTACCAATTACAGCGGATTCGACCCCGAAGTTAATGCATATGGCAACAGCGCTGTCGAAATGGGTATCGATTATGGCACCTATCCCCAGTCACGTTCAATAGTTGTAGGGCTTAATCTTGAACTTTAATACGCTGCAAACATGAAAAGATTCATCTCTGGCTTAATTGCCGCAACTTTGTTGCTAACGATTAATGGTTGCAACGATTTTCTCGATTTGCAGCCCATCTCGCAAGGCATAGCGATATCCAATACCAATGCCGATTCCATTCTTTATAAAACTCCTGCGCAAGTGGAAGCAGCATTGGCAGGTGCATATGCTGATTTTCGCAATGAGTACTTCTCTCTCGACTATTATGTGAACGGCGATGCCCAGTCAGACGATGCCTATGCCGGTGCCGATAACCCGATGAATTTCCAGATCGACGAGTACAATATCGACGCCACCAACACCAATGTAAGCCGCGACTGGGCCTACCTGTACAGCACAATTGGCAAAGCCAACTCAGTGTATAACAATGTGGATAAGGTGCCCGGTCTGGCTGAAGACAGAAAGCTTGAAATAAAGGCAGAAGCCGCATGGATTCGCGCCTTCATGTATTTTCAGGCGGTGCAGCTTTGGGGAGCGGTTCCACTGCAACTAAAGGAAGTAACTACTGTAAGCATTGAGCTGTTGCCTGAAATCTATCCCATCATGTTTCCGGCCAGAGCCCCGGTTGATTCGGTTTATGCTCAGATTATCAAAGATTTTGAGCTTGCCCGGAACCACGCAAGGCAATCGGCACCACACAAGGGTTTCGCCACACGAGGTGCAGCCAATGCCATGCTGGCCAAGGTGTATGCCACCATGCAACCGCCACAGTGGGACAAAGTGCTGCAATACACCAATGAGGTGATTGCGGGAGGATATAGCCTTCTTCCGGATTACGAAATGCTGTGGAACAACGAACATGAAAATTCAGCTGAATCCATCTTCGAGATCAACTACGAAGGCACGCCATCGAGCGGAAACTGGGGCACCACCATGTTTCGTGGCCTTGACTGGAAAAAATTCAACACCCCGTCGAACGATCTGGTTGCTGCCTTTGATGCTGAAAACGACATCATCCGGAAAAATGCAAGCATCATCTTCCTCGACGTTTCCGGACGTTGGAGCGACCCTTACTGGCCGCAGACCGATTATCCATTCGTGAACAAATGGCGCAACTTCACCATGCCAAGTCCGCAAAACTTCATTTTGTTGCGTTTGGCCGATATATTGCTCCTGAAGGCCGAAGCGCTCAACGCTCAGGGCGACGTTCAGGGTGCTGCCGCGATTGTGAATCAGATCAGGGCCAGGGTAAACCTTCCGCCTACAACAGCTAACAATCAGGCTGCCATGAAGCTTGCCATCGAAAAGGAGCGCAGGTTAGAGCTGGCATTCGAAGGCCACCGCTGGTACGACCTTAAACGCACAGGGCGAGCCATCGAAGTGATAAACAATGTCCGGGGTCCAAACAACGCCCCGCTGAATTATAACCTCACGCCGAATAAGCTCCTCTGGCCTATTCCACAAAGAGAAATCGACAACAACACAAAACTCACCCAAAACCCGGGTTATTGAGTATTCAGCCTCCGGCAGTATGACCTGCCGGAGGCTTTTACCAACGATTCCTGAAATTGCAATGAATAAAAAAGAACGTATGCCATTCAGCTTGATTTTGATGCTGTTGATTGCTACTGTACTGCCGCAGGCCTGCAACAAAAATACAAGCCCCGACGAGCCTGAACCACCAGGCCCCACTGGTCCCTTGGCTCAGGTTTGGCTCACCCGCGGCGATCAGCTCAAACTGCTCAGCAATGAAGCAGGATTGCCCATCATCGCTCAACACGATGGTATGTGGCCGCTCATCACCGTTGATACAACAGTCAGCATGCAAACCATTGACGGTTATGGTGCAGCTATGACCGGATCATCGGCCTACCTCATCAACAGGGTGCTCAACACCAGCGAAAGCCAATCGGTGCTCGAAAAACTTTTCGATGCAGAGAAAGGCATTGGCATTAGCTTTGTCAGGCTGAGTATGGGTGCTAGCGACTTCTCGCTTTCTGATTTCACATACAATGACCTGCCTGCCGGGCAATCAGACTTTTCGCTTCAACAATTCAGTCTTAAGCAGGATACATTGGATGTAGTGCCCGTGATGCAAAAGGTGAAAAATATAGCCCCACAATTGTTTATTATGGGCTCGCCATGGAGCGCACCAGCCTGGATGAAAACCAACGGTAGCCTGAAAGGCGGTAAACTGCGTACAGACTGTTACAGCGTTTATGCGGATTATTTTGTTCGATACGTTCAGGCCATGCAAGACAAAGGCATTACCATTACCCATGTAACACCACAAAACGAACCACTCTACTTTACAGCCGGATATCCTTGCATGGAAATGCAATCAGGCGATCAGCTGCTATTTATCCGCGACCACCTCGGGCCAAAGTTTGCCCAAAACGGCATCACGGCCAAAATCATCAATTACGACCATAACTGGGACAATACCAGCTATTCCATCAATATCCTCAACGACCCGCAGGCCAAAGCCTATACTGCCGGAAGCGCATTCCACGGCTATGGAGGTCAGGTGTCGGCCATGTCGGCAGTGCACAATGCGCATCCCGACCGTGAGCTACACTTTACCGAGATTTCCGGTGGCGCCTGGGCAACCGATTTTAGCGACAACCTGCTATGGTATATGCGCAACATTTTTATCGGCACAGCCGTCAACTGGTCGCGCTCGGCCCTGATGTGGAATCTGGCGCTGGACGAATTTCACGGCCCCCGCAACAATGGATGCCCAAATTGCAGAGGCGTTGTCACCATCAACCAAACAACCGGAAAAGTAACCTATAACGAAGAATACTATGCCATTGGCCACTTCTCCAAATTTGTCAGGCCAGGTGCCCGAAGGGTTTCTGTGCTTTGGGCACAATCGCTTACCAATATCGAAGCTGTGGCATTTGTGAATACCGATGGCTCCAAGGCAATGGTTATCAGCAACTACGACAACACCTTCAAAACCTTCACCATAAAGCAGGGCACCAAATACTTCACCTATTCCATCCCTTCAAAGGCGGTGGCTACGCTGGTCTGGCAGTAATTCACAACATCTTTACTTGTTAAGGTGATTTTTTCACATTTATATTTATGATCACCTGTTGCATCCGGCTACCATTGCTATTTGCTGCGCAAGATCATAGCCCTTGCTAAAAGTCGTATCTGATCTGGAAAGACAACATGCGACCGGGTGATATCAAGTTACGGGAATCGATGTATTTATCGTCTAACACATTGTTTACCAGCATTGAAGCGCTTAATCCCTTAAACACTTTCCGCGAAAATTGCAGATCGATAAATGAGTAGCCATCGATCTTTTCTGTATTCACCTCGTTGAGCCACTGAGCACCCTTGTAAGTGAAAAATACTGAAGTATTCACAATTTTGTTGTTCCAGATTATTGAAGTAAAAAAAAGGTCCCGAGGCTGAAAAACAAGTTCCTTACCTATCAGGCTTTCCTCTACAGCGTCATTCAATCGCTGATAGACCGTAATTTCTGTCAGAATATGACTCAACGAGGCTGACCAGATAAGCATATTCCTAAGTTTGTATTCCAACTTTAGCTCAACGCCAGTAATCTGAACACCTCCGATATTACTCTTCTTCATCACTGGTCTCATTCGGTTGCTTATCACTACCGAGTCGCCGGTGGAAATGTAAGCATGATAGTCCTTTCCGAATGCTCGGTATAGTGTAGATGTAATCGTCATATGCTTCAATTTCAACAAATCAGCACCAATCTCAAAATTATCAAGATATTCAGGTTTTAATTCCGGATTGGCAATTTTCATTCCTCCCGAAATGCGTCCCGTACGACACATATCGTCCAGCACAGGTGCACGATAACCCTTGCTGTAGGCAGCATAAACGCGAAAACTTCCAGCACGGAGATATTGCATGGAAAACCGCGGGCTAAAGGCAGAAAAACCAGCATTATCCAAATTTCCAGAGAATCGCTGCAAAAACGAGGTTTCATTTGTTGGGTTTTCTACCATAAATGAGCCCCCATAAAATCTGGCATGGTCAAAGCGCAGTCCAGCCAGAAAATTCAAAGGAATGCCTTTTATACTGAATTCATCCTGAATATAAGCGCCAATCATAAACATCTTTCCTTTGTTGAGCACTTCATCACTCGATGTGATGTAGGTGTCGGCACCATCAACAGCACCATGCCTGATATCGATGCCAGTATTTGCGCTGTGGCCAGTAAATGGTGAAAATGATAATGAAGAGAGCAATCCCATATCTTCCCTTACCGAAAGAACATCATACCTTGTGATACGGTTATTGCGAAGGCTCTCCCTGATATTTTTATAATTCTCTCGCTGTGCGTAAGCACTCAGGCGAAACTTAACATCATGGGTAAAACTGCCCTGATAAGTAATGTTTCCATTTGTACTGATATATTGATTGAATGATCCATTTTCGGCTGCTTTATCATCGTTTTCTAAGTTGTACCCTTTGTAATTGTATCCTGTCCCCCTTTTTCCTGCATAATAGGAAGCTGTTAAGTCGAGGGTTTGATTAGGGCTTATCTTGTAACCCGTTCTGATACCCATATTATACTCATCTAAAAATGAAGGCACTGAATAACTATTGACCTCATTAGCCTGATTGGCAATGTATCCATCACTAATTCTGTACATTCCGTTGGCCGACCAATAGAAATTACAACTTTCACCTGATGCACCGGCGAGTGTCTGAAAAGTATTCAACGTGCCTGCTCTTTGAACCAAATGTGCCTGAAATTTTTTATCGGGAATTGTTGTCAGAAGATTAACAACTCCACCCATGGCATTTGCGCCATGCACTGTAGAGCCAGGTCCCTTGACAACCTCTATTTGTCTGATCTGATCTGTATTGATTGAATTCCAGTTGACCGAGCCACCATCATGCTTATTGATCGGGATACCGTCAATCAAAACAAGTGTCCGGCCGGCCTCATTGCCCATTCCCCGGAGAGAAATATCGCCCGCGCCAAAGATGGATGCCGCCCGACTTACCGACATTCCTGAAACACCATACAAAAATGCATCGGCAGATAACGCAAGACTTTCTCCAATAACATCTGCCTGAATTACTTCAATCCGTTGAGGCACTTCGAACAACTTCCTGTCCGATCTAGTGGCAGTAACTACTGCATCGCCAAGATTATATACCTCAGCAAACATCGAAACTACTAATGGTTGACCCACCGAAAACAATTCTATCTGTACAGGCTTAAACCCAATTGAACTGAAAATCAATTGAACCGGCAGCGAACCTTCAATAGAAAAACTAAATGTGCCATCGCTTTGTGCCGCGTGCACCTGGCCACTACTTTTGACTTCAATGCGCGTAAACGGGACGGCCTGGCCACTTGAAGCCTCTACCACCTTGCCACTTATCGTGACCTGTGCTGATAACGTCTGGCAGAAAAAAAGAAGAATCGAAAAGATTGCTACATGAACTCTCATAAATGATTTGGTTTTAGGTTTTAGACAGGTTTGTATTACAACTAATCGGATAAGATTTTTTTACCTCTTGTGTTGAACTATCAAAAATTATTTGCTTCTTTGCGTTATGTATAATTAATGCATATCGCAAAAATATCACACTTTCGAATATGAAATACCGTTATGTAAAACCTTTTCTATTCCTCTTTCTGGTAACAGCTGCTTTATCCTTCAGACATATTCCTGTTTCACGATTTGACGCAACCTCCGGAGCAACCGTCACAACGTCTTTGAATGGCAACAGCCTTTACCATAGACATCCCGGAACACAGCTGGAGCAGCTTAAACTTGAAGTTGAAGGCGAGGTTGAAGGTGCTGGCGAAGCAGTATTTAAAGGGATTTATCCACATGAAGTGGTAGTTAAACAGACCAGAATGAATACTGACAGCAGTGTCGAATTTATCGGGGCTTACCGTTATTGGGGTTACTCATTGTTTGATATTTTGCAGCCATTTGTGCTCAAAAAGAAAAATGCTGAAGTTTTCAAGCCGGCCATCGATGCCTACATTGTTGTAACAAATGACAAGGGCGATAGCGTAACTTTCAGTTGGTCGGAAATCTTTCACAGTGCAAATCACCATCAAATTATCATTGCTACTGGAATTTCGCCTGTCAAACCTTACCGCAAGGATGTGAATTATCCAATTCCTGAATCATGGAAGCTCGTTGCCGGCGCAGATCTTTATGCACAGCGCTATCTGGACAGTCCAACCAAAATCTGCATTAAATCGTTCGACAGGAAAGACTACCCAATAACCAGAAACATGGCGCCGCTGTTCAGCCCTAATCCGGTAATAAACATCAATGGTAATGCCTCGGTGCAAATTCCACTTATCGAGGATAGAAGCAGATATCAAACTTTTCACTCTACATTTTATGGAATGGGTATGGGCTTTCATCCGATACCCAAGTTCGAAGGGATTCCGCTCAGGGAAGTAATGCCCAAAGGATTTAATCTTTTCGATCCGCACTGGATTCAAAAAGGGCTGGTTTGTATTGCATCAGCCGATGGGTATCGGGCTGTGTTTAGCTACAGTGAATTATTCAACCGCAATGATCAAACTATGCCGTTGTTGGCCGTGCCGGATAATCCAGATGAAGGTGGTTATTATAGGATTTTTCTTCCCACCGACTTTTTTGCCGACCGCAGTGTAAAAGCTGTTTCAGAAATCTATCTGTTTATGCCATAAAATATTTTGGCAGTGGGCATTCATGTGCTTTAACCCGGCCGCTCCAAGTGATATGTGGCAAATACTGCTATTTAAAATAATCACGATAATACCTCCCATCGTGATCTAATCATTCATTGGTTATTTTTGATCAATACTAAGTCAGCTTCACCAAGCAAAAATCAGTAATATGCCTCAGACCCACGATGAACGCATTGCCACCCTCACGATTTCGGCAGTTTATCCCTTATATCTTGCCAAGATCGAGAAGAAAGGACGCACTGCCCAGGAGCTGCACCAGGTTATTCATTGGTTGACCGGTTACGATGAAAACAGGCTCCAGCAATTGATCAACGAAAATGCCACGTTCGAGGAATTTTTTCGTCATGCTCAGCTCAATCCGGCTGCAGGCCTTATAACCGGATTTATTTGCGGCGTCAGGGTCGAAAACATTGAAAATCCCTTAACCCAAAAAATTCGGATGCTGGACAAATTGGTTGACGAACTGGCCAAAGGAAAAGCAATGGCTAAGATACTCAGATCATTATGAATCAACGATGTCAGACAATATAAACACAATGCTGCATTGGCCGGAGTTGCCCGAAATCATGCCCACATTATTCCTGGGGCATGGCAGCCCTATGAATGCCATCGAAGAAAACGACTTTGTAAGGGGTTTTCGTAAAGTGGCCGCTGAAATCCCCAAACCAAAAGCCATACTATGTATTTCGGCACACTGGGAAACCAGGGGAACTATGGTAACTGCCATGAAAAATCCGCCTACCATTCACGATTTCAGAGGTTTTCCGCCTGAGCTGTATAAGGTGCAGTATCCGGCAAATGGCGATCCTTCGCTGGCAGCCGAAATCAAACGACTCGTGTCCCAAACTGAAATTGGTCTGGATCAGGATTGGGGACTGGACCATGGTGCATGGAGCGTGATCAAACACCTTTATCCACTTGCCGATGTTCCGGTGATTCAATTAAGCCTCGACTACACCAAAGAACCCCAATACCATTATGCATTAGCCCAACAATGCCGGTCGCTCCGCAGGAAAGGCGTGCTCATCATAGGCAGCGGAAATATGGTGCATAACCTGAGGCTGGTTGCCTGGAACAAACTGAATGCCGGCGCTTATGCCTACGACTGGGCCATGGAGGCAAGCGCTAAAATGAAACACTTCATTCTGGACAGGGATCACCACAGCCTGATTCATTACGACAAGCAAGGGCAGGCATTCCGTTTGGCTATTCCAACACCCGAACACTACCTGCCTTTGCTCTACTGCCTTGCATTACAGCGCGAAAATGAAGAGGCAAGGCTGTTCAACGACGTTCCGCTGGGCGGATCGCTCACCATGACCAGTGTAAGGATTGGTTAGCCCGCAAAAAAAACGGCAGACCAGACCGGCCTGCCGTTCGATTATCTTTTTTACCTTATTTCCGGGCAAACTTCGGCTTCATTCCCAGCTCATACATGATGAAGCTGTAGATGTCGGTGTTTTCCTCGATAAGTTTTGAAGTGGGCTTGCCGGCACCATGGCCTGCCTGCGTTTCGATACGCACAAGCACAGGATTTTTTCCGGTGTGTTTGCTTTGCAATTCCGCCATAAACTTGAAGGTGTGTGCAGGCACAACCCTGTCGTCGTGATCGGCCGTAACGGCAAGTGTTGAAGGATAGGCCACACCAGACTTCACATTGTGCAAGGGTGAGTAGGCAAGCAGGTAACGGAACATTTCTTCGCTTTCGTCGCTCCTGCCGTAATCGGCTGCCCATGCCCATCCGATTGTAAAGTATTGATAGCGAAGCATATCAAGCACTCCAACTATAGGTATCGCCACTTTGAACAAGTCAGGCCGTTGTGTCATGGCTGCACCTACCAGCAAGCCACCGTTCGAGCCTCCCATGATGGCAATCTTCGATGGGTTGGTATATTGTTCAGCAATCAGGTATTCGGCAGCTGAGATGAAATCGTCGAACACATTCTGCTTGTTCATTTTCTGGCCTGCTTCGTGCCATTTCTTGCCATACTCCCCTCCCCCGCGCAGGTTAACGGATACATAAATACCGCCCTGCTCCAGGAACGGCAGCCGCGACACCGAGAACGAAGGCATCACGCTGATATTAAAGCCGCCATAGCCATACATCAATAATGGATTCTTGCCGTTGCGCTGCATGCCCTTTTTGTAAACAATAAACATGGGAACTTTTGTACCGTCCTTGCTGGTAAAAAAGACCTGCTCTGTCACATATTCCTCCGGATTAAACTGCACCTCGCTGGCAAAATATTTCTCAGAAGTATGTGTGTTCAGATCATAGCGGTAGATGGTGGACGGGAATGTAAACGAAGTGAAAGTATAAAACGCCTCAGGATCGTCCTTGTCGCCACTGAAACCACCTGTTGTACCCAGGGTTGGAAACTCGAGCTCTTTAACCATATTTCCTTCATAATCAAAGAAATAAGCCCTGTTGCTGGCATCAACCACATAATCGGCGTAGATATAAGGACCGGCCAGACTCACACCTCCAAGCACATTTTCAGCTTCGGGGATGATGGTCTTCCAGTTTTCGGGCGAAGGAGCGGCCGGATCGATAAGCACCACCTTGCGCTTAGGCGCATCGTAATTTGTTACGACCAGCAACTTGCCATTCAATTCATCAATCACGTCATAATCGTAATCAAAGCCATCCGCAATTTTCTTGAACGGTGCCTTAAAATCGCCTGCCGGCCTCAAATACAGGGCGTTGCCACTGGTGGCCTGCGATTCACGAACTACCAGAAAACTTCCTCCATCGGTTACACCGCCATAATAATTTCGCTTCGGGAATTCTTTGTTCTGGAAAATAATGACATCTGCTGTCTGAGGCGTGCCAAGCTTGTGATAATAAAGCTTATGATACTCATTGCTGCCCGACAATGCCTGACCGGGAGCCGGTGCATCGTAGGCACTATAGAAAAAGCCCTCATCGTTGAGCCAGGAAATACCCGAAAATTTCACCCAGCGAATGGTATCCGGCAATAAAGCACGTGTTTCGAGATCCATAACCACAATTTCGTTCCAGTCGCTACCACCGCGGCTGATGGAATAGGCGAAATATTTTCCACCGGGCGAAGGGCTGATGTTGCCAAGCGAGATGGTGCCATCAGTGCTAAAGTTGTTTGGGTCGAGGAGCACTTCGGGCGTTTCATCAAGCGATTTCATGGTGTATAAAACGCTTTGGTTCTGAAGGCCATCGTTACGAAATAAATAATAGCGACCGGCCTCCTTAAAAGGAGTGCCGACACGCGGGTAGTTCCATATGGTTTCGAAGCGCTGACGCAAGTCCTCGCGAAATTTGATGCGCGAGAGGTAGCTCTGTGTGGTTACATTCTGAGCAGCCACCCAAAGAGCAGTTTCGTCCGAGTTGTCGTCCTCGAGCCAGCGGTACGGGTCGGCAACTTCGGTTCCGAAATAAACATCGACATGGTTGCCTCGTTTCGGTTCAGGGTACGTGATGGGTTCGTGCTTTGTGGCACAGGCATTTACAAGCATAGCAATAGCCATTAGGATAAACAGGTTCTTCATAAATTAAAAGTTTAACCCTCAAAGTTAAAAAAAGACCTTAAACCGCCCAATGCTTTATCGGACAATGCGTTTGGTTTTCCAGCGACCGGTACGGTAATAGATAAACGAAAGCAATACCCCTAATGCCCAGGCCACCGGAACACCCCACCAAATGCCAACCGGGCCAAACTTATTAGCCAGCATGTATGAAGCCGGTACGCGCACCACCCACAGCGAAAACAGGGTCACAAACATGGGAATCAGCGTATCCCCTGCCCCGCGAAGCAAGCCATTGAACACAAACATGGTTGAAAAGAGCACATAGAACACACTGACTATACGCAGATAGTCGCGCCCAATAGCCACCACAGCTTCATCTGCCGTAAAAATATGCATGATCTGGGCAGAAAAAAGCCATGCTATAACCGTAACCGACATCGAAAAAATTGTTGTCATGCGCAGGGTGGCCAGCATTCCCCTTCTCACGCGCTCATACTGACCAGCTCCAATATTCTGACCAACAAATGAGGATAAGGCCGCCGAAAAATTCATAGCCGGAAGACTCGCAAACGAATCGATGCGCATCGCCACCGCATAGGCTGCAATCACCGTAGTGCCAAACATATTAACCACCTTGTACAAGGCCAGCATGCCCAGAGCTACAAAGGTCTGCTGGAAACCTGTAGGTAACCCGATCTGCAGGCTGCGTCTGAAAATAGCTGCATCAAACTGCATCCGCAAAGGTTTGAATCTCAGCATTTCGTTTCGACTGTTCAGGTACCATATTAAAGTAAAAAATGCACCCGCCTGAGCAATGATAGTGGCCACAGCCACACCCTCGATACCCCATCCGAAAACCGCCACAAAAAGCACATCGAGAATTATGTTCATGATAGTGCTTACCAACAGAAAATACAGCGGTGTTTTGGAGTCGCCAAGTCCTCGTAAAATAGCTGAAGTACACTGAAAGCCAAAAAAGAAAAGGTAACCTGCAGCATAATAATTGAAGTAGATAACCGCCTGTGGTATAATATCTTCCGGCAATTCAATCAAACGAAATACCATGCTGCCAAGCGTCCAGCTAAGCACCATAAGCAGCAACGATGCCCAAAAAAGCACAATATAGGTGGTATGTATGGCCTTTTCGACCATCTGGTATTTTTTCGCACCGAAATATTGCGAAATGATGACCGTGCCGCCTGTGGTGAGTCCGATCACCAGCGAAATGAGCGTGAAAATGAGAGGGTGGCTTGCCCCGACAGCGGCCAGGGCTTCAGTGCCCAGAAACCTGCCGATGACAATGCTGTCCACCACATTATACAGCTGCTGAAATACATTGCCAATCAGCATGGGAATAGTAAAACGCAGTATCTGTTGTCCTTCCTTACCTTCGGTCAGGTCTCTCATGGAATGCCATTGACAGTTCGAAACTTCAGTTAGCCCGTGTTGGAGTGTGCAAAGTTAAAGATAAGATGGCTTTTCAGTTGTGGACACTAAAATTTAAGCCAACAAGCACCGCATTGCTTAGTTTTGTGAAAAATTGCTCAAGTTGAATTTTCTGGCCCATGCCCTGTTATCGGGCGATGATGAAATGGTACTCACCGGCAATATGGTAGCCGATCATGTCAGAGGCAGTCAGCTCGACCTGCTGCCCGAGGCCATGCGGCTTGGTGTGCAGCTTCACCGCCGGATTGATGCATTCACCGACAGCCACCCTGTTGTAAAGCACACTTCGCTGCTGCTCATTCCTGATTTTGGTAAATATGCGCCCGTTGTACTCGACATCTACTTCGATCATTTTCTGGCCATAGGATGGGCGCGCCACGGCAAGGGCGATCTGACCGTGTTTGCTCAGCGTGTTTACCGCACGCTGCTTTTCAACTACCACTTGCTGCCTGCACGTTCGCGGCGCATACTGCCGTGGATGATAGCACAAAACTGGCTGGCAGGCTATGCTAACCTTCGCGACCTGCAAAGGGTATTTTACGGCATGAACCGGCGCGCCAGCTTCCAAAGCGGCATGGACAATGCAGTGCAGGTGCTCATTGAAAACTATTCCAGGGTGGAGACAGCGTTTAACGATTTCTGGCCGGAGCTCTCGCTCGATACCATGACGTTTATGAGTAAGTTAGCCAGATAGTTATACTATTTCAACACTTTCAATGCGTCTTCCTTGCTTTCTGAATCATGCGTGTTGAAGCCCATCAAAGTGCCATACCGTTAAAGGTGAACACCAGATTGGCTACAAAATTCCAGACCATGACCAGTGCTGTGGCAAATGCCTTGCTGATGTAGAAGTTCATCCGAACCCTACTGACGAGTAACCAAAGCATTAATGTGTTGATAATCAATCCCAGCAAGGCGATGAAAACAAATCCGATGTATTCGCCGGCCACATTGGGATTCGTGCTTTGGAAAGTCCACCACCTATTGAGCATATAATTGGAACTTGCTGCTGCAATAAATCCAATGGCATTGCTCAGATACTTCTGCCACCTTGCATATTCCTTGAGCAACCAGGTAATGCCGAAATCAACGAACAGACCACTGAATCCTACCACCCCAAAGCGAAGGAATTTGAGCAGAAAGCTATCTGCAAGCAACTGAAGATAAATAGTTTGCAATGGTCTTAATTAAAGCTCTACTACCAAAATCAGGGGTTCGTTGTTGCGCACGATATCCACATTGACGCGCTCGCCCGGTTTGATGGTCTTCAGTCGGTTCATATAGTCGTAAATATCCTTTACGGCGAGACCATTGATGCCGGTAATGCGGTCACCTTTTTTCATTCCTGCAAGATCGGCAGGACCGCCCTTGGTCACACCATCCACATTAAGCCCATTGCCGCCGGTATCGGCAAATCCGGGCATAATGCCAAAAGTGACCCTGAATCCTCGACGGCTGGCCACCCTTTCGCGGGGTCCGGCCTCACGAAAATCAGGCCTTCCATCGCTTGTTGCGAGCTCAAGACTTACCGCACCAATGAGGCCAAGCACTTGTTGCATACCCTCGAAATTGATTTTATCGGGCGTATCGTTAGGCGTGTGGTAATCGCTGTGTGCGCCTGTCGTAAAGAAAAGTACGGGAATGCCCTCGGCATAAAACGAGGCATGATCAGAAGCTCCGAAGCCTTCGGAAGAAAAGGAAAGGCTCAGGCCTGCTTCTTCGTTCAGCCGGTTAAGCAGTGCTTCCCACACGGATGAAGTGCCCGTTCCGCCAGCCATCAGCGATTGTCTTTCGTTGAGCCTTCCAATCATATCAAGGTTAATCATGGCAACCACCTTCTCCTTGGGAAATGGCATATTGCGTACAAAATGTTTCGAGCCGACCAAACCCAGCTCTTCGGCTCCAAAAGCCACAAAAAGCACATTGCGTTTCAGTTTGCTGCGATGCGTGGTCAGCTTTTCGGCTAGCCAGAGCATGCCGGCCACACCCGATGCATTGTCGTCGGCGCCATAATGTATGGCAGGCGTTTCGGGCATACGTGATCCCGAGCCCGGCCCACCCATGCCCAGATGGTCGTAGTGGGCGCCAATCACCAGCCACTCATCCGAAGCGCTGGGCGAAGTCAAGGCAGCCATCACATTTTGGGTCTGAACAGATTTTTTCAACAAATGTGTTGTTGCCGATATAGTGCAAGGAAAACTCATTGCGTGATAGTGCCCTTTAATTGCATTGGCCTCAAGACTATCGGCAGTGTATCCTTCGGGTAGCAGGAAACGGTCGGCAGCACTGCGCCTGAGGTCGATTACCGGTATCCCTGCATCTGATACGGAGCGTTCAAAAATCAGCGGAGCAAGATCGTCCTGGGCATTATTACGCTTACCTGATGTGACAATGAGTCCGACAGCACCCCTGTCGCGGGCCAGCATGGCTTTGGTGCGCGCATCCGAATAAGGAATAAACGGGCTATCGTTACGCTCCGGCATCGGATCACCACGCAATACCAACACCCATTTGCCCTTGACATCCAAGTCCTTGTAATCATCGCGGGCCAGAGTGTCGTTTTGCATTACAATACCGAATCCGGCAAACACAACAGGAGCCGTAGTGTTAACAGAAGCACTAAAGGCATAGAGGCTGTAATGCTGACCATAAACCAATTGCTCATCACAAATCTGCAGACTGTTGTTGTCGCCCGGCTCTACCGAAGCGATGAGGTTGAAATGCTGAAAACCATTCTCAGCCATTGGCTTCAATCCAGCTTTAAGCATTTGCCCCAAAATATAGCCGGCAGCCCTGGCGTCGGCTTCACCACCGACAGGTCTTCCTTGCATGTCGTCTGCCGACAAGGTGAAAACTTGCTGCTTTAGCGTTTCTTTGTTCTGAGCAAAAAGCGGTTCACATGGACAAAGGAGTATTGCTATATAGGTGAAAACTGTAACACAGAGTAATTTACGCATGATGAAAATTTTGGCAAATTTACGAAACTTTGAAGCAGGAGGAAGCCTTAACTCATTTAAGCTTTGGCACATATTCCCATATTGGGAATTTAGATCTGGCTCTATTAAATCAGACACGGATTTATTAGACTTTGAAAATATGACAATTGCATTGCTGAAACGATACAGAAAGCTGATTCAATTCCCGTTTTTGAAAATTCATTCCAATTACTGGACATTTTTTCAAGCATCTTGATTATAAACATATCTGATTTTTAACATCTTATCTTTTCGGCATACATTTTGTTTTTTAAGATGTACACTTGTTTTGTTTGTTTTTCATAATTGGGCCACCCTCCCGGGTGGCTTTTTCTTTTAACGATGTTTCGTTATTAGTAAGCAAATCCCCATGAATTAGCGCTAAAGAAAAAGCCGGTTGAAACAACCGGCTTTTTGGTAAAAATGTTCAAGGGTTATCTGACAACAAGTTTCTGCATCAGCTTTTCGGTGCCTGCTTCCACTTTTACCACATAAAGTCCTGCATCGAATCCCTGCAATGGTATCTGCACCCTGTGTGGCCCGGCATAGTTGAGGTTCGCAATCTGGCTGTGCATAAGCTGCCCTGTGGTGTTATAGATGTTGATGCTTACGGAGCTTGCCTTTAGTGTTTTTATCACCAGATTTGCTACATCGCGGGCCGGATTGGGAAACAACTGATCCACCGAAACAATAGCCGGCTTGTTTTCTTTAATGCCAACCGTCATCCGGTCAACTGTCAGATGAACGATGTTGTTGTCGCGTACCGGATGTTCATCCGTAGCACTCATTCCGGGCGCATCATCCGATTGATAAATCAGGTGAACTTTGTTGTTGACAGTTGGCGATGCGGTTGGAAAAACACATTCCGTGAACAGGTGGAAAATATCGCCTGTCAGGTCAACCGGCGGACTCCAGGTCTGGCCATAATCTTCGGAATAGCGCATCCAGATGTGACGATAGTTGTAGTCGTTGTTTACAAATCCCAGGGTAAGCGCGCTGTAGAAAGCATACAGGAATTTGGTCTGGCGATCGAACACCAGTTGAGGCATGGAAGTGAGCGAGGCATAATAAGTGGCAATGCCCACAATACTATCCGTGCCGTTATCCTGCACCCTGGCCAGCAGGATGTTGTCCGGAACGCCGTCAGGCGCATCCGTGTGCTTCAATATTGTGGTATCAAGAGGCGGCATAGTCTCGTTCCAGTAGATCAGGCCATCGGAAGGACGACGATACAGGCGACCACCATTACCGTCGGTGCGGTGGATGCGTCGGCCGGAGCTGACGTGAACACGTCCAAGATCATCCAACACTATATTGTGATATGAGTCGAGGCTGCCGTGCAGAGGATACGCAATGGTTCCATTCATAAAAGGATCGATGCTGTTGTAGTAATCGATGCGATCCCAGGTATTTCCGTTGTCGAACGATTTCATCACACAAACATCGGTATAACCTTCGCCGGTTACAAAAGCCAGGGTGTCGCCGAGCGGTTCGGCAAAGGCATAACGGTCGGCACCATGGCCGGGAAACCTTGTCGCGTCAATTCCTTCAATGACCTGATGAAGAATATCCCAGCTTTGTCCGCCGTTTTGCGAACGGCTGTACACGAGTGCTCCTGCCAGTCCCTGATAAGGCGTGGTGGATCTCACCTGCACAATAAGGTGAATTGTTTGTCTGTTGGGACCATTGGTAACAATTCGTGGATAGAGCAATTCGAGGTTATCTGGTCCTGTAAGGGTAAAACTTGTCCATGCACCCGTTCCTTTGTTGGGCCGCCAGTTGAATACCAGACCCGTGGCATTACCGGTGTGTGCAACAACAATTTCTCCGTTAGGCCCGAATGGCGCATAGGAAGGCCAACCTGTGCGCACGGTTTCGATGCGTGCCGTTGGCCATTGCTCCCAGGTGCTGCCATTGAAATAATTATAGGCGGTACCGCGGTCAGTATAACCCGGATCAAGCATGGCACGCATCCATGTAGCACCAATAGTGCCATCAGGATAAACATGCATGCGTCGTTGCATGGAGTAGTTCGACTGACGGTCGTACCGGCACTGGCCAATAACCACATCCGGAGGAACGAGCGTTGATACATACGGATTACTTACTCCAAGATAAGGTTGCTGAACATCGTCGGACGAAAGTTCCATATCAGCCCTTTCAGCCCATCTTTGCATCTGAAGCTGCAAAGGAGATTGTGCAGTCAGGCTAACCGACAGCAAGGCTAATGCCATTGAAAGTACATGTTTTCTCATCATTTTGGTCTTTGGTTAAACAGGCTCGAAAGATAGTAGTAAATACCTTAATGACCAAGACTATATTTTTGCTTACCTAGGTTGACATCATGAGCAATGAAAAAAAAACGGGCATTTCTGCCCGTTTTTGCAATAAAAACTTTTAAGGACTATTCCACGACAAGTTTGCGCACTGCAACATCGCTGCCGGCTTTAACCCTGACGAGGTAAACACCCGAACGAAGTCCGTTAAGGTCAAGCTTAAGGTCATGAGGGCCGGCATTGGGCAAATGAAGCGTGTGGCTCATCACCTCCTGACCAACCAGGTTAAGCAAACTCACCTGAGCTGTTGCGGGACGATCAACATGCATTACCAGACGTGTGCTGCCATTGGCAGGGTTGGGCATAAGCTGATCAATCGAAAGAATGCTTGCAGGTTTTTCGTCGATACCAACCGCAAGGTTTACAGGCAGATAAACAATATTGTTATCATTCACGCTGTGTCCTGTAAAGCGTATTGCGTTGCCGGGCTGATTATCCGATTGATAAAGCACATGCACTTGATTTGTCACGCTTTCAGAAGCAGACGGATAAACACAATCGCTGAAAATCTGGAAAATAGTTCCTGTAAGGTCCTGTGGCGTACTCCACGTTTGTCCGTAGTTTTCAGAAAAGCGCATCCAGATATGGCGATAATTGTTTTCGCCATTGGTAAATCCCAGTGTCACTGCAGAATAGAAGGCATAAAGGATTTTTGAGTTGTGGTCGAAGACCAATTGAGGCATCGAGGTGAGTGAAGCCTGGAAAGTTGCAACGCCAATGATGGTATCTGTGCCATTGTCCACAACCTCTGCAAGCAGATATTGCGAGGGCATACCGCTAGGATCAAGAATGTTGGCAGTAACCTTTGTACTGTCGAGCGGAGGCATGGTTTCGTTCCAGTATAATAGACCATTGGAGTATGGGAAGTAGCTTGTAGGGCCACCGGTGCCATCGGCTGAGTGCATCATACGTCCGGCAGCTACATGCACCCGGCCCAGATCATCGATAACAGCTGCCTGATAGCCATCGATACCTCCATGACGAGGCAGTGGCACCTGATTGCCGAAAGCCGGAATCGGGGCTTCATAATATTTCATGGATTCCCAGGTATCGCCTCCATCAGTAGATTTGAGGACAATGCCATCAGCAAGAAAATCACCAACAATAAAGGCGATAGTATCTCCTTTGGGTGCAGCCCATGCATACACATCACCGCCAACACCCCAAATCTCACCGGCGCCCAGGCCGGGAAGGATAACATTCCGGGGATTCCATGTCTGTCCGCCATCAGTCGATCTGCTATAGAGCAGGGCTCCGTCAAGTCCCTGATAGCTGGCATCAACTGCCGCGATGACATGAATCACGCTTCTGTCAGGGCCGGAAGTCATCATGCGAGGCCAGAGCAGATCCTGAAATCCATCTGGTCCCTGCAAATAAAAATTAGTCCATTCACCCGTGCCTTTATTCGGCCGGTGCGAAAAAATAAGACCCGCAGTGCCACCGGTGTGAGCAACTACAATCTCACCATTGGGTCCGTAGGGCTGATATGTTGGCCATCCCGTACGAACAGGTTCAATGCGTGCACTTGGGTTAGGTCCCCAGCTTGTGCCGTTGAAATAGTTATAGCCTGTGCCACGTTCCGGAAACGAAGGATCGGCAACACCTCTGATCCATGTAGCGGCAATCGTTCCGTCAGGATAGGCATGAATACGCCTGGCCATACTGGTATTCGATTGTAAGTCGTAGCGGGTTGTACCCACTACAATGTCAGGGTTTCTGGGGTTAGCTACATAAGGGTTAACCTCGCCATTGATGTTGGCCGACACTTCGGTAATGGCCTTGGTGCGCACCTTAGTCTCCTGACTAAGACGGTCGCTTTGCTTTTGCATCGGGGTTTGGGCCATTAGCGACGCAGCTAATCCCAAACAGGTAATGGATAGTAGAGCTTTTTTCATCTTTTTGTGATTTGTTAAACAATATTGAATGGTGCTAAGATAAAAAAAAAATACCCCGGAGTTGCCCCCGAGGTACATTTTTAGAGATTTAATGGGATTAGCGAACAACCATTTTGCGGGTAACTTTCTGGTTATTGGCTTCAACGGTATAGAAATAAACACCTGTAGGCAGTTGTTCAGCATTTAAGCTGAGCGAATGCTGCCCCATAGGCCTGTAACCGAAATCATGGCTCAGAACTCTTTGACCGGTAAGGTTGAAAACTTCCATTTTAACCTGACTTCCTTTGTTTAGACTTACATTAACGTTGGTAATTCCAGAGAATGGATTAGGAAAATTCTGGCTAACATGAAGGTTATTGAGTGCAGCAATTTCGTTGGAACCTACTACACAGAAGTCGTTTTCTGTAAAGAAGAAATTGGTGATATACTTAAACTGTACGGGAAGCCCCGGATCAACACTCGGATCGATAGGCTGGTAGGCAATAGGTATGGTGTATTTGTTGTCAGCAAAAAGACTCTTTGCCGAAACTGCATGGAAGCTGGCCTGCCACATTCCGGGTGAGAAAAGGGTTACATTGGTAGCAACTGGGTTACCATTCTCACAAGTCAGGTCAGCGGTTCCCCAACTATTGGGCCGAATACCACGAGCAAAAATATTTGGACGACTATTGTCTTCAACTGCCTCAAGGTCAGTATCGAGCCAAAGAACAAAAATGGTATTGCGGTCGGGTGAAGCACTGATCTGAATGCGGTTGTCCTCGGTGAAATCAGTTGGCCATGTACCGCGGAATTTCCTGATATTACCAAGTTTTACAGCATGCCATGTAGTGCCTCCGTCGGTGGTGTAAATATCATAAGCTGCAAACATATAATCAGTCGAAACAATGCTGTAATCATTGCTGCCTACAACTCCGACAACCACACCAATATGCAGATTACCGTTGGCATCGACCACGATATCATGGTCAAATGCAGTAGTATAAGGGATTTCGGTACGAGCGGGCAGCGGTGGATCATATAGTGCAGCAATCTGCTCATCACTCAGTAATTCGTTTACAATTCCGGCAAGTCCGTTTGGCCCGCCCAGCTGAATACCAACACCGTCGCTCCAGGTTTCACCACCATCGGTAGTTTTGAAAATTACCGGATAATACCCTGGTGCTTGACCGATAACCGATGTTGTTCCATTATCGGCAATCATCGAGATATAGCCTGTCATTCCGTCTTCGGCAAAAGCCACCTTAACATCAGCCGGACGGGTAGTGGCAGCATTCACGGGTGCATCGAGAAGCTCCTGCGTAAAAACAAAATCATTATCAGTATCATCCCAAACTCCCTTGTTAATAATCAGGTTGCCCATATAGACCACAGAACCACTTGTCCAGTCCTGGTTCACATCTACAACAAAAGCCTTGCCCTGACGTGTGATTTCGTAGGCATCCGGAATGTACTGATAAACCGGAGGAACACTGGATTTCAGGTGTTTGGTCTTGAGGTCGGTGTTGGCCACATTGCCCACGCCATAGCCGTAGCCGCCCCAGCTTGAGCCATTTGATGCATCAAGAGTGGGTGCATAAAACTGAATCCAAACATTGTTAATATCGGTGTTTCCCACAGGATTAAATAAGCCGTGGTTTGGGTAGCGAGGATTTTCGGTTGCATTTGCGGCAGCATAGATCTGAACCTGATTGGTAAAGCTGAGACCACCATTTGTGGAAATATCATAACCCAGCATATTACCTGTACCGCCAAGCTGACCGCCCAAACGGTGGAAGTTAGTAACGATATTCAACTCGGGAACAGCAGCTACGAGTGATTTCTGACCACCGCCATAGCCATAACCGAAAGCATTGGCCGAAGTGCCAATATCAATCACCGTTACCACGTTGGTGCCTTTGTAGGGAGGAATAAACTGGCTGAAATCAACCGGCTTTTGTTGTGTCATAGTGGCATCCTTGGCCGGCTCAATGCCCGGCATCATTTTTTCGATGGCTTTGTGTTCGGGGAATGCTTGCTTGAAGGTGTAGGCTTTCTGGGCAAGCAGTGCTCCACCCATCAGCATTACCATCACTGAAAGGAGTAAAGCTTTTTTCATCATAAAACAAGTTTAGGGGTTAATAATTCGGATTTATTAATTCAAGTGAAGCAAAATTAGGGATTATTCATGAAAGTTTATACCCCTTTAACAATTTGTTTCACTGAAACAAAGCCGGAAAAAGTCTTAGATAGCTAAATAACAGACATTTACTTAGGGTCTTCCAACTTAATTCAGGGTAAGGTTCTTCTCCAACCCAACCTTTCCGATTGAAGCACAAGGGACTGAAGCTGCCCGTCGTGATATTCTTTCACAAGCTCTACATCATTATCAGTGAGCAGATTATACATTCCAACACCTGCAGCAAGCACATGCTCCGGCGACAGCCGTTCCTGTCTGCGCTGCATGAAATCGATGCCTTTGTTAATGCCAACCAAGGCTTGACGGATACGCTGCTGGCCGGCAGAGCTTTGGCTTGATTGCCCTGTTTCAAGCAACATGGCAATCAACAATCTGGTTTCCAAATCATCTTTTTCAAAGGCAAAGGTTCCATGTGGATTAAGCGCTACGATTCCTGATGCCCGCTTTTGTAATGTCGGGAGTTCATCATAGCGCTGCTGAGGTGTTTCAACAGTCTTCGCAGCGGGCTTTTGCACCTTGCGATTCCGTGGCACGGTTTCGGCTCCTGCAGGGTTAATCTCGAAAATCACACTCTCAGCCAGAGATGTTTCTTCATGATTTTCTGCCGAATCCACCGCCTCAGTTTCAGTTACCAATGCCTGAAGGGGTTCCGTCCGATCGGGCAGCTGTCTCATCCACCACATGCTAAGCGTGAACAACAGGGCCACAGCCGCTGCCACCCTCATGAGATTGCCGGTCATCATAGCAATGACCGGTGCTTTCCGGATGATTGCAGCTTTATCAGGGAAAGATATTGCCTCGTCAGGCACCAGATAAACCATTCCGGCAAGCCGGAATTCATCCTCCAGCCAGGGGTTAAGCTGCAGAAAACGCTCCACCGAAGCCTTTTCGTCATTTGTCAGAACATTTTCGTGCCAGGCCGTGAAATAGGTTTCATAGTTACTTTCGTCGATATTTCCAAACACCTTTATTTCAGGCTTTTGCAAGCTTTCCTTAGATGAAAAAACAGCGACTTCCGCTTCCAATACCGGTAAATCTGCCGTGAGTTCATCCCAACTGCCTAAGTCAGGATGTTGCACAATAAACCGCTTGAGGGCCTCAGCGGTAGCCGCATCAAGCCTGCCTTCGATAAAATCGAGCAAAAAGGCTTCATAATTGTCATAGTTGATTTTCATGGCCTTTCCTCCAAAACATAATCCAGACTTCGTATGTAATTGCGCATGGCCTGACGTGCCCTGAAAATGTACACTTTCACCTGCGATTCGCTAAGTCCTGTTATTTGACCAATTTCTTCGTAGCTGTAGCCTTCGTAGTCGCGAAGCAGCACCAGCGACTGCTGCTGTGTGGGCAGGGTAGCCAAAGCCTGACTGAGCACCTCCTGAAGGTCGTTGAACTGGTTGTACGACACTTTTTGTACTGCATCAGGCTGATAAGCTTTACGCTTTTCATCCCGCCTGATCATATCAATCATGGTGTTGTAGGCTGTGGTGAAGAGGTAAGATTTCGCTTTTGCAAATTCAATCTCGTCCACCTTTTGCCAAACCCTGGTATAGGTTTCCTGAACTACATCGCGCGCATTGTCCGGGTTGCGAAGGTTTTTAAGGACAAATCTGTAGATATTATCCGAGTAGAGTTGTACGGTCTGATTGTATTCTTTTCGGTTCATCCTGAGCGCTTAGCTAGTTGTAGAGACGTCCGGCAGGTGATAAAGTTACAGGTAAAGATGCAAATTTTCATCTAAACCTGTCATGGCCATTCCTGATGGCTTTACAAATAAAGGGGTCATTATTGTGCGCGGTGCCTCCAGCCATAAAAAAGGCTGCCTCTGGAAAAAGCAGCCTTTTTGTGCAGGTGTCTGTCTTTGCTATGGCCTCATGTTTTCGGGATAAAGAACTACCCTCAGGTAATGTTCGGGCTTGAAGAATCTTTTGGCAAAATCGCGCAACTCGGCACCGGATACCGATTCGACTGATGCCTTGTAGTCTTCGAAAGCAGCCAATGGGGTGTTGTTGAAATAGCTGAAATCGAGATAACTATTCCAGAAGTTGTTTTGCTTTTCGTTGATTTCGCGTTCGCGTACGGAGGTTTCTTTCACTTTGGCCAGAACATCATCTGTAGGACCATTCTCCATCAGTTGCTTCATCTGGTCGAAAACTACTGACGTTAAGGTATCCACCAAGCCAGGATTTGTTCCCCAGCCCACATTGATATTGATGGTTGGGTTGGGCAATCTGGTCGCACTGCCTCTGGCGCTCACGCCATACACCCCACCAAGTTCCTCACGCATATTTTCGCGAAGCTTAATGTTATAGGCTCTTAACACAAGGTTCATTAACAAGCGGTTACGATCGGTCCACTCGAAGGGGCCATTGAAGATAACAGCTACCTGACTTTGGTTCTCGGTGCCTGCATACACCTTAGCATCAACCGTCTGAGGCGGGAACTTTACTTCATGGTCTTTCCACCGAAGGCCAAGATTTCTTGCCGGCAGGTTGTTAAGGTATCCGGCGAGCATCGGCAGCTGTTCGTTGCTCAGGTTACCTACCACAATAACCGTCATTCCGGTGGCATCGGTAAACATCCTGTCATAAAGTCCGTAAACCGTTTCAGGATTGAGATTTTCCATCTGGATTTGATCCGGCACTGCGAATGCACGAGGATGATTGTTGCCCATCAGGCGGGCGAGTGTGTCGCTGAAAACTACACGGGGATTGGCACGCACAAAACGCATCTGGCTGACCAACTGGGAGCGGAGAGCTTCGAAAGCGCCGTCATCCCTTCGGGCGCCCTGCATATGAAGATGCAGCAGCTGAAGGAAAGTTTCAAAATCTTTAGGACTGACGCTTCCACGGAAGCCATGACGAAATTCTTCAGCAAAAGGCTGTAGATTGATCTGCTGGCCGGTCAGTTTCTTTTGCAGGTCGGTGGCGCTGAAATTGCCGATTCCGCTGCCTTGTATCATGCGGGGCATCACGGAAGCGGCAAAAACGGCTTCGTCGGATGCCAGCGAAGTGCCTCCGCTGACAAATGCCGTGAACAAAATCTCGTCGTTTTTGAAGTCGGTGGGTTTGACGACCAGGGTAATGCCATTGGCGAGATTGAATTCCTGCACACCCAGCCCTTTATCAACCGGTTTAGGCAAATTGCTGAGTGGCTGTGGCTTAACGGCTAACAGTGGTTCATCGGTGAAACTATCTTCATACGGCCCGACTTCGAGCTGCTTAGCTGCGCTGATCAGCTTCAGGATGTGGGCTTCATCAGGCACGGGCATATCGTCGCGTCTGGGTGCGGTGAGCACAGCCACCATATTGTGTTCGGTAATCCAGCCCGGCGCCAGTGCGTTGACATCTTTAAGCGAAATAGTTGGTAATAGTTCGCGTATTAACATCAATTCAAGCTCCGGACCGGGAATGGGTGCGGCTTGCAGGAAGTTGGCCGTATAGGCCATCACCAGTGAGGCTGAATTGGTCTTATCCCGCTCGCGGAAACGGCGCTCAGCTGCTGCCAGAAGCTCGGTCTTTTGCCGCTCCAGTTCGCCCGGAGTGAAACCGTGCCGGCGAACGCGCTCGTTTTCCATGACCAGCTGAGTGACAGCATCCTCGATGCGATTTTCCTTGATTAACGCAAAGGAAGTCAGCGCATTGATTGCCCTGCCCATAAATCCGCCATAGAAGGAAGAGGCACTAACGAAAGGAGATTCCGGTTTTTGGTTGATTTCGGCAAAACGGGCTGACATCATTGCGCTGTAAATGCGCTGCATGAGCTGCTCACGGTAGTCGGACCAGGTGTCAACCGTTTTGCGAGGATGTTTGTACATGAGCCTGAAAACGGTATTTGTGGCTTCAGGGTCTGTGGCCACCGAAACCAAAGGCTCGATATTGTCGGGCACTGTAAACACCTTGCGTTCACGTTGATTTTTTGGATTCTTCAGTTTTCCGAAATGCTTTTTAATCATGGCTTCGGCATAAGCAGGGTCAATGTCGCCCACCACGACAATAGCCTGAAGATTAGGACGGTACCAATCGCGGTAGAACCTGCGAAGGGTTTCATGGCTTGCGGTATCAATCACGCCAAGCGTACCGATGGGCAGACGTTCGGCATATCGGGAGCCATTGAACATTACCGGAAAATACTGCTTTCGCATGCGGTCTTCAGCTCCCAGGCCCAGTCGCCATTCTTCACGAATCACGCCGCGCTCCTTGTCGATTTCTTCACCTTCGAAAGCCACCCATGCGGCCCATTCCTCCAGCACCATAAATGCAGAGTCAACAAGGCCGGGTCTGTCGGTTGGCATTTGCAGCATGTAAACTGTTTCATCAAAGCTTGTATAAGCATTGAGGTCGGGGCCGAAACGGACTCCGGCTCGTTCAAGAAAGTTGACCAGCGCGTTTTTCGTGAAACGCTTTGTGCCGTTAAAAGCCATATGTTCCACAAAGTGGGCCAGCCCCTGCTGGTCGTCATCCTCGAGGATGGAGCCGGCATTTACAGCCAGACGCATTTCGATACGGCCCGGAGGTGTGGTGTTGCGCTGGATGTAATAGGTCAGTCCGTTTTTCAGCTTCCCTATTTTGACGTTAGGATCAACAGGGATTGGCCTGTCGAGTGCCGGCTGTGCCGCTGCGGAAACCATCAGGAACAGCGCGAAAAAAGAAACGATAAAGTTCTTCATCATGTTGGCGTTTGGTTTAAATGGTAAATTTTAGAAAAAATCCGTTACGTAAGCATGGGAAATTCATTGCGATGTATCGGAATCAGTTTTCGGCCATTATAAAAAGGTAAAGGATGATCAGTCATCTGCTAAGAGCCAACATTAATTCCGGTTTGTTCACCGCAGTAAAAATCATTTTCAGCAGAAACACCACAGCTGATACACCCATCAGCGCACTGCGATGCTTACGGAGCGTTACGAATCTGCCTCCAGTTCGAGATCAATACTCAGTTGCCTGAGTGAAGGAAAATCCTGCTTCATCTTTTCGAATTTCTCCTTGTCGGTGAAAGGCATAGGTTCAGCAACAGGAGTTTCAACGAATACGGGAACCAGTTGAATCTGGTTATTGCCAAGCTGCCTGAAAAGGTGTTCCTGAAGTGCATTCCAGTTAAGCTTATCCTGAACAGGATACTTGTTGTCCATCTCAATATGAACAGTCCAGTTTTCTCCCAAAACGGGTTTCAGGCGACGGATGGCGTTGGCAAATGAAGGCGATTGAGTGCTATATTGATCACAGAAATCTTTCCATGCTTTGTTGAGCTCAGTTTGGGAAAAAGCATTGGAAAAAACTGCCTTTTCGGCGCCCTCCGCCTGTGGTTTAGCTGATTGTTGCGAGATTGAAATGGTGCGTGCTCCGGAGGGTCTTGCTGCCTGAGGTTCGTTAACCACTCGTGTATTTCCGGCAGGATTGTAGTTCTTGGCTGCAGGCGATGCAGCTGCCGGAGATTGGGCAGCTGCCTGGGGTGAAGGTGTTGGTGATGAGGCAGCATGAACCTGTTTAGCATGAGTTGCTGTTGGCACAGAGGCTGCCGGTTGAGGCGGATTTGCCGGTGGGTTGCTTTCGGCTTTTTTGCCCGCACCGGCCATGCGCAGCAGCGAAAGCTCTACCAGCAGCCGCTTGTTCGAGCTACGGGCATAGTTGATGTCGCATTCATTGCTGACATCGAGTGCCGAAAGCAGGAAGGACGAATGGCATTTCTCAGCCTGGCGACGATAACGCTCCCGCAGCGACTCAGACACCTCAAGCAGCTGAGCTGTTTCGGGGCGAGAAGCCACAAGCAGACTACGCAGATGCGAGGCCAAACCCATCATGAAGTGTTGCGGATCGAAACCATTCGATATTACTTCGTTGAGCATGAGCAATATACCACTCACATTTGCCTGAAGCAAATCGTCCACCATACGGAAATAATACTCGAAATCCAGCACATTGAGGTTGCTGATCACATCGTGATAGGTGATGCTGCGACCCGAAAAACTCACCATCTGATCGAAAATTGACAAGGCATCGCGCAGGGCACCATCCGCTTTGAGGGCAATGATATTGCGGGCATCCTCGTCGATTGTCACACCTTCTTTCCCGGCCACATAGGCCAGATGCTTCGACATATCATCGACCGTAATGCGCTTGAAATCGTAAATCTGGCAGCGCGAGAGGATGGTCGGGATGATTTTGTGCTTTTCGGTGGTGGCAAGAATAAACTTTGCATATGCAGGCGGCTCTTCAAGGGTTTTTAGAAAAGCATTGAAAGCAGCCATCGAAAGCATGTGCACCTCGTCGATGATGTAAATCTTGTATTTGCCTACCTGCGGCGGAATGCGCACCTGCTCGACCAGCGTCCGGATATCATCCACAGAATTGTTGGAGGCCGCATCCAGTTCATGGATGTTGAAGGAGGCCGACTGCCGGAACGAGACGCAGGATTCGCACTCATCGCAAGCCTCCTGATTAGGCGTGGGATTGAGGCAATTGATGGTTTTGGCCAGAATGCGTGCGCAAGTCGTCTTGCCAACACCTCTTGGACCTGTAAAAAGAAATGCCTGAGCAAGGGTATTATTGCGGATGGCGTTTTTGAGCGTGGCGGTAATCGCCGGCTGGCCTACAACCATATCAAAGGTGGAAGGCCTGTATTTACGGGCTGAAACGATATACTGATCCATCTGGTTTTTCTTAACCGGACGGTAAAAGTAGTAAAAGGGAAACATTGGAGAGGCCGGCGGCTACAATTAAAAGCTACACATGTGCACACGTTTCGTTTCCGCCCGATTTCAGCCAAAAGCTTTTTCGCGTAACAAGGCCATTTTCTATACCTTTGGTTGCTATGACCGAAGTGATTATTCATGTCCCGCGCATTACCCAAAGGCTCAACTATATCTTTGATATTGTGCTGGTCCGGCTGCTTGGGCTAAAATACCGTTTGCTGACAGATGCAGCGAAGCTGGATGAGACCATGAATCCGGTTATGGTTTATGGTGAGCATCCTATTGGCAACTATCTTTTCTTTCGGTCGTCTGACCTGCTTTTCAGCCGCGAAATCCATATGCAGAACCTGCAGCCATTCATGCTGGATGGCCTTAAGGCTATCTTTCCCGTGTTTCACGAACGCTCAGCCTTGCCCTTCGACCCCTTTGCAGCCGCATTTTATCTGGTAAGCAGATTCGAAGAATATCTTCCCTTTGCTGCCGACGGGCACGGACGTTTCGAAGCCGGTTCTTCCGTCATGCATCAGTGGGGTATGCTCGATAAGCCTTTGGTCAACCTTTGGGCCAATATGTTGGGGAAGATTCTTGAAGCCCGCTTTCCGGGACTCGTTACCAAAAGACCGGAATACAAGTTCACACCCACCTATGATATTGATGTGGCCTGGGCATATCTCCATAAAGGTTTTTACCGCAGCATTTTTTCGGCTGTCTCCGATCTGACCAAAGCCGACCTGCCCAATTTCAGGCAGCGGATAAAGGTATTGCAGGGTTTGGAAAAAGATGACTACGACACTTACGACTACCAGCTTGAGCTGCAGGAACGGTATAACCTCCAGCCGGTTTATTTTTTTCTCTTTGCCGAGTATGGTCGGTACGACAAAAACAATCCCGTTGCAAACCGCCATTTTGGCGCATTGCTCAGGCGTCTGGCCGATTATGCTCAGGCCGGCATTCACCCATCCTATAATACTTTTAACGACAAAGCCCGACTTCAGAGCGAAATCAACGGATTGTCACAAGTACTCAGGCAACCCATTAAACTGAGCCGGCAGCATTACCTGAGGCTCAGGCTGCCCCTGACCTACCACAACCTGATCGATCTGGATATCACCGACGATTACACCATGGGCTTCGCTTCTGCCCCAGGATTCAGGGCCGGCATCACCATACCATTTCCATTTTACGACCTGGATCATGACGTAACCACCACGCTCCATGTGCATCCCTTTATGATCATGGATGGCAGTCTGCGGGATTATTTGAACCTCGATCCCGAAGCAGCCATCGAAAAAGCATTACCCATCATTGCCAGCGTAAAAGAAAATGGCGGCGAACTCATTACGCTATGGCACAACGAAAGTCTGAGCGACAAAAAACGCTGGACCGGATGGAGAACAGTTTACGAGAAAATCATCGAAGCGGCAGTGTGATGAGTGTCGAAAAACCCATAAGATATCTCAGAAACCATGAGATCGACAAGCTGAAGTGGGATCAGTGTGTGCGCGAATCCTTCAATGGCAATCTTTACGGTTGGTCGTGGTATCTGGATATTGTGCATAAAAACTGGGAAGCTCTGGTCGAAGGAGACTACGAAAGGGTGTTTCCGCTCACAGGTAACACGCGCTTTGGCGTGAGCTACCTTTTTCAGCCATTCTTTGCCCAGCAGCTTGGCGTTTATTCACGTCACATCATGAGTGAGGAAGTTACAGCGCGCTTTCTGAGGGCTATACCATCGCGTTTCAAACTTGTCGAAATAAGGCTGAACAAGCATAATAAAGTGCCTGCCACAGGCTTCGGGGTGAGCAGTCACACCAATATCGAACTTGATCTTATTCATACCTACGAGCGCATACACCGTAATTACTCGTCGAACACCAAACGAAACCTCAGAAAAGCACAGGAGTCTGGCCTTTGGCTGAGCAAAAACATACGGCCGGAGCAAGTGGTAGCTTTGTTCAGAGACAACCGCGGCCGCACCATCAGCCACTGGAACGACCGCGAATACCGTCGTTTTGTGCAGTTGGCCTATACCGCCATTCATCGTGGTCAGGCCGTGACCTACGGCGTTTACGACAAGGCTAACCAGCTGCTCAGTGGCGCGCTTTTCGTGAAAAGCAACGGAAAAATCGTATTCCTCTTTTCGGGTACCAGCCCTGAAGGCAAAGCGCAACACGCCCTTACATTCATGATTGACAGCATTATTCGGGAGCATGCCCCGGGACAATACGTTCTTGATTTCGAAGGAAGCGACCAGACTGGTCTGGCGAGGTTTTATCTGGGTTTTGGCGGACAAACCACTACCTATCCCGGCGTGCATATCAACAGGCTTCCGTGGTATCTGCACTGGCCGGTGAGGATGGTGAAAAAATTCAGAAAGATGTTTCGTTGAGCAGAATCCGTAACCTGACAGGTACTCATTGACTCCCTTGGTGAATGTAGTGCCTTCACGATAAATCAATGGCAGCTGAGTGATAACACCTTTAATCTGATTGTTTTTAATGTACATTTGCCCAACACGAAACACCAGGCCATGATAAGAAACCTTGGCGCCGTTAATTCGGTTTTCAACCAGTTTATTGCAGAACTCCGCGATGTTGACATTCAGAATGATCGCATGCGTTTCAGGCGAAACCTCGAACGTCTGGGCGAGATATTTGCCTACGAGATCAGCAAAACCTTCGATTACAAGCCTGCTGAGGTTACCACTCCATTGGGCGTGGCCGAAATGCAGCTTTGCCCCGATCAGCCGGTTCTGGCTACGATCCTGAGGGCCGGCCTTCCGCTTCACGAAGGCTTGTTGAATTTTTTCGACAAGGCCGACAATGCCTTTATCACGGCTTATCGGAAGTACGACAAAAATGAGGCCTTCGATATCAGGGTGGAATACATTTCATCGCCTGACATTACGGGTAAAATACTCATCCTCAGCGACCCTATGCTGGCTACCGGAGCTTCAGTAGTCAAAACCCTGAAAAGCATGCTTGCTATTGGCATGCCCAAACACATTCATATCGTATCAGCGCTTGCCAGCGTTGAAGGACTTGAATTCATCAAGCGGCATTTCTCGCTCATGAATCTCACCATCTGGGTAGGTGGTATCGACGACGAACTCACGGCTCAGGCCTACATCGTTCCAGGACTTGGCGATGCAGGTGATCTGGCATTCGGAAAGAAGAGCGATTAAGCTTTACATTATGAGGAAAAATCTGAGCGAGAACATACGCATTTCCGTTGAATCGATCAGGAGTCACCTGCTCCGCACTACACTCACCATTGCTATTATTGCCTTCGGCATCATGGCTCTGGTTGGCATACTCACGGCCATTGATGCTATTAAGTTCTATCTCAACGACAATTTCGCCATGATGGGGGCCAACACCTTCAACATCCGCAACCGCGATCTCAATGTGCATATGGGTGGAAGACGCAGCGACCCCAAAGCTTTTAAAAATATTACATTCCGCGAAGCGCTCAGGTTCAAGGAGGAATTCAACCTGCCGGCATCGGTCAGCATTTATACTTTCGGCACCGGCGCAGCCACGCTCCGATTTGGCGAAAACAAAACCAATCCCAATATACAGATCGTAGGCATTGACGAAAATTATCTGTACACCTCCGGCTACGAGATTGAAAAAGGCAGGAACATCACCGCAGCTGAGGCTTTTCAGGGCGCTCACGTGACTGTTTTGGGCAGTGCCGTTGCCAAAGATCTGTTTAAAAACAACGAAGATCCCATAGGGCAAATCATTTCCGTTGGCCCGGGAAAATACCGCGTTGTAGGGGTAATGAAAGAGAAAGGCTCAAGCATGGGCTTTAGCGGCGACCGCAATTGCCTGCTGCCAATCAACAACGTACGCCAATACTTTTCGCGCCCCAACATGAACCACACCATAAGCATCCGGGCGCGTACTGCTGAAGAAATGGAAGCTGCCGTCGGTGAGGCCACGGGAATTTTTCGCATCATCCGCAACGATCAGCCCGGAAGACCTGAAACCTTTACCATCGTCAAAAGCGACAACATCGCCAATATGCTTATCAATCTGACCGGCACAGTAAGGCTCGGCGCCACTTTTATCGGGCTCATCACCTTGTTTGGCGCCGCCATCGGACTGATGAACATTATGCTGGTTTCGGTGACCGAGCGCACACAGGAAATCGGAATTCGAAAAGCCATAGGGGCCACCCGAAGCGCCATCAGGGACCAATTTCTGATCGAAGCCGTCATCATCGCGCAGATTGGAGGCTTAGTAGGCATTGTAGCCGGTATTCTTGTAGGCAACATCCTGTCCTTTATTATTGGATCCTCTTTCATTGTTCCCTGGCTTTGGATCGGGCTGGCGGTTGTACTCTGTTTTGCAGTGGCATTGCTTTCAGGTGCCATCCCGGCCAACAAAGCAGCAGCTGTTGATCCCATAGAATCATTGCGCTACGAATAATCAGATAAGCACAAACAAGCAGTTCCATGCAAGGCTCTAAAAAAAATCCTGTACGCGAGAGTTTTGGCTCTCAGATTGGTGTGATTGCTGCTGCTGCAGGTTCAGCAGTAGGGCTGGGTAATATCTGGCGGTTCCCCTATGTTGCAGGCGAGAATGGTGGCGGAGCATTTTTGCTCACCTATCTGGCCTTTGTGCTATTGATAGGCGTTCCGGCTATGCTTTCGGAGTTTGTCGTTGGCCGTAGTTCCCAGAAAAACCCTGTCGGTGCATTTCGCCTTCTTGCACCAGGAACTGCCTGGCCGGCAGTCGGGTTTATCGGAGTAGCAGCTGCCTTCACCATCCTGGCCTTCTATACTACCGTGGCCGGCTGGACACTGGAATATCTTTACCTGACCATTTTTGACAAGCTCGATCACCTGCAGAAAAGAGACCTCGAAAATACCTTCACTACCTTTGTTGCCAACGGCTGGCGACCTGTAATGTGGCAGATAGTGTTTATGCTGCTGACAGGTTTAATCGTTTTCAGTGGCGTGAAAAATGGCATCGAAAGGTCAACGAAGATCCTGATGCCGCTGCTTTTAATCATCATAATAGCTCTTGGTATCCGCAGCCTCTCCCTGCCCGGAGCGGCCGAAGGTCTTAAATTTCTGTTCCGTCCTGATTTCAGCAAAATCAATGCAGACGTGATGCTGCAGGCACTCGGTCAGGCTTTCTTTTCGCTCAGCATCGGTATGGGCACGCTCATCACCTATGGTTCTTATATCCGCAAACGCGAAAACCTTGGCATGACAGCCCTCTCCGTTTCACTTGCCGACACCGCCATTGCCATACTGGCAGGAATTGCCATTTTTCCGGCCGTTTTTGCTTTTAATATCGCACCCGAAGCCGGACCAAGTCTTGTTTTCATCACCCTGCCCATGATTTTTGACCAGATGGCCGGCGGCGTATTCTTCGAACTGGTATTTTTCATTTTGCTGGCCATTGCCGCCCTGACCTCAACCATTTCCGTACTCGAAGTTGCTGTGGCCTATTTTGGCGAAGAGCTGGCATTAGGTCGCAAAAAAGCTACTATCATTTCCACCATAGCGATAACCGTTCTGGGCATCTTCACCACACTCAGCATGGGTCCGCTACCCGAGTTGAGCATAGCAGGCCTTAGCCTTTTCGATCTGCTCGATAAAACGTCAGCTAATGTGCTGCTGCCGCTTGGCGGCTTGTGCATCGTCATTTTTGTAGGTTGGAAGCTCAAGCCTGCCACCGTTTACAGCGAACTTAGTAACGAAGGTTCGCTCAAGGCCAAGTATATTCCGCTTTTTTTGTTCATCGTTAAGTTTTTGGCACCCATCGCCATCGCATTAGTGTTCCTCAATGGTCTGGGATTGTTCGGCTTTTTTGGCGGTGGCGATCTCTAAGTTATGTTCATCATTGTTTAAGCAATGTTGCGCAACCTTGTCAATTTCTGGCTAAGTTTTACGCGGCGCGAACAACTGGCGCTCATCATCCTTGCAGGAATGCTAATTCTTGTGCTGACCTTCAGGATGTTATCAGGCTGGTTTATTGCACCCCCAAAACCCGATCTCAGCAAGGCGG
Source organism: Bacteroidales bacterium (assembly GCA_035325985.1). Classification (GTDB taxonomy): domain Bacteria; phylum Bacteroidota; class Bacteroidia; order Bacteroidales; family F082; genus JALNZU01. The sequence goes on from DAOKYW010000005.1 coordinate 106,691, forward strand.
CTCTCATCATACTAAAGGAGATTCAAACTAAGCATGCGGATACGGAGTTGGCCATGCCAAGCAAGTTAGAAGAAAATGACAGGATGACCTCCGGCGAATCAGCCGGGTCGCAACTCAAACCGTTTGCATTTGACCCGAACACAGCAGACGAATCTACCCTGAAAGCCCTCGGACTCAGGCCATCGCAGGTGAAAAATATTATCAATTACCGAAACAAGGGCGGTAAATTTCGCTCTGCTGATGATTTTGGTCGATTATTCAGCATTGGGGAGGATGATTACAGACAGCTTGCACCCTTTATTACCATCGAGAATACAACAGCAGAGACCAGACCTGCATTTAAAGAGGCTGATAAAACTGTAAAACAAGAACGTCTTCCGCCAACGGTTGTCGAATTAAATTCGGCCGATTCCATTGCGCTGCTGTCGCTTCCCGGTTCAGGTCCGTGGACTGTACACCGCATACTCCGGTACAGACAGGCACTGGGTGGATTCTTTAGCCCCGATCAGCTGCTCGAAGTGCGCGGGATCGACAGCCTGAAATTTGAGGCATTGAAACCGTGGATCACCATTGATGCACAAAAGATTACGCCATTGCGCATCAACTACATGGATTTCAGGGAACTGATCCGACATCCATACCTTAACTTTGATCAGGTGAAAGCAGTGGTCGGCCACCGTGACCGTAAAGGATTCCTGCGCAGTCAAAGTGAATTGTTACAGATGCAACACTTCAGCGAAAACGATGTTGTTCGTCTTCAGCCCTATCTTCGCTTCGATTAAGCGATTCAAAACAAAATTTTAAATCTTTTCGATTTTACTTTCAACCCGATCCCGCTGATGTATCTTTGGAAAAACAACTGCCATGAAACGCAAGCTTTTATCCTTTTTACCCCTTGTTTTCGCCTGCCTTCCATTGCATTCGCAAAACAACCATCCGCAGGCAGACCAATTAGTTGACCATCTCAGGCAGAAGCAAGAGCTTCAGGCCGGACGTGTCCGCGCTTATGTTCAGGCCACGGGAGCCACAGAAAGAAAAGATGAAGACGGAAGAACTTGGCAATTGATGGATGTCAGGGATGGCAAACCATTCTATTATATTACCCACAACCTTGACGCAGCCAATGTGCATAAGGTATCTCAGGTCTGGCCGGGTGGATCCACGGGCTTCAACCTGAGCGGATCGGGCGTGAATCTGGGCATTTGGGATGGCGGAAAAGTGCGCGATACACATCAGGAGTTTTTTGACGGAGTCACATACCGCGTCACTCAGGTTGATGGAGCCACCAGCCTGAGCGATCATGCCACACATGTGGCCGGAACCCTTGCGGCTGCAGGCACCAACGCCAGCGCAAAAGGCATGTCGTATGCCGCTATGCTGAAGGCTTATGACTGGGATTTTGACGAAACAGAAATGGCCGCAGCGGCCTCAGGCGGGCTCAGGGTATCTCAGCATTCGTACGGCTATGTTACCGGTTGGGCCTATGGCAGCTGGTCGGGCAACACCGGCTGGCACTGGTTTGGCGATGCCGCTGTCAGTGCCACCGAAGACTATTCATGGGGGTTTTACAGCGATCAGGCCAAAGACTGGGATCAGATTGCCTTTAATGCTCCTAACTATTTGATAGTGAAGTCGGCCGGCAATGACCGGGGCGAAGGTCCGGCCCCATCAAGCCTGCACTATTTCATGAACCCATCCAATGCCTACAACTGGGAGGCCAGTACCGTAACAAGGTCGGTTGACGGCGGCAGCACAGGCTACGACTGCATTGCGCATTCTGCTACCTCGAAAAACATTCTCACCGTCGGGGCCGTGACCAACACCGGCGTGATGAGTTCGTTCAGCGGTTGGGGGCCAACTGATGATGGCAGGATAAAACCCGATATTGTGGCTAAAGGAGTAAATGTATATTCCTCCATTGCCACTTCCAACACCAGCTACCAATCATACAACGGAACCTCCATGGCCGGTCCAGTGGTAAGCGGATCAGTGGGATTGCTGCTGCAGCACCAGCAAAATCTGCATCCGGGAACACCCTTAAGAGCAGCAACCATTAAAGGATTGCTCATTCATTCAGCAGATGATATGGTGAGTGGTTCGCCCGGACCTGATTATCGCTTCGGCTGGGGTATGCTCGATGTGCAAAAAGCAGCGCAGATTATGGCCGACAACGCCACAACCAACGCCCACATCAGGGAACTTGTGCTGAACAATGCGCAAACCATGCGATTTCCGGTTCAGACAACTGGTACCGAACCGCTGCGCATCACCATCAGCTGGACCGATGTGCCGGGAACAAGTCCTTCACCATCGCTCAATCCAACCACCACGATGTTGGTAAACGATCTCGATGTCCGGCTTAAGGATGCCTATGGAAATCAATATTTCCCTTATATCCTCAATCCTTCAAGCCCAGGCTCGGCAGCCACCACAGGCGATAACAACCGCGATAATGTTGAGATGATTCATCTTTCATCAACCACAGCCGGAACAATTTACTTCCTCGAAATCAGTCACAAGGGAAGCCTGGTTGGTGGTAGTCAGGCCTTTTCGCTCATCATCACGGGGAATCAGCCGCTGGACGAGCGAAACATTCTGGGATCCTTCGATCAGGGTGCGTATTACCTGAGCTGGTCTAATGCATCCAATCAGGGCGAAGGATTCGGACCCTGGGAACTTGTCAATGGAACAGCTTCAGGCGGGTTTTCAGGTTTCTTTATCGGCGATCCCGCAGCGGCCGGAATATCAGGAATGAGCAACCAATCGTTCGGGCTTTTCGCCAATCCGGATAATGCTTCCAACTTTGCCCGCGCTGACAGGGCTTTTGCCGCTCCGCTTCCCACCGGAAGCACCTTAAGCTTCAAATGGGGTGTCAATTGGGACAGCGACGGCATAGGCAATAAAGGTTTCAACCTTTACTCGAACGGCACGCAAATCATTAACGTAAACATGGGTGGCAGTGCACAAATTACGATTAATGGCAACCCGATGTTCAATAACTACGGAACGCAGGCCATGACCCTCAGCTTCAAGGCCGAAAGCCCCACACAATTGCGTGTTTCAGGCACCGGACGCGATGGGTCGGAAATATATAATGTGGTGCACACCGTAGCAGGTCCGCCGGATGCTGTGCGCTTTTATGCATCAGGACTGAAATCAGGCGACCAACGCCAACCTTATTTCGATCAACTGACCATCACCAGCGACCCTGCCGTTTACAGCAGTTCAGAAACCGTAACCGTAAAAGGCAGCGTCGGCCTGAGCAGCAGCCTCAGCGTGAAAAACATCATCATCGAAGGTGATAACCGGCTGATTATCCCTCAAGGCATCAACGCAACCGTAAGCACACACCTCTACAACAGTGCCGGAGCCGATAAGCTCGTCATACAATCCAATGCATCAGGCAGCGGCTCATTGCTGCATTACAATCAGATCAATGGCACCATGCAGCGTTACGTGCCCGGTAGCACACTTTCCACAGGCACGCGCTATCACCTTGTTTCGGTGCCGCTTAAACCTTCCGCTAATCCGGTTTCCGGCCTCTTTTCAGGTTCTTACTTGTTCCGTTTTGATGCCGACCCCGGAAGCTGGGTCGGGCTGGGCACTTCCACTACCACACCCCTTCAGGTCGATCGCGGATACATGATTTGGTACACCGGCAGCCAGACCACCTACAACTTTGCCGGCCCGCTCAACAATGGCAACTTCACTGCGCTGGTGGCCTCCACAGCAGCCGACAGGTTTAATCTGGTACCCAATCCATACCCCTCGGCCATCGACTGGGATGCTGCATCCGGATGGACAAAAACCAATCTCTATAACGCGATTTACATCTGGAACAGAAATACCGGAAATTACGCTTCATATGTTTCAGGCGTCGGCGCCAACGGAGGCTCGAGATATATTGCGCCCGGTCAGTCGTTTTTCGTGAAAACAACTGCTGCCTCGGCCGGTCTGCAAATGGGTGATGCTGTCCGGGTGCACAACGCCCAGCCGTTCTTTCAGCCACAACTGAACAGCCATATCATCAGGATAAGCACCTCCAACGAGCAGGGCAGCGACGAAACTGTGATTCGGTTTAATGCTCAGGCTTCCGACGAATTCGACCCCGATCTGGATGCCGACAAAATTATCGGACAACAGGCTGCTCCTCAGCTTTTTACAACACTCGAAGACGGAAGAATAATGAGCATCAACAGCCTGAATGACGATTTCAAGCAACTGACCGTCCCTGTTAGTTTTGCAAGTGCGACACCCGGCTCATACACCCTAAGCTTCAGCATAGCGCCTCCATTGCAGGAAACATATCATTTCGTGCTCGAAGATCTGCTGCTAAACCTCTATCACAACCTTTCGGACAATGCCGATTATACATTCAGCCATCAGGCCAATGCGTCTCAACAACGATTTTTACTGCATGCCACAGGCATCACAGGTTTGGGTCAGCTGAATTCAGATGATATCAGGGTACGGAAGCATGGACAACGCCTCAATATCCACCGCACCGAAAATACCGAACCTGTAACCATCAGGCTTTTTGATGTTTCGGGGCGCATCATGGCCGAAATGCAGAGCGCCGAGACCTTTATCAGCATACCACTTCACGGTTTTAAAGGCCTTGTACTGGTGGAGATGACGGGGAAGCAGATGAGAACACACAAAAAGATCGTTTTCTGAAACCTCTCAAATCTGGTACTTTTCCCTGATGATGCCGGTAATGGTGCTCAGATCGGCCTGGTCAAGCCAGTGGTTGTCCTTGTTTCGCCTAAACCAGGTGAGCTGCCGTTTGGCATATTGACGGGTGTGCACCTTGATGTTGTTCACGGCGGCTTCGAGGGTAACCTTACCATCAAGGTATTCGAACAATTCTTTGTATCCTACTGTATTTAAGGCATTTAAATGTCTGTATGAATATAATTTTCTGACTTCATCGAGCAGTCCTTCCTCCATCATCCGTTCCACCCGCAGGTTGATGCGGTTAATCAGGTCGATGCGTTCCGGACGCAGTGTGAAACGGATGTAAGCAAATGGTCTGGGCAGGGTTTGCCTTTGTCTGAAGTAAGAAAACGGCCTTCCAGTTTGATAATATACCTCGAGTGCCCGTTGAAGCCGTCGCGGGTTTTGTTTATCCACTTCACTAAAATATGCAGGATCTACCCGCTCAAGTTCTGCTTGCAATGCCTTGATACCTTGCTCCATCAGCATTTGGCCAACACGTTGACGGACATGATTTTCCACTTCGGGAATATTATCGAGACCCATACTTACGGCATCGAGAAACAATCCTGAACCTCCCGTCAACACCACTACCCTGTTATGATCAAAAAGCTCTTGAAGTTTGCTGAGTGCATCGCGTTCGTAGGTTGCCACATCATAAGGTTCATGAATGCTCAGATGGCCTACAAAATGATGCGGCACCTGACGGAGCTGTTGCGCAGCCGGAGCTGCCGTACCGATTTTCATTTCACGGTAAAACTGTCGGCTGTCGGCGGATACAATTTCGGTGCGATAGTGTTGAGCCAGCCTTATGGCCAGCTCGGTCTTACCTGATGCCGTGGGACCACCCAGTACAATGAGCAATGGTGATGCACTCATTGATTATTTTCCTGATTAACCATGGGAACAGGGCCGTTGTTTTTCACTGCTTCCGGCTCGGGTTCGTTCAACACTTTCAACCCAAGGCGCGCTGCTTCTTCCTTCATCAGTCGTGCGGCATCATCAAAGGTGTTGCTGATGATGCCATCGAGTATGGCCTCGCGTATGGCGTTCTTGATCAGGCCAATCTCTTTGCCGGGCCCAAGCCCGAAGGTCTTCATAATAATCTCTCCGCTTATCGGAGGCTGCCAGTTGCGCACCTTGTCCTTGGCCTCAATCTCAATGAGCTTTTGCTTGACAAGCTCGAAATTTTCGCGGTATTTCCGGATCTTGTACTCGTTTTTGGTTGTGACGTCGGCCTGACAGAGCAGCATCAGCTTATCGATGTCGTCGCCGGCATCGAAGAGCAACCTCCGCACAGCGCTATCCGTAACGGTTTCCTGAGCAAGGACGATGGGCCTGAGGTGAAGCAGCACCATCTTCTGTACAAATTTCATCGGATCGCCTAAGGGCAGCCTGAAAGCCTTGAAAATATGCGGTACCATTTTAGCACCTTTGAATTCGTGGCCATGAAAAGTCCAGCCCAGCTCGTTGTCGAACTTTTTTGTGGCAGGCTTTGCGATATCGTGGAGTACTGCAGCCCAGCGCAGCCAAAGATCGTCGGTAGCCCCGGCCAGGTTGTCGAGCACCTCGAGCGTATGGTAAAAATTGTCCTTATGGCTCTTTCCATTCACCGTTTCTACGCCCTGCAATGCAGCAAACTGTGGAAAAAAGACATGCAAAAGTCCGGTCTTGAACAATAACTTAAACCCAACGGATGGTTTTGGGCTCAGGATGATTTTGTTGAGCTCGTCGGTAATGCGCTCGGGCGAAACGATGCGCAGGCGGTTACGATTTCGCTGTATGGCTTCAAGAGCGTTATTTTCGATGCTGAAGTTGAGCTGGCTGGCAAAACGAATGGCGCGCATCATGCGCAGCGGGTCGTCCGAAAAGGTAATGTCGGGGTCTAATGGCGTCCTGATGATCCCCTTTCTGAGGTCGTCGATACCCCCAAATTGATCCAATAATAGTCCGTAGTTGTTTTGGCTGAGGCTAATACCCAGGGCGTTGATGGTAAAATCGCGCCGCCGAAGATCGTCCATCAGCGTTCCCGGACGCACATCGGGTTTTCGGCTGTATAGCTTGTACGACTCTTTGCGTGCCCCCACAAATTCTACCACATAATCACCCCAACGGATCATGGCAGTACCAAACTGCCCGTAAAACTTCGCCTCTGAGGTTTGTCCGAGCTTCTGCGCTACCATTCGGGCAAAATCAAGACCATCGCCAAGCACAACAATATCCACATCCTTTGAAGGCCGGCCCAGCAAACAATCGCGTACATATCCGCCAATCACATACACAGGCATTCGCCCGGCCACCTCCGAGATGGCCCGGAAAAGCGGCTCCTGAACAAAATTAGCCATATCGGACATGGGAGCAAAGATACGTATAAGGAGCCTTGACAGCTAAACGATGATTGTATCAGAACTTATAGCGCAACTGCAATTTGAGGTCGGTGCGGCGGTTTCCGTTGATGGTTTCGAGTCCGCTGCCAATCACATTGCGGTCGGCATACCATGTTTGGCCTATACGCGCCCAGAAGTCGAGGTCGCGACCTGCCCTGACACGCAACATCAAATAAGTGCGTGTTCCCCTGTCGTAAAACATGGGAATGGAGAAAGCATAAAGCACATCGTTTTCATACACATAAAGCCGGCTGTCGTAGTCGGGCGCATCAAACAACATATACCTGAAAGTGAGCTCATAAGGTTTTTTCGACGGACGATAAATCACATCCTGATAAATGAGGTATCCGACTGAAGCGGGCGTATTTGCTTCTTCGTAATGCACCATTTCGATGCGATTGCGCAGGGCAATGCCGGGCAGAGGCTGGGTGTTGAGATGAAAGCGAAGGCTTTGCCGGGTGTAATTTACCTGATAATCAATATAGTTCCATGGGTCAGCAAAGTCCTTCATGCGGGTTTTTGTCCTGTACCTCAAATAAGCATCGGCCCTGCGGTTAAACCTACGGTCGAGCTGGAAATAGTAATCGTGGCCAAAGCTGGGTCCATCAGTGAGATAGCGCAGCCATGGAAAACTAAAGTGGTCAGCAAATGCGGTCAGTTTCCATCCGGGTGCCAGCGAAGCCACTATACCGCCATAAAAACCCCGCTCATTGTTGGCATAGGTGTTTTCGGCAAAAGCTGTACTAAAATCATTCTGGTACAATTTGCCGTAGTTTCTGTAGGCCATGCTTATGGTCACAAAGCCTGCAGGCTGTGCGGTAAAACCGGCCAGTCCGGCCATCCCGCCATTTTCGCTCCGGCTTATTTCACCATACCCGACAATATGAGGAAAAATCAGTCTGAAGTCAGCGCCCTGAACGCTATTGCGGCCATCGTTGATCCGAAACTTGTTGTAAGGGTATTCGCGTGGATTGAAGGCAAGACCTGTAGCGGATGCATAAGCTGTATAGCCCAGCTCAAGACGTCGTGAACGGTAGTTGAGCCTGCCGCCGTAGGCCGTAAGGGTGGTGGCATGTTTCTTATTGAACTCACTAACCGTGCGGTGCAAACCGGTTTCCTGAATACTCGATATTAGAAATTCCTCTCCGGCAAGGCTATCTATGACAGAAAATACGTTTGCATCAACAGGTCGATGGGAATAAAACAAACTGATATCGAACTGTTTGATGGCAATCGTTGTGGCAATGCCACGCATGAACAAGGCTTCATTAAGCGAGGCGCTTGGCCTGATGCCCTGACCGTATCGCATGACTGACGAAGGCTCGGTGGACTTACCAAAAGATAAACCAGACCAAAGGGTAAGACCCTGTCCGAAATTGAGATGATAATCGCCAATGGCCAAAGCCTTGACAACACCTATGTCGCGGACAAAAAAATGCGCTGAATAGAAATCGAAACCATTGCGGGGCTTACTTGTCAGCATGCTGCGAAGGGTGTCTCTCACTGCCGAAACAAGGAATATCTCGCCCGGATCCTTTTCCATCACTACACCTGCCCTCACCCGGTTGCGGTAATTGAACTGGTAACGAACGAAGTACTTGTCGGGGCTGCCCAGATAACGCGAATCAGGCTTTGCGCCCAGGGCCGAATCACTTATCGGACGATAACCCTCACGCGTTTCGAGCACCCTTTCGTATCGCGTCATCACCTGCGAGCGGCCTCGCTTCAATATGGTCAATGGCCCGGGAAGCCTTTGTTTTTTGCTTCCATCTCCAACAGTCACAATAGGCAGCAAAACCTCGAGCGTTGACACATCAAAGCCTTCTATGAGTCCAAGTTCATAAACGCTAAGCAGAGGCCCGAACTGCTTTCGGTATTCGAGCAGTCGCTCCAGCTGGAAACTGTTCAGCAGCCGAAGCGCTTCAAGCTCGTTCACCTGAGGACCGTTTAGATCAATTTTCTGCTCCGAGTAAAAAAGGTAGGCATCCAAAAGATCTGTGAAGTCAGCATTTTCGTCCGAATTTTCGGCAAGTTCCTCCAACTGTCGGGCAAGGTATTCACTCAATAGCCTCGATAGACTGTCGTTGGCAATCTGAGCCTTGACACTACCACTGAAAAGGGTTAAGATCCCGAATACCAGCGTAAAAAGCCATTTGCCGGTGATCTTCATTTTTAATTGTCTTTCTGCATTTTAAACTGCAAACCAGCCTGTAGTGTTGTCCCTAATTGCTCATGCAGGCCGGCCGACAGATCAATAGTAAAGCCGCCCAGATGCATGCCCATACCAAAGGTGAAAATTGAAGGATTGACCGCAACACCCGTACGCAGGAAAAACTGCTGATACTGGTATTCGAGACCGGTCCTGATATCCGGTTTCCTGTCCGACTGTTTTTCAACCTCGGCAATGCCATAAAGTTGGTCGGTGAAGTGAAAACCAAGCCCGAAGCGTATGACCATCGGGAGGCGGTCGTCAGTAGTTTGAGAGAAGCCTGCACGTGAAGGGTTAAAAAGGTATGCACCCATACTGAGCTGACTATTGATTCGCTGTTGCACCCCAAGCTCAAAGGCTACAGCCTGCTGAGCGGGATATTCGTCGCCTGCCTGAACATAAATGTAATTGAACCCCAACCCGGCCCTGAAATTGGGATGCAGGGTTCGGGCATAGGCCAGACGAACGAAATTTTCGTTATACAGATGATAGCCAAACTGCGTAAAGCCCAGCCCAAACGAGCCCAATCGTGTTGGCATGGCCACAACACCCGAACGTTGACTGAGTTCTTTCATGAAAAACCTGTTCTGAAACGCCATACCGGCTGATAAGCCTTGTAAGGCGGCAATGCCGGCAGGATTATTGGATAATGCCCAAATATCCGATAGCGTCACCGAAGCACCGCCCATAGCAGCCTGACGGGCGCCAGAGCGACCATGTGCCTCGAAAGCTGCGGCTGATTGCTGCCAAAAAAGCATCAAAGCAGCCAGGAATGCAATACCTTTGTTCATGCTACAAATATGCGATAATAAGGCAGAACAGGAAAAGTATTTCAACAATCAAATTTACAATATGCAGGCTTCCAATCAAATTATCCCATTTTTAGTCGCTCTTTCGCACAACAACAACAAAGCCTGGTTTGATGCTAACAGGCCATGGTATCAACAAGCCAGAGATCAGGTGATCGGGATAGCAGCCGGTATTATCGACGGGCTAAGTGCTATCGACGCGTCCATCGGATCGACCGACCCGAAAAAATGTCTTTTCAGGCAAAACCGCGATATCCGATTCTCGGCCAACAAAAATCCCTACAAAACGACCATGAGTGCCTATTTTGCTCCAGGCGGCAAAAATCTGCCTCATGCAGGCTACTATCTGCATATCGAACCTGAAGCTTCTTTTATTGGTGGCGGCCTTTATCATCCCGAAAAGGAACAACTGCTCAGGGTGCGCAATGAGATATACTTCAATGCTGAAACTTTCCTGGGCATCATCAACAACAAGGTGTTTTATGAAACCTTTGGCCCAATGATGGAGGAAAAACTCAAACGGCCACCCCAAGGCTTTCCTGCAGATTTTGCACACATTGATCTGCTGAAATACACATCCTTTGCAGTCGGCCATCCTTTCACAGCCGAAGCCTTTACGCCTGAAGCCATGGTGAAAAAATGCGTGGAAATATTTTCAGTCATGGCACCTTTTGTGCAATTCCTCAATCAAGCTCTTGCAGTTGATTAATGCCAGCTGCACTCTGATGAGTCGAAAAATATTTATTGAGAAAATTCATATTTCCACTAAGTTTCATTGTATATTTGAAGTCCTAATTGGTTGGTTGTTTAATAAGTTCGAACTTGTACCCCTGATTCGTGAAAAGGATTCCCAGTCCTGAAATTCATGTTTTCAGGGGTATTTTTTTGTCATATTGATTGGGGAACCCCTCACCATAGCTCAGGTTAAATTATGAATATCAATACGTTAATTCTTGGCCGTACCGAATACTGATTCATGTTTGCCGAATACTAATCGACGCACGAATCCTGATGGCTAATCAACTTACATTTGTAATCTCAATTGGTTGGTTGTTTTAATAAGTTCGAACTTGTGCTCTTGAGGCGTGATCGAGACTCCCAGTCTGCAGCATCATCGGTTCTCAAGAGCATTTTTTTTGTCTGGATGCATCCCCGAAAATTTATTTCACACTTAACCTGACTTGACTTACACCGCATTCTTATCAATAGATACCGAAAACTTTATCTCTGTTAATTTTTTAACAATTGATTTAGAATTTTGGCCTTTCAATTGGTTGGTTGTTTTTTGCAAAGTTCGAACTTAATGCCCTTGAGGTGCATCCCGGTTTTGTTGTTTTTTCCGGTTGCCATCCTTGAGGGCATTCTTCTTTTATGCCTGACCGTGTGAGCCAGAACCAGCCCATAATTCACTAAATTTGCGCCACAATGCCCAACCCCAAGAAAAGTCGGGCCTTTTGTCGCAAGCATTTACATCATTATGCACAATACAGATCAGCTTAAGCAAATCGCCACGCAAGTCAGGCGAGACATTATCCGAATGGTACATGCCTGTCAGTCGGGTCATCCCGGAGGATCGCTTGGATGCGCCGATGTCATGACCGCTTTATTTTTTCACCAGCTGCAAATCAGCCCAGAAAACTTCACCATGGAAGGCCGCAACGAGGACATGTTCTTTCTGTCGAATGGCCATATTAGTCCGGTTTTTTACAGCGTACTTGCCCGCCGCGGTTATTTTCCCGTGTCGGAGCTGGCTACATTCAGGCGTTTGCATTCCCGTCTTCAGGGACATCCGGCCACAATGGAAGGTCTGCCCGGAGTCAGGGTGGCAAGCGGTTCGCTTGGTCAGGGACTTTCGGTAGCCATTGGCGCCGCTTTGGCTAAAAAAATAACGGGCGATCATCAGCTTGTCTGGGTGCTCATGGGCGATGGCGAGCAGCAGGAAGGACAGATATGGGAAGCTGCCATGTATGCCGGTGCACGAAAAGTGGATAACCTGATTGCTATAATTGACTATAACGGCAAACAGATTGACGGACCGGTTGATGAAATAATGCCGCTGGGCAATCTGAGGGCTAAATATGAGGCTTTCGGCTGGGAGGTCATCACCTTCGATGGCAATAATATGGAAGAAACGATTGCAACGCTTCAGCTGGCCAGAAGCAAAAGCTTCGGGGGAAAGCCCCTTTTGCTGCTGATGCATACCGAAATGGGTATGGGCGTGGATTTCATGATGGGCACGCACAAATGGCACGGCAGTGCGCCGAATGATGAACAGGCTGCACGCGCTCTGGCGCAATTGCCCGAAACGCTTGGCGACTACTGAAGTGTATCTGGTAGTACTTGATAGTTGGAAAGGTTAGGGCTTGAAAAAGATTTTAGGTTTATTTCTTGAATAACAATCAAATGAAGTTTACAGTTTCCGCTCATAAAGATACCCGCTCAGGTTTTGGCGACGGCCTCCTTGAGCTCGGCAGGCGAAATCAGAAGATTGTAGCGCTTTGCGCCGACCTCACCGGATCGCTCAAAATGGATGCTTTCGCAAAAGAATTTCCCGGGCGCTTTTTTCAAACAGGCATTGCCGAAGCCAATATGATGGGTATAGCCGCAGGTCTGGCAACAGGCGGGCTGATTCCGTTCACCGGAACCTTTGCCAACTTTTCCACAGGCAGGGTTTACGACCAGATCAGGCAATCCATCGCCTATAGCGGGAAAAATGTGAAGATATGTGCATCCCACGCAGGTATCACCCTTGGGGAGGATGGTGCTACACATCAAATTCTCGAAGATATCGGCATGATGAAGATGCTTCCCGGTATGACCGTAATTGTTCCGGCCGATTACAATCAGACAAAAGCTGCTACCCTGGCTGTTGCTGACTGGAATGGCCCTGTTTATCTGCGTTTTGGCCGGCCCAAATGGCCAGTATTCACTGCTTCGGATGCGCCTTTCGTGATAGGCAAAGCCGATATTGTGCAAGAGGGAAGCCATGTCAGCATCATTGCCTGCGGACATATGGTTTGGAATGCCCTGCAGGCCGCTGCAATCCTCGAAGAAAAAGGAATAAGTGCCGAAGTGATTAATATGCACACCATCAAGCCTTTGGACGAGGAAGCCGTACTCAGCTCCGTGAAAAAAACCCGATGCGTGGTCACGGCAGAAGAGCATCAGCGCGCCGGTGGACTGGGCGAAAGTATTGCAGGTTTGCTGGCTACACACTATCCTGCACCAATGGAAATGGTTGCGGTGAACGACAGTTTCGGTCAGAGCGGCACCCCTGAGGAGCTGCTTACTGAATATGGCCTGGATGTGTCGGATATTGTTGAAGCAGCCTGGCGGGTGCTGAAACGTAAAAGCTGACATCAGAAACGATTGGGCGATGAGGGTTTACCTTGTGGGCTATATGGGAGCGGGAAAAACAACCCTGTCGCGCCGGCTCTCAGCCCAACTTGGCATGGAGCATGCCGACCTTGATGAACTTTTCGAAGCGCGTTATAAAATCAGCATCCCTGATTTTTTCAGGAAATATGATGAAACGCTTTTCAGGCGGCTCGAGAGCCATTTGCTCAAGGAAACTGTGCTGACCGATCACATTGTTTACAGCACCGGCGGTGGAACTGCATGCTATTACGATAATATGGAATGGATGAACCGGCACGGCCTGACGGTTTATCTTCAGATGGATCCACAGAGTATCGTCCACCGGTTGAGCAATGCCAAAAAGAAAAGACCGCTCATTTTATCGAAGACAAGCGACGAATTGCTCGAGTTTGTACGCGAGCACCTCAGGGCACGCAATATCTACTACAGCCAGGCAAAAATAATCGTGAAAGGCGAATCCATTGATGTTGATGCGCTTGCTCAACAGATCAGAGCCATGATGAACAGGTAAGCCTGTCAGAAAAATAAATCATGCTCTTTAACCGCATTGCGTGTACGCTCGGCAGCCTTCAACATATCCACACTAATGGAAATGTAAAACACATTCACGTCGAAGTTTGCATTGGGTCTGACAGGGCCGCCGACACCCGGTGTTTCCCAATCCTTGTTGAAAAATCCCGTCAGATAGTATTTGAACTTCAGGTTGGTTCCATCGGCAAATTGAATGCCAAACATCACACTGTTGTAACTGGCCGGCTGCTTCTTGCTAAACCATGCCGAATATTTTCCAACCTTATGTTTGCCGTCAAATTGCTTCTCTTTGTAATGAAACGGAAATTCGATCTCGTAGCCGGCATAGAGGAATGACTTCTCAAGGTTGCCAAATTTCAAACCGATGGGAATACCCAGGTTGTAGGACCTGAACTTGGTTTTGACCGTCTGGGCAGGATATTTGTAGATAAATCCGACATTCCGCACATTAAGACCTGTAAATAGGCCAAAATGCTGGTTGAGGTCCTTGTTCAGATGATTCTGACTGTTGAAAAATGGAGAGAACCGCAGCACACTGCCGTCTTCCGCACCATAATAATCCACTATGGCTTGCGAAAATATCATCTCGCCCGAGCTGGTCACATACCATTTTTTATTTATTTGCGACATGGTGCTGATGCTCAACGAAATAAGAATGAATATTAAAATCGAACGCATCTTGTCAAGGTTGGTTTTAAGGTTGCAAGTTACTACTTCATAATCAAATGACTAAAGCTTTTCATTATGCATCAATAATTTCGGTGGTCGCTCAGCAAATTCTTGGCAATTGCTCACCGGCAGGCAGGTCGAGAAGGCGTGTTCCTCCGACAGAGGTATGAAGCCAGATTTTCGAAGGATGCTTATCCGTGATTTCTCCGATGATTTCGGCATGACGACCTAAAGGATGAGCACGAAGGTGCTGCAACAACGTGGTGGCTTTGTCAGCACTGACAACCATGACCACCTTGCCCTCGTTGGCCACATGCAGAGGGTCGAAGCCCAGCAATTCGCACATGCCTCGCACACTGTCAGAAACAGGAATGTTTTCTTCGAACAAATCGATACCAAACGACCTTTTCCCGCACAACTCAGCCATCACTGCGGCCAATCCGCCGCGGGTGGCATCGCGCATAAACTTAATGCCCCCGTTATTCAGGGCCAATTGGGTCAATTCGTGCAGGCAAGCGCAGTCAGACACAATGTTACTTTTGATATTCAATTGATTGCGAGCCACCATGACGGCCATTCCATGATCGCCTATACTGCCATTAATGACAATCCGGTCGCCCGGCTTCACATCGCTTGCCATGGCCACGCCACGGGCTTCGTTCATCAGGCGACCGATGCCGCTGGTGGTGATAAACAGCTTGTCGGCCTTTCCCCTTTCAACCACTTTGGTATCGCCGGCTACAATCCTCACACCCGCAGCTTTAGCCTCGGCAGCCATACTCACAACCACCTTCTCGAGGATTTCCATTGGCAGCCCTTCCTCAATAATGAACGCCGCACTGAGCGCCAAAGGCTGAGCACCTGAAACGGCAAGATCGTTGATGGTTCCGGCAACAGCCAGCCTGCCGATATCAGCACCCGGGAAAAACAGTGGATCGACCACAAAACTGTCGGTAGTGAAGGCCAGATCACCTGCAACAGCCTCAATCAGGGCCGAATCGGTGAAGAATCCGCCTTCCGGAGGACCGAAATACTGCATAAACAGCCGGCTGATCAGCTCGTGCGTAAGTCGTCCGCCGCTGCCATGGCCCAATAAGATATGTGTATGACGCATGAGATATGTAGTGCTATTGTTTACCCGACATCCATATATTTGAAATACGCAGCACAAGTGCCTTCGCTGCTCACCATGCAGGCACCAACAGGATCGGAGGGCTTACACGTCTTGCCAAACAACCTGCAATCCGTAGGCTTTCTGATACCCTTGAGCACGTCGCCACAAATGCAGCCTTTATCTTCGCGCGTGGGCTCAATGGTTACCTGAAACCTGCGCCCGGCATCAAAATCTACATATTTCTCCCTGAGGCCCATACCGCTCAGCGGAAGAGCGCCAAGTCCTCTCCACCAATCGGTGCGAAGCGTGAAAACCTCGTCGAGCATCTGCTGCCCCTTCAGGTTGCCCTCGCGGGTAACCACGCGATGGTACTGAATCTCCACGGCAGGCCTATTTTCTTCGCGCTGCCTGACGAGCATCAAAATGGCCTGCATCAGGTCGGCCGGCTCAAAACCACTGATAACGACGCCAAGGCCATAGTTGCGGGGAATGAAATCGTAAATCTTCGAGCCGGTGATGGCGCTCACATGACCCGGGCCGATGTATCCGTGCAGGTTCACGCCCTGATCAATAAGAGCAGCCAGGGCAGGTGGCATTATTTTATGTGCACTGAGCACCGAGAAGTTGAAGAGTCCGGCCATTTGCGCTTTCAGTATGCCGGCTGCCGTGGCCGGCGAGGTGGTTTCGAAGCCTATACCCAGAAAAACAACCTGCTTTTCCGGAAATTGCTGAGCCAAGGTGAGCGCATCGAGTATGGAGTAAACAATGCGCACATCTGCCCCTCTTGCCTTTTCGGCATCGAGATTGGATGATGAACCGGGTACTTTGATAAGGTCGCCGTAGGTGGTAATGATCACCCCGGGCAATCGGGCCAACGCAATGGCATGGTCGATATAATTCCGGCCGGTGACGCAAACCGGGCATCCCGGCCCTGAAATGAGTTCAATGTTTTCGGGTAAAAGACTATGAAGGCCAAACCTTCGCAGGGCCATGGTATGTCCGCCGCACACTTCCATGATGCGCAGGGGCTTGACCGATTCCTGCCGGATTTTTTCGGCGAGGGCAAGCACTACCTCACGGCGGCGATATTCATCGATATGCTTCATGGGTTCTAAACAAGGTGTTGACCGGTTTGCCTTTCCTGCTGATCCATCTGTCGATTGAGCTCTTCGAACTCATCGAAGATCCGGAGGGTTTCGATGGCTTCTTCCTCGCTGATGATTTGTATGGCGAATCCCGTGTGAATAAGCACGTAATCGCCGGGCGTCAGCACCTGGCCGTCGAGCAGCTGCAGGCTGGCTTCGTAGGTGGCGCCACCTACACTGCATATGGCTGTTTCGCCTTCGATGCGTTCAATGCGTGCTGGAATACTCAGGCACATGGCGTTGAAATTTCAGCAAAAGTAAGAAAAGGGCTTCGTTTCAGCCGATAATTCGTCGGGCGGCTGCCACTGCCAGCTGTCCGAGGGCTATTCCGCCATCGTTCGACGGCACTTTTTGCTGCACGATTGCCTCAAATCCATGCTGTTGCAACATGATAACCGAGCGCTCCAGCAGGTTACGGTTCTGGAAAGTACCGCCGGAAAGCACCACTTTTTGAAGTCCTGTTTGCGAACCAGCCTGTTTAGCCATATCCACAATAATATTTGCGAGGGTATGGTGGAATTTTGCTGCGATGGTTTGCACCGCAAGCCCACGGCTCATATCTTCAAGAATTCCGTCAAACAAGGGTTTAAGCCCAATCATCCCTTTTTCGCAGGAAAAATTGTAAAAGCCGGTACCTCCGTTGGCAGCCGCTGCTTCGAGCTTCATTGGTGCCTGCGCATGAAAAGCGGCATGGCTGCACAAGCCGGTAAGCGCCGACACGGCATCGAACAAACGTCCGGCACCGGAGCTGAGCGGACTATTGAGCTTGTTTTCCAGCATCAGAACGAGGTTGCGTGCCGACCATTCGTCGCACCACTCTTGTTTCAGTGCAAATTCAACCGCTTGATCTGCACCATAGTACTGCCACAGGTATGCAAAGGCTGTCCGCCAGGTCTCGTCGGTTACTTTATCACCGCCGGGCAGGCGAACGGGTTCGAGGTGAGCTATCCGCTCCACATTCAGATAATCCCCTGCCAGACATTCGCCACCCCAGATTGTGCCATCGGTACCCATGCCGGTGCCATCGAAAATAATCCCGATCACGGGCTCTTGTATGCGATGCTCTGCCATGCACGAGGCCATGTGGGCATGGTGATGCTGCACTTCGAGCAGCGGCAGACCGGTTTGCCGTGCAAACACCGATGACAGGTAATCGGGATGAAGGTCGCAGGCAACCATTTCGGCCGTGAACCTGAACAGCTGTTGGAACCGCCCGAACGATTCCTCAAAAAAGGCTAGTGTTGGCGCATTTTTCAGGTCGCCTATATGCTGGCTCATGATGACCTGATTGCCTTTACCGATGGCAAACACATTGTTGAGCTCTGCACCGGCGGCCATAATGCCTTCGGTGCGCATGGACAACTCGATGGGCGAAGGGGTGAAACCGCGCGAGCGACGGATGAGCACAGGCTTGCCGTTCGCTACCATGGCCACGGAATCGTCGGCGCGGTTGTATATCTCGCGGTTGTAGGCCACAATATGGTCAGCCACCCGAGGCAGCAGTTTTCCGGCTTGCACATCATCGATCAGCACAGGCTCATCCGAAAGGTTGGCGCTGGTAAACACCACAGCATCTGTTTTGAGGCGTTTAAACATCTCGTGATGCAAGGGCATATAAGGCAGTATGAGGCCTGTGGTATGCAAGCCATTCGACACGCAGGGCGTTAGTCCACGGATGTTGCGCACAAGCACAACAGGCCGTCGCCACGAAAGCAATAAATCTTCTTCTTCAACATTGATTTCGAAATACTTACGTGCATTTTCAGGATTCTGCATCATGACGGCAAATGGCTTACCCTCGCGCTGCTTCCTGCGCCGGAGTTCACGAACGGCAACTTCGTTGTGGGCATCGCACAGCAGATGATAGCCTCCAAGACCTTTCACGGCCAGAATTTTTCCTTCGTCGATCTTTTGGGCGATATAGCCGGGCCAATCCTCAACGTCCTGCCGCCGTTCGGGGAAAATGAGCGCATACTGCGGACCACAATGCCGGCAGGCCACCGGCTGCGCGTGAAAACGACGGTCAAGGATGTTTGTGTATTCTTGATTGCACTGCCCGCACATGACGAAAGGCGCCATAGTGGTTTGCTTCCGGTCGTACGGCAGTTGACGTATGATGGTAAAACGTGGCCCGCAGTGGGTGCAATTGGTGAAAAGGTAATCCTTGCGGTGCGGCTGCGTTTGGATGTCGTGCAGGCAATTGCCGCATACAGCAATATCGGGGCTCACCTCTGTTACTTCATCCGAAAGATTGCTGCTGCTGCGAATGATAAAGGTGTCGTATGCACCTTCATTTTCCGGCGAAATGTCGATCCGGGATATGGAGGCTGCCACCGGCGCTTCGTGCTGCAGCGCGGCAATAAAGTCAGAAAGTTGGTTCGGATCGCCTTGCGCATGTATGGTCACTCCTTCGTTGTTGTTCTCGACCCAACCCTTTATACCATGTTGATGCGCAATGCGATAAACAAAAGGCCTGAATCCAACTCCCTGAACCAGTCCGCGAACCTTGATATGAAATGCTTGGCCCGGCATGGATTCAGGGTTTGATAAACAGATACGCATCACGATGGCCGGTATGGTCTTCGAAACGCTCGTAAACAAGGCATTTCAGGCCCGGAAGCTGGACAAAGGCTTCCTTGTGCAGTGCCAGATGTTCGGGAAAACCGCTAACTGAAGCCTGAATTTCATTGAACGAACACCAGAGAAAAAATCCGCCGGGCTTCAGCCAGTCAGGCAGTTGTTGCAGCAAAGCGTCGGCAGGCCGGAAGTTGATGCACACAACGTTGTGGAAATGCTCCTGAGGAAACATATCGGCCGGGTTGTCGAGGTCGGCCCGGAGCAAATTAATCGTTAATCCTGCTTCAAGAGCGCTTGTGCGGCAATATTGGATGGCAACGTCCGATATGTCCACCGCTGTTACATGGTGTCCGCGGGCAGCAAGAAAGCAGGCATGACGACCGCGTCCGCATGCCAGATCGAGCGTCCGGCCCGGATGAAGGCTTTTGAAGTGTTTCAGGAAAAAAACGTCCGGCTCGCCCTTGCCGGTTTTGGCAGCATGCTTCTCGTTCCAGCGCAGACGATCGGATTCCATGCAGCGAAATTACAAAAAGCCGCAGAGTCCCCATCTTGTGGCACGTATCAGGTCTTTATCTCCTGATGATCACTTTGGCTACCTGCGAATGGCCGTCATCATCAAGCACCTTAAGGCTGTAAATGCCCGAAGGCAGATTGCTGATATTCAGGGTAGTTTCTGCTGTAAACGATGTCTGGCAGGCTAAGCGGCCAAGGTTGTCGTACAACCGTGCTTCAGCCTTCGAACCATTCGGCGATTTAATCCACAGAAAGTCCGTTGCGGGATTGGGAGTGCACCAGCTCTGCACATCAGGTTTCTCATCCATACCCACAGTACAGTTTCGGGCATTAAAGCTGGGCGGGTTGAATGTGATATAGCTTCCTGTTCCGTCGGGGCATCGGCCTGTTGAAACATCAGCAGCTTGCGGCCCGAAGGAGATATTATCTATGATAGTGCCATCCTGCCTGCTGATGTAAATGTGTTCACCATCGGCCGAGAGCTTGAAATTGCAATGAATATTGCCGGGCGTATCGGCTCGTTCGTCGGCCCAGATGATCAGCAGGCCGTTGGCCGGAATGGCAGCATTGGCCGGAAAAGCCCACTTTTGAAGGTTGTTGGGGCTGTCGGTCATGAAAAGACCCGAGAGCACCAAAGTTTCGTTCGTGTTGTTGATGAGCTCTATCCAATCGGCCTTTTCACCATATTCGTTGCTCACCCCATTGTCATTTTTGGCAAGAAACTCATTGATAGCCAGCTGTCCGGGCATTACTGCCGGACTTTCGGCAACGATTTGCAGGAGCACATACTCCGCTCGTTCGGGATAAAATGCTGATGCTAATGCATTGTTGGCCAGCACATAGTACCATATATGGGTTGAGGTCAGCTGAAGCTGGTTGCCAAATACCCAGTCACAGGCAGCAGCAAGAATGCCACAATGCCGAGTGTATGCAACAAAATAGTTTTCAGGGCGCTTTTGGTCTCCGGTTTCATCATAACAAAGGTAATCACTCAGCCTGCTCAGGCACAACAATTGAGGTAAACGGCCGGCTAATGTCGGTGGCTGATCATACCGCCTCAAGGTACATAGAGGCGTCCCTGCCAGGTGTCGCGCTTTTTCATTTCGCTTTCGATGCGCCGCAACACTTCATCGTAACGCATCCGGCTCCAAAGCGGGCTGACCAAAAAGCGTGGAGGCACTTCTCCTGCAACGCGTTCAATGACGATGGACGGAGAAAGTCTTTCGATCAGATAGATCAGTAAATCAATATATTCTTCGAGTGTAAATAAGTGAAAATCATCCGGTTTTTCGATATATCTAGCGGCCATAAGGGTATCCTTGAACAACTGCAACTGGTGGAATTTCACGGTAGTGAGTGGCAGTCGGGAAATTGTTGCAGCATATTGCCTGAGCATTTCAGGGGTTTCGCCCGGAAGGCCGAGAATGAAATGTGCACCGCAGGGGATGCCGGCCCGGTGTGTGGCTTGAATAGCTTCGACAGCATCCGCAAAACTGTGTCCGCGGTTGACCTGCTGCAGGGTAGTGTCGTAGATGCTTTCCACGCCATATTCCACCATAATAAAGTGATTGCGCTGCAGCTCAACCAGCAGGGCTAAAACTTCCTCGTTCACTGTGTCGGGCCGTGTACCAATGACGAGTCCTTTTACCTCGGGATGCGACAGGGCTTCGCGGTAAAGCCGGTTGAGCACATCCACAGGCTTGTAGGTATTGCTATACGACTGAAAATAAACAAGATAGCCCTTCGACCTTCGATAGCGTTTGCGATGAAACTCCATGCCTTCAGAAATCTGCTGACGGATAGGTATGTCGGGCCGGCAGTAAGCAGGATGAAAAGCTTCGTTGCTGCAAAAGGTACAGCCACCCCAGCCCTTGCTGCCATCGCGGTTTGGGCAGGTGAAACCGGCCTCGACACTGATTTTCTGCATCCTCCCGCCAAAAGTGCGGGCAAACCATTGGCCATAGCTATGAAACCTCCGGCTGTCGCCCCAGGCAAAAATTCTTTCCGATAGATGTTTATCCATGCCTCATTACAGCTTTTGCAAATATCCGGCTAAAAAAA